>NZ_CP014619.1:2727400-3409251 GCF_002074055.1 Frondihabitans sp. 762G35 | reverse complement strand
TGTTTCTCTCGCTTCTTCACTCGGCGTCGGGCCGCCACTTGTCAACAGGGTTGCTCACAGGGTTATCCACCGCTCAGCAAGCCTGGCCCCGAGGCTCGAACGTCGCCGTTGCCCCGGTTCTCGGGGTGATCGCGTCCGAGACTGCTCCACCTTAGTTCGACACGGCGGACGAAACGCAACCGGAGTTTTCCCCACTGTGGATAATGGTCGTTTTGCCCGGCGTTTGACCGACGCGCCCGGGTCGCGTAGTTTTAACCAGTTGATTTCAGTCGATTCGGGCTGACAAGACTTTCCTGGACTGCGGCACCTGGCTCGGTCCTTTTCCTTGGAGACGAAACCGTGAGCAAGAGAACCTTCCAGCCGAACAACCGCCGCCGCGCCAAGAAGCACGGCTTCCGCGCCCGCATGCGCACCCGCGCCGGCCGTGCCATCCTCGCCGCCCGCCGCGGCAAGGGCCGCACCGAGCTGTCCGCGTAGCCTCGACGTCGAGTCGAGCCGCTGAGTCGAGGTTCAGGTGTTGGCACGAGCCAACCGGATCGTTCGCGCAGACGACTACCGAAACACCGTGCGTCGTGGCCGCAAGTCGGCCACGGCGCACTGTGTCGTTTACGTGAGGCGACGTCCGGAGGGCTCCGGCCCCGAGGATCCTGCGCCCCGCTTCGGGTTCATCGTCGCCAAGACGGTGGGCAACGCGGTCGTCCGCAACACCGTCCGTCGTCGACTCAAGGCCGTGGCGCACGACCGACTGCCTTTTCTCCCTCCGAGAACAGACGTCGTGATCCGCTCCCTGCCAGGCAGTATCGGAGTTCCGTGGTCTACCCTGCTCGAAGAGATCACGGGAGTCATCGACAAGGGTGTGCTGAGTTCGAAAGAAGTGAAGGCGTGAGGCGTGTAGTCCAGGTTCTGGTGCTCCTTCCGCGCAACGTCTGCGTGGCGCTCCTGCGCGCGTACCGAGCCACCGTCTCCCCGCTCTACGGCGATGTCTGCCGCTACTACCCGTCGTGCTCGCGCTACGCCCTCGAGGCGATCCAGCAGCACGGTGCCGCCAAGGGCATCGCCCTCGGCAGCTGGCGCCTCGCCCGCTGCCACCCCTGGGCGAAGGGCGGCATCGACGATGTCCCCGAGCCGAACCACCACCGTTACGCCGTTGCTCGCAGCGGATTCGTGACCCCCCGTCTCGCAAACGTTCACAGCCACGGAAAGGCCTGACCAGCATGGACATTCTCGGATTCGTCGGCACTATATTGTGGCCGATCCGCTGGGTGGTCGAGGCGATCCTCGTCGCCTGGCACTTCGTTCTCGAGGGCCTCGGCCTGGCGCCCGACGCGGGTGTGACGTGGGTGCTGTCGATCGTGCTGCTCACGATCATCGTCCGCGTCGCCCTCATCCCCATCTTCGTGCGGCAGATCAAGAACCAGCGCCGGATGATGGAGGTCGCCCCGCAGCTGAAGAAGATCCAGGACAAGTACAAGGGCAAGAAAGACCAGTTCTCCCGCGAGGCCATGTCGCGCGAGACGATGGCCCTCTACAAGGAGACCGGGACCAACCCGCTCTCGTCGTGCCTGCCCCTGCTCATCCAGATGCCGGTGTTCTTCTCCCTCTACACCGTGCTGCACAACGCGCAGACCGGCAAGATCGGCATCGGCCTCCTCAACAAGTCGCTCTCCGATTCCTTCGCCAAGGCCGAGCTGCTCGGAGCGCCCCTGCACGAGACCTTCACGACGGCGACCACCTGGCACGTTCAGGTCATCGCCGGCGCGATGATCATCCTGATGACGGCATCGCAGTTCTACACGCAGCTGCAGCTCACCTCCAAGAACATGTCGCCCGAGACCAAGGCGAGCCCGATGTACAAGCAGCAGAAGATGCTCCTGTACGTGCTCCCCCTCGTCTTCCTCTTCTCCGGTCTGTCGTTCCCCCTCGGCGTCATGTTCTACTGGCTGGCCTCCAACTTCTGGACCCTCGGTCAGCAGTACGTCGTCATCCGCAACTCCCCCACGCCCGGCAGCGACGCGGCTCTTGCCCGCGAGGCCCGACTGGCGAAGAAGCAGCAGGAGAAGGAGGCCCGTCGCGGTGTCTCCGGCGGTGGCCTCAAGTCCCTCACCGAGGTGACCGTGACCGAGATCGAGACCCCGAAGCGCGTCACCACGCAGCGCAGCCAGCCCGTGGGTAAGTCGCGCGCCAAGAAGCAGAACGGACAGGCCCGATGAGCTCCGCCGAGACCGAGAACTCCGTCGACCACGTCGACACCGTCGAGACGCAGGAGCCCCTGACCGACGCGTCTTCTACGACGAACGCGCCCCTGGCAGGCGAGGGCGAGTCGACCGTCGAGGACTCTTCCGGTGACGAACCCGATGCCGATGCCGACAGCGAGTCGGACCTCGACGAGGGCGACATCGCGGCCGACTACATCGAGGAGCTCCTCGACATCCTCGACCTCGACGGCGACATCGACATCGAGACGCGGGGCGGTCGCTCCTACATCTCCGTCGACTCCTCCGGGGAGAACGACCTCCGCCTCCTGTCGAAGCCGGACACCGTGACGGCCCTGCAGGAGCTGACCCGTATCGCGGTCCAGACGCGCACCGGTGAGTTCTCCCGGCTCATCCTCGACGTCGGTGGCTCGCGGGCCACTCGTGAGCAGGAATTGATGCTCCTGGTTGACCGGGCCGTCGAGAAGCTCGAAGAGGGTTCGACCGCGGCGGCGCTGCCCCCGATGTCGTCGTACGAGCGGAAGCTGGTGCACGACATCGTCTCGGAGCGCGGCTTCGTGTCGGAGTCCGAGGGCGAAGGGCGCGACCGTCACACGGTCGTCCGTCGCGCTTAGTCATCGTCGGATGTCAATTCTTCATATCGCCCGATGACCACCTCCCCCGCTGATCTCGAGGTCGAGCCGGCTGCCGCCGCGACCCTCTTCGGAGACCGGATCGACGTCGTCCGCCAGTACACCCGCGACCTCGCCCAGTACGGGGAGGAGCTCGGCCTCATCGGCCCGCTGGAGCTGCCCCGGCTGTGGACGCGCCACGTCATCAACAGCGGGCTTCTCGCGCCTCTTCTCATGGCTGGGCGGGTCGGAGACATCGGCTCCGGAGCGGGCCTCCCCGGGCTCGTCCTCGCGGCGGCCCGGCCCGATGCCATGCTGATCCTGATCGAGCCGATGGAGCGTCGCACCGACTGGCTGCGGTCCGAGGCGGATCGCCTGGGTCTCACCAACGTCGAGGTGCTGCGTGCACGTGCCGAGGACGCGGAGATCTCGCCCTGGCTCGATCAGGCAACTGCTCGAGCCGTCAGTGCGCTCTCGAAGCTCATTCCGCTGACGGTCCCGCTCGTCCGCACGGGTGGCGAGTTGCTGTTCCTGAAGGGCTCCCGTGTCGAGGACGAAGTGGCGGCGGCCCGCAAGGTGATCGCTCGGAACCACCTCACGAACGTCGAGGTCCTTGAGCTCGGCGTCGGTCTCGTCGACGAAACCACTCGGGTTTTTCGGGCTACAGTTGATTGACTTGCGGCGAGTGACACCTTCTTTCTGAGGAGCGCTCCACTCGGCCGTTTCACGTGAAACATGGCGATTCGGAGACGTATCCGGTGAGTAGACCTTCAGACGTCGACGGGTCTCAGGGTGGGGCAGGAGCCTCGTCCACTTCCTCCACGACATTCGACGCGACCACTCCCCTTGCCCGCGAACTCGCCGACCTGACGCGGCGCCGCGAGGCACTGCGCATCGACTCCCTCCCCCGCCCGGAGAAGACACGCGTGATCACCGTGTCGAACCAGAAGGGTGGCGTCGGCAAGACGACCTCCACGGTCAATCTGGCAGCCGGCCTGGCTCGCAACGGTGCTCGTGTGCTCGTCATCGATCTCGATCCTCAGGGGAACGCCTCGACCGCGCTCGGTGTCGAACACCGTGCGGAGACGGCCAGTGTCTACGACGTGGTCGTGGGCGAATCCGCCATCGCCGACGTGATCCAGAAGAGCCCCGAGTTCGACGCTCTCTACTGCGTGCCGTCGACGATCCATCTCGCCGGCGCCGAGATCGAACTCGTATCGCTCGTCGCCCGGGAGCAGCGACTCCGGACCGCCCTCGATCTCTTCCTGCAGACCACTGCGGAGCGCGACGAACGGTTCGACTACGTCTTCATCGACTGCCCGCCGTCCCTCGGGCTCTTGACCATCAACGCCTTTGTGGCGGCACAAGAGGTTTTGATCCCGATCCAGTGTGAGTACTACGCCCTGGAGGGTCTGAGTCAGCTGCTGCGCAACATCCAGCTGATCGAGAAGCACCTCAATCCGGTGCTCACCGTGTCGAGCATCCTGCTGACCATGTACGACGGACGGACGAACCTCTCGCAGCAGGTCGCAGCGGACGTGCGCGAGCACTTCCCCAAGGAGGTGCTGAAGACGATGATCCCGCGGTCCGTGCGCATTAGCGAGGCGCCGGGCTACGGGCAGACCGTGATCAGCTACGACACCAACTCCCCCGGATCGCTCTCGTATCTCGAGGCGGCCGCCGAACTTGCACACCGAGGAGCGCCCCAGTAATGGCAACCAAACGAACCGGACTCGGCCGCGGCATCGGCGCCCTCATCCCCGTGCAGGACGAGACGCAGGGACGCCCCGTGGACGTCTTCTTCCCGTCGCGCGAGCAGACGGCGGAGGACCTCGTCGCCGTCCCCGGGGCGAGACTGGCGAGTCTCAATCCCCTCGACATCGTGCCGAATGCGCACCAGCCCCGCACGGAGTTCCGCGAGGAGGAGCTGAGCGAGCTCGTCGCGTCCATCCGCGAGGTGGGGCTCCTGCAGCCCATCGTCGTGCGTCCCCTCAAGGCGCCCGTCGCCGGAGGCCCGCAGTACGAGCTGGTCATGGGCGAGCGTCGGTTGCGCGCCACCAAGGAGCTCGGCCTCGCCACGATCCCGGCACTCGTCAAGGACACCGCGGACGACGCCATGCTCCGCGACGCCCTGCTGGAGAACCTTCACCGTGCGCAGCTCAACCCGCTGGAAGAAGCCTCCGCCTATCAGCAACTTCTCGCGGATTTCGGCATCACGCAGGAGGAACTGGCCGGCCGGATCGGCCGCAGCCGCCCGCAGGTGACCAACACCCTGCGTTTGCTGCGCCTCCCCTCCCCCGTGCAGCGTCGCGTGGCCTCAGGAGTTCTGTCGGCCGGTCACGCCCGCGCCATCCTGTCCGTCGGTGACGCCGCAGGTATGGAGCGTCTCGCCGACAAGATCGTCAACGAGGATCTCTCCGTCCGGGCGGCCGAGGCGGCTGCCGCGGGCCTCACCCTGAAAGACAAACGGCCCGCCAAGACGACGTCCGGGGCCACCCAGGGTCACCTGTCCGACGTGGCCGAGCGCCTCGGCGACCGGTTCGACACCCGGGTCAAGGTGACGCTCGGGGCGCGGAAGGGTTCGATCACGATCGACTTCGCTTCCATCGGTGATCTGAACCGTATTCTGGGCGAGATGGGGCAGGATCCCTTCGGCGTCGCCTGAACGCAGGAGACACGGGGTGACGGGACGCTTTCGGGCAGCCGTCGCCCCGTTTCTGCGTCATGGGCCCCAGCACAAGTGGCCTCTGATCTAGTCATACGTGCGAGAGCAGGGCCCAGAAGCGATCTGAGCGTGCTGAGGGACGTTTCTGAGATCGGCAACGGAGCCACAGATGGCGACGGAGGGCCGATTCGGTCGTGTTTCACGTGAAACATCGTCGTTGCCCAGCAAGCTGGCCCGTAGGAGCCGCGACCTACGCCTCGTGGTCGAGGATGGCGCGCTGCGCCAACTCCGCGTAGACCCAGCCGAGGTCGTATCCGGCCGCCTCGAGCGCGATCGGCACCAGAGACGTCTCCGTCAGTCCGGGAAGTACGTTGACCTCGAGGAACCAGGGGGTGCCGGCGGCGTCGACGATGATGTCGACGCGCGACAGGTGACGCAGACCGAGCGCGGTGTGCGCGGCCACCGCCGCCTCCGCAACTCCTGCGCTGACCGTTTCGTCGAGGCGCGCCGGAGTGAAGAAGCGGGTCTCCCCCGCGTTGTAGCGCGCCTCGAAACCGTAGAAGCCGGACGTCGGTACGATCTCGACGGCCGGGAGAGCGACGGGGCCGTCGCCGGTGTCGAGAACACCGACGGCGACCTCGGTGCCGACGATCTTCTGCTCGACGATGACGTCCTCGCAGTAGGTGTAGGCGTCGACCATCGCCCGCGGGAGTGCGGACGCGTCGTCCACGACGGTGACGCCCTGGGCGGACCCGCCGCGGGCGGGCTTCACGACGACCGGGACCGGGTGCTCGTCGGAGATGGCCTGCAAGACACTGACCGCTCCGAGTTCGCGGAAGGCGTCGTGCGAGAGGGTGATGCTCCGCGGCGTTCGTATGCCTGCACGAGCGACGAGCGCTTTGGCCGTCGGCTTGTCCCAGGCGAGGCGCGCCGCGGTGGCACGCGACCCGACGAAGGGGATGTCGAGCGCCTCGAGGAGTCCGCGCAGTGCGCCGTCCTCCCCGCTCGCACCGTGGAGGGCAGGCCAGATGACGTCGGGCTGGGTGTCGCGCAGGTGACCGAGCAGGCTGGCGTCCGGGTCGCGGAGCTCGACCGAGAGGCCGTGGGCGACGAGGCTGTCGGCTACGCGACGACCGGACCGGAGGGAGACGTCGCGCTCGTGGCTGATCCCGCCCGCGAGGACGACGACGGAGCGGACGGCGGCGGAATCGGGCGTGATGGAGGTCATCTGGAGCTTCGCTCCCTCTCGGTGTCGGTGCAGGGTGGGATCGACGCGCTGAGATCGACGCTCAGTCCACGAAGTAGATAAAAGTCCTGATCAGAGGATGTTCGGAGGAGGCGTGGTGACGCTCGGCCGAGTGGGTACCGGTGCCGTGAGGGCCGCACCGGAGAAGGTCCGCAGCAGATCGAGCTCGCCGTTGATGACGGTCGCGAGACGAGCGATGCCGGTGCGGATGAACTCGGGCGTCGGATAGCAGAACGAGAGACGCATGTTCTGACGACCCCCGCCGTCGGCGAAGAAGGCGGTGCCGGGCGTGTAGGCCACGAGCTCCTTCACGGCGCGGGGGAGCATCGCCTTCGAGTCGAGCTCTTCGGGGAGCGTGACCCACACGAAGAAGCCACCGTCGGGCTTCGTCCAGGACAGCGACGGGAGGTACTCCCCCAGTGCGCTGAGCATCGCATCGCGGCGCTCGGCGTAGAGGAGACGGAACCGGTCGATCTGTCCGCGCCAATCGGCCTGGTCGAGGTACTCGGTGATGACGAACTGCCCGAACGAGTTGGGCGACAGGGTCGCGGACTCGTTGGCCAGGATGAGCTTCTCGCGGATGGCGTGCGGGGCGAGAGCCCAGCCGACGCGGAACCCGGGCGCGAGGGTCTTCGAGAAGGAGCCGAGGTAGATGACACCCTCGTCGTCGACGGAGCGCATCGCCTGGGGCGCCGGCTTGTCGAAGGCCAGGAGACCGTAGGGGTTGTCCTCCAGGACGAGGATGCCGTGGGAGCGGCAGATGTCGAGGATCTCGAGCCGACGGGACCAGGAGAGCGTGACTCCTGCTGGGTTGTGGAAATTCGGGATCGTGTAGAGGAACTTGATCGTCCGCCCCTCCGCCTCGAGGGCGGCTATGCGCTGGCGGAGCGCCTCGGGGATCAGGCCGTCGTCGTCCATCTCGACGTGCGCCACATCGGCCTGGTAGGCCCGGAAGACCCCCAGGGCCCCGACGTAGCTCGGCGACTCGGCCAGGACGACGTCGCCCGGGTTGATGAAGAGACGGGTGACGAGGTCGAGGGCCTGCTGCGAGCCGGTCGTGACGACGACGTTGTCGGCGCTCCCCCGGATGCCCTCCATCGCCATGATCTGCATGATGTGCTCGCGGATCGCGGGTGTGCCCTGGCCCGAGCCGTACTGGAGGGCCATGGCCCCGTTGTCGTGCATGACCTTCTCGATCGAGCCCATGACCATCTCGCGCGGCAGCGCAGACACGAACGGCATCCCCCCGGCCAGGGAGACGACCTCGGGACGCGAGGCGACGGCGAACAGGGCCCGCACCTCGGAGGCGCTGAGGCCTGCCGTGCGGTCTGCGTAGCTGTCGTACCACGGATCGAGGTTGGTGCCCTGGTTGGTCATGAGGAGCCTTCCGGAAGTTCGTTCAAGAGTAGGGGAAAAGGTCGTGTTAACAGAGAAAGCCCGCCCAGCGTGGATGCTGGGCGGGCTCTCGATGCGTTCGTCTACGCCAGGAAGTCCGCCAGGTCGGCCTCGAGGGCCGGCTTGGGCTTGGCGCCGATGACGGTCTTGACGACCTCGCCACCGCGGTAGACCTTCATCGCGGGGATGGAGGTGATCTGGTACTTCATCGCGGTCTGCGGGTTGTCGTCGACGTTGAGCTTGACGATCTTGATCTTGTCGCTGTGCTCGGCCGCGATCTGGTCGAGGATCGGGGAGACGGCGCGGCACGGGCCGCACCACTCGGCCCAGAAGTCGACGAGGATCGTCTCGTCGGAGTTCAGGACATCCTGCTCGAAGGTGGCGTCGGTGACGGCGGTGGCGGTGCTCATGGGGTTCCCCTTTCGTGGAGAGTCAGACGTTCGTGAAGCGAGGTGGTGACGGTGCTCAGCGAGCCGAGGCGGTGACGGGCTCGGCCGGCTCGGCGCCCAGGGCCTGGTCCAAGACCGACTTGTCGAGGCCGGCGAGGTAGTGCTCGGCGTCGAGGGCCGCGACCGTTCCTGATCCGGCAGCCGTGATGGCCTGTCGGTAGGTCACGTCGATGACGTCTCCCGCGGCGAACACACCGGGGAGGTTCGTCTTCGACGAGCGCCCCTCGACGGCGACGGTGCCCTCCGAGGTGAGGTCGAGCTGGCCGTGGACCAGGTGGACGCGGGGGTCGTTGCCGATCGCGATGAACAGACCCTCGAGGTCGAGAGTGGACTCGGAGCCGTCGACCGTGTCGGTGAGGACGACGCCGGTCGCCTTCTCGTCGCCGGTGATACCCGTGACCGTCTTGTTCCAGAGGAACTCGATCTTCTCGTTGTCGAAAGCGCGGTCCTGCATGATCTTGGACGCGCGCAGGGTGTCGCCGCGGTGGATCACGTAGACCTTCGTGGCGAAGCGCGTGAGGAAGGTGGCCTCCTCCATCGCCGAGTCGCCGCCGCCCACGACCGCGATCTCCTTCTGCTTGAAGAAGAAGCCGTCGCAGGTGGCGCACCAGCTGACACCGCGACCGGAGAGGCGCTCCTCGTCGGCGATGCCGAGCTTGCGGTAGGCCGAACCGGTCGCGTAGATGACCGTGAGGGCCTCCTCCACGACGCCGCTGCCGAGGGTGACCTTCTTGACGTCGCCCGCGAGGTCGACGCTGACGACGTCGTCGAGCAGCACCTCGGCGCCGAACTTCTCCGCCTGCTCCTGCATCTTGAACATGAGCTCCGGGCCCTGGAGGCCGTCGGGGAATCCGGGGAAGTTCTCGATCTCGGTGGTCTTCATGAGCTCGCCGCCCGCTTCGACCGAGCTCGCGACGACAAGGGGGCGGAGCCCGGCGCGACCCGCATAGATCGCAGCGGTGTAACCGGCCGGGCCGGAACCGATGATGATGACCTGACGCATGGGGCACCTTTCTGAAGAACTGTCCGGCGGACCGTCGGGCCTGCCTGTGCGGTGAAACACATCCTAACTTCCGCTTATTCCTGGCGCCCCGGGTGTTCCCAGGCGGGCGCCGTCAGCTCCGACGGAGGCGCCGCAGGACGGGTCGCGTCATGGCCGAGAGCTCGGGGATCCGCGCGGCCGTCAGGAGGACGACGTACACGGCGGCCATGACGACTCCAGCGATCACGACGGTGATGATGGCGGGCACGCGGCCCGAAAGCCCGAAGCCTTCAGCGTCGTAACCTCCCAGACCGGATACGACGAGGATGCCGACGACCCCGGCCACGAGCGAGAAGACGAGGTACTGGATGTGGCGGCGAGCCACCCAGCGGCCATCGATGCCGCCGATGCGGCGGTGGACCAGCACGAGGGCGACGACGGTCTGCGCGCTCCCGGCGATCGAGGTGACCACGGCGACGGCGACCGCGATGTGCTGCGGCGGCACGGTGATCGCGCAGACGAGCATGCCCACGACGCCGACGCCCGACTGGACGAGCTGCATGAAGAAGACCGTGCGCTGCTCGTGGAAGGCGAAGAAGACCCGCTGGAGGACGAACAGCATGCTGAAGAGGATCAGACCGGGGAGGTACGCGAGGATCACGTGCGCCATCGCCGCGACGCCGGAGAAGGTGGCTTCATAGAAGCGCGCGAACGGGTAGGCCACCACCGCCAGCGCCACCGCCGAGAAGACGATGAAGAGGCCGATCGCGCGGAGCGACTCCGACAGATTGTTCCGGACGGCGCGCAGGTCGCCCCGGTCGGCGTCCGCCGTCATGCTCGTGAAGTACGCCGTCGCGATGGACACCGCCACGATGCCGTGCGGCAGCATGAAGATGAGCCAGGCGTTCGCGAGGGTGGCGTTCGAGGCGCCGATGTCGGTGCCGAGCGACGCGACGCGGCTCTGCACGATGCCGGCGAGCTGGGTCACCAGGATGAGGGCGAACATCCAGCCCGCGGCGCGCCCGGTGTCGCGGAGTCCGACGCCGCGCCACTTCCAGTCGAGGCGGAAGGTGAGTCCGGCCTTTTTCCAGAACAGAAGCAGGAACGCCGCCTGCGCCGCGACGCCGAGCGTGGCCGTGCCCGCGAGGACGACGATGCGGCCCGGGGTCCAGTTCGCGACGAGCGAGTTGTGGCCCGCTCCCCCGAACAGCAGCATGAACACCACGAGCCCGAGGATCGACACGACGTTGTTGATCACGGGAGCCCACGTGAAAGGTCCGAAGATCTGGCGCGCGTTGAGGATCTCGCTGAGCAGCGAGTACACGGCGTAGAAGAAGATCTGCGGGAGGCACCAGTACGCGAAGGCGGTGGCGAGGGCGATGGCACCGGGCGAGAAGCCGCGGCCCCCTGCTCCTGCGGACGAGGCGTAGACGTTGACCAGGATCGGGGCGCCGATGACCGCGACGAGGGTTACCACCGCGAACACGGCGGTCCCGAGGGTGACGACCTTGTTGATGTAGCGCTGGCCGCCGTCGCTGTGCCGGGCCGCCTTGACGATCTGCGGCACCAGGACGGCGCTGAGCAGCCCTCCGGCGACGAGCGCGTAGATGTTGTTGGGGAGCTGGTTGGAGAGGGCGAACGCGTCGGCGGCCCCGCTGAAGGCCTGTCCGATGGCGGCGGCGAGCACGGCCGTCTTCGCGAAGCCCAGAACGCGCGACACCACGGTGCCGCTCGCCAGCAGGGCGCTCGCTCGGCCGAGGCTCCGCTGCACGGGGACGGAGGCGGTGGGCGGATCCGGGTTCTCGGCTCCGACGGGATCGACGACGGTCACGACGCGACCTCCGACGAGGTTCCGCCGGATCCGGTCGCCGCGCCGCCGTCGCTGTCGCTCTCCCCCGCCGCGGCCCTGCGCGAGCGCTGCCGGCGGCGGAGGCTCCGGTAGATGCCGCCGCCGAAGATGATCACCACGGCCACGCCGAAGATCAGCGTGATCGCGGTCTCCCAGCCGGCGCGCACGTTGATCGCGACCTGCGAAGGGCTGGAGATCGCCTCGCCGGTCCTGCTGGTCAGGCTCAGCGTGAGATTCACCTTGCCGTTGGCCACGGACTGCACCGGCACGGTGATGCGCTGCTGCGACTTGGGCTGCACGGTGATCGAGATGACGCTCTTCTCGATGTTGAGGTTGTAGTTCGACGGCACGACGCGGAGGTAGATGACGGCCGAGGAGGCGGTGTCGTTCTGCACCATGACGGGAAGCGACGAGCGGTCGCCCAGCACGTTGATGTCGCTCCCCCGCACCACCCGCACCTGCGTGACGGTCTTCGCGACCGACGCCTGGAACTTCGCGATCTCGGTGCGGAGCCCGTCGCCGTTGTCGGACCACGACGTCGACGAGAGGGCGAGCATCCGCAGCCTCTCGCGGCTGGTGACGACCTGCGGCTGGGAGAGCGCCGTGGCGAAGCGCGTCAGGTCGGAGTCGGACGAGACCAGGGGGCGCAGGAGCTCGACCCGCGACGCCGACGCCTTCTTGGACGACAGCGTCGTCGTGGTGGGGCTCGTGGCCACGGCCTGCCGCATCGTCGCGCTCGACGCCCAGGGGAGCTTCGCCAGCTCGGTGAGCGTGTCGTCGAGGCGGGAGCCCGTGGTCGCCCAGTTGCGCGGCACGGTGGCGAACAGGGTCCGAGCGTCGCTGGGACGCTCGTGGCTGAGCGTGGCGAGCTGGGCGGAGAGCTCCGCGACGTCGCTCTTCCACTCGTCGGGCGTGCCGGCGGTGGAGGCCTCGCGGAGCAGGTCGGAGAGGGTGTCGTCCGAGACGAGCGCCGCCTGCGACCCGATGCGCACGGAGGCGTTCTCGGTGGCGCCGTCGGTGCTCTTCACGTTGTCGCTCGAGAGGATCGTCGTCTTCACGCCGCTCGAGGCGAACACCGGGAGGTCGGCGCTGCTCACCGTGTCGTCGAGAGGCCAGGCGACGGACTGGATCGTGTACGGGAACGCCAGGAGCGACTCGGTCGTCGGGACCGTCGTGGCGGGCGAGCCCGTGGGTGCGGGAGTCGCCGCAGGAGTCGCGGAGCGGGTCGGGGAGGTCGCCCCCGGGGCTCCTGCGGTCGCCCCGCCGCTCGGCCCGATCGTCGGCGTGACGGGCGTGTAGGAGTCCGGCTCCGCCTTCAGCTGGGTGGCGATGGCGTCGGAGAAGTCGACCGGGGTCGGGATGCGCGTGGCTCCCGCCTGGCGCAGCGCCGAGAGGTCGGAGTCGCCGTACGCCAGGGCGAAGGTCTCGTTCGGAACGCGCTCCAGCCGGTTCAGCCACGCGAGGGCCGAGGGCGGCGCCACGTTGCCGAGGATGCGGATGGAGGCGAGGATCATCGGGTCTATGCCGATGGCGACATGTTTGCCGCGGACGGCCTCGAGCTCCTGCGTCAGGATGCCGTTGCGCGACGTGTAGGAGGCGAGCGCCTCGCTCGAGACGAGTCCGCTCGTGCTCTCGGGGACGGTGAGGGGCACGGCGACGCCGAGGCGCGTGGCCTGGAAGCTGTCGTTCGGGTAGTAGACGACGCTCGAGTGCTGCTCCGTGAGAGGCGAGCCGGCGACGCTGTAGCGGGCGCCGAAGGCCTTGGCGCCCCAGTCGCTGCCGTTCAGCTGGAGGCTCGACGACGGAATCGTGACGGAGATCGGCGTGCTCGTGGCGCCGGCCCGGATGGCGGGGACCTCGGTGGTGATCATGAACGCTCCGAGGGCGTCGGTCGTCGTGTCGTCGGGGCGGGCGAACCAGGCCTCGAGCTGCGACCGGCTGGAGAAGGTCTGGCGGTCGAGGTAGAGGCGCACGACTCCGGCGTCGAGGGCCGTGTCGGTGCCGTTCCGGATCGTGACCGTCGTGGTGAGGTCGGCGCCCTCGGCGACGACGCCGTTGTTCGCCGGAGCGAGCGAGACGGTGACCGCGTCGGCGGCGGTCGTCGACGAGGTCGAGCCGGACGAGGAGCTCGGCGACGGCGTGGCGGTCGCGGCGGTCGCGGCCGCGCCCGGCATGCCGGCGACGAGGGCGACGGCGGCCAGGGCGGAGACGGCGAACGCGGGAAGGATTCTCATAGGCGAAGGGCGCGGAAACGACGGTCGTCGCGAGCCGGGCATAGCGAGTCTAGGGAATGACGGCGAAGAAGCCTGGGCACCGGGCCTGTGGCAAGCTAATGCGTCATGGATACCGTCGCTTCGGCCGTCGCGCGGCTCGACCGGCTGGCGGCCACTCCCCGCGTCTCGAAGCTCGCTCTCGCCTTCCAGGCGGCGGGTCACGAGCTCGCCCTCGTCGGCGGCCCGGTCCGCGACGCGTTCCTCGGTCGGCCCGTCAACGACCTCGACTTCACCACGAGCGCCACTCCCGATGAGATCCTGGAAGTGGTCGTGCCGATCGCCGACTCGCACTGGGAGGTCGGCCGCGCCTTCGGCACCATCGCCGCGCGCGTCGACCGCGAGACCGTCGAGATCACCACCTACCGCAGCGACGTCTACGACGGCGAGACCCGCAAGCCCGTCGTCGAGTTCGGCGACACCCTGGAGGGCGACCTCGTCCGCCGCGACTTCACGGTCAACTCCATGGCGCTCCGCCTGCCCGAGAAGGTCCTGGTCGATCCTCGCGGCGGTGTCGAGCACCTCCTGGCCGGCGTCCTCGACACGCCGGGCCTCGCCGTCGACTCCTTCCGCGACGATCCCCTCCGCATGATGAGGGCCGCCCGGTTCACCGCCCAGCTCGGGTTCACGGTGTCCGACGCGGTCCGAGAGGCGATGACGGAGCGCGCGTCGACGCTCGGGATCGTCAGCGTCGAACGGGTGAACGACGAGCTGTCCAAGCTCCTGAAGACGAGCGACCCCGTCCCGGGCATCCGGCTGCTCGTCGAGACCGGTATCGCCGAGCTCGTGCTGCCGGAGCTGCCGGCGATGATCCTGGAGAAGGACGAGCACCACCACCACAAGGACGTCTACGAGCACAGCCTGACCGTGCTCCGCCAGGCGATCGACTACGAGGCCGAGCGGCACCCCGGGGAGGCGCCCGACCTGATCCTGCGGCTCGCCGCCCTCCTCCACGACTGCGGAAAGCCCGCCACACGGCGGCTGGAACCGGGTGGTGTGGTTACTTTCCACCACCACGACGTGGTCGGCGCCAAGCTCGCGAAGAAGCGCCTCAAGGCGCTGCGCTTCGACAACGACACGATCGCGTCGGTCTACCGGCTGATCGAGCTGCACCTGAGGTTCTTCGGCTACACCGAGGGTGCCTGGACCGACTCCGCCGTCCGCCGCTACGTGCGCGACGCCGGCGACCAGCTCGAACGCCTCCACATGCTCACGCGCGCCGACGTCACGACGCGCAACCGCCGCAAGGCCGACCGCCTGGGCTTCGCCTACGACGACCTCGAGGAGCGCATCGCGACCCTCCGGGAGCAGGAGCAGCTCGACTCCCTCCGACCCGACCTCGACGGAGTGCAGATCCAGAGCGTCCTCGGCATCGGACCGTCGCGCGAGGTCGGGGAGGCGTACCGCTTCCTGCTGGAGCTGCGCACGGAGGAGGGCCCGCTCGGCGAGGAGGAGGCCACCCGTCGCCTCCTGGACTGGTGGTCCTCCCGCTGAGCGGGTATCCTTGGAAGGTTGCTCCCACAGCTCGCGCTCGCCGCGGGCGTTCCCGGGGGCACGATGCCACGACCCTCCTGTCGCAGACCGTCTGCGACCGTTAAGTCCGAAGGAGGTGGGTTAGACATGCATCAGTACGAATTGATGGTGATCCTTGACCCCGAGATCGATGAGCGCACCGTCGCTCCGAGCTTGGACAAGTTCCTCAACGTCATCCGCAACGATGGCGGCACCGTCGACAACGTCGACATCTGGGGCCGCCGCCGCCTCGCCTACGAGATCGCGAAGAAGAGCGAGGGCATCTACGCCGTCGTCAACCTGACCGCGACCCCCGCCGCGACCGTCGAGCTCGACCGCCAGCTGGGCCTCTCCGAGGCCGTGCTGCGCACGAAGGTCCTGCGCGCCGAAGAGGGCATCGAGATGGTCGCCAAGGCCAAGAAGCTCGCCGACGAGAAGGCCGCCCGCAAGGCCGCCGCTCCCGCCAAGGCGCCCGCCGCCGCTCCTGCCGCCGCTCCCGCAGCGACGAGCGCGGAGTAGCCCGTGGCCGGCGAAACCGTCATCACCGTCGTGGGCAACCTGACCAGCGACCCGGAGCTGCGCTACACGCAGAACGGTCTCGCGGTCGCGAACTTCACGATCGCGTCGACCCCCCGCACGTTCGACCGCGCGTCGAACGAGTGGAAGGACGGCGAGGCGCTCTTCCTGCGTGCCAGTGTGTGGCGCGAGTTCGCCGAGCACGTCGCCGCCTCGCTGACGAAGGGCTCCCGCGTCATGGCGCAGGGTCGCCTGAAGCAGCGCTCCTACGAGACCAAAGAGGGCGAGAAGCGCACCTCGATGGAGCTCGAGATCGACGAGATCGGCCCCTCGCTCCGCTACGCCACCGCGCAGGTCACCCGCGCCTCCTCGTCTCGCGACGGTGGGGCGGCCGGATCCTTCGGCGGCAACCGCGGGTCGGCTCCTGTCGGCCCCGGTGCCGGTCAGGGCAGCGGCAACGGCGGCGGTCAGGCCGAGGAGCCGTGGGGTCAGCCCGCGTCGACCGGGGGCAACACGTCCTCCGGTGACGTCTGGAACACCCCGGGCGGCGGAACCTACAACGACGAGACCCCCTTCTAGGTCTCGAACCACTCTTCTTATTTACTGAAAGCAGAAAACAATGGCTGGAAAGAGCAGCGGCGACCGCCGCAAGCCCCTCCGCGGAAAGGGCGGCAAGAACGCCGCTCCCGCGAAGGCGATCCGCGTCGGCGTCATCGACTACAAAGACGTCGCGACCCTCCGCAAGTTCATCTCCGAGCGTGGAAAGATCCGCGCCCGCCGCATCACCGGTGTCTCCGTCCAGGAGCAGCGGCTCATCGCCCGTGCCGTGAAGAACGCCCGTGAGATGGCGCTCCTCCCCTACGCCGGCTCCGGCCGCTGATCCGCTAGGGAGTAGCGAATGTCCAAGGTAATCCTGATCCACGAGGTCTCCGGCCTCGGCTCCGCCGGTGATGTCATCGACGTCAAGAACGGCTACGCGCGCAACTACCTCATCCCCCAGGGATTCGGTGTCGCCTGGTCCCGCGGTGGCGAGAAGCAGGTCGAGCAGATCCGCTCGGCTCGCAACGCCCGCGAGCTCAAGACGATCGAGGAGGCGAAAGACATGAAGGCCCGCCTCGAGGCCGTCAAGATCACGCTTCCGGTCAAGACCGGCACCGGCGGACGCCTCTTCGGCTCCGTCAAGCCGGCCGACGTCGCCAACGCCGTCTCGGCGCAGGGCGTCGGAACGATCGACAAGCGCAAGGTCGAGATCACGTCCGCGATCAAGCTGACCGGTGAGCACGAAGCCACCGTCCGCCTGCGCGAGGACGTCGTCGCGACGATCGCCCTCCTGGTGGTCTCCGCCAAGTAACACCCCTTTCCGATAGCGGTGGATGCGTGCATCCACCGCTATCGGTGTTTAAGGCCCGCAGGAGGCGCTGTGGACGGCGTCGTCTACTGCCGCTGCGCAGTGGCTGTCAAGTGTTTTGTACACAGGTGTCACCTCCGCGACTCAACCTTCAACCCTCGATTCAACGAACTTTCCCCACAGAGGGTGTGGACGAAGAAAAGCCCGGTCAGAATCACCTTCGGTGCTGAATTTTCTTTCTTGTCCACAGTCTTGTCCACAGTTATCCCCAGACTTCCCCGGCGTTTCTCCCACGTTGTCCACACCTTCATCCACAGGGCCGTTTGGCCGTTCGGGGGTGGTGTCCCTAGGGTGTGACAGCGCCCATCGGACGGGTGCGGAGAAGCCGTTCGGGCACGGTCAGGGGACCCCGAGGGCGCTGTTTCCGTGTGCCGTCGCGGCGTGTTCGCCCACCTCCCTCGTCGAGGGTGTCGGAGGGTGGCGGTAGAACGAACTCATCACTCAACGCTTGCAGGAGGCCACCGTGTCGATAGCCCATCTCGGACTCGCCACCACCGACTCCTCGGCCCCCCGGGGCGACTCGTCGGGCTACGACGGCGGCAGCGGTTACGACCGCCGCACTCCCCCGCACGACCTCCTGGCTGAGCAGTCCACCATCGGCGGCATGCTCCTCAGCAAAGACGCCACGGCCGACGTCATCGAGACGGTCCGCGCGGCCGACTTCTACCTCCCGAAGCACGAGACGATCTTCAACGCCCTGATGGGCCTCTACTCGCACGGCGAGCCCACCGACGTCATCGCGGTCACCGACGAGCTCACGAAGTCGGGGGAGCTCACGAGGGCCGGAGGGGCGGAGTACCTCCACACGCTCACCGGTCTCGTCCCCACGGCCGCGAACGCCGGCTACTACGCCTCCATCGTGGCCGAGAAGGCCGTCCTCCGCCGCCTCGTCGAGGCGGGCACGCGCATCGTGCAGATGGGTTACGCCAGCGAGGGCGAGGTCATCGACCTCGTCAACAACGCCCAGGCCGAGGTCTACAACGTCGCCGGTGGCGTCCAGACCGAGGACTACGTGCCCCTCACCGACGCGGTCACGGTCGCCATCGACGAGATCGAGGCCGCCAAGGGCCGCGACGGTCAGATGACGGGTGTCCCCACCGGCTTCGCCCAGCTCGACGCCCTGACGAACGGCCTCCACCCGGGCCAGCTCATCATCGTGGCCGCCCGTCCGGCCCTCGGTAAGTCGACGCTGGCCCTCGACCTGTGCCGCGCCGCGTCGATCAAGTACAACCAGCCGTCGGTCTTCTTCTCCCTCGAGATGGGCCGGAGCGAGATCGCGATGCGCCTCCTGTCGGCCGAGTCGAGCGTCCCGCTGCAGAACATGCGCAAGGGCACCGTCGACTCCCGCGACTGGACCACCATCGCCCAGACCCGCGGCCGCATCAACGACGCCCCGTTCTACATCGACGACTCCCCCAACATGACCCTGGTCGAGATCCGCGCCAAGTGCCGTCGCCTCAAGCAGCAGGTCGGCCTCAAGCTCGTCGTCATCGACTACCTCCAGCTGATGACCTCCGGTAAGAAGGTCGAGAGCCGCCAGCAGGAGGTCTCGGAGTTCTCCCGCGCGCTCAAGCTGATGGCCAAGGAGCTTCAGGTGCCCGTCATCGCCCTCTCACAGCTCAACCGCGGGCCGGAGCAGCGGGCCGACAAGAAGCCGGCCATCTCCGACCTCCGCGAGTCCGGCTCCCTCGAGCAGGACGCCGACATGGTCATCCTGCTCCACCGCGAGTCCGCCTACGAGAAGGACAACCCGCGCCAGGGCGAGGCCGACTTCATCGTCGCCAAGCACCGAAACGGCCCCACCGACACGATCACGGTCGCCTTCCACGGCATGTTCTCGCGGTTCGTGGATATGCCTGCGTAGTTCCGGGTTGTTGTGTGACCTCTTCGAGTGAATGGCCAATTCTCACCCGACTTGGCCAAAAGCTCTTTTGGCCAATCGAGTTGAGATGTCGAGAATGACTGGTCCGCGCCAATAGGCGCGGCCCCTTACCAGCGTTATTCCAATAGCCGTGAATATTTCCGGCAGAGACGTCTGTTCGCAGAGTTCATGTCCACTTCCAGAGGTACGGTTCCTTCCCATTAGTAATTGCATGGCGAACCGGGCTCCGAGATCGTGCTTGCCGGGATGACAGTCGACGATGAACAGTGCGAAGCGTTCGTCGCAGAGGTGGAGAGACTCGCGCAGGAATACGGTGCGCTGATCCGAGGCAAGTGATAGAGCACACAATTACAGGTTCAGTTCGCCGAGGCTGCGCAGCGTGAAATCTCGGGATTCGGTAGGGCTGAGGTCTCGAGTGGCTCGGTCTTCGACCTCGTAGTCGAGGCCTGAGTCTCTTAGTGGAAGAGTCGACAGGATTTCGTCGGTCAGGGCATTCCCGATCGCGAAGCGAAAAAGTGAATCATTGAACCCGACGCTGTATTCGATCGTGTAGCCGTAGTTCGTGCCGTAGACAACAAACGCTTCGGCGACACGAAGGAGTTCTTCGGCGCTGGTAATGAAAGGTTCGAGGGCTCCAGCTCCCACACCCGTCTTGAGCCAGGCGCAAAGGCTGAGCATCACCATCAGCTCGGGCCGCTCTAGTACCTCATCAAGGCCTTCGCTGGTGATCGCCGCTATCCAGCGGTCCGCGACGCCCCCAAACGCGTCCGCGACGAGGGAGGCCTCTTTTCTTTCTGACCGCCTCACGCCATAGGCGCTTGCCGCGAGAAATTCGTAACCGAAGCGGTCGATGGCGTCCTCGGTCGACAGCATGCCGCTGGCCAGCGCCAGCGCAAGCTCACGGCCGAGCCACCGCTCCAGGGGTGACTGCCGATAATCCTCAAGCCGACCCCGCTCCTTGAGTTCGGCACGTCTCGCCCACAGGAAGGTGATCACGTGCAAGCTCGCCGTGTCGCGCTCCCTCGCCTCGCTGCCGACTTGAAGAGCGAGCGATGCCCGTTCACCATCGGAGGCCATGATGAGGTCGGAGAAGGCATCCACCTCCGGAGTTATTAGCGAGCCGGCTACGAGCTGGTCAACGGCCTTCCGCGTTTGAGTGTCGCTGACGTCGTCATCGGCTAGGCCAAGCAGGAAGTAACGGTCAAAGTAGCGCGCCTGCCGCATTCGCCGCAGGCGACCGGGCTTTGCAGCGAAAAAGCTCGAGCCGCCGAAAAGGAAGTCGACAGCATCCCAGGCGACCTTGACGTTCCCCCTTCGCACGCGCCTTTCGACTTCTGACTTCACGTCGACGTGTGCCTCCTCGTCGTCGGTGTCGACCCAGCCTTGAAAGTCATCCGCATGGGTGCGGAGAAAATCCCAGACATCGTGGTGGGCGATTCTCAGCCAAGAAATCGCGACGAAATCGAGTCCGTCGAGTTCGGCCAGGACTGCGAGGTCGGAGAAGCTACCGAGTTGTTCGCGGAGACGCTCGGCGGCTCTTGGAGTTTCGATGCCGGCGGCGAGAATGCGAATGAGGTCGTCTGTGGGACCGTTAAGTTCGTCGGATTGCTGTGCGTCTTCCGCTACGACGAGAGACACGATCGCGCGGCTCCAACGTCGCCGCTCAATCATTGGGACGGGTGGCACTTCGAATGGATACTGCACGATCTTCTCCATGAAGTCGGAGCTACGTCCACCCATGTAGCTCGCGGCGAGCAGTTGATCGATGGTGGACTGGTCGTAGGCAAGGAGGTAGTGCACGTTGGTGAAGCGGCCGAGGAGTCGCACAACCCGAAGTAGTGCTCGCAATTCACCCGCATCGAGCCGGTCGACGTCGTCAACCACCACCACCACTTGGACCCCTTGCTCCGCGATCTCGTCGGAGATGACACTGAACTCGGAGTGCCATGCTGATTGCGCCCCGACGTTGTCCAGCACCTGCTGGGCCAGGCCAGACATGGCTTCTCCGGCGCTCGGGATGAACCTCAATGCCGGTACGCCAAAACGTGCGTATCCGAGCAGCTTTGTCTTGAGGGACTTGGCCTTCGGAAAGGCCTCTGAAAGTGCCGAAACGAACTCAGCCGTAATGGCGGCCACGTCGGCCGCAGACCAAGGACTAAACCACACAGTCTGTGGGGCAAGCTGACCGACGATGTCCTGAAGGAGTGTTGTCTTTCCACTTCCCCATGGCCCCACCAGCCCGAAGACAGTCGAGTGGCTTCCAAGCGGCGTCATGTTTATGCGGGCAGCCGCTGCCGACGCGAATGCAGTACGTCCGGTGATATCTGTTTTTGCTTGAGGGCTATCGGACCATGTCCCGCTTTGCGATTCCGTCATGCGGAGAGTCAACCAGCGCGATAGGTCACACCGCTTGTGCGAAATCCCAAGGTCACAGGGTTGTCCGCCCCGGCGCTCCATGAGCGACAGCAAGCCGATCATTGTCGACCAGAACCTCGATCACGCCGCTCATACGGGAACCGCTTCGATGGCCGGAATCCTCGATGCACTGACTATGGCAGCGTTATCGGGACCCACCAGGGCAATCTAAGCGGGACCCACTTCGGCTGTTTCGGGGTGTCCGGGGCAATCTAAGCCGGGCCCACCTTCACCGTTATTGCAACGTGTTTTCGTTGCTCAAGGTGGAGGTTTCGGATGGAGTCTCGGGTGGATTTGTTCGCGCGGATCCGACGTGATGCGCGGGTGGAGGGCCTCTCGATCAGGGAGCTGGCCCGAAGGCACGGTGTCGCGCGGCCAACGGTCCGGCAGGCCCTGGCGCAGGCGGAACCGGCGGCCCGGCAACCGCGGGTCCGGACCGCGCCACGGTTGGCCGTGTTCAAGTCGGCGATCGACGAGATGCTCCACCAGGACCTCGACGCGCCTCGCAAGCAACGCCACACGGCCAGGCGCGTCTTCGCCCGCCTCGCGGAGGAGCACGGTGCGACGGAGCTGTCGTATTCGACGGTCCGTGACTACGTCCGTCGACGCCGCCCGGAGATCGACCTGGAGGCAGGCCGGCTGCCGGAGGTGTTCGTCCCGCAGGAACACGCGCCAGGAGCGGAAGCCGAGGTCGACTTCGGTGAGGTCTGGGTGGTGCTGGCCGGGGTGAAGACCAAGTGAAACATGTTCGCCTTCCGCCTCTCGCACTCGGGGAAGGCGATCCACCGGATCTATCCGACGCAAGCGCAGGAAGCGTTGCTCGAGGGCCACATCGACGCGTTCGAGGACATCGGCGGCATCCCGACCAGGCACATTCGCTACGACAACCTGACCGACGCCGTCGTGAAGGTGATCTACGGCAGTGGCCGCCAGTGGACCGAGAATCAACGGTGGGTTCTGTTCCGTTCGCACTACGGGTTCGATGCGTTCTATTGCCATCCCGGGATTGAGGGCGCTCATGAGAAGGGTGGGATCGAGGGCGACGTCGGCCGATTCCGCCGAACCCACCTGTCCCCGATGCCCGTCGTCGACTCGCTCGCGGAACTGAATCAGAAGGTCCGTCAGTGGGATCTGGACGATGAGAACCGCCGGATCGGCGACCGCATCCGCACCGTCGCTCAAGACTTCGCTTTGGAACGCCAGCTGCTAGCGCCGATCACGGCGGAGCGGTTCGAACCGGGCCTGTCGCTGATGCCTCGGGTGAGCCGATCGAGTCTCGTCAGGGTGCGCATGGCCTCCTACTCGGTCCCCGCGCGATTCATTGGCAGGCCGGTTCGGGTGTCACTGCGCGCGTCGGAGGTGGTCGTCTTAGACGGCCGCAACGAGATCGCCCGGCACCCGCGGGTGGTGGCCACGCACGGGCAGAACGTGAACCTCGACCACTACCTCGAGGTCCTCCAACGCAAGCCCGGCTCTCCTCCCCGGCTCGACGGCTCTCGCCCACGCTCGAGCATCTGGCGCCTTCACCGCAGCTCACGAGGCGTTCTGGGCGGCAGCACGGAAGACCGACGGTGACGCCGGCGGCACCCGCGCGCTGATCGATGTTCTCCTGCTGCACCGGTCGATGGCGACCGAGGACATCGTCGCCGGGATCACCGCGGCACTCACGGTCGGAGCGGTCACCGCCGACGTTGTCGCGGTCGAGGCCCGGCGACACGAAGCCCTGGGTGGGTCCCGATTGGACCGTCCTATCGTCGACCGTGGTCGTGGTCCCGAGCGACGGGTTGTCAGTCTTACTCAGCGCCGCCTCGCGGATCCTGCCGCTGTCATTGCTGGCCTGCCAGCTGACACCAGGCCGTTGCCGTCGGTTGCCGCCTACGACCAGCTGCTCCGCCTACCCGAACGGGGCGCAACCGAGATCGCTCCGACTGTTGAGAAGGGAACAGGATCATGACCACCACGACCAGCATCACCACCATCCTCCGCCGACGGCGGGGCCTGACGGAGGAAGCCGCGACCGCGGCTATCGACCAGGCCTGCCGGAGGCTTCGCCTGCCGACAATCCGCGCCGTCGTCAACGAAGCAACCGGCGTCGCGCAGAAGGAGCAGCTCAGTTACCAGGGGTTCCTCGCGGACTTGCTGCTGGCGGAGTGCGACGACCGCGACCGCCGCTCGTCGGTCCGCCGCGTCAAAGCAGCCGGGTTCCCTCGGGACAAGTGGCTCGGGGACGTCGACTTCGACGCCAACCCGAACATCAACCCCGCCACCATCAACACCCTCGCCACCGGCGACTGGGTCCGCCGAGGGCAACCGCTCTGTCTGATCGGCGACTCCGGCACCGGCAAAAGCCACCTCCTCATCGGGCTCGGGACGGCTGCTGCAGAGAAGGGGTTCGGGGTCAAATATACCCTCGCCACCAGGCTCGTGAACGAACTCGTCGAAGCGGCCGACGAGAAGAACCTCGCCCGGACCATCGCCCGCTACGCCAGGGTTGACCTGCTCATGATCGACGAACTCGGCTACATGGAACTCGACCGCCGAGGCGCCGAACTACTGTTCCAGGTCCTCACCGAGCGGGAGGAGAACAACTCCATCGCGATCGCCTCGAACGAGTCCTTTTCCGGCTGGACGAAGACCTTCACCGACCCGAGGCTTTGCGCCGCGATTGTTGACCGACTCACGTTCAACGGGACCATCATCGAAACCGGCACGAATTCCTACCGCCTCGCCCACACCAACGAACGGATGGCTGCGACGACGGACTGACTCGCTGAATTCTCGCCGTCGACAACGAGGCACGAGTGCTCGCCCCGATCCCGAGAGGAGCTCATCGAGCAAACAACAGCTCCTTGGCGCGTGTTTCCGCGTCAAAGTTGGAATCGCCTGTTGCGGCGAACCCATGTCTCTCATAGAAGATTTGGGCTCCAATTGGCCTCGAATACCCACAGGCGAGCCGGCTCATCACGCACCGCCTGGTGAAGAAGCTCACTTCACAAGCCGCTCCTCTGATAGTCGGCACCAACATAGAGAGTCTTCAACTCACGGCCGGACGCCAGGTCACCATCCGTCCAGCTCACAACACCTGCAACGTCGTCGTCAGCCCACGCGGCCATGATTTTTCTTTTCCCACTCAAAAGCCGGTAACGCCATTGCTCCCGGCGATGATCCCGCGACATTCCCGACAAGAACGAGTCAGACAAGATGTCGACATAGGCCGCCTGCCAGCACGCGAACTGAAAGTCCGCAATCTTGACGATCTCATCAAGCTGCGCCGGGCGGAATGAAAACGATGACTTCACTTCTCAATCGTTGCATCAATGCAACCGAAGTATCCCTAGCTCAGCGCAGCTCCAGGGAGGCGAGCAACAGGTGGGTCCCGTTTTGCCTGCCCTGGTGGGTCCCGATAACGCTGCCATAGCCAATGCGGCCCGCCGCACCCTCCGTGTGCCATCATGCCCACCGATTTGGCGCCTGGGGTCGGGTGCTTGAATTGAAGGAGACAAACGCAAGGAGAACCGACATGGCTGGTACCAGCTCGGGCGAGTACATCCAGATCATCGCCATGCTTGTCGACAAGCTGGAACCAGCTGATGATCGTGACGGGATTGCCGCTGTAGCTGCCGCATCGGCGGCGTCCTACGCAACAAATGTCGGAAACCCAGGCTGGAAACGGTGGTTCGAAGCAATCACGGCCAAAAGCGTTCGGCGCGCGGACGGAAAAAGCTTCGCCAAGTTGGCAGCCACCTTCCCGGGAGCAACGTTGCGGGTAGTCGGAGAGGCCAAAGCCTTGGCATTCACTCCGATGCCAAACGACAAGTTACCAAAGCTGCTAGCCCGCCTGCAGGTATCCGGAACGACTTTGCCAAGGCTGCAGTCAGTTCCGACATCCGACGCAGGGCACGTCGAAGTGTGGTTAAATGCGGATCTGGAAATGACGACGGGGAAGGCCGCAGCTCAGGCGGCTCACGCCTTCTTCGAGTGGACCCGCTTGGGCATGCTGCCAGCCGCCGAATTTCCTCGCGTTCGCTTTCGTGCTGGGCAGGACCTCGAGCAAGTGCGTGATCAGGTGGGCGCAGTAGCGATCGTAGATGCCGGACGGACGGAGATCGCTCCAGGTTCCCTCACGTCCGTTGCGCTTGCGGCCGGGTCGACACCAGATGCTGATCGCGCCAAGGATGAGCAGTAGGGCCACGTGAAGTCGCTCTCAAAGTACGGTCGCTGGAATTCGGCTAGTTGATTCTCGAGGGAGTGTCCGAGGTCTTCTCTCGAACGTGCAGGACGGCCTTCTACCTGCGATCTCGTCTCTCGGGTTGGCCCGGTTCGCGCGGCATCGAGGGTAGCCCGTAACTGCACCTTGAGCGCGGATCGCACCTTCGGCCAATGACGCGACGCCTCGTCGCCTGCAGGAACCAGAGACTCGGCAACTCGTTTCCATTCCTCTTACGGCGCAGCTCCGCGATCTCACGTGGAGTCGGACGACCTTCAGATCGTCACCGCACAACTGCTGGAATCTCTTGTGTTGGTTCGCCCGCTACGTGAGAGTTGCAGTGGCCGATCCGTGCCGCGTGCTACTGGCAGTAATCGACACGCTCTCATTGCCGGGGCCAATTTGTATGACAGCGAGTGCTCGGCCGCGATACGTCCGCTGCGTGTTTTCTGAATAGCTGAATTCTGTCGTGACGGCAGCGGAGCCAAAGCCCAACAAACGACCCGGTCCGGCGACAGAGAGTGTGATTTCGTCGTCGTCTGACATCTCGACGACTCCGTGCTCGTCGGCGATTTCGAGACGAACGAAGATTCCGTCGACACTCCCACCTCGAGCGTCCGACCTTTCATGAATAAGTCGCAACTTACCCTTCTCCGCGCTCGTCAGGGTCGATCTGCCCACTTCGCGTCCGTCCCGGTAAGCAATCGCCGTGACTTCGCCCGGTTGATAGGGCGCATGAAAGCGGGTGAGAAATCGAGTCTTCGGCCCTGCTTGTTTTCTTCCTAGGCTGGTGCCGTTGATGAGGACGTCGACTTCATCAGCACCGGAATAGATCTCGATGGTGGCGGGTGACCCTGTCTGGTTTCGCCAGGACCAACTGGGCACTGCATCAGTTAGGCGCCACAGCACTTTTCGCGTCCGCTGTGTTTGCGCATCCAAGGGACGGACCGCAATGCGCGGAGAATCATCGTCGGCCCAGATCGCCTGTGCATAAAGCATTTCACTGCCCGGCACGCCGATGAGGTCGATCATCCCGGAACCGCTGGCGAGGTGAGGGTAGGGAGCCTGAATACCCATTCGAGGTTCGGACCCGTAGGTCCATGTGCCGAGTCCGGTTTCGCCGAGGTACTCCCAGCCGGTCCAGAGGAAGTCACCGATCACGGCCGACACCTTTTGAGCCTCACGCCAGATGTCGGGAAGGTCGGTCACTAGGGACTCGGACCCGACCATCACGCGGTCGGGGTGGTCAATGGCGTCGCGGTGGTACCTCGACCAGGCGTAGTTGTAACCGGCGACGTCGACTTCCGCGAAGGCATCACGGCTGTACTTGCCCGCCCTTTTCGACCGGGCAATCCGTTGAGTGATCGGCCCGATGCGATCGGCGATGACATTGAACATCGTGCTGGTGAGGAACGAGTCAGATGCTTTCGAGGGCGTGGTGTCGGGTGGGACTTCGACTGCTTTTGATCTACTTTTCGTCTTCGTCTCGTCTTTGGGGCCGGGTAGCTTCCCGCCGAAGCTGACGAATGCGTTGCCGGTCAGACTGATGGCGACAGTGGTGGGCCTATCCGCGTCGAGGTCGTGGATGAAGTTGTGGATTTCGCGCGTTGTGGCGACGCCTCGGGGCGTGGCCGTCTCAGCGACTTCGTTTCCGATTGAGTACATGATGACGGATGGGTGGTTCCGGTCCTTTGCAACCATTGACCGGGCCGAGTCTCGCCAGAGGCGGTCGAACTGGTGGGCGAGATCGTGGGCGGTCTTGGGCTGGTACCAGTAGTCCGTGAGTTCGTCCATCACGTACATTCCGAGTTCGTCGCAGGCTTCGAGGAGATGGCGGGAGGCGGGATTGTGGGCGCTGCGGATGGCGTTGAAGCCGTTCTCCTTCAGGATCCTGACACGACGGAATTCCGCAACTCGGAGGGTGGCGGCTCCGAGGATTCCATTGTCATGGTGGACGCAGGCCCCACGAAGCAACACGGGAGCGCCGTTTACGAGCAGGCCATGAGTGGAGTCCACACTTACTGTGCGCAGGCCGGTTCGCTCGGTGCGCTCGTCCAGGAGTAACCCTTCCCGTAACAGGCGGATACGAACGTCGTAAAGGAACGGGGTGGCCGCCGACCAGAGGCGCGGTTCGCGGATGTCCAGGTCCAGTTGGGCGTGAGAGCCGTCCAACGAGGCTGTCGCTTCTCCAACGATGTCGCTGCCGTCGAGCACCGCGATCTCGATCTCAAGGAACCCTGGGCGCCTCAGTTCGCGAGAGACGGCAATGTCGGCGCGCAGGCCAGTGGATGTGCCAGTCCCGATCGTGCGAAGTCCAACCCCATCGATGGCGAGATGCGTGGCGGGCACGGTCTCCAACCATACGGGTCGATAGATGCCCGACCCGGTGTACCAACGGCTGTTCGGCTGTTGCGTGTTGTCGACGTCGACCTCGATGAGGATCTGGGTTCCGGCCTCGATTTCAGGGATGAGAGCTGCGAACTCGCGATACCCGTCGACGTTGGTTGCGGTCTCGTTCCCGTTGATACGAACGGAGGTCAGTCCCTGAACACCCTCGAAATGGAGGCGGTAGCGGTCTCCGTTGGTGGTCGACGGGACGGCCCAGGTCTTCGAATACAGGTACCGGCCACCGGGGAAGAATCCGCCATGAAAGCTCGTGACGGCTCCGGGGCTCCGCTTCTCGCCGATCATGGCGTCGTGGGGCAGCGTGATGCTTTCAGTACTTCCGGCAGTGGTCTGGAGGGTCCAGTCATCGTGAAAGGCTATGCGTGACATTGTTCTTCTAGCTCTTGGGGCGGAGGGCAGTGACGAGGCGGCGGGGAAGGACCCCTTGCATCTGGCGGGCGATGAAATTTGTCGTTGCTCTTGGAGAGACACGGCTGAGTGCGTCCAGGAAAATCGCGTCGGTTCCGACCAGCACGCGGAAGCGGCCGCTCTGCATTCCTGCAACGATCTTGCGAGCTGTCTCTTCCGGGGTTGTCGCGCGGACCTTGCGGTCACCGACTTCCAGGGCCGTAACACCGGAGTTGCCGCTGATGTTCGTGCTGATGTTTCCGGGAAACACCGTCGTGACGCGAACGCCGGTGTCGCGCAGCTCCTGGTAGAGGCCTTCGCTGAAAAGCTTGATCGCCGCCTTCGTCGCCCCGTAGAAGGTCTGCCCGGCAAAGGGCAGAAGGGCGGACAGGCTGGAGATATTCACCAGCGACGCCTCAGGGCGCTGGCGAAGGTGGGGTAGGAAAGCAAGGCTGATGTTGACGGTTCCCCAGAAGTTGACATCGACGATGCGGTGAAGCTCGTTCATTGATAGTTCGTCAACTCGGACAAAGCGGTGAATGATGCCGGCGACGTTGATGACCCCGTCGACCTGTCCATGGCGGGCGATGACCTCAACAGGTAGGGCGTCGACGGCGTCGCGGTCAGTGACGTTCAGCGCGTGGGTGCTGATCTGGTTCTTTGCGGGGGCACCTGCAAGCCGCTTCGTCTCTTCGAGTCCGTCGGAGTTCAGGTCGACGATGGCAACTCGAGCACCGAGACGAAGGAGGTGCAAGGCAACTTGCCTACCAATTCCGTTGCCCCCGCCGGTAACGACGATGACACTGTCGGCAAGTCTCATGATGCGTTCTCCTTGGTGTGTTTGTGGATAGCGACCCGTGGACTCTGGGTGTTTTGACTATTGGCAATTGAGGGTTCGTACCAGGGTGCCGTGGTCACCGTCCGTGTCGCGGTGATGTGGTCGCTGGAAAAACCGAGAAGGAGTGTCAGCTCTCCGGGCTCGACGCCGCGGCGGCCATCCGGCAGCGTGTACGCGAGGCGGGCCAACGGAATCGAGAAGTCCACGGTTGCGACTCCGCCCGGCTCAAGGGCGACGCGGGAAAAGTCAAGCAGCTGTCGCACCGGGCGGACGATCGTGGCGTGCTCGTCACGACCGTAGAGTTGCGCGACTGTGCTTCCCGCCCGCTCGCCCGTGTTGCTGACTCGAGCGGTGACGTGCACGGTGTCTCCCGCCACGACAGCCGACGCGAAATCGAGGTCGAACGTGGTGTAGCCGAGGCCGTGGCCGAATGCGAAAAGCGGCCTGCTGTTGTCTAGGTCGGTGTAGCCGAAGCGACGCAGGGTCGGGTGGTCGTACCCGCTCCCGGTCGGGTGCCCGTGGAAGAGCGGAATCTGCCCGAGCGAGCGGGGGAAGGTGGACGGAAGTCGGCCCGCGGGTTCGGCCAGCCCAAACACGGCCCGGGCAATGGCGGGTCCCGCGGACGGGCCGAGGAGCGGAGCGAGAAGCACTGCGGACGAGGCCTCATGGGCTTCTTCGACCAGCAGCGGTCGGCCCGTCACGAGCACCGTGATGACGCGTTTGCCGAGCTGGTTCAGGAGACGAATGAGGGCGGACTGGTTCCCTGGAAGAGTGGGGTTGGCGGTGGTGCGTCCTTCGCCCGCTGTGTGCGTACCAACCCATCCGGTCCGCTCACCGACGGCAACGATGACGACGTCGACTTCGGTGAACGACGAGCAGATGGCTTCTTCATCGAGAGGTGTGTCCTCGAAGTCTCCGTACGGGAGGTGTCGGATAGTCGAGTCGACAGCCTGGAGAGCCGAGGCGAGGGTAGGCGTGTTCGGGTGCAGGCGGCGCGCGGACTCTTCGAAGAGCGGGTCGATGCCGGGCAGGCGAACCTGGAAGAGGTCGGTAAATACGTCGAGGGACGGTTCGACTCCGGGGATTGCGCCGGCCATGATTTGCCCCATCGCCAGTGGCATTTCGGCGTTAGACACCGACGAGTAGGCCCCGAAGTGGATTCGGACCGAGTCGGCGGCCGGTCCGGTCACGGCTACTCGAGCGCGTCCTGCCGTTAGAGGGAGGATGCCGTTGTTACTGAGCAGAGTGAGAGCTTTTTCGGCGATTGTCTGGCTGACAGCGGCGGCGGCTGCATGATCGACCGGAGTGGCCGCGGCGAGCGGTGAGTGGGGCCGGACGTCGGGGACGAGTCCGAGATCTGCCTTGAGGTTCAAGACACGCCGAACGGCCTCGTCGATCACCCGTTCCGCGATCATGCCCGCCTCCACCTGCTCGCGAAGCCAGGCGGTGGTGGCGCTTCCGGGCAATTCCACGTCGACTCCCGCGGAAAGCGCCTGGACAGCAGCGTCGCCCGGAGTCTCGGCAGTGCGCTGTGTTTTCCAGAGCATGTTGATCGAGTCGTAGTCGCTCACGACGAGACCGTCGAACCCGAGGTCGGTTCGGAGGAGGTCATTGAGCAGCCACGAGTTCGCGGCTGCGGGGACCCCGTCGAGGTCGTTGTAGGAGTTCATGACGACGCGAAGGCCGGCGTCGGCAATGGCGCGGCGGAATGGCTCGGCGTACACGTCTCGCAATTCGCGGCGCCCGAGTTGAGTGGCGCCTTGGTTGAGCCCGCCGAGGGATGACGCATACCCCAGGAAGTGTTTCCCCGTGGCTACGAGACCGGAGCGACCGTCCTTGCCCTGAATGCCTCTGATGAAGGCGATCCCCATTCGGGCGATGAGTTCTGGGTCTTCGCCGTAGGTCTCGTGGATGCGACCCCACCTGATGTCACGGGCGACGTCGAGCACCGGGGAGAAGATCATCCTGATTCCGAAGTCGAGAGCTTGCCGACCGGCGTGCTCCGCGACCTGCGTTGTCAGCTCGGGTGCCCAGGTTGCCGCCTGCCCCCATGGCGTAGGGAATTGATCGGCCTGGTCGTGGACAAGGCCGTTGACGGCCTCGCCGTGGATAAGCGTCCCGATCCCGAGCGGGTTCACCTCAGCGGCATAGCGCCGGAACTCCTCGAGCTTCTCTCGAAGTCGCCCGGCATCTGCATCGAGGGTCCACGCCAAGGAGAGGTGCCCAATGCCTGCCGGTCGAGCCGAGGGGATTCGCGAGAAGTCATACGGGATCCCGGCCGAGAGATCGACTTCGAGACTCACGGCCTCACCTGGCTTGGGCTGCGCGATGAGTTCGTAGGGTGCGAGCCCTTGGATCTGCGCGATCTTCTGATCGAGTGTGAGGATCTTCAGAATTCGGTCGATACTGGTCATGGTCTTCCTGGTGCTCGGGGCGACGAGGGGCTCAGTGAGGCTCGGAAACAGTGCGGGTTGTCGCTACGCTGCCGAGCCAGGCGAGGCTCGGCTTCGGCTTGCGAGCAAAGGTCTCCCGGTCAACGGCGATCAGGCCGAAGGTTGGGGTCCAGTGGCCCCACTCGTAGTTATCGAGCGCCGACCAGTGCAGGTATCCGCGGACATCCACCCCGTCGGAGATGGCGTCGTGAAGGTGGGTCAGAGCTTTTTGGGTATAGGCAATCCTGCGTTCGTCGTCGGCAGTTGCGATGCCGTTCTCAGTGATGAGGATGGGCACTTCAGGTAGCACCTCGTGGCAATGACGGACGGCGACTTCGATGGCTTCGGGGGTGTACGGCATGCCGACCAGGGTGTCGTCCGGGCCCGGGGTGCGGGGCACGAGGCCCTCGGCGTTGACCATCTGGGTGGCGTATGCCTGGATACCGATGAAATCGTCTCCGTGGCATCCGTCGAGATACATGTCCTCCCAGAGGTAGCGGACTTCTTCAAGTTTCGCTTCGGCTCCGGGTTCTGCGATCTGAGCCTGCGAAGAGATCGTCAGGCCGACGCGAGCGGCGATTCTTGCGCGAAGGACACTGACGGCTTCTTGGTGTGCGCGGATGAGCGCGCGTCCGATCGCTTCGTCTGGCACGGAGAGGACAGTCGGATCGAATTGCTCGCCACGGGCAGCTTTCGCACGCATGCCGTGCATGACAGCGACCATGTTGGGTTCGTTGATCGTGCAGACCCAGTGGACGTCGTGCAAGATCTCGGCGACAAATTCGACATACCGGATGAATGCTTCTACGGCACCCTCGCCAAGCCAGCCGCCTTGGTTCTCGAACCAAAGCGGGTGGGTGAAGTGGTGCAAGGTAACGACTGGCGTGAGTCCGAGGGACTTCGCGGTGTCGATCATCCAACGATAATGGGCCAACTCTGCCCGCGAGAAGCGTCCAGGGGAGGGTTCGATTCGTGCCCACTCAATACTGAACCGGTACGCATTCAGGCCGGCGTCGGCGAGTAGTCGCATGTCCTCCGCGTAACGGTGGTAACTGTCATCGGCGTCGCCGCTCGGCTCGAGCCCGTAGGGACCCTGCTCAATGAGCCACCAGTCGCTGTTGAGATTGTTACCTTCGACTTGATGTGCGGCGGTCGAGGCTCCCCAAAGAAACTCGGCGGGAAAAGTGCGGTCCATGCGTCTGACTCCTACGGTGTGGGCGTTACTGACTGCGGGTGGAATTGAGGTGGCTATCGGACGCCGCGGACGCGCATCGTTGTGATGGCGGCTCCGGCGGTGACGGCCGCACCGACCAAGAACAGCGCGAGGTAATTCGAGCCACCGCCGATCGAAAGGATGAGTGGGGCGAACAGGGGTGCGATGGCGGTCGGCACGTATCCAGAGGTCCCGATGATGCTCATCCAGCGGCCTGAGGCTGAGCGGTCCGGGACAACTTCGCTGGCGAGAGCCTGATCGACGGAACCGAACACGCCCGCTCCGGCGACAAGGATGAGAGATCCGAGAGCGTAGGCCCAGAAGTCGTGCGCGAACGCGGCAAGAATGAGACCGCCGGCGACCAGGACTATGCCGAGGTAGACGAAGACTTTCCGTCGGTGCAGTCGATCGGACAAGATTCCACCGAGGACGGCAAAGCCCGAGGCAACGAGGATGCCAAGGCCTCCGACCAAGGCGAGGCGCTGGCCTGCTTCGGCGGGCGTGAGACCGAGGCGATCGAGAAGAAAGTACAGCTGGTAGGTCGAGTAGAAGTTGATGCCGCCAAAGAGCAGGAACCGGCCCAGCCATACCCAGCCGACGTTCGGGTAGCGGCGGGGGTTGAAGACGAGGTTCTGGGCCAGCTTCGAGAGCGGCTCACGAGGTTTCCGCTCTGCCGGCGCGTCGGGGACGACGAAGACATAGACCGCGAAAATTACGGCGGCGGTAATGACGGGGAGAAGAAAGAGGAGGAAGACGTTGCCGGTGAGAGCGCTCCCAGCAAGGGTGCCGAAAACGCCGGCGAGCTGTGCCGACACACCGGCGAAGGCGCCGATCTTACCGCGCTGGGACTCAGGGACCTGATCGGCAATCACGGGAGTGACGGAGTTGATTATCGCGGCGGTGCCGGCGATGTACACCATGTAAGTGACCACGAGTACGGGGATCGTTGCCGCGAAAGCGAGTCCGATTCCACCGATTGCGCAGAGGGCGATGCCGACGGCGATCCATGGGCGTCGTTTGCCCCAGCGGAGATACGTGTGGTCGGTGAAGAGCCCGAAGATCGGTGAGGTGACGATGGTCACAACGGCGCCGAGGCCGACAACCAGACCGAGGACGGACTCCTTTTGGGCGGGAGCGATGAGCTGCACTTTGTAGGCGGCACTGAATAGGGTCGGGCTCAAGATCGCGAAGTTGCCCGCGAATGTCATCAGCGTCAAGACGAGGATGAATTTTTTCGAGACGAGAGGAAGGTCGTCCTTCACCTCATTCTCGCTGGCAAGGGCGTCGTGCAGATCGGCGCCGGTATCGGCGGCAAGGCCGGGCGTTTCCGGCTGGCGTAGGGGCATGATGTGACTCCGTTGTCGAGTGCTGCGATGGATTAGCGGGTTTGTTCTGCGGAACGCATCTGGCGAAGCGATGCGCCGGCGGCGTGAGTGTCCGATTTAAGCGTGGCAACCGTCGTACCGTGAGAGGACGAGGTAGCCGTGATAGTGATTTCCCCGGGTTCGCCGGTGGAGCGAAGGATCGCGAGGGCTCGTCCGCGGAACGTGCGGTGAGTCGAGGAGGTAAAGCCCTCGGAGGGTGCAGGATCGGCTGTTCCAAAACCAATAAGGACGGCTGGCCCTTCGACTTCGAGGGTGACGGCTTCGTCAGCGAGCATTTCGACGACACCGTTGCTGTCGGCGATTTCCACTGACACGTAGGAGATTTCGTCCGGGTCCGCCTGGAAAAATTCGTCCTCGGCTCGGATCTGGACAGTGAGTTCGGATTCAGCAGAACGGAGGGTCGTGCGGGAGGTGGCGCGGCCATCCCGATAGCCGACGGCAAGAAGTTCACCGGCCTCGTAGGGGGTCCTGAATCGCGTGAGATAGGCCGTCCGGCGGCCGGCGCGGCGCCGTCCGAGCGAACGACCATTCAAGAACAATTCGACCTGATCATCAGTCGAGTAGACCTCGATGCTCGCCAAGCGACCCTCGCAGCCGCGCCACGACCAACTCTCGACCGCGTCCGTACTGCGCCAGGCTGATTTCACGACGGGCTGACCACTGCGGTCCATCGGGCGGACGGCGATTGCAGGGGCGTCGAGCCGCCCCCAGGCGGCTTGGGCGAGGCGCAGTGACGTATCGGGGCGACCGATGAGGTCGAAGAAACCCGGACCGGCGAGGACATAGGGGTAGGGCTTACTAAGGCCGGCTTTCGTACCGGGTACCCAGACTCCTACTCCGGCCTCGCCGAGGTATTCCCATCCGGCCCAGACGAAATCGCCGATGACCGCAGGGTACTTTTCGACACTGTGCCACGCCCGGGCAACGTCTCCGGGGAGGGTCTCGCTACCGAGAATGACCCGATCAGGATAGGCGCGGGTGTCGTGCGCATAGCGGGCGATCCCGTAGTTGTACCCGGCGATGTCGACTTTGGAAAAGACGTCTTTTGTCGCCTTGTCGCCTCGCGGGAGTCGACTGACCACGTTCATCATCCGGCCGATTTGATTGACCATGATGTTTGCGTCGGTGCTCCCCGCCATCGAGGTCTTCTCCGCATCCGCCGACGCCTTCTTGTCGTTGGACTTGTAAGGCGAAACACCAAACGAGACCATGACATTGAGAAAGATGTTGACAGCGACGGTCACGGGGCGATCAGGATCGAGGTCATGGAAGAAACGGGTGATCTCACCGGCGAGGTCGGCGCCCTTGGGCGTCGCAGTCTCAGGGATCTCGTTGCCGATCGCGTACATGATCACGCTGGGGTGGTTGCGATCCTTCGAGATCATCGAAGCGGCGTCGTCACGCCAGGTGTCCAGAAACTCGTCAGCCCTGTCATGGGTCGTCTTACTCACGAACCAGTAGTCGGCCAGCTCATCGAGGACGTACATACCGAGTTCGTCGCAGGCTTCGAGCAGCTGCCGGGACATCGGGTTATGCGCGCTTCGAATGGCGTTGAATCCCGCGTCTTTCAGGATCCGGACGCGACGGTAATCCGCGCCCCGGTGGGTGGCCGCGCCAAGAATTCCGTTGTCATGGTGGATGCACGCTCCACGCAACAGGGTCGTTCGACCGTTGATGAGGAGACCCTGCTTCGCGTTGACAGCGATGGTCCTCAGGCCCACTCGCTCCTCGACGACGTCCAACGAGTCCCCGTCACGCTCGAGTGTGGCGACGAGGCGATAGCGATGAGGCTGCTCCGCGGACCAAGGGATGGGATTTGGCACCATCAGGTCCAGAGTTCCGCCATCGGGATACGCGCCCTTGGTCCCTGACGCAATGAGGTTATCGGCGTCCCAGAGGGCAACGGCAACCATGTCATCCGCTTTGGCGTTCACAAGTTGATAACCAACCTCGACACGGGCCTGACTCGCATCGAGGGCCCGAGTGACGATGCGGAGACCGTCGGCAGCAAACCGGGAAGTTACCAGAAAGTGGACGGAGACTCCGCGGTAAAGCCCGGAGCCCGAATACCAGCGGCTGTTGGGCTGGAGGCTATTGTCGACCTCAATCCGAACGTCATTGTCAGCACCGAAGCGGATCTTGTCTGTGATCGTGAGCGACGCTTCGCTGTAGCCGCTTCGGACCCGACCGACGAAATGATCATTGACGAACACTTCGGCGTCTCCTTGGACCCCCTCGAAACGGATCTCCACCTCGGACCCTGCCCGACTAGCATCGCCTCGGAACCGCGTCGAATAAACGTACCGCCCACCGTGGAACCACCCGCCGTCAGCTCCGGCCGGGGCGTCTGAGCCGCGCCTTTCGGAAATCATCGCGTCGTGGGGCAGGCGAATCAAACGCGCATCGCGCTCACCACTCCGGCGAAAGCTCCATTCGACCAGCGGCACGACGAGGGTCGATGAGGTCTCCATCTGGTCGGTCATCATCGTCCATTTCGTCGCTTCGTCGAGATGCCACTAGGTGGCGTTCCGTTAGACAATCACACTCATTGTTTCGTGTCAATCCAGCTAAGCGCCTCGATGCCGCAACAAATCAGTGCCTCGACGCAGATGGTTGGTCACTGGTGTTAATCTATGGTCAGGAGGTTGTCGATGGCGAGCAGCAAGGATGTGGCGGAACGCGCAGGCGTCTCCCGGTCCACCGTGAGTCAGATCTTGAATGGGCACGGACATCGCTTCACCTCTGACACCGTTACGCGGGTGGAGGACGTCGCTGCCATGCTCGGCTATCGCCCCTCGGCGGCCGCCCGGACGCTGGTTCGAGGAACAAGCGACGTTGTGATCACGCTCATCCCGAACATCACCTTCGGTGCGAGACTTCGTGACTTCGTTGATCTCCTGACCACCGAGTTGGCGGTTCATGGACTGACAAATCTTCTTCGGTTCGCCACTAATCGGGTGAGTGTCGACGCAGCGCTACTGGAACTACGTCCTCGAGCGATCATCAGCCTCTCACCCGTCGATGAAGACGAGCGTGCCGTCCTTGAACGGCACGGCGTGCTCGTCATCGAGCAATCCAATGCCATCCAAGAACATCTGGATGTTGCGATCGGCCGACGCCAAGCCGAGCACCTCGCCTCGCGAGGCTACGAAACCGTCGTGGCCGCGATTCCTACCGATTTCCGCGAGCACCGCTTCGCGCCGCCGCGCGCGTCCGGCGTGAGCGATTGGGCCCTTCGAAACGGTGTGCGGGTGCTCCCGACAGTCCTGGTCGAGTTGACCGAGCAGGGCGCCCGCGACGCTCTCTCGGCACTCCCAAAAACCCCGGTGGGTATCGCCGCTTATAACGACGAGGTCGCTCTCGCCTTGATGAGTGCCGCGCAGCGTAGGGGGCGCAGTATTCCCGACGACATCGGCGTGATCGGGGTCGACAATTCTTCGATCACCCGCCTTACGAGCCCGACCATCTCCACGATGGACTTCGATCTGGAATTCAGTGCCAAGCAGATGGTGCGCGTGCTCGTTCATGGAGAGGACGTGCTATCGGACGATGCCCTCGTTCAGGTCGAGGACCGCCTCAAAGTCGTCATTGGCGGAAGCACGGCGAGGGCCTTCGTTGCGTCTGTTTCCGCGGCGCCGGCTTGAGGTGAAGCAACCGGTGGCCGCCCCTCACGCCCCCGCCATCCGCGGTCGCTACGCATGGCTCGATCCCTGGGAATTGGTCTTCGATGCGACGGGAATGGTGGCCATTGGTGTCGGCGCGCATGCTGCGGCAACAGATGTGTCGGGGGGCTCTGGCACCGTGTGGAGCTGTGCTCTTCTACTCATCTCTGCCACAGCCCTAGTCGGCCGGCGGTGGCAGACCGTCTCAACCATGGTTGTTATGAGCCTTGCGGGCATCATTGCCGCACTTCAGGGTTCCGTCGCCCTTCCGGTCTGGATTGTGGCTCAGGTTTGCCTGTTCAGCTTCGGGTTACGACGCCCATGGCGGACGACGGCCGTAGCAGCAGCCGCTCTCGCCGCTTGTCTTTACGGAACGACTGTATTCCGGGCCCAGGGGAGCCCCCTCGCCGCCGAGAGTCTGCTGCTCCTCACCTGGACCGCCGCGGTCGCGGGCTGTGCAGTCGCTGTGAAAGCTCAACGCCGGAACGTCCAAAACCTGATCGAGCGTTCGGCTCAACTCATCCTGAGCCGGGAGCGCGAAGTGGAATTGCGTGTTGTTGAAGAGCGGCTTCGCATCGCGCGTGATCTGCACGACGTTGTCGCGCACAACATCGCGGCGATCAGCGTACAGGCAGGTGCCGCGAAGGTGAATCTGCGAACCAACCCAGTCGAGTCGGAGCGGTCGCTCGCGGTGATCCGCAGCGCCAGCCGAGACGTTCTCGTTGAAATTCAGGAAATTTTGGCAATTCTGCGACGCGAAGAAGATGACGATGACGACGTTCAAAGGACGGCGGGGCTCGGAGCCGTCGTCGATCTTCTCAGGAGCTTCGACCTTCTCGGCTTGACGATCGAGTCCGACCTCCTGACCATCGAGGCCATGGGCCTGGTCGACAACGCAACAGGTGTCGCCGTCTACCGCGTCTTGCAAGAGGGCCTGACCAACGCACATAAGCATGGCTTGGGGCACGCCCGCGTCCGCCTCGCTCTCACCGATGATGCCCTCGTTCTACAGATCGAAAACGCCCGCAGTCAGTGGAGCGAAGGTGCGACAGCCAGTTCAAGCGGGTTCGGACTGATCGGGATTCGCGAGCGTGTCCGAGCCCAAGGAGGGGAGACCGTCGTCACTGAAAGGCCCTCGATGTTCCTCCTTGAGGTCACGTTCCCCGTCGCGCGAGCCGCAGGGTGTTCATGATCCGGGTTCTCGTCGTCGATGACCAGGCTGTCATCAGGTCGGGCCTTCTTGCCATTCTGCGGGCGGATGCCCGTCTCGAGGTTGTCGGCGAAGCCGCCGACGGCGAAGAGGCCCTTGCGTACGCTCGAGAAACGGTCCCCGACGTCGTCCTTCTGGATCTCCGGATGCCGAGACTCGACGGCGTGGAGACCACCCGCAGGCTGCGACTCGAACCTGCCCTTAGCCGAACACGGATCTTGGTGCTGACTACCTTCGACTCGGACGCAAATGTCGTCGAGGCAATTCGAGCCGGGGCAGACGGATTCCTCGGTAAAGGTGTCGAGCCGGACGTCCTGGTCGATTCTGTGATGGAGGTTGCGCGAGGCGACGCGGCTCTATCGCAGGCGGCACAACGCGCGCTCATGACCCACATCGGAACGGCGAAGCCACCGACCGCGGCCGAACCGGCGGCGGTCGACCAACTTGCGTCGTTGACCGACCGCGAGCGGGACATTGTCACGGCGGTTGCGTACGGGCAGACGAATGACCAGATCGCGGCAGCCCTTTTCATATCGCCCTATACCGTGAAGACGCACCTGAATCGTGCGATGGCGAAGGCCGGGGTGAGCGAGAGGTCACAGATGGTGATCCTCGCTTACCGTGCCCACTTGGTGCCCCCGCCGTCCTAGGGATACTGCGCTGGCGGTAGGGATGAGCCTGCGTTGAGACCACGCGGCTTCGAAGCGTGCCTTTCAGGATGGAAGCACCCCCTCCTGGCTGCGCCTCCTGCTCGGCTGATCAGAGGACGGGGACTTTCAGAAGGGGCTTCGTCGAATGGCGCGCTTGCTATATCGGCTGGGAACATTCAGTGCCCGGCACAAACTGACATTCATTATTGGGTGGATCGCTCTGATCGTCGTGATCGCCATCGCCGCCCTCTCCGGCATGAAGTTTGCCACCGGCGGATTCACCGTCCCTGGAACAGAATCCAGCAAGGCGCTCCAGGTCCTCGACGAGAAGTTTCCGTCGGCTAGTTCGAAATCTTCAACCCTGCAGCTCGTCTTCGAGGCTAAAGACGGCGCGAAAATCACATCGGCGAGCATGGAGGTCGAGGTCCAGAAGGTTCTCGCCGATGCAAAAACCCTCGACCACGTGTCGAGTTTGACGAATCCCCTGGATGCCGCCCGCCCCTACATCTCGGCCGACGGAACCACCGCACTTTCCACAGTCAGCCTGAGGGGTGTTACTGACGACAATCAGCAGGAGGTGTACACGAAGCTGGTTACCTTCTCCGAGCACGCCTCGACGGGTGACGTACGGGTTCTCACCGGAGGCAGCCTCGGCACGGCGGTGCCCGAGATCTTCGGCCCCTCCGAAGTCATCGGTGCTCTCATCGCCTTCACGGTACTGCTGGTGACGTTCGGATCCCTCATCGCTGCCGGGGCCAACATGTTCGGTGCGCTGATCGGCGTCGGCGTTGGCGTCCTCGGCGTCCTCGCGGTATCGGCCGCCCATCCCATCCAATCGACCACCCCGATTCTTGCCGTCATGCTCGGGCTCGCCGTCGGGATCGACTACGGGCTGTTCATCCTGTCTCGGTACCGGCAAGAACTGAGAGACGGCAGGGGCATCGAGGTCGCTATCGGTCGGGCCATCGGCACAGCGGGTTCCTCCGTTGTCTTCGCTGGCGCCACTGTCGTCATTGCGCTCGTTGGCTTGGCTGTCGTAAACATTCCGTTCATCACCGAGATGGGGCTCGCGGGCGGTTTCGCAGTCCTGGTCGCCGTGGCAATGGCCCTTACGCTGATGCCGGCCATGATGGCTCTGATGGGCCATCGCGTGCTGCCGAGGAAGGAGCGGCACGCACGCCGCGCTACCAACACCCAGCCGATCGTTCGTCCGGAACACCGAGTGAGTTTCCTTGAGCGGTGGGCAGCGTTCGTGGTGCGCCGACCCGTCATCTCCGCGGTCACCGCCGGCGTAGTGCTGATGGTCGTCGCCATCCCGCTGCTCTCGATGAAGACCACCCTTAACGTCCCCGGCGGGGAAGACCCGAAGGCCATGCAACGCACCGCGTACAACCTCGTTTCCGACAAGTTCGGCGCGGGGAGCCAGGACCCACTGATTGTGCTGGTGGAGGGCCAGGATGTCGCCGCAGCGAATGCGCGGGTCGAGGCCACACTCTCCGGGCTTAGCGATGTCGCCAGGGTCACCCCCGCCGGCACATCGAAAACTGGCGATGCCGCGATCTACTCGCTCACCCCCAAGAGCGGCCCCCTCGATACGAAGACGCAGCAGCTCGTGCGGGACATCCGCTCCCACGATGCCGACGTCACGGGAGTGACTCTCTCGGTCACGGGGGCGACGGCTGTGAACCTGGACACCAACGCGCAGCTCTCATCGGCGCTAGTGAAATACATAGCCCTGATCGTCGGCCTGTCCCTGATCTTGCTGATCATCATGTTCCGCTCGATCCTGGTGCCACTGACGGCCACGGCAGGATTCCTGCTCTCGCTCGGAGCTGCAATGGGAGTCAGCGTCGCCGTCTTCCAGTGGGGCTGGTTCAACTTCGCCATCTCCTCACCCCAGGGCAACCCACTCCTGAGCCTCCTGCCCATCATCTTGACTGGCATCTTGTTCGGCTTGGCCATGGACTACCAGGTATTCCTGGTGTCGCGAATGCACGAGGCCTATTCCAAGGGGTTGCCTGCGAAGGAGGCAATCCTCGACGGCTTCGGCAGGTCGTCCGTCGTCGTTGTGGCCGCCGCCAGCATCATGGCAGCCGTCTTCGGCGGGTTCGCCCTCAGCGCTTCCTCGTTCGTCGCCTCTATCGGGCTTGCGTTGGCGGCCGGGGTCATCGCAGATGCGTTCATCACGCGCATGATCATCATCCCTGCCCTGTTGTCGCTGTTCGGACGAGGCGCCTGGTGGATCCCCAAATGGCTTGACCGGATCCTGCCTCACCTCGACACAGAGGGCCACGCGCTGGAGCAGGACGACCACGAGGAAGACGAGCGCGTCCGGGACCTCGCCTCCGCCTCAAGCTGACAAAGCCCCTCCGGGTGGCGGGCTCGGGCCCGCCACCCGAGCGATAGCGGGCGAGGCGACACGGCCATCGCAGGCCTAGAAAACGAAAGAGACCATGAGCAGGATTGTTGTCCGCAGAGTGCGCCTGACAAGCAGGATGGGCCGCACGTCTCGACCGCCCGTCCCAACTGGCGCGCGAAGTCCGCTTCTCGTCGGCTTCTGGTGGGTGCTCGGCGCTGGCGGGGCACTCGCTCTTCTCCTAGCCCTCCGAACTGTTACCTCGGTCATCGTCTACGTGGGCATCGCGTATTTCTTCGCCCTGACTTTCGAGCCGCTCATCCGAATCGGTGAACGTCGTCGCATCCGACGCGCCTGGTCCATTACTGCCCTCGCGCTCGTTGCGGTAGGCCTCCTCGTCGGACTCGCCGCGCTGGTCATCCCCGTCATCTCCGCGCAGGTAGCACTTTTGGCACATTCAATTCCTTCCGAGCTGGAGCACCTCACGGGCATCGGCTGGGTTCGCGACCTCACCAGTCAGCTCGGTCTGGGGTCTTCCCTCCACGATCTGGTGAACACCGTTACGGGCTACCTCGCCGACCCTGCCCGGCTCCGAACCATCGGGGGTGGACTCTTCTGGGTGGGTAGCGGAATCGTCGACGGTGCGGTCGCGGCCGTCATCGTGCTTGTCCTTACCGTCTACTTCTGCGCGGTCCTTCCCACCATTACAAACTCCGTCTTCCGGCTCGTTCCCCGCTCCCGAGCCGCGGGAGCACGCCGCGTTTACGACAAAATGACCGAGTCGGTCAGTGCCTACGTGGCCGGCCAATTGTCGGTAGCCGCGCTCACCGCCGCATTAACCACGATGATGCTCCTGATCCTGCAGGTGCCCGGTGCGCTCCTGCTAGGCGTCCTGGCGTTTCTGGGCGCGCTGATCCCCATCGTCGGAACGATAGCTGCAGGCGTTGTCATGATCGTGGTCTGCCTAATTACCTCACCGGCGGCGGGACTGGTCGCGGCGTTGTTTTACATCACCTGGCATCCTCTCGAGGGATACGTCATCGGACCACGCATTATCGGCCGGGCAGCACACGTGCCCGGGGTTTTAGCCCTCATAGCCGTCACCGCCGGTGCGCTGCTGGGCGGGGTCCTCGGGGCCGTCGTGGCTGTTCCGATCGCCGCAGCGTTGATGGTCCTGATCAGGGACGTCGTCGAACCCCGTCAGGCGACGCGCTAGCCGGAACGAGCTGCATTTACAGAACTATGAGAGGTCCAAACTATGAACCACAGTCCGAGCACCGCCCGTCCGCTTCTCGCTCGCCTTCCGGCCCGTATGAGGAGCGCGGCCTTTGGAGTCTGGCTCGGCTCCACCTGGTTCTTGCTGAGCATGGCCGCCGTGGGCATCCGCGTCGTTGGCACGCTGGTCTTGCTGCTTGCTACCGCCCGGAACGCCGTCAGGCTCTGAGTCGCCACTTGCATGCGTTCGACTTGAGTGACGAGGCGGTCGACGAGTCGAAAGTCGCCCAACTGCGAACGACGTGGCTACAGCTGCGGCGCGAGAGATTGCGCCCTCTGTGCATTCGGCAGTCGCTGGGAGAAGAAAGTTGGTCCACCGCCTGAACGAACCCGGGACTCGCAGAAATCGTTCGGCGGGCGCCCGCCGAGAAAGCTGCAGCGTAATGCGTGTTTGGCCCCGCTGTCCGCGTCGGGCTGCGGCCAGTCGGTCGAGCAGCTTCGCCTGCGAGAGGGCGCCGAACGCGACGAGATTCCATGTAGTCGTTGGGTCCAGGCGCTACGAAATGTACGACGAACCGGGGCAAGTTACCGAATCGCTCGAGCTTTTCGACATCTTCTAACAGAAGTTTCTCTGGGCGCGACGGGCAGGTCGAAGATGGCAGAACGTCAATTCGTCTCGAGGGCAAAACGACCGACCGAAAGCCGCACGCCACCGAGCCCGTTTCACGGATTGCTGAGATCTCGCCGCTCAAGGGCGCGGCGACGCCGACGATCCAGGTCGCACCAAATTGATCGATGACCATTCCGTAAAGGGGTGCGAATGCGGCAGCGGCCAATGCGGTGACGATTGTCGTGCCGTCGCTAAGCCTGTTCCAGGGGCTCTATTTCGGCTGCGTCCGTGCCGCAGAGCGCGAGCTGAACTGCGTTCTGCCCTCGGTCGTAGGGTTTGGCGGTCTGGAAGTCGTAGGCCGTGACGCGGAAGCCGTCTGCGGCCGCGACCTGTCCCTAGGCGACGCTGTCGGATTGGGCGGACTCGTCGATGTGGTGGATGTCGGCATAGGTGGGGGTCATCGCCTTTTCGCCGAAGACCTCCGCGGAGGAGGTTAGGGCTTCTCGGGCCTGACCGCGGAAGTTGACGTGGGCTGTAGTGCCTGTGCTCACGGTTCTCCTCGCAGGGGCCAGATGGTTCGGGCGCATTCGTGCTTCATCCTGGGTTTGAGGCTGCTCCCGCTCTCTTTGGCGATCGCTGTCGGCAATCTGCTGGTCGGCCTCATCCGACGGCTCATCGTCCTCCAACCGAAGCAGCTGCCGTGATTCGCCTTTTGATCAGGCGCGACTCCCGTTCCGCTTGGGTCGCCACGTGAGCCTAGTGTTCATCACTCGGGAGTGTTCGCAAACTCTTTTTTTAGGCGATTTTTGGCCTGACGTTCCACCAAGACGGGCACGAAGTCGCGGATCGGATTTCCTGCGAACATCTGATGCTCCTGGTTGACGACATCCTGAATGTGCTCGCGAGAAACCGCGGGAAATTTTGCACTCAGGCGTCCGATGACTTGTTCCACGGACTGATCTTCTCCGGAGGTATCCATGCTCGGAGTCTGTCGCGATTTGCCTGCCCCTGCAAACGGGATGTGGTCAGTTCGGTCCAGTCAGGTTGCGGCGGATGTCATCGAATTGTCGAGCGGCACGGTCGGGTGTGCGAGTACCGGATTCCACAGACCGTCGACTGTCCTCCAGGTCCAATTTCAGGCTTGCGCGATCCCGATCGGACAGACTGGGCGTGTTCAGAAGAGCAGTCTCGGCCGCCATTCTGGCCAGTACGGCGTCACGGGTCCGTCGTTGCACCAGCATCTTGAATCTCCTCGCTTGTTCTCGTCCTCCAAGACCCAGAATGATCGATCTGGATCTGGGTTGCGTGGACGGCGCCTGACTAGCTGGAGAAAGATGCGGCGCGTGAGCGAGGGCATCAGCCCTATAAATGAACGACGCCTCCATAGAGTTGGCGGAGGGGCGGTTAAAGACTCACAGGCCCGGTCAACTCGGAGATGTACATCTCGGGGAAGGTGGACGCCTAAGTCACGTCGGTCGCGATCAGCAGGCCGAAAAATTCGTGGGGCGCACCGCTGGGGCGGTACAGTCAAGATTGACTGCGAGCGTTGGCTTACTAGGACCCGTCGGGCGTTCCAAGGAGATTCGTTCGCACTGACTCAAGGTGCCGGGTCATCGCCGATCGCGCCTCGGTTGGGTTCCTGTCGGTTAGCGCCGCGAACAGTTCCTCGTGCTGTGCCTCGTAACTCCGGCGGCGCTCGGCGGTGGCATGACGACGCTTGCTCGTGCCCCAAATCGGCAACTCCCGAGCGACGTTCATAGTTTCGAACATCGTCGACAGCAGGTGGTTGTGCACGGCGTCGGCGATTGCGCGATGAAAGATCGAATCCCAGCCTTCGAATTCGTCGTAGGAGTCGGCGCCGCTCCCCTTCAGCATGGCGGCTTCGATGGCACGGAGGTCGGCGGTTGTGGCATTGCGGGCTGCGTGGAAGGCAACTTCGGGTTCGAAGACCAGCCGAGTATTCATGAATTCGCCCGGTGACGTCATCGCCTCCGCTGGAGTCGTCGAGGGTGTTACATCTGCCAGAAATGTCCCTCGTCCAACGTGTCGAACGACGCGACCCTCCCGCTCAAGGCCGGCAAGGGCACGTCGAACCGCGCTTCTCGGAAGGTCAAGAACTTCCGTGAATTCTCGCTCGGTCGGTAGGCGGCCTCCGGGGAGGAGTCTGCCCTTGTCGACCGCTTCGGCCAGATACTGCGTGACCGCGTCATCCATTGGTTCACCTCCTGGGACCAATCATACCAATGCTGACCCAATATGCATGCGATGGGTTGCGACCTCGTCACCCGAGGCGTAGCATCACACCAATCAAGACCAAAGCAATTATTGGTCGTGATTGATAGCTATTGGTCACAGCTAGTAGCACTGATGGATTCAAAGGAGAAACCATGATCGAAGCGTCTGGGCACAGCGTCCTATTGCCATCCTTCCTCGCCTACCGCCCCGTGCAGGTCGTGGGGGCGGAATGAGTATCCACGTAGGGATCGACGTCGGTGGCACATTCACCGACGCTGTCGCCATCACCGAGCAGACCTCTGTCCGAGGTAAATCGTTCTCGACACCCGACGTTACTGGCGGGATTTTCGGAGCCCTGGCGGTGCTCCAAGAGCGTCTTGGACTCTCGGTCGATGAATTCTTCGCCGACGTCGACCGCTTCGTCCTCGGGAACACGATCGTCACCAACGCGATCGATCAGATGAAATTCTCGCGGGTCGGCCTCATCACGACCGCGGGCTTCAAAGACACTCTACGGATCGCGCGCTCAGCGCGAGGCGAGGAGCGCGACCCCCACGACCTGGCTCCCTACCCATCGGTGGTCGAACGCAAGCACATCCTCGAAGTCACTGAACGCGTCGACGCACGCGGGCACATCATCATCCCCATTGACCTCGAAGACATTCGCCGCCAGGTTCGAGACCTCATCGAAAATCACGAGGTAGAAGCGATCGCAGTTTGCCTTCTGTGGTCGTTCCGCAATTCCGACCATGAAGACGCCATCGCAGGCGTCATCCGTGACCTCTACCCGGACGTCCCGTTCACTCTGTCGTCGGAACTGACACCCGTCTACCGCGAGTACGAACGCATGGTGACGACAGTCCTCGACGCGGCCGTGAAACCCATTGTCGCCAACCACTTCCAGCACCTGGAAGACCAGCTGAGAGACGCCGGGCTCCGGGTCAATCCACAGATCATGCAAGTCCACGGCGGTTTCCTCTCCGTGAAGGAGACGGTCAAGGCTCCGATCAACATGTTCAACTCGGGACCAGTCGGCGGTGTCGCGGGAGCAAGGGTGCTCAGCACCAAAGTTGGACGCAACAAGATCCTCACAGCCGACATGGGCGGCACGAGCCTTGATGCGGCCGCCATCATCGACGGCGAACTGCGGATTGTTCCTCGCGCCCGGATCGGTGAATTCCCCACCAGCCTGACCGCCGTTGAAATCGAGTCGATTGGAGCGGGCGGCGGAAGCCTCGGCTGGATTGACGGTCGCGGTTTGCTCCGAGTCGGCCCTCGAAGTGCCGGCTCGACCCCTGGCCCTGTCTGCTACGCCCGAGGCGGCAAGGTGCCGACTGTGACGGACGCCGCCCTTGTCATGGGGCTTATCAATCCCGACTACTACCTCGCGGGATCTATCGACCTCGACGCCGACCTGACCCGAAGCGTCATGAAGTCGGAGCTGGCCGAACCTCTCGGACTAGGCGTCGACGAGACAGCGTTTGGCATGTACCGGCTCGCGGCCTCGCAGATGGCGAACGCGATCCGGAAAATCACCGTCAACCGAGGCCACGACCCCCGAGGCTTCTCCATGGTTAACTTCGGCGGCGCCATGGGGCTTTTTTCAGCAGCCGTGGCCATGGAAGTCGGTATTCAGGAAGTCATCGTCCCGGCCAACGCCGCTGTGTTCTCCGCGTGGGGACTCATGCACGCGGACGCGATGTTCAGCCAGGTTCGCACCACCCCGTGGACCTTTGACGATGACGCGGCAGCCCTCGAAGCCTCCTTCGCAGAACTCGAAGCCAACGCGGAGACGTGGTTCAAGAGCGAGTCCATCCCCGACTCCAGTCGGGAACTCATTCGGGAAGCAGACATGAAGTTTGCGGGTCAGATTTTCGAGGTCACAACGAGACTGCCTGTCGGCGTCATCGAAGAGACCACGAAGGATGCCATGCGTAGTCAATTCGTCACGGACTACGAGGCCGAGTTCGGTAAGGGGACGGCATGGACCGAGAGCGAAATCCTCCTGATCAACTCCCGCGTTCGAGCCCTTGGCAAGACGGACACCGACCACCTCGCAGGTAACGCCGTCGTGACAGTCCCGGCGGACGCGGCTCAGTACCAGAGGCAGATTGTTGATCCTCTCTCCGGCTCGCCGCTAGAAGTAACGGTGTATCGCGGCTTCGCGGCCGTCCGGCACGCGGAAGGCCCGTGCATCCTCGAGGAGGCAGACACCACGGTATTCGTGCCCGTTGGCGCAACGGCCGAGATGAGCGATCTGGGCGATGTCATCGTCACCCTTCCCACCCACCGCCACGACCACAGCTGAAGGAGCGACACCATGACCACGACATCTATCGATCACGACCCGGTCACCCTCGAAGTCGTCCGGATGCGCCTCGACAACATCGTCGAAGAGATGGGCATCGCGATGATCCGATCTTCTGGGTCACCCGTCATCACCGAAGCTCGCGACTACAACACCGCGCTCTTTGACGCCGACGGCCACATCTACTCCTACTCCGATGCCGTCCAGCTCCACATCGGATCCGGCGGAGTCGCGGTGCGCAACCTCCTCGCCGTCGTAGCTCATGACGAGATCCGACCGGGAGATGCATTCATCAGCAACGACCCGCACACCTCCGGATCCAGCCACCCGCCGGACACGACCGTCATTTCGCCCATCTTCTTGGACGACCAATTGATCGGCTTTGCTCAATCCCAAGCTCATCTCGTCGATGTAGGCGGAATGGCCGCCGGCGGTTTCGCACCGTCCGCTACCGACTGCTTCGGCGAGGCACTTCGGCTCCCGCCAGGAGTGAAGATCTTCGAGAACGGCGAGCCCGTCGAGTCTGTGCGCCGGCTCATCGCCAACAACGTCCGAACCCCGGTCTTGCACTGGAACGACGTGCGCAGCATGGTCGCCTCGAACAACACCGGGGCACGTCGATTGCTCGAGACAATCGAGGAGTTTGGACATGAGGAGTTCAACGCCTACACCGCGCTCAGCTTCCAGCTCGCCGAACAGGTCCTCCGCGAACGTATCGCCAAGCTCCCCGACGGCACGTGGGAAAGCGATGAATGGGTCGAAGGAAATGGCCACGACGACCTCTTGCACCGCGTCCACTGCACCATGACAGTCCACGGCGACTCGATCACCTTCGACTTCGATGGTTCCAGTCCCCAGACCGACGGCTTCGTCAACTGCTCCTACGGTGCACTCGTCGGTAGCGTCGCCACTGCGCTCATCCCCATGCTCGGCTGGGACGTCCCCTTCAACGAAGGCGTCATGACCGCCTTCGAAATCACGGCTCCCCGTGGGTGCATCGTCAACCCGATGGTGCCGGCCCCTATCAGCAACGGTCACCTCACCACCGGTATCCGCGCCACCCGCCTCGTCACCCGCCTCCTCAACCAGGCACTCGTCCAGAGCGACGACGACACCCTGCGTCGACGAGTGCAGGGAGAGTGGAGCGACTCATGGACCGGCGGAATTTCTTCCGGCACGCGCAGTGACAACGGCGAATTCTTCGTATGGTTCAACATGGACGGCGGCGGCATGGGAGCTGGAGCACAGCCTGTCCGAGACGGTCACGACGCCGCCGGCATGATGACCCAGGTCGGCAACATGCTGCCCGACGTCGAAATGAACGAACTTATCTACCCCTGTCTTTACCTCTGGAAACGCCTCGCCATCGACAGCTCGGGCCCGGGGGCAAGCCGCGGTGGCATGGGCCTCGACTACGCGTGGACCCTGTGGGGAGCAGACGACGCCATCGAAACCCTCTTCACCCCTGTGTCCGCTGTCCCGCCGTGGGGCTTCGCCGGCGGGCTTCCCGGCGGCGGCAGCGGGTTCGAATTCCTTCGGGACACGAACATCCAAGATCTCCTCACCCGGGGAACGGCCCCGTCGACGGAAACGTTGATCATCGGTGAGACCGAAATGCAGCCCGTAAATGCCCAAGACGTCGGCCTCAGCCACCACGACGTCTTCCACTCTTGGATCGGCGGCGGGGGCGGTATCGCCGATCCGATTCTCCGCGACCCCCAGGCTGTGGCACAGGACGTCGCCGATGCCTTCATCACCGTGGCCCAGGCGACGAATGTCTACGGGGTCGTTATGGATGAAGGTCACGGGGGCGCTCACGCCGAATCGACCATTCGGCGGCGGCTCCAAATCCGGAAAGATCGTCTTGCTGCGCTCGACGTCACGACGGAGCCCACCGCGATTCCCGATGTTCTGGACCTGATGCACGACAGCCTTGTGCCTCGTCGAGGCCCTGGGAACGCTTGGACCTGTCCGGTGTGCACGGGCGAACTCGGTCAGGGCGACGATTGGACCGCAGGGATCCTCCGCCGGATTGAGCCGGCGCACGATTTCTTGGCCACCCAGGGTGTCCGCCTCGAGAGAAACGGCAAGACCGGCAACCACATCCAAGTGCATCAGGCGCTGTGCCCCAGCTGCGGAATCATCCTCGATGCTCGTGTGCAGGTGCTGATCGACTCTGACGATGGCGCCGAGGGCGCAACCGTCCGCAGCCGTTGACGTCGAGCATGCGCGCCTACGTCTGGTCCGCGGAGGAGGGGCGGCTCAGCCTCGAGGAGGTCGATGAGCCGCACCCCCTCGCTGGTGAGGTCGCCCTGAAGGTTGCAGCGTGCGGCCTTTGCCAGACGGACCTCCATGTTATGTCGGGCGGAGTTCCGTTCCCGTCCCCCTGCGTTCTCGGCCACGAGGTCGCAGGAACGGTCGACGAGGTAGGGGCCGGGGTCGCCCACGTGAAGCCCGGCGATCGCGTCGTTGCGGGGTTCATCATGCCCTGCGGCGACTGCCGGCGCTGCAAGGCGGGTGAGGACGACCAGTGCGAACTTTTCCTCACCCTGAACCGTCGGCGCGGTGTCCTCTACAACGGCACGAGCCGACTCAGCTCGTCGCGCCGCGGGCAAATCGCCCAGTACTCGATGGGGGGACTCGCCGAGAGGTGCGTGCTCCCGGCAGCCGCGGTCTGTCCGATCCCGATCACGATGCCATTCGAGTCCGCTGCGACTCTGGGTTGCAGTGGACTCACCGCCTTGGGAGCAGTCCAGAACGCTGGCCAGATTCGGGCCGGCCAGTCGGTCGCCGTCATCGGTGCCGGCGGCGTCGGTCTGAACGTCATCCAACTCGCCCGGCTTTTTGGGGCGGGCCCCATCGTGGCCGTCGACATCGACCCCAAGAAACTCGCTCTCGCCTCACATTTCGGCGCCACCCACACGATCGATGCGAGGCTGCCGGACGCGGTCTCACAGATCCGTCAGGCGACACCGCATGGTGGCGTCGACGTGTGTTTCGACGCGTTCGGATCGGCGGCGACGGTCGAGACCGCTATTGGTGCTGTCCAGGACGGCGGCCGGGTAGTTGTCGTCGGTGTAGGAGCGACGTCCCCGGCACAGGTCGACGTGCTGTCCCTGGTCCGCCGGAAACTCCAGATCGTGGGCTCATTCGGAGGCCGGACTCGGCAAGACCTGCCGACGCTCGTTCAATTCGTCACGGACGGCCGCCTCGACGTCGACTCCCTCGTGACTAACCGGTACTCATTCCATGACGTCGATCAAGCGGTCGCCGACCTTCGTAATCACCAAGTCGCCGGTCGAGCAGTCATCTCGATGCCCTGATCACCCCGGGCGACCCGAGGATCAGCAGCGGCCCACAACCTCACAAGTGAGACGTCGGCGCAAACGCGCCCCGTGAAAGGAACGAACCCATGACCTCCGAAATCTCTACCCTGGAGCGGTACCAGCTCTTCATCGACGGCCACGCCGTTGACTCGGTCTCGGGAGCGACCTTCGACTCCCTTAACCCATACACCGGCATGCCCTGGGCTCGGGTCTCCGATGGAACTCCCGACGACATCGACCTCGCCGTTGCCGCCGCGCGGAGAGCATTCGACGGCGGCTGGCGGCAAATGCCGGGGTGGCGCCGGGCCGCTGTGCTTCGCGCAGTCGGAGACGGCATCGCAAAAAACTCTGAGCGTCTAGCGCGCCTCGAGGTCAATGACAACGGGAAGCTTCTTCGCGAAATGCGCGCGCAACTCGAGGCGCTGCCGGAGTACTACTACTACTTCGCAGGTCTCGCCGACAAAATTGAGGGACGTACCGTTCCCCAGATCAACCCCAGTCGGTACTTCGGGTTCACGGTCCGCGAACCCGTCGGCGTCGTCGGTGCCATCACTCCGTGGAACTCCCCGCTGCTCCTGCTGACTTTTAAACTGGCCCCGCTCCTGGCGGCCGGCAACACCTGCGTCGTAAAGCCGTCTGAGCACTCCCCGGCATCGACGCTCGCCTTCGCACAGGTCCTCTCCGAAGCGGGGCTCCCCGATGGCGTCTTCAACGCCGTTTCGGGATGGAACCGAGCCACTGGCGAAGCTCTCGCCTCGCACCCTGGGATCGACAAAATCGCATTCACGGGCTCCACCGCGACGGGTATCAAGGTCGCTCAGGCGGCCATGAACAACGTGAACAAGGCGACCCTGGAACTCGGCGGAAAAAGCGCCCAGGTGGTGTTCGAGGATGCGGACATCGACGCGGCGGTTAACGGAATCATGTCGGGCGTCTTCGCGGCGACCGGTCAAACTTGCATGGCCGGTTCTCGACTGATCGTGCAAGACGCCGTCCACGACACCGTGATCGAGCGCCTCGCAAGACGTGCCGCTGACATCCGGCTCGGCGACCCTAACGACCCGGAGACCGAGATGGGGCCGCTGGCGAATCCGCCCCAGTTCGAAAAGGTCACCGGCTACTTCTCTATCGCCGAGGAGGAAGGAGCCTCGTTCGCCTGCGGAGGCGCACCAGCCGAGGACCTCGGTTCCTATTTCGTCAAGCCAACCGTCATCACCAACCTCAAGCGCGACTCACGACTCATCCGTGAGGAGGTCTTCGGCCCGGTTCTGTCCGTCCTCTCGTTCTCAACCGAGGAGGAAGCCGTCGAACTAGCAAACGACACCCGTTACGGGCTGGCGGGCGCCGTCTGGACCGAGAACGTCCATCGCGCCCACCGTGTCGCGGGCCAGATTCGTGCCGGCTCTGTCTGGATCAACGATTACAGGGTGGTTGGTCCCGGTATGCCGTTCGGCGGATTCAAAGACAGCGGCGTCGGTCGCGAGAACGGCGTCGACGCCATTGACGAGTACCTCGAGACCAAGTCGATCTACGTCGAACTGACCGGGCAGACGCGAGACCCATTCCAGATGGGCTAACAGCGGAGGCGCCACGAAGAAGGAGTGAACATGGAAGCGTTCCACCGCCATGAAGGTATCGTCCTACCGCTGGGCAGGGCGTCAGTAGACACCGACCAGATCATTCCTGCCTCGTACATGAAGCGGGTCACGAAGACCGGGTACGAGGACGGCCTCTTTGCGAGCTGGCGCCAGGATCCGGATTTCATCCTGAATGACGACAGGTATGCGCATTCGTCCATTCTGGTTGCGGGTCCGGATTTCGGCACCGGCTCAAGCAGGGAGCACGCAGTCTGGGCTCTTCGAGACTTCGGCTTCCGAGTCGTCGTCAGTTCCGCCATCGCTGACATCTTTCGAGGCAACGCTGGGAAGCAAGGCCTCCTCGCCGCGACGATGGAGCCGAAGGACGTCGACCAAATCCTGGCTCTTGCTCACGCAAATCCAGGTGTCGCAGCCACCGTCGACCTCGAAGAGCGCTCTTTCGCACTCGCTGACTTCAAGGGCGCCATCGTCATTGACGACCACTCCCGGCACATGCTGCTGGAGGGGCTCGATGACATCGACCTGACCCTCAAGCAGGAAGCGGCGATCACGGAGTTCGAACACGGACGTCGTTCTTGGCTCCCTCGCACGCTGCCCGTCCGCTAGTCCCGCAGAACGTTCGACCTTGGTCCCCGACTCGACGTCGAAGCCACGAGAGGCATCCGTGAAGACATCCCACATCGCCAACGATCTGAATAATTGGGTCGAGGAGATAGCCGCTTTGACCAAGCCCGATGCTGTCGTCTGGTACGAAGGCGATGCCGGGCAGCGCGAAGAACTGACGGTACAAATGGTCGCCGAAGGTAAACTCATTCGGCTCAATCCAGCAAAAAGACCTGGCAGCTTTCTGGCCAGAAGCTCACCTGAGGACGTGGCCCGGGTCGAGGACCGAACTTTCATCTGCTCTACCGACCCGGCCGACGCCGGCCCCACTAACAACTGGCGCGCACCCGAGGACATGAGACGCACCCTCGACACGGCCTTTGAGGGAAGCATGAAGGGCCGGACGATGTACGTCGTTCCTTTTGCCCTTGGTGTAATCGACGGGCCCCTCACGCAGGTCGGCGTCGAAATCACCGACTCGCCTTACGTCGTTCTCAGCATGGGCATCATGGCGAGACTCGATGTCCGCATTCGCAGCCTCATCGACCAAGGCTGTCCCTGGGTCGCCTGCGTTCACAGCGTGGGCTACCCCCTTAGGGATGCTGCAGGCAAGACCCGTGCCGATGTCGCCTGGCCTAGCAACGAGACGAAGTACATCGCCCACTTCCCCGAGGCACGACAGATTTGGTCCTTCGGATCCGGCTACGGGGGAAACGCCCTCCTCGCCAAGAAGTGCTTTGCCCTCCGCATCGCGTCCGTCATGGCCCGGGAAGAGGGGTGGCTGGCCGAGCATATGCTCCTCATCAGGATTACGTCGCCTGAAGGCCGCCGATTCCACGTCGCCGGGGCCTTCCCGTCCGCGTGCGGTAAGACAAACCTCGCCATGCTCCAACCCACGATTCCCGGATGGAGCATTGAAACAATCGGCGACGACATCGCCTGGCTGAAGCCTGGCGACGACGGGCGGCTCTGGGCAATCAACCCAGAGGCCGGCTTCTTCGGAGTCGCCCCGGGTACAAGTAGCCGGACGAATCCGGTCGCCATCGAAACCATGAAGTCGAACACGATCTTTACCAACGTCGCCCTCGACGACGACGGAGACGTGTGGTGGGAAGGTCTCACCGACATCCCGCCGCAACAACTCACTGACTGGCAAGGGCACCCCTGGGATCCGACCTCGGGAAAGCCGGCCGCTCACCCAAACTCCCGCTTCACCACCCCGATCGACCAGTGCCCCACGCTGGCGGACGACATCGACCGTGGCGTGCCTATCGACGCCATCATCTTCGGTGGGCGCCGCGCCACCAACGTCCCTCTCGTCGCGCAGGCACGCGACTGGTCCCACGGGGTCTTTATGGGGGCTACGGTCTCCTCCGAACAGACCGCAGCTGCCGAAGGGACCATCGGTGATCTTCGCCGCGACCCGTTCGCGATGCTGCCTTTCTGCGGCTACAACATGGCCGACTACTGGCGTCACTGGCTCGACATTGGCACTCTCCTGGGCCCGAAAGCACCTGCCGTATTCCAAGTCAACTGGTTTCGGAAGGGAGCTGACGACAACTACCTCTGGCCCGGATTCGGCGAGAATGCAAGGGTTCTAGAGTGGATCGTCCGCCGAATTCAGGGGATTGTATCGGGACTAAGCAGCCCGCTCGGCACCTTGCCCCGCACCGACGACCTGGACCTCAACGGTTTAGACGTTCAGGCAGAAGATCTCACGCGCCTATTCGACATCGATTTCGGCTCTTGGCACGACGAGGCTAGATCAATCTCCAGCTTTTTCGACGGCTTCGGGACTCGCCTGCCAACTCAACTGCGGGACGAACTGCTGCTGTTGAAACGGCACATTAGCGGTTCTGAATCGATCGCCCACGACCTGACCTCGCCTATGTAGCCAGTCCCTGCTTGTCGGCCGAACGAGCGACGCGAGGTGTGAAGTGATCGGAATAACCACCGGTGTCATGGCCCGATCGTCCTGGCCCCGCTCGAAGCTCGCACGGACGATCCCGCACGTGAGTGCACCCCGTGGATGGGTCACGGCAATGCCTCTGAGAGAGCTGCGCGTCCGCGGCGGCGTCGAACCACCGCAGAGCTTTCGTTACCTCGACGGCCAGCAGAAAGACTTCCCCCGCGAGTGGACCGAGACTAGTTTGCCGACTGACATGCGAAAAGATCTGGAATGCCCCCAATATTCAGTAGCCACGGCGCCGACTCTCGTCTAGAGGGCGGAGCGTTGGCAGTCAAAGCGGCACCGACATGGATCGTCATTGCGCACCAGTTGCGGGCTCGAAGGTCGGCCCGCTCGAGCACATCGCGATAATGGCGCAGAGCTAACATCGACTCGACGAGTCGACTCAAGCGGCTCCCCAACGATCGTCCGAATGGACCCGACCGACTGGGCACCGTTTGAGGCTTCAAGGGCAAACTCTGACTCGACAATGAACAGCCCATCCGAAGACTGAAAGGTCAGAACGGTTCGCCGAGGCATGTCGGCGCGGTACTTCCCGATGGTGGTTGAAACACGCAGCCAGCTTCAACCCGAGGGCTCGAAAGTCTTCTCGCGCCGCAAAGAAGTCATCCGAATCGATCTCTGCAAACCATCAGGCCCCGTCCGTGAATAAATCGTGCGTCAGTGCCGCTTTCACGTCTCATCGTGGGTGGCATTGTGGCTCAACGCGCCGTGGTTCAAAATCAGGGCATGCCGAGAGACACGAGCGACAAATCCACTTGGATCACTCCCGAGATCAGGGCGGCGATCGAAGAGTCTGAAGCGGGAACTGGTGTCTCCTTCGACGATGTCGATGAGATGCTGAAGGCGCTCCGATCTTCGACCAACGATGTCGGGCCGGCTCAGTAACCATCCGCGAAGCAGTGATGGCGCTCACCGATTTTCCTCGGTTGTGCTCGCTGGTTTTCCCCGGGTCGCGGGGTCAGGTTAGCGGGTGTTGGTGCCGGTTGTGATGCGGCGGAGTTCGTCGGCTGCGGCGGCGTGGTTGCGGAGCCGGTAGGAGGGTCCGTCGAGGGTGATCACGACGGAGCGGTGCAGGAGCCGGTCGAGCATCGCGGCGGCGACGGTCGTGTCGCCGAGGATCTCTCCCCAGCCGCCGACGGGCCGGTTCGTGGTGAGCACGATCGAGGTTTTCAGGTAGCGCTGGTTGATGACTTGGAACAGGGCTGACGCGGCTTCGGCGGGCAAGGGAAGGTAGCCGAGCTCGTCGATGACGAGGAGGGTGGGGCCGGCGTAGTAGCGCATGGTCGTGGACCAGCGGCCCTCGATCGCGGCCCGGTGGCAGCGGGCAGCGAGTTCCGCGGCAGAGGTGAAGTAGGTTCGGTATCCGGCCTCGACCGCGGCGCGGGCGAGGCCGGTCGCGAGGTGTGTTTTCCCGACACCGGGTGGTCCGATCAACAGCACGTTCGTCGCGGGGGTGATGAACCGGCAGGTCCCTAGCTCCGTGACGAGTGATCGGTCGATGCCGGAGGCTGTGTCGAGGTCGAAGTCCGTGAGGCGGGCGTCGGTGGGGAGGTTCGCGAAGCGGAGTCTTCCGGTGAGGCGGCGGATGTCGGTCGCGGTGACTTCGACGTGGAGGAGCCGTTCCAGCGCCTGGGTCAGCGACCAGCCCTCGGCCTGCGCCTGGTCAAGGACCTTCGGGAGAGCGTCGGCGGCGTCGGGGTGTCGGGTTCATGCGAGGGTGTTCCTGTTCTTCGCGGCTTTCTCGTAAGCGGCCAGATCGATGACGGTCGTCGACGGGGCTGCCGGGATGCCGCAGAGGGTGTCGGCGGCATGGCGGGCGTCGACACCGGGTGGGATGCGTTCCTTGTGTCGGTGCGGGCGACCGGGAGGTGCCGACATCATCGCGATCTGCTCGAGCGCGGTGACGTGACCGGTGTCACGGATCGTGGCCCCGAGGCCTGGTTCGGCGGTGCGGTGCCGAGCGATGACCGTTCCGCCGGGTGTGCTGATGTCGATGAGGTCCGAGCCGAGCCTGTAGGACACGACAACGGTCGCGGCAGCGAGTTCGGGTGGGACGGAGTAACGGTTCCCCCGCCAACTGATCAGCGCCTGCCTAGTCGCTTGTCGTTCCTCGGTCACGACCACCGGGAACGGGACAGCGGGCAGCGGGCGCAACCGTTCGGCGGCCCGCATGGCGGCGGCGGTCGATGTTCCGGTCGGGGTGTTCCGGCGCCGGTTATCTTGCTGGGCTGCGAACAGGTCGATGCTTGTTTGCGCCTGCTCGAGGGTGACCTCGTCGGGGACGGTCCGCCACCAGCGCTGCGCGATGGTGTGGTTGTTTTTCTCCACGACCCCTTTCCGGTTCCCGGACCGTGGCCGGCAGGCGATCACCCGGACGCCGTAGTGCTTCCCGAACGCAGCGAACATCGGGGTCAGGTCGTTGCTGCCCGCTTTCACGACCGTCGTCATCCGGTCGAACCGCCAATCCCTGCTCACCCCGCCCAGCCCCTGGACGACGGTGGTCATCGCGGCCAGCAGGTGCGGCAATTCCATCGAGGGCGACAGGACCGCTCGCCAGCAGCCCGAGTGCGGCAGGGACCCCACGAGCAGGAACGCTCTCTTTGTCGGGAACCCCCACGACACCGGTGCATTCGGCAACTCGACCCAGTCGAACTGGGTCTCCTCGCCCGGCGGATGCTCGATGACCGCGTTCGGACGCTCGGTGACGTGAGCGCACGCGGTGCACGCCGGCCGCAGATTACGGGCCCGGATCTGCCTCGTCAGGGTCGGATACGAGTGAAAGAACCCCAGTGGCTTCAACTCGTCGAAGAGTGTCATCGACCACAGGTGCGGGTCCTCCAGCAGCCGCGCCGTGACGTAATCGACGAACACCTCGAACGGGTCCGGGGCGGACCGGTCACGTTGCCCGGGCTGGCGATCACCGGTCAAATACGAGCGGATTGTTTTGCGGTCGTGGTTCGTGCGGCGGGCGATCTCGCTGATCGTCATTCCCTGCCGTTTCAAGGCGTGGATATCCACGTCGTCCTCCTCTGAAATGATGAGAACAGGGCCTTTCTCGTACTGGTGCGTGGTCAGAGACCACCAGCGTCGAGAAAGGCCCGCTCTCATGAGCGGAAGCGACCCGGAGTGGGGAAATTCAGTGAGCAGAACTGAGGAAACTCAGTGAGCACCATCACTGTGGGATGCATGGTGGGCGGAGCAGTACTTGAAGGCGCGTGTTTCAGGTGGCACGGGCATCGAACCTGTACAACCGGGTCGTGCTAGCAAGTACGACGATCAACTCCGGCGCCGACTGAGCCTGGAAACCCAAAAGGCTCTTGACTCTATAGCGCTCGATTTTCTCCTCGAGCGCGGCGTCCAAGGCGAACCAGTCCTCTGGGAGCCGCCCCTTCCGGCGTCAGTGCCGGATGGCCTAAGTGAAGTCATGTCCGGAGGGTCAGCTATCGACGACCTCTGGGCTGCCATGGCCGGTGGCAAATCCATTCGTGCCCTAGCGCCTTCGCTTGGGCTGTCCGAGTCCGCTGCCGATCTCCTCGTCGACCTCCACCGGCCCTCGCGTGAACTTCTTGCAGCCTGAGGCGGAACGACCAGGGTGCAGTTCGTCTGAGCAGCTGGGTCTGTAGGGTCGAGACATGACGGGGACCTTTGATGACTTTCGCGCTGTTGCCAACTTCGACGGCGATGGATGGAGCTTGTTTGAAGCGACCCGCGGCAATGACTTCCAGTTAGAGCCCTGGCAATGGATCGCGGAGGCAGCGCCCTTCGAAAACTCGGCAGACGATAGCAGGCGCATCGCATGGGGGCGAGCCTGGGTCGCCTATAACGCTTGGGCTGGCTCGGTAGGTAGGCCTCCGGCGACGCTGGTCGACCTGCAAAACGCCGGAATCAACGATCACCTCCGATCCGTGGCTCGCGCTGTAATTTCCTGGCCCGCCTGGCGTGACGCAGGCGCCGACTTCACGCAATGGAGCGACGGTGACCTTATCCATCACCTCGCGACCCTCAGAGCCCAGAGCGTTGCCGTTGAGGTCTTGGCCGTCACCGAGAGTTTGTCTCGCGTGGGATCAACCGAAGCGTCCCAGCCTGTCGAAATCCTTTTGGCCAGAGAGCTGGAGAGCCGCGGGTTTCGGTCTTAGAGCCTGAGAGCCCTTAATTCAGCAAACGACAAGTGTTGTTGAATTTACATTGGCCTCTGATCAGGGGTTTGTTGTCACTGCAATGAATCGCCGGACCCTACATCTGTTGTGTGGTTTCCAAAATGTAATGTCGCTTTCCAGGGTTTGATGTCGTCTTTCTGGTCGCTTGATCGTGCGGCGTGGTCTGGCCATCTGCTACCGATCATCGATGAGAGGCTTTGCCAGCCTGCATGGAAGTAGGGAATTCTGGGGCCCATAGCGCTCCTGTCGGCGACGGTCATGCACCGAGATATCGGCTCAATCGAGTCGCACCCGATAAGCGCCATCACCTGCAATAGCGCCAGCGAGGCGCCTGCCACGCGAAAACGCCCGCAACGCTTCTCCGCTCGGTTCTGGCGAAAACCTCACACCTCTTTACGATTCCTAATGCAGCGCGGGGACGAGCTGGCCAGCACCAGAGAAGACGAGTTGCGCCGATCGCTCGGCATAGCACCTGAGAACAAATAGTGGCCCACAGCTACGCAATGGGCAGCGGCTTTAGGCTGCTTCGGATGCTCCTACCCGGGTGCGGAGGGCTATGAGCGCGTCTCGAAGTCGCGTCTTCATCGTCCCTATGGGCACTCCGGCTTTCAGGGCTGCTTCGGTGTTGGTGAGGCCTTGGAAGTAGGTCAGTTCGAGGGCTTGCTGCTGGTTGGGGGTCAGGGTGCGCATCGCTTTGGTGATGCGTTGGTGTTCGAGGGTGATCTCGACGGTTTCCTCGACATCGTCGCGGGTTTCTTCGAAGTCGCGGACTCCGACGGCGAGGTCGCGGTTCCGGCTGGATTGGGAGGCGCGAACCCGGTCGATCGCTCGGCGGTGCGCCATCGTGAGCAGCCATGAGAGGGCTTTGCCTTTGGTGGGGTCGAATCGGGACGCGTTCTGCCATGCCTCGAGGTAGACGTCTTGGGTGACTTCCTCGGATTGGGCGGGATCGATGAGAACCCGTTTCACGAGGCCGTATACGCGGGAGGAGGTGTGGTCGTAGAAGACGGCGAATGCTTGCTTGTTGCCTTCGGCGGTGAGGACGAGGAGGTCGTCGTCGGATCGTTCGGTGTCGGCGGCCGGTGCGGGAGCGATACTCAAAAAAGGCCTCAATGGTTGTGGTCGTGGTGCGCCCCTACGACGACCCTCTCGTGACCCTATGCGGTTTCATGAATCGCGCCGACCCCAGTGCGGGGGCCGCCGTCTGCTGGTTGCGGGTCCGAATCGGCCTCCGTGAGGCGGTCATACCCTGGTCTGGGCCGGTGGCTCTGGCAGGGTGAGGGGCATGCCCGGAACGACGCCCCTCGACGATGCTCAGATGAACGACCTGTGGTTGCACACCGAGTACGCCGCCCTGCTTGCTCGTGCCGCCGACCAGGCGGCGCGCACCGTTGACGAGCTTGCCCGCGCGGTCCTCAGCGCAGGTTCGGGCACGGACGAGATCGCGGCCGCCGCTTTCATTGACGTTGACCTGCTCGAGCACATTCGTGACGGCGGAACCACATCGGAATACCTGCGGGAGCGCACCGGGAAAGACCGGGCCGAGCCCTGACTGCACGGGGGAGGAGCAGACCCTCGACTGACAGAGCCCCTCATCAGAGGATCAGCGCGGGAGGCGAGGCGGGTATCCCCAGAACGGGGGGAGTGTCCCTCCTTTAGGGGGCATGTACGTTGGGGTTGCTTCACCGTCCCGCACGGTTGCTCGTGACCGTCTGACCCGAATCGGACGTGTCCGCGCCGTGGTGTGAAGTGCTCCGCGCCTCTCCGTCGAGGATCACCCGCAGAGCCTTGCGATCGCCCCGGCTTCATCGGGCATCGCAGGGCTTTCGGATGTCCCGACGACAGCACATCGACGGAGTCACGGGGCGCGAAGATCGTTCTCCGGCCACGAGGCCGGGTCGTGTGCCACTTACGGGTGTCGGCTTTTTCACCGACTAGCGGCGGTGCCGCTGCACGCCTAGTTTCGAATGGTCCGGTGGCTCTTCGGGTGAGCCAGTGTTGATGATGATGGTGGGGCCGGCGCCGTTCGGGTGGCGCCGGCACCCTCCGTCCACTCCCCGCCGGTGGCCCCGAGGCCGACTGCGACGATGAGCCCCCGACCCCCGGAGGGCGCGCGACCGACGCCCTTCGTGCCGGCCAGGTTGGCAGGTACTTCGTATGCCCGTAGATCCAGGGACGTACGTTTACCCCGGGCGATCGTAACGGGCGATGAGCGGGCGACAAACGTGCGTCCCGGGTCGGACTGAGCGGGACCTGATGTCGCTTTGAGGTACAGCCCAACGCGACAATGCGGGAATTTTTCGCGCCGATCGGACGGCTTTTTCGTATTGCCACTTAGATCGTCGCTTTCGGCGAAACGGGACGACCTAGCCGGCTAGCTCTCGAAATCACCCATCCCGGGAAACCGTTTCCAGCGCTTTGCAACCTCGACCTTTTGAGCATGGCGAGACCGCGGAGGGTATGGCTGAACGCGGCTGCTAGGGGTGGTTCGAGCTTTCAAGCCAGCCGCGGGCTGTGGCTAGTTCGTCTGGTGTTATGCCGTGCCCGCCTGGGCGGAGTCGGTAGTCGACGTGCGCGTGTCGGAGGAGGAGTTGGTCGATGAGGAGGTGCACGCTGCTTTGGGGTGCCATCGCGTCGCTTTGGCCGTTGAAGAGCAGGAACCGACTTTCCGAAAGATCACGGGGCGCCTCTTTGTCCCCGAATGGATACATGCCAGAGAAGGCGACGGCCGCGTGGACGGTCTTGGGGTGGAGCATCGCGAGGGCGAGGCTCATGTTCGCGCCGTTCGAAAAGCCGATGGCGATGACGGTTCGGCCGGTGAGGCCGTGTTCGCGTGTGATCGTCACGATGAAGTCGTTGAGTAGGAGGGCCTGTTTGATGACGTCGTCGACGTCGAAGACACCTTCTGCCTCCCGTCTGAACCAGCGGGACAGGCCCTGTTCGAGGACGCGGCCACGTGGTGCGATGACGGCGGCCTTGGGGAGCAGGGTTTGTGCGAGCGGTGCTGCGTCGGCTTCGGTTCCGCCTGTCCCGTGCAGTGCCAGGACGACGGGTCCGGATCCGGGAATGAAGATATGTGGCCAGTCCGGCCCGGCGGTGCTCTCGCTCATTGGGGTTCATCTTCGGTGACGGCGTCGGGGTTGTTCTCCGTAGGAATGGTCACCGGGATGACGGCGTGCTCAATGTCTTCGCGAGAGGGTTCAAGCCACGGCGGAAGTTTGAGGCTACGGCCCAGTTCGAGGAGGGGTTCGTCGACGTCGAAGCCGGGAGTATCGGTGGCGATTTCGAACAGGACCCCGCCGGGTTCGCGGAAGTAGATCGAGGTGAAGTACTGACGGTCGAGGATTTCCGTCACCTGGTAGCCGTGACCGACGAGTTGCTCGCGGTATGCACGTTGCGCTTCCGCGTTGGGAGTGCGGAAGGCGATGTGGTGAACCGTGCCACCTGCCGTCAGGCCTGTGGGCCCCGTGGGGTCGGCGATCACGTCGACAATGTTTCCGGGGCGTTCTTCTGCTGCGGCGAGGCGGAACCGGCCGTTTTCGGCGGAGAAGACTTCTAGCCCAAGTTCTTCGGTGAGGACCTTCAGGGTCCCTGCGGGGTCGGCGACGGTCAGGACGGAGGAGTGCTGTCCGCGGATGGCGTGCTCGGCTGGCACCGATGCGGAGTCCCACGGGTTCCTGGGGTCGACGAGGGACGAGGCGACCAACTCCAGCCGGAGACCATCGGGGTCGCGGAGGGCGAGGCGTTCTTCGCTGCTGCTGATGGTGGTGATATCGGATTCCACACCGAGGGTGCGGAAGTGCTTCTGCCACCAGCCGAGGCTTCCTTCAGGAACAGAGAAGGCGGTCGAGGTGGATTGGCCTGACCCGATACGGCCTGTGGGGACTCCGCGCCAGGGGAAGAACGTCATCAGTGAACCGGGGTTGCCCGCGTCGTCACCGTAGTAGAGGTGATAAGTGCTGGGATCGTCGAAATTGACAGTCTTTTTCACCAAGCGCAGGCCGAGTCCGCGAATGTAGAAATCGATGTTCCGCTGCGGTTCGCCGCCGATAGCCGTGACGTGGTGCAAACCCTCTGTGGTACTCATGCTGTTCTCCTCAACTCGGTATCCATGCAAACGCATGAATCACTTTTTCATTCCGTGTCGTCGACGCTGATTTCGCCGAGGCGTTTGTGTCAGCGCTTGAGTACGTATTCGTGCTGTCCCGAGAGGACAAGCTCGCGGCGGTGGTTGTGAACCGTAACGTCGGCGACGACCGTGCCTTTGTCACCGTCGGGGATGAGCTGCGTGAGTGTGATCTGCGAGTAGAGCGTGTCGCCGGCGTGCACCTCGGCGTGGAACTGGCAGGACAGTCCGGTAAATGCTACGAAGACCTCGCCGATGACGTGTGGGAAAAGGGTGGCTCCGGGGGCAGTAAAGGCGAGGACCTGAAGTCCATGGACCACCGGTGCAGGGTGACCATGGGCTTTCGCCCATTCGTCGTCGTAATGGACGGGGTGGTTGTCGGCTGACACGGCCTGGAACGCGGAGGCGTGGGCACTCGTGACGGTTCGACTTGGCGCTCGAAAGACTTCGCCGACGCGGAGGTCGTCGAAGGTGCGGGCGGGCACGATGTCGAAGTCGCTGGGGTCGAAGGTGGCGTGCTGGTCGGTGTCAGACATGAGGGGTCTCTGTTCGGTCGGGGGTGATGAGGTACTCGATGTCGGGGTCGTCCGAGGCGTGCTCGCGGACGGCGCTGAAGATGCCCGCATCGTCTCCGGTGCGTCGAACGGTTTGTTGGTCGATGTGCTCCTGCCAGGACCCGACCCGGAAGACTTCGGCCCAGGTGTCGGGGTGGTCGCGGTCGCGGTGCAGAGTCCATTCCCGGGCGCCCGTGCGCCGGCGGCTGTGCCCCAGGGCGTCCATCGACGTGAGGAACGCCCTCACATGGCCTGCGGCCACCTGCCATCGGACCAGGACGAGAACATCGCCTTGCAGGGCGGGGTCGTGTTCCGTTACGGGCGGCACGTCCGTGGAGGGCATCGGCGCGCGGTCGCGGCCGGTGAGAGACGGGAAGGGACGGGCGGCGAGGAGCACGGCGGAGACTGCTGTGAGTGCGCCCGCGGCCACCATGACCGGGAGCACCCCGAACAGGGACGAGGCGGCGCCGGCGAGGGCGGAGCCCACTGCGGTGCTTCCGAACAGGACGAGTTGGTAGACGGCGAGCCCGCGTGACCTCACCCACGCGGGGAGGAAGGACTGCACGGTGCCGTTCAATGTCGTCACCACACCGATCCATGCCACGCCTCCCACGATGAGGACGGCAAGAGCCACGGGGAGAGACGGCACTAGGACGAGGGCGATCGAGGTGGCACCGAAAATGACGGAAGCTACGGCAACGGTCCCGCCGATGCCGAGTCGGGTGCGGATCGCGGGCATGAGGAACGCCCCTCCGACCGATCCGAGGCCGACGGCAGCGAGTAGGAGACCATAGCCGGACGAGGACAGCCGGAGCGGGCCGGCCGCGATCAGTGGGAGGAGCGCCCACAGAGCGTTGGCGGGGACCATCACGCATGCGAGCTGCACCAGGACTCGGCGGACGACCCCAGCGTGAAGGATGTAGCGGATGCCCGCGCGGGTGGCGTCGATAAACGGCTCGACTCGGGTATCCGGTCGTTGGTAGCCGCGCCAGGCCAGGAGCACGATGAGGAACAGGGCGAACGACAGGGCGTTAGCGGCGAAGACGAACGGGACGCCCAGTCGAGCGATGACGAGCCCCGCCAATGCAGGACCGACCGCTCGGGCGAGGTTGACGCCGACGGAGCTGAGCGCGGCCGCGTCGGTGATCGACTTGCGGGGCACGATCTCGGGGACCAACGCCTGATACGCAGGTAATTGCAGGGCAGATGCTGCGCCGAGCAGGAACGTCACGACGAGCAGTAGGGCCGGGTCATGGCGCCTGCGACTGTGAGCGCTGTCAGAAGGACGCCGACGGCGACTTGGAAGGCCTGCACCTAGATGAGGAGTGGGCGACGGTTGCTGAACTCACCGATCACGCCAGCAGGAATACCGATAAGAAGCACCGGGAGGCTGGCCGCGGTTTGGACGAGGGCGACCACGGCCGGCGACGCGTGTTCGTCGATGAGGAGCCACTGCGCTCCCACGGTCTGCATCCAGCTGCCGATGTTGCTCACCAGCACCGCCAGCCACAATGCGCGGAAGACCGGAATAGTCAACGGTGCAAGAGCACCACCGCGAGTCGGCCCGGTCCGGGCTGCCGTCTCCGCGCTCATGGTTCGGGGTGAGTCGTGACGAGGCGCATCAGCTGCGCGTAGCGGCGCTCCTGGTAGACGCCATGAAGTGCGGCGAGGACGACAGTGACTCCAATGCCGATTCCGATGGACACCGGTGGGATGGTCAGTGCGGTGAGGATGATGGCGACGCCGGCGCCCGCGACGATCGAGTTGACCGCGGCGATAGCCGACGACAGCGTGAAGAAGACCCCGCTCCACGACGTGCGGCGGCCGATGTCAAGCATCTCATTCGGCGCTCGTGGACCGCTCGGAAGCGGGAAATACGCTTCCGCTCCCGGCAGCAGGGTGCCGTACCAGCGCCGGATCTTTTGAATGGCTTCAAGGGCGGCGACGTCCTCGAGCGACGTCTGAACGAGTCGCACGTAGGTAAAGATGCCCAGGAGAACGTTGACGGGGATGACGACCGCGAGGTATCCAGTCGCGTAGCTGGAGCGGGCGAGAAAGCCGTAGGCGACGAGGCTGCTGGAAAGGGTCATCAGGTAGATCGACGCCCGCGTGGAGGATTCCGAGACGGTGACGCCGCGGACCGATTGGAGCACGAAGTGCTCGGTCAGCATGGCGTTGAAGAACGCTGTAGGTCGATCGTGGAGGTACTGTGCGGCGTTGTCTGCCGTCGGCAGCTCACGAGATCCCTCTGGTGTCGCCTGGTCGGTCACGGGATCTCCATTCGGAACGTGCGAAATCGGGAGGGCGCGGTCCGCACTTCGGGTTGCGGACCGCGCCTGTCCAGGGCGGCTAGGCCAAAAGGGCTGCCTTGAGGTGCGCGACGGCCTGTGCCACAGCGGCCTTGGCGGCGTGGGTGTCGTGCATGCTGTTGACCATCACGAAGTCGTGGATGATCCCGGCGTAACGCACCTGGGTGACCTCGACACCGGCACGGCGGAGCTTCGCGGCGAACGCCTCTCCTTCGTCGCGGAGGACGTCTGCTTCACCGTTGATCACGAGGGTCGGCGGGAAGAACGCCAGCTGCTCCTCCGTGGCACGCAGCGGCGACGCGGTGATCTGCGCACGGTCCTCTTCGGAGGTCGTGTACTGGTCCCAGAACCACTTCATGCCGTCCAGGGCGAGGAAGTACCCCTCGGCGAACTCCTGGTACGACTCGGTGTCGAACTTCGCGTCCGTGACCGGGTAGAACAGCACCGCGCCCTTGAAAGACACGTCCCCGCGCTCATCGCCCATGAGGTTCAAGGCGATGGCCATGTTGCCGCCGACAGAGTCGCCGGCGATCGCGACGTTGGACCCGTCGAGGCCCTTCTCAGCGCCGTGCTGAACGACCCACTGGGCGACTGCGTACGACTGCTCGTTCTGAACGGGGTACTGGTGTTCGGGGGCGCGATCGTACTCGGGGAATACGACGGCGGCGCCGGTTCCGACCGCGAGGTCGCGGACGAGCCGGTCGTGCGTGTGGGCATCGCCGAAGACCCAGCCGGCGCCGTGCGTGTAAAGGATCACCGGCAGGGTGCCGGTTGCGCCCTTGGGCTTGACGATGCGAGTCGGGACGGAACCGGTCGGTCCGCCTTCGACAGTGATCCATTCCTCGTCGATCTCGGGCTTGAAGATCTCGGAGTCCTGAACGCCGTCCACGGCCTTCCGGCCCTCTTCCGGAGTCAGCTGGTAAAGGAACGGCGGGTTCGAGGTCGCCTCGCTGAACTCCTGCGCGGCAGGCTCCAGGGCGATGTTTTGGGGGTTGGCAGCCATGATGTGGCGTCCTTTCTAGGTGAGCCTTGCGGGGGGAGGGTCAGTTGCTGGTGGTCTCGCGGACGGCGGTCTCGATGACGTCAGCGACCTCGGAGGGGTGGGTGTGCATCACGAGGTGCGGCGAAGGCAGTTCGATGACGTTCCGCAAGCCGGCGCGCTTGTATCCGAAGCGCTCGACCTCGGGGTTGATGGTGTGGTCGTTGGCCGAGACGATGCCCCAGCCCGGCGTGGTCTTCCACGCCGCCACGGACGCCGGCTCACCGAACGCGGCACCCGCCAGCGGGCGCTGGGAGACGGCGAGGACCTGCGCAGTCTTCGGGTCAACTCCCTCGGCGAAGACCGGCGGGAACGCATCGATCTTTACCGAGACGTCGGTGCCGTCGTCGGCTCCGGCGACCGGGTACGGGGTGTAGACGAGGTTCGCGGCGAGGTCGGAGTCGGGGAAGCCGCCCTGGAGCTGGCCGAGGCTTTCACCCTCATCGAGGACGTAGCCGGCCACGAAGACGAGACCGACGACGTTCTCGGCGTCACCGGCGACGGTGATAACGGCGCCGCCGTAAGAGTGACCGACCAGGACGACGGGGCCGTCGATCTTCTCCGCGAAAGCGCGGACCGAGGCGCCGTCTTCGGCAAGGCTACGGTTGTAGACCGGCGGCACGAGGACGGTGTGACCGCGGTCCAGGAGCTCCCGGGTGACGGGGGCCCAGCTAGCGGCGTCGGCGAAAGCGCCGTGGACCAGGATGATGGTGGGGGTCTGAGTCATTTCTTCATTCCTCTCGGTGTGATGAGTGACTACAACCCTTCTTCGTCAACCGGCTACTGTCGTGCTCCTTCCCGGGTCACACTAAAGTCGACTCGATGCCGCGACTGCTCGCCGTAATGCAATCTTGGCCCGGAGAAAGTCCAACGCCGCCGCAGATTCGGGCGCTCCCGAGTCCGCGGAGTAGGCGAAGAGAAACTGGTCTTGCTCGGGCAGTTCCAGAACTTGCCACCGAAAGGGCAGGAACCCGAATGGTGGGACTTCCGCGAGCGTTGCGCCAGTTCGCGCCGGATGTGCTTCGTGGCGGGCCCAGGCATCGCGGAACGTTTTGGACTTCGCCGAGAGCGAGGCGACGAGTAAGCGGAGTTGTGGATTGAAGCTGTCGCACCAGAATCGCAGCGCGGCGACCTGAGTCTGGATAGCGGCGTTCCAGTAATCGTTCCGGTCCTCGGCCGAGTCGAGGGAGGCCAGTACCGTCTGCTCGAGCAAGTTGGTTCCCGGTGTGGCCAAAAACGGAAGGAGCTCGACACCCAAGTCGTTTATGCCGATGACGAATTGGTGGCGATCAACGACGTAGGCCGGCGTGGACGACCACTGCTCGAGCACATCCGCGGCGAGACACGGGCTATCTTCCGGCGGCGGCGTGACGTCGAGTTGGCCAGCCAGCCGGAAGAGATAACGAGTGCCGTCGGCGTCTAGACGGAGGCCACGGCTGAGCGCTACGAGGACTTGACGAGAAGGCTGACGATCTGTTCCCTGTTCGAGACGCAAGTAGTACTCGGCGCTGATACCAGCAACGCGTGCCACTTCCTGCCGCCGCAGCCCGGTAACCCGCCGCCTAGAGCCATCCATGATCCCCACGTCGCTCGGTGACAGAGAGTCCCGTCGAGCCCGGAGAAACTCACCCAACGGGGAGCCCTGCGGCCTGGACTCGATCTTCGGCGGTGGCGTCAGGGTGGTCACGCTCAGACCGTATGGGCTTCATGAAACCCCTAGGTAATGGCGGTGCTACTACCCTCAGGCGGAGTCCGATTCCCGATCTGCGCTTGTCGCTTCTCGAATTACTCCGACGTTGGTCTCGCCTTCAGATTCACCGGAAAGCAGCCTCGCTTGAAGGCGTCCAATAATTTCGTCTGCCAAGGACCCTTTTTTTCGGCCCCACACGACAACGTGGTGTCCCTCAGGCGTTTGAATGACGTGCCAGGGGAAGTCGACGAAGCCATAGCCTTCAACGGGCGACGGTGAGCTTCCGGTGGTGATGGGTCTTGCACCGTACTCGAACCAGATCCGCTTGAAGTCGGCGTCACGCTCCAGAAGACCTCCCACGACCCGTTGAAAGCGAAGATCATCTGTGTCGCCCCAGTAGCGCAAGGCCTCTACCGTTCCCTTGGCGGTGGTGGCCCATTCGCCTAGTCCGCGATGTTCGGCAGGCATCAGGAACATCATTTCGGCCAGGTTGTTTCCTACCTCGGCGAAGCCTCCAGCCAGTGCATGCAGCAAAGGGTTGACCGCAACAATGTCGAGGTTCGCGTCGAACATATAAGCCGCGGTAAACGACCACTCGTCCAAGAATTGATCTGTGGCGGTAGCGAGGTTTGTCGCGGTGCGAGTCGCCAGCGGAATGACACGGGATAACCGGAAGAGGTACTCGCGCCCATATGCATCGAGTTGGAGGGCGTCCGCCAAATTGACTAGAACGGCGTCAGAGATTTGATAGACGCGGCCCTGTTCCAACTGAATGAGGTACTCGACACTGATGCCCGCAAGCTCAGCGACTTCCTCCCGACGAAGTCCTGCGACCCTTCGGGTCGCGGCAGGAGGGTAACCGACGTCTTCAGGTCGCACGAGCGATCGTCTGGCCTTGAGATAGGCGGCCAACGTAGGCTTCGGCACCGTCATACGAAGACCCCGTAATACGTCAAAAAACAGTTCCAGTGCGAGCAGGCCCTCGTACACATCCGAATGCTCCTCGACGTTCCCTGACCCCGAGACGGACAGGATCGAACTCTGACAAGGCGATGATCCCGCACCTCGAACGGACGGGTCAACTCGCACCAGGGCGCCAACGCCGGAACATGCGACACGCAAGGAACAGCACTGCCGCGGGTCGACGTTTCCACGACCCGAAATCTAGCAGCGGTTGAGCGTTTACCCGGGGCGATGACATTCCTAATGAAGGGGCGATAAACGCGACCCCTCCGCGAAGTTTCTCGTGGCGCGTGTCGCTTTGGCGTACACCCCAGAGCACCTCGGCTCCATGGCCAAACGTTCATCGCTTGAGGCTCGGATGCACGACACAACCCGTCTTACATGTTGTGATTGGGGGGGGTGGGGGAGTCGGTGAACGTGAGCCCTTCCCGGCCATGGTCACTGCCCCGAGGAAATCGGAGTGACAGTGTCTGGCCGGGGAGTTGTTGTGTGCGCCGGCACGTTACCGGATGGGCACGTCGATGGAGGCGGTGGCCGCTGATGCCGGAGTCCGTAAACAGACCGTCTTTGGGCAATTCACCAATAAGGACGGGTTGTTCCATGCGGTGATCGGAGCGGCCCGTGATCCGCGTATTGCCGTTCTTCGTCGGCTGATTATCGCTGAAGCGCCGCGCCGCCCCGAGCTGCGGCGGGCCTGGACTGATGGTGCGCCCGCCGACTTCAACGCCCGCTTGACCCAGGAGCTTGGAGAGCTTGATCGGGTGGGACGCCTGGATATCAAAGACCCATTGTTGGCGACCCGTCAGCTGATCGGTTTGTGGGTCCATCCGCGCAACGTCATCTCCGCATTCGGCAGCGAAGACATCTCCGAAGAAAAGGAAGCCGAGATCGTTCGTGAGGCGGTCGGGACTGCTGTCGGTTTGGTTGACTCCTGCGCTGTGAGGATTTCGGTTCTCACGGAAGGATGGTCAACGTGCCCAAAGCATTCCCATTGGAGTTCCGTCGCGATGTCGTCGCGGTCGCTCGTCGGGGCGAAGCCCCGGTCAGCCGAATCGCGAAAGACTTCGGTATCTCCGAGTCCTGCCTGCAACGCTGGCTCAAGATCGCCGACGTCGAAGACGGCGTCAAACCCGGGGTGACCCAGGCCGATCAGGCCGAACTGCGCGAAGCGAAGAAACGCATCAAGCTCCTGGAGCAAGAGAACGAGATCCTGCGGAGAGCGGCCGCGTATCTGTCGCAGGCATCACTCCCCAAATGATGTTCCCGCTGGTCCTTGACCTTGCCGCTGATCGGATCCCGATCGCGGTGACCTGGGGGCGCCCCCGCCAGAGGCTCCTGGTGGGGGAACGGGTGCTGGGGTTCAGCAAACAAGCGTTCTTCAAATGGCGAACTGATCCTGTCTCCCAGCGAGATTGGGACAACGCTCACCTCACCAACGCCGCGATCGATCTGCACCACGACGACCCCGGATTCGGGTATCGATTCATCTCCGACGAGATCGAAGCCGAAGCCGGATTGAAAGCATCTGAGCGGCGTGTGTGGCGTCTGCGCTCCGAGCAACGCTTATGGTCGTTGCACTCGAAGAAACGGGGCCTGAACCGGAAGGCCGGCCCGCCCGTCCACGACGACCTCGTGCTCCGCGACTTCACCGCGACGAAGCTGAACCAGCTGTGGCTGACCGACATCACCGAGCACTGGACCGACGAAGGCATGCTGTATCTCTGCGCGATCAAGGACGTCTGCTCGAACCGGATCGTGGGCTACTCGATCGACTCGAGGATGACAGCCGAGCTGGCGGTAGCGGCACTTCGGAACGCCGTCGCACTTCGAGAACCCGTTGGGACGACGCTGCACTCAGATAGAGGCTCGCAATTTCGGTCCAGAAAATTCGTGGAGCAGCTCAAGGAGTTCGGGATCACGGGGTCCATGGGTCGGGTCGGCGCGTGCGCCGACAACGCCGCGATGGAGTCCTTCTTCTCGCTTCTGCAAAAGAACGTCCTGAACCGTCAACGGTGGCATTCACGGCAGGAACTTCGGCTCGCGATCGTGACCTGGATCGAGCGGACCTATCACCGGAGACGACGACAACGACGACTCGGACGCCTCACCCCGATCGAGTTCGAGATAATCAACTCACGGGCCGATGACGAGGCCTGAAAACCCCAACAAGAGGAGTCAACTAGACCGACAGCAGTCCCTACGGCTGACGTTGTACTCGTCGTCGTCGGTGTGCGCCCGAACACAGACCTCCTTGTTCGCGCCGGCGCGATGCTTGGAGCTGGCCGGGCGGTCGTGGTGGACGACACCATGCGCACCGGCCTGCCAGACGTGTTCGCGGCCGGCGACGGGGTCACCACCCACCGCCGCCTCCTCGGCACCACCTACCTGCCCCTCGGCACGACCGCCCACAAGCAGGGTCGCGTCGCCGGAGAGAACGCCCTCGGCGGTTCTGCCCGGTTCGCAGGATCCGTCGGCACGCAGGTCGTGAAGGTCTTCGACCTCGTCGCCTCCCGCACCGGTCTTCGTGAGCACGAAGCCCTCGCCGCCGGATTCGCCCCCGTAAGCACGACCGCGATCGCCGACGACCATAAGAAGTACTATCCGGGCGCGCAGCCGATCTCGATCCGCGTCACCGGCGATAGCCGCGACGGGCGTCTCCTCGGCGCGCAGCTCGTCGGCCGCCTCGGCACCGAAACTGCGAAACGCGTCGACACCTACGCCGTCGCCCTCCACGCCGGTTTGACCGTGGAGCAGGTCAGCGAACTCGACCTCTCCTACACACCGCCGCTCGGCTCCCCATGGGATGCCGTGCAGGTTGCCACGCAGGCGTGGTCCCGCGAGCACCGTCAGGCGGTCACCGCATGAGCGACACCAAGCCCACCGTCCTGTTCATCTGCCAGCACAACGCCGGCCGCTCCCGACTCGGCGCTGCCCTCCTCGAACACCTCGCCGGAGACGACTACACCGTCACCTCCGCAGGAATCTCACCCGACACGGCAGTGAACCCGGCGGTCGCGGCGAGTATTGCGGAGTTGGGGATGGACATCCGTCGACGGACACCCCGCGTCGTGACGACCTCGGATCTCGACGAGGCCGACGTCGTCGTTCTGATGAAGCCCGGCCTGAACCTCCCGAGTACGCCCAGGGGCCGCGTGCTCAAGTGGTCTTTCCCCAATCCGGAGAACTGGGACGTGGATTCCGTCCGCCCCCTGCGGGATGCAATCGCCTCACGAATCAAGACTGACATCGTCTTCTAGCCACTCATCTGAACTAACCCGTCGTGTTGTCCTGGGACACACGCTAATGCGACGCTCGAGCGTTCTGCTCACCCGTTTTCGAGCCGATCTCCGTGCCAGATCGAGCGGTCGAAGCCGTTCCCTGACAGGGAGTGCCTTATCGTCATCGGTCGTCGTAGTGTCTGGGTTGTGGATAACAAAGAGGACGTTCGCGAGTTCTTGATGTCCAGGCGCGCACGGCTCACCCCTGAGCAGGTTGGCCTTGCTGCCGGTGGGCGTCGTCGCGTGGAGGGCCTTCGTCGGGGCGAAGTCGCCACGCTTGCCGGCGTAAGTGTGGAGTATTACGCCCGATTGGAACGCGGCATGATCGCCGGTGCCTCCTCCAGCGTCCTCGAGGCTGTGGCTCGAGCTCTGCAGCTCACGGACCCCGAGCGAAGCCACCTCTTCGATCTGGCGCGAGCTGCCGACGGAGATAGTCTCGCGGCCAGGCCGCGTGGGCGTCGGACCGCTCACCAGGTGCACCGTCAGAGCCTGCAGCAGGTGCTGTCCGTCATCACGGACGGAATCGCTGTCGTCCGCGATCAACGGCAGAACATCCTGGCAACCAACGCGTTGGCTCGGGCGTTCTACACCTCTGTCATCGGTGACGGGTCGGGAATCCCTAACCTGGCCCGGTTCCAGTTCCTGGACCCTGAGTCCCGCAATTTCTACCCGGATTGGGAGATGTTCGCGGGTATGTGCGTCGCGGTCATGCGGGCAGACGCAGGGCGGGACCCTCACGACCGGGAGATGCAGGATCTCGTCGGTGAGCTGTCCACGCGCAGTGACACGTTCCGTCAGCTGTGGGGCGCCCATGACGTCCGCTCGCATGGCTCCGGGACGAAGCGGTTCCACCACCCCGAGGTCGGGGAACTGATCCTCTCCTACGAAGAGCTCGTCATCACCGCAGACCCAGGCCTAGTCCTCATGGTCTACACGGCCGAGCCCGGGTCCACCACAGCCGAGCGGTTGCGGCTGCTCGCGTCGTGGAATGCCCCCATGCACGCCCCCGAGACCGCCGAGGGTCAAGAGTCAGCGACGCGGTAGCTCTATCCCAGTTGCTCCGGCGAGGGCGTCCAGCAACTGATCCTGAACGTCGGGGTCCTGCGCAGACGGGTGCGGCTGTTGCTGCTGCCCGTGGAACCAATAACCCCCGGTGACGGTCAGCCCCTGGTCGGTGACGAGTCGTTCCTGAGTCCGGTGGCCGAGGTCGAAATCGTCGGTCGCGCCGGCGCCGCCCATCTTCGTCGGCACCCATCCCGGGTCGACTGCGTTCGCCAGAACCGCGGGTGCCCACCGTCTAGCGATCCCGAGGGCGAGGGTGGTGACGAGCAGTTTGCTGTCGGAGTAGCTGCCGGAAGGCTTGTTGCCGTCCCAGTCCAGCCGGCCGAGATCGATGTGCCCGCCACGGTGCATACCGCTGCTGAGGTAGACGTGCCTGGTCGGGGTTCTCAGCAGTGCGGTGAGTAGGTACGGCGCGACGATGTTGACGGGGATGACATCGGGGCCGGAGTAGACGCCGGCGTTGTGGATGACCGCGTCGACCGTCGTTCCGTCCTCCAGCTCGTGTGCGGCGTCAAGGACTTCCTGCCGCCTTGAAAGGTCAGCAACGATGAGGGTGGCACCGCGATCGACAAGGTCGGTCAGCGTCTTCGCGCGGTCGGCATTCCGGGCGTGGACGATGACGCCGTGGCCCTGGCTGAGGAGGACGTCGGCTGTCGCCCGGCCGAGTCCGTCCGCGGAGCCTGTCACAAGGATGCGTGCCATGACCCCATTGTGACCGCCTCGGGACCGGTCGTGCACCATCCTGATCGGCGACCGAGCCGCCTGAGGCTCAGGGGCTCCGAGGGGTGCCCTGTCAGTACACGTCACAGCAGGGCATTCCTTTCCGCTCCCGGCCCGCGTTGGCTAGGTGGTGAGCCCCAGTTCGTGGAGTTCACAGGAGGAGAAGGAGATCGTCATGCCGGAACAGAAGAAGCAGGTCGGTGGCGGTCGTGCCCTGTTCGGCGACTTCGCCCCCAAGATGGCCGCCCTCACCGACGACGTCCTCTTCGACGACGTCTGGAACCGCCCCGAGCTGTCCGCCCGTGACCGCAGTCTCGTCACCGTCGCGGTCCTGACCGCGCAGGGCAACACGGAGCAGCTGGGCTTCCATCTCGGCCGCGCCGTCGAGAACGGCGTCACCCAGGAAGAACTCATCGAGGCCATCATCCACGTGATGCTCTACTCAGGCTGGCCGCGCGGCATGGCCGCGATGGGCGTCGCCAAGAACCTCTTCACCGACGACAAGTAAGGAACCGCCCTCATGCAGATCCAGCCGCAGAAACCCACCAGCCTGAACCCTGAAGAGCAGTTCCCCGGGCAGGTGTGGGTCGACCCGATCGTGGCACCGCAGACCGACGACCAGCGCACCACCGTGGCAAAGGTGCGGTTCGCGCCCGACGCCCGGACGGCGTGGCATCACCACGCCCGCGGCCAGTTCCTGCACGTCACCGAGGGCATCGCCCGGTTCGGCACCCGTGACGGACACGTCGTCGACGTTCACCCCGGGCAGACCATCTCGATCGCCCCCGGCGAGGAGCACTTCCACGCCTCCAGCGGCGGCACCTTCATGGAGCACATCGCCATCCTCGAAGCCGCTGACGATCCGGCCGAGACCACCACGTGGCTCGAGCAGATCACCGACGACGACTACAACGGCACCCCCACCGACTGAGCGCCGGCCCCGCCAGAACGGACCCAGCAACCGCTGTAGCAGCGGACCGATCGAAAGAAACAGTGATGAAAGCCACCCTCATGTTCAAGTCCGGCGACGTCCGAGTCGTCGAGGTCCCCGACCCCGTCATCCAGCACCCCACCGAAGCGCTCATCCGCGTCACCTACGCGTGCGTCTGCGGATCGGACCTGCACCCCTTCCACGACCTCGAGGACACCCCCGAGGGCCGCAGGATGGGCCACGAAGCGATCGGCGTCGTCGAGGAGATCGGCGACGACGTACGCACCCTCACCGTGGGTGACACGGTCATCGTCCCGTTCGCCTGGTCGGATGGGACCTGCGCCTTCTGCCAGGAGGGCATCACCACCTCCTGCATCCACGGCGGCTTCTTCGACGGTGCTCCCTCCGCCACCCAGGCCGAGAAGCTGATCGTCCCCCAAGCCGACGGCACCGCCGTCAAGATCCCCGCCGGCACCGACGAGTCCTACATGCCGTCCTTGCTGACCCTCTCCGACGTCTACCTGACCGGATACCACGCCGCCATCCGCGGCGACGTCGGACCCGGGAAGACCGTCACCGTCATCGGTGACGGCGCCGTCGGCCTCTCGGCCGTCCTGGCGTCGAAGCAGCTCGGAGCCGAGACCATCATCCTCATGGGCCGTCACACCGACCGCACCGACCTCGGCCGCGAATTCGGCGCCACCCACGTCGTCGCCGAGCGCGGCGATGAGGGTGTCGCCAGGGTGATGGACATCACTGGGGGAGAGGGCTCCCACGTCGTCCTCGAAGCGGTCGGGCACATGCCCGCCTACGAGCAGGCCGTCGGCATCGTCCGCCCCGGCGGCACCATCAGCCGCGTCGGCGTGCCCCAGTACGAAGAAGCCGCGATCGGCATGAGCTCCCTCTTCGGGAAGAACGCCACCCTCACCGGCGGGCCCGCGACCGTCCGCACCTACCTCGAGGCCGCCATCCCGCAGGTCCTCGACGGCACCATCGACCCCGGCCGCGTCTTCGACCGCGAGATGCCCCTCGACCGGATCTCCGACGCCTACACGCTGATGGATGACCGCGAGGCCCTCAAAGTCCTCATCCGCCTCTAGCAACGGGAAAGAATTGACCACCTCGATACCGGCCCCGGCCCCCTCGGCTGCCACACCGGCGACCCGGGAACGGATGCCGTGGCTCCCGCTGATCTCGCTGGCGGCCGTCGGATTCGTTCTGCTGTCCGCAGAGACCATGCCTGCCGGCCTCCTTCCCGTGATGGCGCGAGACCTCGGTGTCAGCGAAGGGGTCATCGGTCAGTTCATCAGCATCTGGGCATTGGGGACGGTCGTCGTCACCGTTCCTGCGATCACCTACACGCAGGGCTTCCGCCGGAAGCCGCTCCTTCTCGGAGCCCTCTCGGGGCTCGTCCTCGCCAACGCCGTCACCGCGGTGTCTTCTGACGTCGTCATCGCGTTGGTCTCCCGGTTCGTCGGCGGCGCCTTCACCGGGATCCTGTGGGGGATACTCGCCGCGTACGGCCGCAGGATCAGCCCGGCCAACAGTGGCGGTCTCGCCTTGGCGGTCGTCGCCACGGGTGCGCCGGTCGGGTTCGCCCTCGGCACCCCGCTCGGCTCCTTCATCGGCGGCATCTTCGACTGGCGGTGGTCGTTCGCCGGGCTCTCCGCCCTCGGGGTCGTCCTCGTCGGCGTGATCGCGATCATCGTGCCCGGACTGGCAGGACAACCCCGAGCGCACCGGCAACCCCTGAGAAGGGTGTTCCTGCTGCCGGGCATCCCGATCGTGCTCCTGGTGATCTTCGTCTGGATGCTCGGACACAACACCCTCTACACGTACATCGCACCGTTCCTCCGTGACAGCGGAAGCGGTCTCACCGCGGACCTCGTGCTCCTCGTCTACGGGGTCGCCTCGATCGGCGGTGTCATCGTGACCGCCCTCGTGATCGACCACCACCCCCGGCTGCTGCTGCAAGCGAGCATCGCCGTCTTCATCCTCGCGGCAGGCGTGCTCGTCGCCGAGCACGCTTCCCCGGTCGCGGTCCTGCTCGCTGCCGGACTCTGGGGGCTGGCATTCGGGGGCGCATCCCCTCAGCTCCAGAGCGCCCTCTCGATCGCCGGCGGTGCCCAGTCGGACCTCGCCAACTCCTTCCTGCCCGTCGCCTTCAATCTCGCGATCTTCGCTGCGGGCTTGGTCGGGGCCGTGCTTCTGAACGTCTCCGGCGGGCTGATCCTCGGCGCATTCATGGCCGTCCTCGGCGTCGCGGCCCTGGCCCTCACAATCGCCGGCCGAGAAACCTTCTCGGCACGAACCTGAACCTGTCGTGTGGCTCCGGCCAAACTGCTGCTCTGGGGTGCACCCCAACGCGACCCGGTCCGACGGCCCTGTGGCGTCGCTCTGGCGTTCACGCGCCTCACTTGCCAGAGACCTGATCAGCGGCTAGGGGCGCCGCGAAGCGGAAATCCCGCTCGTCGGTCCCGAGGCCCATCCGTTTCGACCCACTTCCGTGACGAGACACCGGGGGCGCCTGATTTGAGAATTCTGCGACCGGCGCGGGTGGTCCGAGGGTTCGTCGTGTCCAGTCGCCGAGGGCGGCGGTCGCGGTCTTCGAGATGACGGCGTGGGGCATCATGCTGGTGAATCCGTGGAAGGCGCCTGGCCAGACGTGCAGTTCGGCGTCGACTCCTGCGGCCCAGAGGGCACTGGCGTAGGCGATGGTCTCGTCGCGGAATACCTCGGTGCTGCCGCAGTCGATGTAGGTCCGGGGCAGACCGTGGAGGTCTTCGGCGCGGGCGGGTGCGGCGTAGACGGAGACGTCGTCGGTGGCGCGGCGAGGTCCGAGGTAGGCGTCCCAGCCGAAGCGAGTCATCTGCCGGTCAGCAACTCCGACCCCGTCGATCTGGCGCGTGGACACCGTGTTGTCGCGGTCGTCGAGCATGGGCGACACGAGGATCTGCGCCAACAAGTCCGGACCCTTCCGGTCGCGTGCGAGGAGTGCGGTGCCGGTGGCGAGCCCGCCGCCCGCGCTTTGCCCGGCGATGACGATCCGGTCGGGGTCGATGCCGAGCTCGTCGGCGTGGGCGGTGACCCAGACGAGGCCGGCGTAGCAGTCCTCGACGGGATGGGGGTCGGGGTATTCGGGGGCGAGACGGTAGTCGATGCTGAGGAGGACGATGTCATGGTCGAGGAGCCAGTCGTCGTAGGAGTCGAGGTTGCCGAGGTGATGACCGAACATCATCCCGCCACCGTGGATCGTGTAGACGGCGGCCCTCGAACCGGTGCGGCACATGCGCTGGATGATGGCCAGCTGGATGGGGTCGCCCAGGTGCCCGGGAACGGCGACGCTTCGACGTTCGTAACCACGGGTGCGGAGCCGTGCATCGAGTTCTTCTTCGGTGGTGTCGAGTTGTCGCATGCGAGGCAGCATCTCGGTCGACAGGGAGAAGGGTCCTCGAGCCTCGAGGGCGGTGAGGAACGTCTGGAGTTCGGGATCGAACGGGGGGCGAATGGTGTGGTCAGACATGAGTGGGCTCCGGGGTGGTGGTGTTGCGGGCACGGAAGATGCCGAGCGCGACGAGGCCTGCGGCCGCGACGGTGATGGTCAGGCCGCCGACCGTGAGGGCGGTCTCGAACGAGTCGACACGCGTCGGCGTCCAGGACCCGCTGGTGATGCTGCCCGTCACAAGGGCGGCGAGGATGGTGCCGGTGGCGGTGATCCCGACGGCGGTCGCGATTTCGCTGGCTGTGTCGACGAGGGCGGCACCGATCGAGGTGCGGTTCTCTGGCAGGCCTCGAAGGACGTTGTTGCCGGCGACCACACCGACGACTCTCATCCCGGCTGCGACGAGGACGAGTGCGAGGGCGACCCAGACGTAGCCGAAACGGGCGAGGGTCGCGAACACGGCGAGACCGGCGACCACCGAGGCGGCGCTCATCCACGCGGCACGGACAAGACCTGCCCGGGTGACGAACGGCCCTACGAACCGCCCGCTGGCGAGCAGGACGACGACCTGGGGCAGCGTGCCGACGGCGGCGAGAGCCGGCGACCACCCCCACAGGAGTTGCAGCTGCAAAGTCACCAGGTATGACAGGCCCGCCATGGCAAGACCCGCCGCCGCTTTGTAGGCGAGTCCGCTGGAGACCAGGGGTGTGGCGATGAGGTGCAGGTCGAGGAGTGGAAAGCGGACTGACCGCTCTCGGATCACGAATGCGGCGACCGAGAGGGCTGTGACCGCGACCGACGCCCAGGACAGCCTCGTGCCGGCCCGGGTGACGAAAAGCGTGGGTGTGACGAGGACCCCGATGACGATCACGCTGCCGAGGACCGCGCCGAGGACGTCGATCGGATCGCGGTGCAGGTCGGCTCTCTGATCGGCGCTGACGCCGACACGGATGCCGACGAAGGCGAGGGCGGCGACGGGAGCCGTGGCCAGCAGGAGCGCTTGCCAGGGGGCGACTGCGAGCACGAAGCCGCCGACAGTCGGTGCGATGGCCAGACCGACGAGTCCCGCGGTGGAGATCACGGTCAACGCCCGGATCCGGAGATCCTCTCGGGTGAAGAGGCGGAAAGCCAATGCCATCGTTCCCGGGGTCGTCATTGCAGCGGCGATTCCCAGGAGCGCTCGGACGACGATGAGCTGTTCCGTCGACGTGACGAACACGGTCAAGATGCTTGCGATGGCGAGGAGAGCGAGACCGGTGAGCATGACTCGGCGCCGGCCGAACCGGTCGGCTACAGCACCGAACAGGAGCATCAGGCCGCCGAAGGCGACCGAATACGCTCCCGACACCCATTGGAGCGCGGCGGTCGTGGCGCCTAGATCGCGGCCGATGGTAGGAAGGGCGACGTTCAGGATCGAGTTGTCGAGCATCTCGAACAGGAACACGGCCGACAGCCCAGCCAGGGCGACCCACGCGTCTTGCAGCCGCTCCGGCGGGGCGGTGATGTGGGGAGGGGAAATCGTCTGCACGGACATGGGCGCACTCCTTCGAGGAAGAAGTGGCGGCTCCCCTGAGACGCGTGCGCATTTCCGCCAGCCGAAGCCGAACGGGATTTTTCCCTCTGTTCGGAATGTAGCGCACGCGCGGCATCACCGCCAGCTCTGCTCGGAGCGTGACCGTCAGGCCTCCGCGATCCAGGCGGCGGAGACGCTGCGGTCGACGACGCGGCGCCATCCGTCCGGAGCGGCAGGATCGTGGCTGGCCAGGGCGGCCAGCCACAGGACGGTCAGGAGGTCGTCGGGGGTGAAGTCCCTCGAGAGCACGCCGGCGTCGTGGGCGTTCTCGACGAGTTCCGCGCCGAGTGCCATGGAGCGTTCGCAGGCGTTGATGAGGAGAACGGCGTCGGGGTAGCGCCGGAGCATCGCGTCGTTCATAACCGGGTCGCTGAGCTGCAGGTCGATCATTTCCGCGATGAACGTCTCCAGTTGCGCCCGAGCAGACTCCTGAGCCAGCGTCCGTTCCCGGAGTGTCCGGAGTTTCGCGCCGGCGATGTCCGGGACGACAGCGTCGATGAGCTCCTCTCGGGATCCGACGCGGTTGTAGAGCGTGCCGATGCTGACGCCGGCCTCCCGGGCGATGTCCTCGAGCGGGGCCGAAAGACCTCGCCGCGAGAACACCGTTATGGCGGCCGCCCGAAGCTTGTCGAGGTTCGCCTGAGCGTCTCGACGCAGGCCGGGCGTGGTACTCACAGCAACTCCAGTAGAAATTGAGGGCGGCCTCAACATATGCTGGGCGCACGTGAGGACCACCTCAACTTACCGCTACAGAATGCCGGCCCCGCGGTGGGCTACGGAAGGATGCATCATGCCCCTGATCACCATCATCGGAGCCGGCCCCGGCCTCGGCCTCGAGATCGCTCGCGCTTTCGGGCAGAAGGGCTTCGATGTCGCCCTCGTTGCCCGCGACCGGTCCAAGCTCGACGCACTTGCAGAGATGCTTGGTAGCGAGGGCATCCGCGCTCGTGGTTTCACCGCTGACGTCCGCGAGCCCGAGACGCTCAAGGAGGCGATCGAGTTGATCCGAGCAGCGCTGGGTCCTATCGACGTCCTCGAGTTCTCGCCAGCAGACCACACTCTTGAATCGGTCGACGCTCTGGATGTGACGATGGGCAATCTGCAGCCGCAGATCGATTTCTACCTGGGTGGTGCCGTCACCGCCATCGGTGCCGCGTTGCCTGAGATGATCTCGGCCGGTTCCGGAACAGTTCTCGTGACGACGGGTGGCGGCGCGCTCTCACAGACGCCGGTTCGCGGGAACGTGAACATCGCCGCGGCTGGACTCCGGAACTGGACGCTGAACCTCAATAAGGCCCTGGCTGACAAGGGGGTGTACGTCGGATTCGTGGCGATCACCGCTCTCATCGGCGGCGGCCGCCCGGACGCCGAGCCCGCTGTCATCGCGCAGTCCTACGTGAAGCTCTACGAGGAGCGAAAGGACGCCGAACTGCACTACGTCGCCTACGACGCTTGACGTCGTTCCCGTCCGGCGCTTCAGGCTCCGGACGGGCCGCGCAAAGCGGTGGCGCTTGCCGAGGTCCGCCGGACTCCGCCGACGGTAGCCGCGGCAGCAGCGGCCGCGAATGTCCGAAGAGTCGCTACCTGTTCGGTGATGTCCGGCGGGTTCTCGGCCATTTGCCACGTCGAGACCAACGCCACCATGCCGCCGATGGTGAAAGTCCGGGCGTCGCCGGTGAGTGCGATCTTCGGTCGATCGGAGTCGCGATCCGCATCCGTCAACCACGTGGTGACCGCCGCGGCAAGAACCTCGGCGACCCGCTCGCCACGGGGGATGGCGCGGAGTTTGTCGAAGAAGTCGCGATCAGCACGTCCGGCGGCAAGCAGCGGCTCGATTCCGCGCTCCTGCACGGCGCGCGTGAGGGCCTCGACGAGATTGGCTGCGCTCTCATCGAGGGGGAGCCAGCCCTCGAGCAGCCGACTGATCCAGACATCCGTCGCGAGGTCACCGACATTGCTGTAGTGGTTGTGCAGCGCCTGCCTGCTCAGGCGAGCTCGTTGCGCGACCGCGCTCATCGAGATCACCTCGCCTTTCGGGGACTCGGACACCAGCGTCGTCAGAGCCCGGATGAGGGCGGCGCGGGTTCGGGTGACACGCGGGTCCACCCGGTGCGCCTCCGGTGGCAGCGTGCTCGTTCCCTGGGACATGGTTCCATCTTGTCAGACCCCACTCCTTGATGTACATTTGTCCACTACTGGACAATTGTAAAGGATAAGATGACGCACGTGACCGAGTCGGCACCACGACGGGAAGAGACTCCGCAGCACCCGGAGTTCGAAGCAGCGGTGGCAGGCGGCGCGCTGACGTCGGAGGGGCCGGGATCCCAGCACCGCTACCGCAACCTGGTCCTGGGGGGCATCGGGATCCTGCTTTTCGCCCTGGCGATGCTGACCAGCTACTCGAGCGCCTTCGGAAATCCGACACCCAACAATGTGCACCTCGCCGTCGCCGGCAATGCGGACACGATCGTGGCCCTGGAGCAGCAGGGGTCACTCGACCTCACGGTCGTGTCGTCCGAGGCGAAGGCGCGAGCCGCCGTCCTCGACCGGGAGGTGGACGGCGCCGTCGTCCTTCCCCCAGCCGGAGAGAACGCCGTCGTCACGACCTACATCGCCAGTGGTGCGGGTCGTGGCCTCGGTCAGGCGGTCTCCGGCATCGGCGACTCCATCGCCCAGCGATTGAAGACCACGAGCACGACCACCGATCTCGCACCCCTGCCAAAGAAGGACCCCGTCGGCTCCATCGAGTTCTACGCGATCCTGTTTGCCGGACTCGGCGCGGCGCTGGGTGCCACGGTCTTCGGCCGCATCCTCGGAACGGTCGACACCTCGTCGCGGTTCGTCGAGCGCAGCATCGTCCTCGTCCTCTACACGGGTGCCCTGGCCGGGTTGATCACCCTCTGGATCGACACCGCCCTCGGTGCGGTGACCGTCAATCCCGGCGCCGTTTTCGCGGTGCTCTGGCTCACGGGGCTCGCCATCGGGGGAGCCGTGACCGGCGTCGCCGCACTGGGCGGAACTCTTGCGGCACTCCTCACGACGCTCGCGCTGGTGATCCTCGGCAACACGTCTTCTGGCGGGCCCCTTGGTATCCACCTTCTCAACGACTTCTTCCAGGCCCTGTACTACGTGTTCCCGCAAGGGGACTCTCTGGACCTGCTGCGCTCGGTTCAGTACTTCGACGGTGCTGCCATCTCCGGCCCGATCATCCGGCTGGCGATCTGGGCTGTGGCCGGCATCCTGCTCACCCTGATCGCGATGCTCATCCGCAGCCGAAAAGAGGCGGCCACTCGTCTGAAGGGCGCGGGCCACCGCAACGAGGACTTCCTCCGGGCAACTGCGTCACCGGCGTCCTATGCCGACCTCGCCGCTCTCGACAAGCCCGCTGAGGTCACCGCCTAGCGCGCACGGTAATCCCCTCTCACCCCGAGAGACAGCAGTCATGACACAACAGGAGGTCGGCACCATGCCAGGCAGAATCGATGTTCACCAGCACCTGCTCCCACCCCGCTACTTCGACGCACTAGCAGCCGCAGGAGATCGGGCCCTGAGCAGCGCAGCCGAGACCGGGGCGCAGGCGGTCCAAGGCGGGTCCGCGCAATGGAACCCCTGGGACACCAGCGGCGGGACGACTCCGAGGCAGGGTCCCCGGGCCATCGGCGGCTGGCTCATGCCCGAGTGGGATTCCCAAGGGGCGATCAGGATGATGGACGAGGCAGGCATCGAGACCGGGATCCTGTCGATCAGCGCACCAGGTGTGCACTTCGGCGATGACGCCGCGGCCCGCGAGCTGGCCCGCGAACTGAACGACTACCAAGCTGAGCTGGTCAGGGCACACCCGGATCGGTTCGGGCACTTCGCCGTCCTGCCGCTCCCGGATTTCGACGGAGCTGTCGCCGAAGCCGTGCGAGCACTCGACGAGCTCCACGCCGACGGCGTTCTCCTTCTGTCGAACGCCAACGGACGCTACCTCGGCGATCCCGCCTACGAGCCTTTGTGGACGGAACTCGCCGCACGCTCGGCCGTCGTCTTCGTGCATCCCACCGCACCCCGGATGGCGCAGCTGCCCGGGCTGCCCACTGCCCTGGTGGACTTCCCGTTCGACACCACTCGCACCGCCGTGGACCTCGTCGCCCACGGGGTCTTCGACCGGCACCCCGAGCTGCGCGTGATCCTCTCGCATGCCGGCGGCTTCCTGCCCTACGCCGCGGAACGATTCAGCGCCGCCGCGATGTTCAATACCGGCACCACCCCGGAGAGCATCCAGGCGGGCCTCCGCAGGTTCTACTTCGACACAGCCCTGTCCGCCACGCCGACCTCGCTCCCGTCGCTCCTCGCGTTCGCGGAGCCGGGCCACGTCCTCTACGGCAGCGACTACCCCTACGCACACCCGGAGTGGAGTGCCCGCTTCGACCACGTCCTCGACACCTACGACGGCGCAGGATCCGAGAGGCTTGGCGAGGTGCACCGCTCCGCCGCCGAAGAACTCTTCCCCCGCTTGAGAACCTGATCGCCATCGTTCTCCACTACTGTGTCGTCACAGTCGTGCTGAACGATCATGTCCGTGGAGTCCCGCTGGTGAGGTGGCTGCACGGGTGGCGCGCCCGTCGTGCTGGAGCTCACCAGGTCGTGCACCTCTCTGGTCGCGGCCCCACCCGACCGAGGAGGCCCACATGTCCATCACGCTCAATCCGTATCTGAATTTCCGAGGTCAGGCGCGCGAGGCGCTGGAGTTCTACGCCTCCGTCCTCGGCGGCGAACCCACCGTCACGACCTTCGCCGAGGGAGGCATGGCCGAGCACGTCGGTGCGGGCGAGCAGGATCTCGTCATGCACGGGCAGCTGATCACTCCGCTCGGGCTCACGCTGATGTGCGCCGATGCGCCGGAGCACATCCCAGGCGCCGGCGACCGAGAGGGGTACTCCGTCTCCCTGTCGGGGACGGACTCCGACACCCTGGCCGGCTACTGGGACGGCCTCACCGTGGGCGGGACCATCACGGTGCCGTTCGAGGTTGCGCCCTGGGGCGACCGGTTCGGCATGTTCAAGGACCGGTTCGGTGTCGACTGGATGATCAACTCCCTCGCTTCGGCGTAGGGGTTCGTCCGGTCCGACTCCTCGGTGCACGTCGCCGAAGGCTCGGTCCTCGTGTCATCGAGGGCCGGATGCGTCAGGCGGCGGTGAGCGCCGGGGGTCGACGGCTCTCGATGATCTCCGAACGCGATCCACCCGTCTGCCGGAAGAGGTCTGCAAAAACGGCGGCGGCCGTGTGGACGTCCGACACGACGCGCGTGGACGAGAGCGTCTCTTCGGCTCCTTCGCCGACAAGCGCGCCGATCTGCCAGACGTCGTTCTCGAACCACGCGACGCCGACCGTGTCGACCGTCGATCGCACGGTGACGATCCGCCGCGGACAATCCCAGGCCGTGGCCTGCGCGCGCGAGAGGATGCGCACGTCGACTCTCAGTCGCGGAGCCATTCGGAACAGCGGACGGGCCAACTCGGCGCGGGTTCGGCTGGTGAACATGGCGGGTTCGCTCCTCATCGCGAAGCCCTGTTCCTTCCGGACGACGACCCACCGACATCCGACGAGGGCCCGCTCGGGGTCGACGTCGGAGGGTGGGAGAGCGTTCCTGTTCGGGCAGGGCAGCCCCCGTGACTCCGCCGTGCTGGGAACGATTCGGGCGGTCCTCGCAGGAGTCACGGGTAACTGATTCCCACTGTATGGGTCCTCCACATGGTGGACACGACAAGCGGTCACCCCCACTAGAGGGGGTTGCCACGCGGAGGAGTCGTGCTACTCGAGCCCGTCGGAGGGGAGGCGCAGCAAGGGGGTGCGGGCACGCTTCTCGCGCGCGACCGAGCGGAACGAGAGGACGCCGACGAGGGCGACGATGATCGCGAGGAAGAGGAAGCTGGTGCCGGTGGTGCCGAGCCCGAGGCCCCCATCCTGCGGTGCCTGGGAGAGGAGGTCTCCGGTGGATGCTCCGAGGGGGCGGGTGAGGATGTAGGCGATCCAGAACGCGACGACGGCGTTGAGTTCGACGACGTAGTAGAGGAACGCCACGAGGGCGATCGCCGCTGCGAAGACGACCAGGGAGAGCAGGTAGCCGAGGTTCAGCTGTTCGGCGAGGAGGTCGCCGGTGGCGGTGCCGAGGGCGAAGGTGAACAGGACGGCGAGCCAGTAGAACGCTTCGCGGCGGCTGGTGAGGATGGAGTGGATCGACAGGGTCCGCTCGCTGGCGAACCAGGCGGCGAAGGTGATCGCGAGGGCGATCGCGAAGACGACGGCGGTGACCCAGAGGGGGACGCCGAGGTTGTCGGTGAGGTTGTCGGTCAGGAGGGTGCCGACGACGCTGATCAGGACGATCGCCAGCCAGTAGACGGCGGGGACGTAGCGGCGAAGGCGGAACTGCACGATCAGGGCGGCCACGAGCAGGACCGCCATCACGACCGATGTGACGGTGAGGCCGAAGCCGAGGGTGACGTTGAGGTAGTCGGCGAACGTCTCGCCGACGGTCGTCGCGAGGACCTTGATGATCCAGAACGCGGCGGTCACTTCCGGGACCTTGTTCAGCATGGTGCGACGGGTGAGGTCAGCGGATGAGGCGGTGTTGGCCATGTGGTCAGCTCCTGGGTCATGGGTGAGGTGGTCGAAGTCGACCAGCACTCGCCTCAGACCCCGCGAAGAAGCCCCCCAGACCTCTCTAAGAAGGGGATCGGCCGGATCCGGTCCGCGCACGGTCCGCTCCATCTCCCGCCGATGTCACGGACGACCCGGCCGACCGGCGACAGCAGCGCAGACGACGATCACCGCGGCGGTCAGGAGCAGCATCGTCGACCCGGTGGCGATCGGTGCCAGGGCGGCGAAGGCCAGGGGGAGGAAGAACCCGAGGTAGCTCAGGGCGTAGAAGGTCGCGGTGAGTCCGGCGAGTTCCTCGGGTCGGGCGAGCGACTGCGTGAGAGCCAGTCCCGCGACCATGCACAGGCCGTAGCCGCAGCCGAACACCGGCGCGGCCAGCACGACGATCAGAGGCTGGCCGGTGACGGAAGCGAGCGCGAGGATGCAGGCACCGAGCGCGACGCAGATCGCGCCCACGGGCCCGCTCCGGCCACGAAGCACTCGATCGATCGGCGCCGAGGCGAGCTGGGTCGCGGTGCCGCTCCCGAGGGTGAGGAGGGTGACCAGGGTCGCGAAGATGACCTGCGACGAGCCGACCTGATCTTTGACGAGGGACGGGCCGAACGCGAACGACAACGCCGCCGCACCGAAGATCCAGGGCGCGGTCGGGGCGACCCGCGTCCAGAACGTGGCGTGCGCGTGCTGCGGGATGCACATCTCGCGCAGTCCGAGCCCCCGGGAGACTCCGACACGCTCCGTGTTGTCGACGCCGACCACGGCAGCGAAAGCCACGAGGCAGGCGACGACGTGCACCGCATAGGGGACGACGGTGGGCAGCGCGACGAACTGCGCCAGCACGCCCGCGATTCCGGCGCCGCCACCGAACCCGATCGACAGCGCCAGCGAGGCGCGTCTCGCTCCCGGCGCACCGCATCCCTCGGCCACGGCGAGTTGCTTGAGCCAGCTGCTCCCGGCGACCATGGCCGCAGCGACACCGAGTCCGCTCAGCATGCGCCCGAGGCACATCACGATCATGACTGCTCCGCCGGACGCGATCAGAGCACTGCCCGCCGCGGCGATCACGAGAGCCGCCAGGATGATCGGCTTCCGGCCGAAGCGGTCGGACAACGAGCCCGACAGGACGAAGCCAGGCACGAGACCCAGCACGTAGAACGCAAGGAAGAGATCGACGTCGACCTGCGTGTAGCCGATCACGTCGCGGTAGAGCGGCATGAGGGGCAGGAACTGATTCCCGCCCCAGCCGAGAACCACCATGGCGGCGGCAACGCGTCGCCATCGCGGGGGACGGTGGTGGCGGACCGTCCGAGACCTGGCGGTGCCGACGACGACAGGTTCGGCGCTCATGCCGTCGCCGTCGCATCTCCGGTCTCCATCGGCGACCCGGCGTCCGCTCCCCACTCGGACCACGATCCCGGATACAGGCGCGCGCCCTGGATCCCGGCGTACTCCAGGGCGAGCAGATCGGTGCACGCCGTCACCCCGCTGCCGCAGTAGACGGCGACCCGGCTGTCGACGTCGATTCCCTGCTCCGCGTAGAGCTCGCGAAGGAGGGCAGGATGCCGGAAGAAACCGTTCTCGTCCAGATTCGATGCCCAGGGAACGTTGACCGCGCCGGGCACGTGGCCGTGCCGCGGGTCGAGCGGGACCTCCGCCTCGCCGGTGTACCTCTCACGGGCGCGGGCGTCGACGAGGACGTCGAATGCGCTCTTATCCGCGACCGCGCCCTGGTCGACGAAGCGGTCAGCGGGCCACGGCCGAGGATCGCGCGTCACCGGAGCGCGGGTGACGTCGCCGCGCTCCAGATCACCGTGCCAGGCGGACATCCCGCCGTCGAGGAGGGCGGCCGGCTGACCGAGTGCCCGCAGGAGCCACACGAGGCGTCCGGCCGTGGATCCCGAGGTGTCGTCGTAGGCGATGACGGTGGCATCCTGCCCGATGCCGCGGTTTCCCAACGACGCGGCGAAGTGCTCCGGGGTCGGCAGGGGGTGGCGCGCCCCACCGGGATCCGCGGGAGACGACAGGTCGCCGTCGATGCTCACCCAGACGGCGCCGGGCAGATGGCCCTGTCGGTAGGCGGCTTCGCCGTCACGGCCGTCGCTGTACCAGCGCACGTCGACCAGCACGACCTCGTCGGCGTGGTCGCGGTACCACTCGGGCTGGACGACGGCGGGCAGGATCACGATGGTGCTCCTCGGATCGAAGGTCGGTGGGGGAGGGGCGAGCTGACGAGGGAGAACTCGCCACCTCACTATCCTCCGATGTCCGTGGACCGAGCAGAAGACGCCGCCACTCCGTATGCGGCCGCGGCACCGCCGACGGCCCGCACACCGCAGCGCGTCGCATGATGGAGACATGTTCATCCCGACCCGAGCGGCCGGCCTCGAGGCGCTCGACGAGTTCGTGCCCCGCGCAGGCGGCTTCTACGCTCGCGACCGCAATCACGACCTCGGGGCGTCCCGGAGCAACGTCTCCGGACTGTCTCCCTATCTGCGCCACGGGCTCGTCACCGAGCACGAGGTCGTGGCGGCCGTGCTCGAGCGGCACAGCCTCCGCGCCGCCGAGAAGTTCGTGCAGGAGGTGTTCTGGCGCACCTACTGGAAGGGCTGGCTGGAGCAGAACCCCGAGGTCTGGCGCCGCTACCGCCGCGAGGTGACCGGGTTCGCGGCCGCCGAGCTTCCATCCGGATACGCCGACGCCGTCGCGGGGCGGACCGGGATCGACGCGATGGACGCCTGGGTCAGGGAGCTCGTCGAGACCGGCTACCTGCACAACCACACCCGCATGTGGTTCGCGAGCATCTGGATCTTCACGCTCGGCCTGCCCTGGCAGCTCGGCGCGGACTTCTTCTACCGGCACCTCCTCGACGGGGATGCCGCGTCCAACACGCTGTCGTGGCGGTGGGTGGCCGGCCTGCAGACGTCCGGCAAGACGTACCTGGCGACGGCCTCGAACATCTCGCGCTACACGGACGGCCGGTTCTCCCCGGACGGTCTGGCCACCTCGGCCCGGGCGCTCGCGGAGGAGGCGCTGCCGCCCCGCACACCGATCGACCCCGACGACGTCGGGGGAGCGGTCGGTACGCGCGCCGGTCTCCTCCTGCACGAGGAGGATCTCGACGCGAGGAGCCTCCTCGCGGAGCACCTCGGCCTGGCCGACGACCTGGTGGCGACCGCTGTCTTCGCCGATCCGAGCGACCGTTCGCCGTTCGACGCCTCTGAAGCCGTGAACGCCTTCACGTCCGCCGCCCTCGACGACGTCGCGGCCCGGACACCGGACGCGAGCGGACGTCCCGCTCAGGTGCTGGCCGACGCGACGGCCGAGACGGTCGTGCGGTGGGCACGGGCCGAGGGGCTCGACACGGTGGTCGTGCCGTACGCTCCGGTCGGGCCCGTGCAGGAGCGGCTGGGCATCCTGCGCTCCGCCCTCGCTGCGGAGGGGATCGCGCTGGTCACCGTGCGCCGACGCTGGGACAGCACGGCGTGGCCCTTCGCCTCCCGCGGCTTCTTCCCGTTCAAGGAGAAGATCCCGGCGCTCGTCCGCCGGCTGGACGACTCGGTCGACGCGGAGCGGCTGTTCTAGTGCCGAGCCGCAGCGAGATCCTGAACCTCGACGAGCCGACCGCGGCGCCGCCGGGGGAGAGCCCCTGGGTGGTCGAACCGGTGCAGTCCGCCGTCCTGCTCGCCGAGTACGACCCACGGTGGCCGCTCCTGGCGCAGTCGATCATCGAGCGGGTCGGTGCGGCGCTCGGCCCGCGAGCCCTGCGGATCGAGCACGTCGGGTCCACGGCCGTGGCCGGGCTCGCCGCGAAACCGGTCATCGACCTCGACCTCACGGTCGCCGACCCGGCCGACGAGGGAGGCTGGCTCCCGCCGTTGCAGGAGGAGGGCTTCGTTCTGACGGTCCGCGAGCCGTGGTGGCACGGGCATCGGATGCTGCGCGGCGGTCGGCGGGGAAGTGAGGTCGTGGCTCCTGCGAGCGGTGACCAGGCCGTCAATCTGCACGTGTTCGGCCCCGACAGCCCCGAGCTGGTGAAGCACGTCGTGTTCCGCAACTGGCTGCGAGCGGATGCGGGAGACAGGGAGCTCTACGCGGCGGCGAAGCGCTCGGCGGCGGACGGGCCGGCCCAGCGCGTCATGGACTACAACGCCCGCAAGGAGGCGGTCGTCCACGACATCTATCGGCGAGCTTTCCGCGCCGCAGGATTCCTGGACTGACGGCCCCGAGACGGCTTCCGACGGCCTCGGCGCGACCGGCTACCGCCCGGCGGCGTAGTGGTTCTGGACCTGCTGCGCGGTGAGGACGCTGGAGTAGACCGCCGCGTAGCGGAGCGAGCCGTTGAAGAAGTAGTTGGTGCCGTTGTTCGACCACGCGTTCGTGTTGTCGTAGCCGATCCGCCAGTAGCCGGAGTAGTTCTCCGGGGCCGTGTACGCGGCGTTGGAGGCGACCAGGGCACCGTCGACGTAGAGGCGCATCCCGGTGGACGCCGACATGGTGGCTGTCATCTGGTGCCAGACACCGTCGGTGTACGACTTCGGAGTCGTGAGGATCTGGATACCGCCGTTGTACGTCCCGAAGACGAGCTGCCCGGTGGTCGAGACGTAGACGTGGCGGTCGTACTGCGACGACGAACCCGTCTGCGAGGTTCCGAAACCGATGAGCTTGCCGGCGGCCGTGGTCGTCTTGAACCAGACCTCCTCGCTGAAGGTCGTCGGGTTGACGTACTTCGTCGGCGTGGAGAGATAGCTGGTCGTGCCGTTGAGAACGTACGCGCCGCCGGCGTCCCGCGAGCAGGCGAGGGGCACCGTGGTCGCCGTGGTCATGGCTCCCTGGTACGAGCCGTTCGCCGCGTTTCCGGAGGTGTCCGCCGCCGTCGTCGAGGCGGAGGGCTCGCCGAGCGCGTACTGGAACAGTGCGGTGCCCTTGTCGGCTGCCGCCGCGTCGACGCATTTGAAGTACTGGGCCGTGGCGACCGTGTTGGTGCCGTTGCTCACTTTGGCGGTGAAGCCCGCCATCGCGAGCGGCGTCGTCCCCGCCACGGCGGCGAGGGCGGCGACGGCGAGGACCGCGACGACCGTGGCCAGGGCTCCTGCGCGCACGACTTGCACGGCGCGGATGCCACCGACGCCGCGGACCGGCAGGAGGCGCGTCGTCGCGGCCCGGTGGCGTCGGGCGGGGCTCACGCCTGCTCCTGCTCTTTCGCGGGAAGTCCGACGATGGTCGTCCAGAGCAGGGGGAGGCAGCACACGGCGAGCAGGGCGACCCACTCCCAGACGCTGAGATTCAGGGCGCTGCTCAGCGAGTAGAAGCCGTGGTGGGCGGACGCGGGCACGCTGACCTGACCGACCTGGCCGGTCACGAGGTCGACGTGCGTACCGTGCGCCGCGGCGATCCGGATCGGCAGGAGCCCCGTGGAGACCACCGTGGCCGTCGGAGCGCCGTTCACGACACCGGTGGCCTCGACGACCATGCCGGTGAAGGGGCGGAGGACGAAGGCGGCGATCGAGAGGGCGAGCGAGGAGCCGGCGATCCGGTAGGAGGCACGGTGCGTCGCGTTCCTCATCCGCGCGGTCGCGAGGAAGACGATGACGATCCCGAGGAGGGCGATCGGCAGTCCGCGGATGAGCCAGCCGAGCGCCGGCAGGAGGACGACGGCCTTGCCCACGAGGTCGCGGGAGGAGAGCTGCCACGGGTCGGTGGCGCCGTTGATGTCGCCGCGGGTGGACAGGAGCCCGGTCGGGCCGATCTTCACGACGCGGTGCGTGTAGGTCTCGGAGGGCGTCGTCGGCGGGTGGAAGGCGATGACGTCGCCGACCCGGACGTCGGAGCCGGTGGTCGGCGTGGTCAGCACGAGGGTCCCGACGGGGGCGGCGGTGCCCATCGACGGGGTCTTGACGATGAACCAGGCGCCGCCCTGCAGGTGGAACACGAGCGCCCCGACGAGGACGACCGTGGCCACGGCGACACCGAGGACGGCCAGGACGGTGACGAGCGGGTGGCGTCGCGGCGCGCGGGTGATCTCGGTGAGATCGATGGGCTGGACGGCGGGATCGGCGACGAGGCCACCCACGAGGGGTGCTGCGGTGTCCTGCTGCGTGCTCATGTCGCTCGCCGTCCTTTCTGGTGTCTGTCGCGAAGAAGCCGGGAACGTGTCGGGGGAGGCACGTTCCCGGCCGGCCGGGTTACCGCTTAGCTGGCGTAGTTCCAGACGAGGGGGAGCGACGCCTGCAGGCCCTGGTAGCTGTTGCCCGCGGTCGAGGCGAGGGTGACGGCGAAGGTGAACCCGGTGGTGCCGCCGGCGGCGACGGTCGGGAGGGTGAAGGCGGAGGATCCTGCGAGGGCCGCGAGGGTCCCCGAGTAGACCACCGTGTTCGCGGTCGTGTTGGTGATGACGACGGACAGCTTGGCGCAGACGTCCGTGGCGGACCCGTTGATGGCGCCGGAGTTCGACTGCGCGCAGGTGGCGCCGGGGGTGAGGGTGAAGGTGTTCGCCGTGACGGAGCCGGTGTTCTTGATGCTCATGGCGGTGGTGACCGTCTGGCCGGGGATCATCGTCGTGGATCCGCCGAACTTGTTGATCGTGGCGCAGGTCGCCGTGTTGACCGACGCCGAGCCGCCGTCCGTGGAGGAGCAGGTGACGGTCGCGCCGGCGTTCGTCTCCTGCATCGTCAGGGCGCCGGTCGCGGCGGTGTTGGTGGAGTTGGTGATCTGGGCCGCGAAGCCGGACAGCGTGCCCGTCATGGTCGCGGAGAGGAGGACCGCGGCGAGGACACCCGTCGCGATGGCGATCGGGGCGAAACGGATCCGCTTGCCCTTGACGGGGGAGGTGGTGTTCGACACGGGATGACTCCAGAAATAGATGGGGATGAGGGTAGTTCCGACGTTTCAGTTACACGACGACCATTCGGGTCGGCCATCGGGTAAGTCGGTGGTGAGGTTGCTCAGCGGTGCGATAGCTCAACTGTGCAATAGTTCGATGAGTGAGTAAACGCCCCTTTAAGGGGGACTTCCGACTCGCGGGATGCACTCCTAGCCTGGGAGCGCAGCCACGGACGGCGCACACGAAGGAGAACACGGATGATTTCTGCCACCACCTCGACACCGAAGGAGGCGCTCATGACGATCACCCCTCCGGGGTCCGCCGCCTTCGACTCCGCTGTGTCCGCGCTCTCGAACGCTCTGGTCGAGATCGACGCCGCTCACCGACGCATCCGCCACCGCCTCGCCCACGACCTCGGCTTCTCCACCGTCGAACTCACGGCCGTCTTCGTCATCGGGAACACCGAGGAGTGCACGCCCAAACAGCTGAGCGCCGAGCTGGACCTCTCCACCGGTGCCATCACCGCCATGGTCGATCGCCTGGAGAGGGCGGGGCAGGTCGAACGGATCGCCCACCCCACCGACCGGCGCAGCCAGATCCTCACGCTGACCTTCCGCGGCGAGGAAGCGATGGCCTCGATGCTCGGCCTCTACAACTCGGCGATCGAAGACGTCGTCACGAACTCACCCGGCGTCGTCGACCCCGCGATGATCGACATCCTCCACCGCGCCGCGGCCGCCATCGACGCCGCGGCGACCGAGACCCCTTGAGTCGGAGACGCCCACCAGCTCCCACAGGCGGGCCTGCGCCTCCTCGGCGAACCCCCGGAGGTCCTCGGCGTCCTCGGCGGTGAAGCGCCTCGGCGCGGAGTCCATCACGCACAGAGCGCCCACCCGCTGACCGTCGGGGGAGTGGAGCGGGTACCCGGCGTAGAAGCGGATCCTCGGCTCGCTCGCGACGATCGAGTAGTCCGCGTAGCGCGCATCCGACCGGGCGTCCTCGATCACGAAGATCTTCGAATCGCGGATGGTGACGTCGCAGAACGAGCGGGCCCGGGGGAGCGACACCGGGTTGATCCCGACCGCCGCCTTCATGATCTGGACGTCGCTCTGGATGAGGGTCACCGCCGCGATCTTCGTGTCGAAGAACGTCCGAGCGCCCTCCGCCACGCGGTTCAGGGCCGGGTCGTCGCCCGCGCGGATGTCCATGTCGCGGAGGGATCTCTGCCGGCGGTCCTCGTCGGCGCGATCCGTGCTGAGCGGGGGCAGGCGCGCAGGAGCCTCGGCCGCTGTGATCCGGAGGGCGATGGCGTCCGCCCACCGCCGGTAGAGGTGGGACCCCTCGGGTTCGAAAGCCGCGAGCTGCGTGACGGTGACGGTCGTCACCCGGTCGTGCGCTGCCACGGACTCCTCCGCCGCCGCGTTGAGGAGCTGCACGTGACGATCGACGACGCGGGCGAGAAGGGCCGGGACGCCGGGGTTGTTGCCGAAGAAGGGGATGGGGAGCAGGAAGATCGGAGTCGCCGCGGAGGTGCTCGCCTCCAGTCGGTTCAGCAGGACGTCGAGGTGCCGTCGCCACGTCTGCACGCGGGCCAGCGTCAGCGCCTCGGTCGCGCCGACGGAGACGACGACGATGTCGAAGCAGGCGAGGTCCACCGTGTCGATCGCGTCGGCACAGGTGCGAACCGTCATGTCGCCCCGGACCAGGACCGTGACGTCCGCGCCGCGCTCCGAGCGGGCGGACAGGCCGCGCGCGAGGAACCCGGCGAGACCGAGCTCGTGCGTGACGACCCCGCGCCCGGTGGCGGCGCCGTCTCCGGTCAGCAGGATCTTGTCGGGATCCGGGCCCGCGCAGGAGATCACGGGCGACTCCGGGGGAGTCACCCGGGACCGCCACGAGGACGGACCCGTCGACACCCACAGCGCGATCAGCGGACGGACGACGAGGCGGAGAAGAGGCGATGGCATGCGGCACCCGGGGTCGGCGGGGGCCGAGCGACGGCTCCCGCGGGACGGACCCGCGGCGGTCGACCGCGGGCATGCCGACGGGGTCCCGGGCGACACAGATGATCTGGGCCACACCCTAGCGCGTGCGGGTCGCTGTGCGGGCAGTGACGAGACAGCCCTTCGGGTCGCCGCGAATAGGATCGACCCGTGGAGTCCAAACCCGCATCCGTCCTCAAGGCTCTTCGCGCCGAGATCATCGCCGGCAGCCTCGCCCGAGGCACGCGCCTCAAAGAGGACGCCCTCGCGGACCGCTTCGGGGTCTCCCGCGTGCCGGTCCGAGAGGCGCTGCGACAGCTCGAGACCGAGGGATTCGTCGTCGCCGAGAAGTTCAAGGGTGTCAGCGTCGCCGACTCGTCGGCTGAGGCGGTCATCGAGCTGATGCAGATCCGTCGGGGCCTCGAGGTCCTGGCGGCGGAGCTGGCCGCGGGACGTCGGGGAGGGGACAGTGCCGAGCTCCTGCGCGCGGTCATCGACGAGCAGCGCTCGGACCAGGAGGTGGAGGCCCAGTCGCCCCGCTTCGCCTTTCACCGGCTCGTCGCCCACGCCTCGGGCAACGCACACCTGGAGACGATGATCGAGCGTCTCCTGCACCAGACGGCCTGGGCCTTCGAGCGCGTCACCCGCGAGGAGGTGGCCGAAAGCGGGGGTGACCACGCGGCTGTCGCCCAGGCGATCCTGCGCGGATCCCCCGTCCAGGCGGGCCTCCTCATGGACGAGCACCTCGGAAGAGATGAAGCGATCCTCGACACCCTCGGCCACAGAACGTATACGAAATAGGTTCTCGACCTCCGAATGACGGGTGCGATTCGCCCAATCCAGAGGCCCTTCAGATCTTGAAACAAAGTGTTTCCTCTCCGAAACCAGCTGGAAACACCTTTTCGTATACAAAAGAGTGTCCGTACGGTGCAGAATGAATTCTGGCATCGCCACCTCTTTCCGCTGGAGTCACCCATGACTGCTGTAACGCGCACCACAGCTCCCACCGGCACCACACCGCCCGTCACCACCCCCGACGCCTCCCGGGGCGTCGCCTCCGCCCTCGACTCGATCGGATTCACCCGCGCTCAGTTCGCGGTGCTGATGCTGATCCTGGCGGGGGAGTTCTTCGACACCCTCGAGCAGAACTCCGTCGGTGCGATGGCCACCAACATCAAGGCGTCGCTCCAGATCGGCGATATCCAGCTCACGACGATCAACACCGCCACCGTCCTCGGCGGCCTCGTCGGACGCTTCCTGGCCGGCTGGCTCGCCGACAAGTACGGTCGTCGCTTCTCGCTCGGGCTGAATCTCCTGATCTACACGCTCGGTGGCCTCCTCAGTGCCCTGTCGTTCAACTACGACATGCTGCTCGTCAGCCGGTTCATCGTCGGGATCGGCGTCGGCGGCGAGTTCATGATCGGTATCGCGATGCTGTCCGAGATGGTCGCCACCCGGTACCGCGGCGGTCTCATCGCGACGATCAACGTCGGGGCGGGCGGAATCGGCAACTTCATCTCCTACGGCCTGTTCCTGCTCCTGCTCGGACCGCTCGCCGTGCCTCTGGGCGGTGACGGCCAGGTCTGGCGCTGGACCTTCGTGATCCTCGCTCTTCCGGCCCTGCTCGTCGTGCTCTACCGGCGTCGGCTCCCCGAGACGCCCCGGTGGCTGCTCTCGAAGGGACGCATCGACGAGGCGAATCGCTCGCTGGCGATCCTCGCGTCGAACAGCCTCCGGCCCGCGGCCGACGCGAAGTCGCCGGTGACTCTGACGCCCGCCGATCTGCCGCCTGTCGCTTTCCACTCGTCGCCCGCTGCCGTGTTCCACCGTCTCGTCCTCAAGCGCACCATCGCCATCGGGGTCGCCTCGTGGATGGCCTTCGGATCGCAGGTCACCCTCAACTTCCTGATGCCGACCCTGCTGGTCGAGCGCGGATACACCGTCTCGCAGAGCCTGCTCTACACGATGATCATGAACATCGGTTCGCTCCTCGGCTGCACGGCGGCGGCGTTGCTCGCGAACCGGGTGGGACGCCGCGCCATGGTCACGACGGCCGGGATCCTGGGCTGCCTCACGGCCCTGGCCTTCGCCGCCTTCGGGAACGACACGGCCGCGATCCTGGTGCTCGGCGCGCTGTTCCAGTTCTTCACGATGCTGACAAACACGACCCTCGCGGCCTGGACGGCCGAGGTCTACCCAACCGCTATCCGCGCATCCGGTGCCTCGATCGTGAACGGCATCGGCAACATCGCAGGAGCCGTCATGCCGTTTCTGGCGATCGCCCTCTACGGTTCCTTCGCGTTCGTCGGCGTCTTCGGACTCGCGGCCGTGATGTACGCCATCCTCGTCGTCGCCTCGCGCTTCGCCCCCGAAGCCCGCGGCATCTCCCTCGAAGACGTCAACGAGAACGCCCTGGCGACCGACCGGACCTGACACCGAACGGGTGGGCCGGAGCCTCCGGCCCACCCTCCCACCCCACGATTCCCCTGGAGGAACAATGGACACCCTGAAAATCTCCGCCACCGCCAACGGCCTCAACTACCTGCCGGAGTACGTCGCCGTCCAGGGCGGCCTCTTCGCCGAGCGCGGCCTCCGGGTCGCCGCCACAGCGCGCGACCCGTGGACGGGCGTGCTCGACGACATCGAGTCGGGTGCCGCCGATCTTGCTCTCGGTGGACTCTGGGTCCCCGCGATGTACGCCGGGACGACTCGCCGACTCAGTGTCGTGGGGCAGCTCAACCACAGGTTCCCCATGACGATCGTGTCGCGAACCGAGACCGAGCCCATCACGCTCGATCAGCTCGCGGGGAAGGTCGTCCTCGCCCCGGGAGCCGGCGGTAGCGCCCCCTACGAGTTCACTGCCGGCCTGATCCGCGAAGCGGGTCTCGACGTCTCGAAGACCAGGTTCGTCCGCGATCTCTCGACGTCGATGCTGATCGAGCTCTACCGAGGCGGCCTCGGCGACGCCATCATCCTCGATCTCGTCTCCGCCGAGGAACTCGTGGCAGCGGGCGGTGGCACCATCGTCTTCCGTCATCTCCAGTCGGGCGGAGTGATGCCGAACAGCGTCTACTACTGCCTCACCGAGCGAGTCGAGGAGCTGACGGACCGCATCGACCGCTTCATGGACGGTATCGCCGCGGCCATGACCCGGATCAACCTGCACGCCGCCGACAGCGAGATCGAGGCCGTTCTGGCTGCTCGCTGGCCGGACAAGGACTCCACGCTCCTGCGCCGCGCAGCCGACGACATGGCGGCGGGCGGTGTCTGGGACTCCGCCGTGGTGGACCGCGACGCCTCCGACCGCTGGATGAGCATCCTCTTCGACGGCGGCCTCACCACGCACAGGCCTTCGCTCGAGGAGCTTCTCGGTGCGCCCGCCGCCGTGAACGCCCGATGACGTTCGTCCTCGGCGCCGCGGAGATCGGAACCGTCATCGGCGATGTCGACGTCGTCGGGGCTGTCGAGGCCATCCACGCCGATCTGGGTTCCGGCGCCATGACGCAGCCGGCGCCGGTGGCTCTGACCGGCTCGGACGACGCCGTCTTCCTGCCCATGGCCGTCCGATCCGACCGCCTCGGCCTCGTCGCAGTCAAGCTCATGGCCGACATCCCGGAGAACGTCGCGAGGGGTCTGCCCACGCAGCGGTCCACGATCCTCGTCTCCTCGACGGTCACGGGCGAGTGCGTCGCCATCCTGGACGGCATGGCCATCACGCGCCGACGGACGGCGGCCGCCTCGGTCGTGGCCACTCGGCGGTTGGCTCGCTCGGACAGCAGGATCCTCGGGCTCGTCGGGGCGGGCAATCTCGCGACCGAGCACGCACGGGCCTTCGCCGCCGCGCGACCCTTCGAACGCATCGTCGTCTGGTCGCGGTCACCCACCACGGTCGAGCGCTTCCTCGGCGAGCTCGACGCCGACCTCGCGGGGCGCTGTTCCGTCGCCTCGGGACCGCAGGACGTCGTGGAGCGATCCGACGTGGTCTGCACCCTGACGCCGTCCGTCGAACCGGTGGTCCTCGGGGCCTGGCTGCACTCCGGGCAGCACGTCAATGCCGTCGGTGCTCGGCCGCGGCCGACCCACCGAGAGCTCGACGGGGAGGCTATGGCGCGGGCGACCGTGTTCGTCGACAGTCGCGCGACCGCGATGGCCAAGTCGGGGGACCTCCTCGTGGCCGTGGCCGAGGGGCTCCTGCCGGTCGGAGGGCACTACGCCGAACTGGGCGAAGTCATCGCGGGCGCGGCCGTCGGCAGGACCAGCGCCGACGAGATCACCGTGTTCGACTCCGTCGGTGTCGGAGCGCAGGATCTGGCCGTCGCCGCACGCGTCATCGACCTGGCCCGGGAACGCGGAATCGGAACCCCTGTCGCCGTCGCGCCCGGATCCTCGGCCCCGCTCACCCGGTTCGCCGGAGCCGCGTCGTGATCCGCATCGCCGTCGTCAACTGCAACACGACCGTGTCGATGACGGAGACCGCCGCATCACGCGCTCGGCTCGCCGTCGGACCGGACGTGGAGGTCGTCGGCATCACGCCCGCCTGGGGAGTGGCCTCCGCCGAAGGGTGGTACGACAGTTTCATCAGCGCCGCCGCCGTCCTCCAGACGCTCGAGCGTCTGTCCGACGACATCGACGGTGTCGTCCTGGCGGGCTTTGGAGAGCACGGACGAGAGGGTGCTCGCGAACTCCTCTCCATCCCGGTGGTCGACATCACCGAGGCCGCCGCGCACCTCGCCATGACCCTCGGACGCCGCTACGGGGTGGTCACCACCGTGAGGCGCGCTGTCGGACAGATCGAGGACAGCCTGACGACGGCAGGTCTCATCGACCGCTGTGCCGCGATCGAGGACACCGGGCTCGGCGTCCTGGAACTCGACGAAGACCCGTTCGCGACGGCGGAAGCGTTCGTCGAGGCCGGACGGCGAGCAATCACGAAGGGCGCCGAGGTAATCTGCCTGGGCTGTGCCGGTATGGCCGGGCTGGAAAAGCACGTGCGCGGACGCCTCCCCGTACCGGTCGTCGACGGCGTCGCGGCCGCTGCCGCCCTCGTCGAGACCCTGATCCGCCAGGGGCTCTCCACGAGCAAGATCGACTCGTTCGCCACGCCGTTGACGAAGCGCCGCAGCTGGAGCGCCTGACGGGACCGTCCCAGGAGATGCCCCGCCCGGATCTGCCGGGGTCAGGCTCCGCCGAACCGTTCCGTCCGGATGCTCGCCGGGTCGTGACCGCGCGCGATCAGCAGGTCGGTGACCGCGGCCACGAACGAGGTGCGGCCGCAGACGAAGACCGTCCCGGCGCCGGGCTCCTGGACGAAGGCCGCGATGTCGCCGGCCGTGAGGCGCCCCGCCGGTCGAACCTCCCCGGCGGGCGCCTCGCGCGAGTAGGCGACGTCGACCCCGATGCCCGGGACTTCGGCGAGGCGGCGCAACTCGTCGCCGAAGTAGAGGGATTCGGGGGTGCGGACGGAGGTGAGGAGGCGCATCGGCACGGGGCTCCTGCCGGCCACCCGCGCGCGGAGCATCGCGACCAGGGGAGCGACGCCGGACCCGCCGCCGATGAGCTGCACCGGGTCGGGGTCGGTGTCACGCCACACGAACCAGCCGCCGATGGGGCCGCGGACCTCGAGCGCATCCTGCGGTTCCAGACCCTGGACGAGGTAGGGCGACACCTCGCCCTCGGGGAGTTCCTCGACCGTGATCTCGACCTCGTCGTCGGCCAGCGGGACGCCGAGGGGGCCCCCGACGGGAGTCGCCGAAAGGGAGTACGACCGGACCGCCTGGTAGCCGTCGTCGGCCGTGAGCCGGATGTCGATGTGCTGTCCGGCGACGACGGGGCCGAGGCCGTCGACCCGGAGCCGGATGCTGCGCGCCGTCGGAGTCTCCGTGCGGGCGGCGACGCAGACGGCGGGGCGCCAGGAGCCGGTCACGCGTAGCGCTCTTCCTTCCACGGGTCGCCGTGGTTGTGGTAGCCGTAGTTCTCCCAGAACCCGGGCCGGTCGGTCGCCATGGTCTGGAGACCCTGGAGCCACTTGGCGCTCTTCCAGAAGTACAGGTGCGGCACGAAGAGCCTCGCCGGCCCGCCGTGCTCGGACCGGAGGGGTGCGCCTTCGAACTCGTGAACGACCCACGCTTTGCCGCCGAGCAGGTCGGCGAGCGGCAGGTTCGTCGTGTAGCCGCCGTAGCAGTGGGCCATCGCGAACCGGTGCTCGGTGGCGAGGCCCTCGAAGAGCGTGTCGACGGAGACGCCGCGCCAGTGCGTGCCGAGCTTCGACCAGCTCGTGACGCAGTGGATGTCGGTGGCGACGTCCTCCTGCGGGAGGGCGAGGAACTCCTCCCACGACCAGGAGCGGCTGCCCACGTCGGTGGCGAGCTGGAGTTCCCACACCGTGATGGTGGGGTCGGGGCCGGTCGAGAGCACCGGGAACCCCTTCTCGAGGTACTGACCCGGCGGCAGCGCGGGATCGGCGTTGCGGCGGCTCGCGAAACCGGTGAATCCGGCCATGGCATCTCCCTCGGGCGGCGGCGTGGATGGGGTGTGGCTCATTCTCGTCGATGGCGCGCGGGACATCCACCGCGGCTGGCCTAGTGTGACCGGATGGGTGGAACCGGAGACAACCACGCGCACGTCGATCGATCACGACGCGGGACGTCGTCCAGCGAAGCGCGACCGTCCGCGTCAGCGAGAGCTCGGCCTCGCGCCGTCCTCCTCGACTTCCACAACACGACGGCGGTCGTGCGATCGTTCGAGACATGGGTCGACGATGCAGGATCGCTGACGTCGAGCCGTCCTTCCTCACGGCCGGTGCTCGTCGAACGACTGCGCAACGTCTGGAGCGATGCGAAGAAGTCGTTCCCCGCCGCGGACTGGGATCTCGACCCCGAAGTGCACCGGCAGGCTTTCGTGTCGACGCTGAGCCACGACGGAGCGGTCCCCGTCGACCTGGCCCGCGCTCTCTACGAGACGATGCCGAACCAGTGGGTGCTGAACGACGGCGCGGCGGACTTCGTTCGCCGAGCGTCTGAGGCGGGGATCCGCTTGGCCATCGTTTCGAACATCGCTCTGGACATACGCCCCGCACTTTCGGGCTGGGGCATCGCCTCCGCACTGGACGCGGTGGTCCTCTCCTATGAGGTCGGGTATGTGAAACCCGACCCGCGCATCTTCCAACGTGCAGCAGATCTGCTCGGCACGGACCCGAGCGAGTGTCTGATGATCGGCGACTCGGCACACGACGACGTCGGCGGTGCTGCTCTGGGCATGCAGTGCCTGATCTCACGACCCGACCAGATGTGGAGGGCGTTCGCGCTCGCCAGCCCGGAGTGACCGCGACACGACGCTCCGGAGCGGCACGCCCCGAGATCGATCTCGCAGCCGTGGCGACGTCTAGTGCCCGGGAACGGGAGTGCCCTGGTGGAACCGGAGGACGGGGCCGGGCGTCTGCCACAGGGAGCTGTGGCGGCTCGTCTCGTCACCGCGACGGATGACGTAGGTCACGAGGACGAGGTCGGGGCCGACCCGGTTGAACGACCAGTCGGAGGTGTCGGGCACGTCGCGAGGCGCCTCGTCACGGAGGGACGCGACGATCTCGTCCCGGTTCCAGCGTCGTCCCGAGCGACCGATCTCCGCGAAGTCGGGGGCGAGGAGGTCGGCTAGGCGTTCCCGGTCGTGTCGCACGCTCGAGGAGAGCAGTGCCAGTTCGGCGTCGCGGATCGGCTCGTGCTCGGCGGTCAGCGGCTTCCACATCCGGTCACCCTAGCGCGGTCGGAGCCGTCCTCCTCGGGCACCTCGATCGCCGGAAGGTCGGGGTGCGCGACGATCCGCCGGATCAGGGCCGCCGAACCACCCACGATGGTCACGTCGAGGTCGATGTCGCTGGCGACGAGCCACGCGTGGTCGGCGGGCCAGATCAGCTGGAGGCCGTCCGAGAGGTCGATGTCGTGCTCGGCGAGGTCAGCGAGATCGCGCACGGTGGCCGGCCCGAGGAGGTACTCGCGGCCCGGCAGCTCCAGGAACGTGCCCGCGGGCCCGAGAGGCAGGATGCCCGCCCGCAGTCGAGCGTTCGCCTCGGCGAGGAGCCGCTCCATGAGGGCATCCCGCTCGGCCGCGGTCGGCGCGGGCTGAGCATCCGGCGCGTCCCCCTCGACCATGACGATGCCGCGACCGGTCGACGACCCCTCCCGTGTGCGAGCGAAGCCGTTCCAGACGCCGACGGTGACGTCGTCGGGCGTCGAGGTCGCCGCCTCGAGAAGCGAGGCGAGGGAGCGCAGGAGCCGCGGCTCCAGCCACCCCTCCGGTGCCGCGCCCGCCGCGGTGCCGTCGCCGGACGCCTCCGCCGGGTGCGGGATGCGCGCGGACGCCTCCCACCCGCTCCCGGCCACGGTCGGGACGCCGCGGCCGTCGTCGGTGATGCGCTCCCGGAGCCAGTCGCCGCGGCCGATGTCGTCGATCCACTTCACGCTGCCAGTGTGAGGCACGGACGTTCCCGCCGGAAGGACGGTGCCGCGGCTCATACTGGTCCGGGACGACCGGATCGAGACGGCCCCGAGAGCACGTGCCCCGACGGGCGGAGGGAGACAGCGGATGACCGGAGACGCTCGACGCACGGTGCTCGTCGTGGCGATCCTCGCGTCCTTCGTGGCTTTCCTCGACGGGTCGATCGTGACGGTGGCGCTGCCCGCCCTGGCGCGCGACCTCGGGGGAGGGGTGACCCTCCAGCAGTGGGTCGTCGACGCCTACCTCCTGACCCTCGGGTCGCTCATGCTCGTGGCGGGATCGCTCTCCGACCTCTTCGGGCGGCTGCGCATCCTGACGGCCGGACTGATCGGATTCGCCGCCACGTCGCTCCTGGCGGCCTTCGCCCCGAACGCCGAGCTCCTGATCGCCGCCCGCGCCCTCCAGGGGGTGGCCGGAGCCCTCCTGGTCCCGTCGAGCCTCGCGCTGATCACGGCGACCTTCACCGGGGTCGCCATGTCGAAGGCGATCGGAACCTGGACCGCGTGGACCGGCGTCGCCTTCCTCGTCGGGCCGCTGGTGGGCGGCGCCCTCGTCGACTCGCTGGGTTGGCGGTGGGTCTTCGGCATCGTCGTGCTGCCCGCCGCCCTCACGCTGCTGCTCGTCGCGAGGCTCCCGAAGGACGCCCACCGCGGCGTCGACGGGTCGACGCACATCGACGTGCCGGGCGCCGTGCTGGGGGCCCTGGGTCTCGCCGGCCCCGTGTTCGCCCTGATCGAGGGAACGCGGATCGGATTCGGCGACCCGCTGGTCGTCACCGCGCTGGTCGTCGGCGTGCTCTGCCTCGTCGCCTTCGTCCTCTGGGAGCGACGCGCGGCCCACCCGATGATGCCGCTGCGGCTCTTCCGCGTCCGGGCATTCGCGGTCGGCAACCTCGCGACCGCCGGCATCTACGCGTCCGTGAGTCTCGCGACGCTGATGATCCCCCTGGTCGTGCAGGAGATCGGCCATCTCCCGGCCACGGTCTCCGGCCTCGTGACGCTGCCGATCACGCTGCTGTCGCTGGCCCTCTCCAGCAGGATCGGGGTCTGGTCCGGTCGGTTCGGACCGCGCGTCTTCATGACCGTCGGCCCGCTCATCACGGCCGGGGGATTCGCGTGGATGCTCCGCGTGGGCGAACCGCTCGACGTGTGGTGGCAGATCCTGCCCGGTGTCCTGCTGTTCGGCCTCGGGATGACCGTCACCGTCACTCCGCTCACGTCGATGGTCCTCGGCGACGTCCGGGCGGACGAGGCCGGGATCGCCTCCGCCGTCAACAACGCGATCGCCCGCGTGGCGGGGTTGGTCGCCATCGCCTTCGTCGGCGTCATCACCGGCGGCGTCCTGACCGTGCCGGGCTTCCACCGGGTGATCGTCGTCGTGGTGGTGCTCCTCGTCGTGAGCGCGGCTGTGTCGGGGATCGGTCTGCGCTCGCGGGAGCGCGTCCCGGATCCGCACCCCGTCCGCTGAGCCGGGCCGGGTGTCAGCGGCGCGACGGAGGGTACGCCGGCTCGGCGGTCAGGCCGAGACCGCGCGGGCCGTTCGCCGCGATCTCGAGGTCTCGGAGCCACCGCTCGTTGATCTCCCCGGCGGAGTGCGTCGAATAGCTGAATCGCAGCGGGACACCGGGCGCCACCCACAGGGCGCCCCTTCCGCTGCCGAACTCCGGCCGTTCCCGCCAGGAGAACAGAAACGCCTCCCGCCGGCGGAGCTTGGAGCCGATCACGATCTCCAGGTGCCGGAGGGGACGGTCGTCGATCTCGACGGGGATCGCGGAGTAGGTCATTCGTCCCACGGGGAGCCTCCTCGCGTCCCGAACCGGTGAGGGGAGGTGCCGCGACCTCGGGCGGCCGCGGCACCTCGGTGCCGTCGGGGTGATGCGCCGTGCCATGGGCCGAGCCGATGTAGGGGTCATCGGGACGAGTGGCGACGAGAAAGCGCATCTCGGCAACCGCTTCAGGATCAGGTGCGGACACCGAGGCGAACGGCACGCTCGTTCGCGACATGATCGGAACACCCGGATCTTTCCGGGTGCGGTGACGATTCTTCGGATCGTCCTCCAGCCGTGAACAGATCGGAACGAGGACTGTGAGGTGGCCCTCGTCGGGTTACCTCCAACATGGAACAACTACATTGTCGAACTACTCGGATCTGGAGTAAAGGGCCTTGCTCGAAGAATTTCCGAGCGGTATAAGTGACGGACCGCCGTCCCGACCCGAAACGGACGGCCCGAGCGAGGAGCCCCCCGTCTATCGCCTCATCGGAGACACGCACACCCTGGGCGGGCTGCCGGGTGCGGCTCAGGAGTTCCTCCGCGCTCTCGACTCGGTCCGGAAGACGCTGGCCGCCGATGCGGGCGTGTCCGGCACGGAGCTCCGGGCCCTTTCTCGGGTCGCGGAGGGACGGAGCGTCACTCCCAAGGCTCTCGCCGAGTTCCTCGAGATGTCGACCCCGGCCGTGACCTCCGTGACGACCGCCCTCGTGGGTCGCGGCCTGCTGACGCGGTCGGAGAACCCCAGCGACCGGCGGAGCCTCCTCCTCGAGCTGACGCCCGAGGGGCACCGCATCATGGAGACCACCTACACCGCCTTCCAAGCGGCGATCGCCGGGGCGGCCGCCGGGCTCGACGCGACCCAGGTGGCCGGGCTCGAGCACGGACTCTCGGCGATGGCGGAGTCCTTGGCCGAGGCGCCACGGCCTTCCGGCTCGGGGTACATCGTCGGTCCCGCGTAACGCGGACTGGGGGGAGACAATGCCGGCCAGCTGCGGCATCCTGGTCAGCGACTTCATCTCGGCCACGATTCACCACCGTGCGACGCCGGGTGGGCGCGATCAGGAGCGACGAGCATGACCGACACGTACACGACCCCCGAGCAGATCCCCGAGGACAGGCCCGCGACACCGGCCGACCCCGGCGTCCCGGCTGCGTTCGCCGATCACCCCGTGACTCCTGCGACCGAATTTCTGCGCGGCTCCTGGTCCGGGGACGACATCGACGGCGCCCGTCGCCAGCTCGAGGAGTCCCTGGACGGGCGTCAGTTCCGGGCGCGGCCGGCGTCCGGGGACTTCGCCTACCGGTTCGCGACGGCAGGAGACGCGCGGCTGAGCGTGCAGACCGGCACCTTCCGCGGACACCTGCAGGGCGTCATCCCGTGGTCGCGCGACTACGTCGTGTCGTGGTTCCAGGCCGGTTCCGTGACGATCGACTACCCCCGGGGCCAGCTGACCAGCGTCGGTGCGCGCCCGTTCCTCACGCCGACGGAGACGTCGTTCTCGTTCGCGATGACGCCGCACCGGCACGGCATCGTGCAGATCGACGCGACGTTCCTCGAGGACATCGCCGCCGAGCGGCACGGCGGGCCGTCCCAGCGGATCGTCTTCGACTACGACGCCGTCCCCTCCGACGAGGATCTCGCCGCCTGGCGGAAGGTCCTCGGCGACGTGACGCCGATCATCGTCGCCGAGGGGTCGTCCGGAGCCGCTCGGCTCGCCGCGCAGACCCTGCTGGTGCTCGCCCTCCTCGACCTGTTCCCCTGGCGCGCGGTCGACGTGCCCGTCGCGATCCGCACCGAGCGCACCCGACGTCTGCGCCTGGCCGCCGAGTACGTCCACGCGCACGCGGACGAGCCGATCACGTCGGCGGACATCGCCGTCGCCTCCGGACTCCACCCGCGCTCGCTGCAGGCCCAGATGAGCGAGCACCTCGGTGCGTCCCCGACCGGCTACCTGCGCACCGTGCGCCTCGATCGCGTCCGCCAGGACCTCCTCTCCGGCCGACCCGGCGAGACGCGGGTGTCGGAGGTCGCCCGTCGGTGGTGCTTCGGCAATCTCGGCCGGTTCTCGGCGTCGTACGTCGACCGGTTCGGCGAGCTGCCCCGCGAGACGCTCGCCCGCTAGGACGCCGAGCGCCGCGACAGGACCGGGGCGTAGCCTTCACGCGATCGGCGAGGGCCGCCCGGCCCCCGCCCGGAACAGGCGGATCCCTCCCGCGGGAGCACGACCCGCCGCGAGGCGGGAGGCCCCCCTTGACCCTGACCGACATCGACACCGCGACCACCACCGGCACCCTCACCTCCGCCGGGCCGCTGCTCTTCCGCCCCGACGTCTCGCCCGACGGAACGGCCGTCCTCTTCGCCGCCGACGTCGCGCGCGCGACGATCGTGGCGTTCGAGCTGCCGGTTGACGCAGGCGGCGCGGGCGACGCGGGAGCGGACGGCGCGGGCGACGCGGCGGAGGTCGCCGTCGAACGGCTCGGCACGAAGCTCGCCGCGCTCCTGGGGGTCGAGCGGCAGGATGCGGTCGTGCGCGGTCTCGCCGTGCATCCTGCGACCCGCGACGTGTACCTCTCGGTCGCGCGCGGACGCGGCGCGCAAGCGGGTACGGCCATCGTCCGCGCCACCGGCGACGGCGACCTGACCGTCGTCGAGCTCGACGACCTCCCCGCGACCTCCTTCGCCCTCGACGACGCCCCCGCCGCCGACGACGAGCGCACCGACGTCTGGCTGGACGGCACCGATCCGGCCTCGGCGCCGCGTGAGATCCACGGCGTCACCCTCGACATCGCGCAGGTGCCGCTCCAGCGGTCCAGCATCACCGACCTCGCCTGGCTCGACGGCACCCTCGTCGTCGCGGGCCTGAGCAACGAGGAGTTCACCTCCCGACTCCGCCAGGTCGCCTATCCCTTCGACGGGGCGGTGACGGAGACGTCGGTCGAGATCTTCCACGTCGACCACGGCAAGTACGAGACGCAGTCGCCGATCCGCGCGCTCACGACCTTCGACGGCGGCTCGAGCATCCTGGCCACCTACACCTGCACGCCGGTCGTCTCCTTCCCGGTCGATGCGCTGCGGGGCGGCGGACTCGTCCGCGGTCGCACGGTCGCGGAGCTCGGCCCGATGAACCAGCCGTTCAGCATCGTCTCCTACGAGCGCGACGGCGAGGAGTTCCTGCTCGTCTCGAACACGCGGCACCCGCTCCTGAAGATCCCGGCGGCGTCCATCGACGGGCAGGAGCATCTCGACCTCCCCCTCTCCGACCCCGAGCACTCGCTCGGCATCCCCCGCGAGAGCCTCGACCACCCGGGAGTCACCTGGATGGCGAACCTCGACCGCGGAAGCGTCGTCGTGGTCCAGGCGACCGGCGACGACACCCGTTTGCACACCTTCCGCGCGGCCGACCTCTGAGCGGGATCGACGCGTCCTGGAGCGACGGCACCGTCGTCGTCCGCGGCGCCCACCTCCCTGACGGCATCGCGGTCGTGCCGGTCGGGGCGCTCGACCTGGGGCAGGAGCTGGTGGTTACCGCCGGCTCCTGGGTGAGCGACGGCGACGAGGCGAGGTTCACCCCCCGGTTCGCCACGGTTCCGGGAACCCGGTTCGCCGTCGTCGCGCGGCAGGCCGGGCCCGGCTCGGCCTGGCGGGAGCTGGGGCGCGTCGTCGTCCCGGACACCGTGGCCGCGCCGACCACCGTCGTCGAGCGGATCGAGCCCTCCGTCGGGGAGGTGCCCGAGAACATCCTGCGGTTCGCCGTGACCTTCTCCGCACCGATGGAGGAGGGGTCGGCGTCCGGGCGGCTCCGGCTGCTCGACGAGGCCGGGGGAGAGCTGGCCGGGACGCTCCTCGACATGCCGCCGGAACTCTGGGACCGCGACCGCCGCCGGCTCACCGTGCTGCTCGAGCCGGGGCGGATCAAGCGCGGCCTCCAGCCGAACGTGCAGGCCGGGCCGCCGCTCCGCGAGGGCGGCAGCGTGACGCTCGTCGTCGACGCGACGATCCGCGACGCGACGGGGGCCAGCCTGGTGAGCGAGGTGCGACGGACCTACCGCGTCGCCCCGCCGATCCGGACCCGCCTCGATCCCGCCCGCTGGCAGGTCACCTGGCCCGAAGGCCCGCAGGATGCCCTGAACGTCGTCTTCGACCGCCCCCTCGACCCCGTGCTGGCGCTCCGCTGCCTCTGGGCGACCGATGAGCACGGGCTGGCGACCCCCGGGGCGGCGTCGCTCGATCCCGAGGCCCGCGTCTGGACCTTCGTCCCCGCCTCCGGAGCCGCGCCGCATGCCCTGCACGTCGACGTGCGCCTCGAGGACCTCGCCGGCAACTCCGTCCGACGCGTGTTCGACCGCGACCTCGCGGCGCCCGGCGACGTCGGGATCGACGCCGCCGAGGTGGTGCTCAGGAGTCGCGGTGGCGCCGACGACGGGCCGCTGCGAGAAGCGCCCCACCCGCGGTGAGAGCCCCGAGGGCCCACGCCATCGCCGAGCCCGGGTTCGACCCGGTGAAGGCGAGCTGCGTGACAGCCGCCGGAGCGACCGCCACCGCGCGCGGCGTCCCCGTCAGGTGGACCAGGCTGACCTTCCCGGCGACGGAGTAGTCGGCGGTCGCCGCACCGCCGTTACGGGTGGTGAACGAGGTGAGCAGGTAGTTGCCCGGCACCCGCGACAGGGTCGCCGTCCAGGTGCCGTCTGCGCCGACGCGGATCGTGCCGTCGTCGGTGGGGAGGTCGGACGTCGCGGCAGGATCCCCGGTGCCGACGGCCGCGGGGGCGAGGAGCTTCCTGCCCACCGGCTCGAGCGGCGCGCCCTGGCCGGCGTCGGCGAAGAGGGTCGGGTAGAGGCCCTGCAGGTAGTCGAGGGCCGGCTGGGCCTTCTCCTCGTAGAGGACGACGTCGCTGCCCGGCGTCCCGGTCCCCGAGACGGTCATGTCGACCTTGCCGACGGCGGTGGCACTCGGCACGCCCTTCACCGGGATGCCGTACTTCTCGACGAGCTCGTCGAGGGTGTCGGGGAAATCGATGTCGCGCGGGGCCGACACGCGGGCCAGCGCGGAGAGGGTGCGGACCGCGGACTGGGTCGGGGTGACGGCGGTGTCCGGGTGCTGCGCGCGGGTCTGCATCCTGCGCTCCGCCGTCAGCTTGGCGGCCTGCGAGAGCGGGTGCTGCGTGCGAGCCGGAGCCGACACGCGTGTGGCGCTCGCGGGGGACCAAGTCGTGAAGGAGTAGCTGCCGTTACCGGGGTTGAAGTCGGCCGAGAAGGGGAGGTCGCCGTAGTTCGGGGTCGAGATCACCGGCGGGAGGATCGCGCCGGGTGTGCGATCGACGGTGAAGGTGATGGCCGGGGAGAGGTCCGACTCGACGGTCGTCTCCTCGTAGTTCTCGTTCATCTTCGCCTGGGTGGCGGTCACGGACACGGTGCCGAAGTCGACGAAGAGGTCGCCCGACCAGTTCCCGTTGTCGTCGACGGTGATGTCGTCCCACTGACCGCCGCTGTAGTCGGAGAACGGGTCGTCGCTCTCGACGTACAGGAAGATGCTCTCGCCGGGGGTTCCCGTGCCCTCGAGGACCACGCGATCGTTGGGCGTGCCGTCGGAGAACGGTGCGGGGACGGTCTGGTATGTCTCGCCCGACGGAGTCGAGATCGCGGGAACGGCGCTCGTCGGGGCGTCGAACACCACCACGAAGTCGACCTCGGTGAGCTGCTTCGCTCCGCTGGTGCCGAAGAGGCTGAGGTACTGCTGGTAGCCGTCGTCGGTGGTGAAGGTGAGGGGGATCGAGAACGTCGTCGCGGTCGTCGTGAGGCGGGCGATGACGTCGCCGTTCCCGTTCGTGACCTGGAGCTTCGAGCCGACGGGGGCCTGGCCCTCCAGCGTGACGACGCGGTCGCCGGTCACGCGGACGGAGCCATCGGCGTCGAGCGTGGGGGATGTCAGCGCGAGGTCCGTCGGTGCGGCGACGCGGGCCGCAGGAGTCGCGGTGGCGCCGGGGCGCGCGGCTGCGGTCGGCGTCGGGGCCGGTGCCGACGTCGGCGCGGGTGCGGTCGACGGGGTCGCGGTCGCGGTCGGCGTCGCGGCGGGGCTCGCCGTGACCGGTGCCTCCTGCGTCGTGGGCGCCGCCACCGCGGGCGCGGCGACGAAGGCGGCTCCGCCGACGCTCAGGACGAGGACGGCGGGGACGGCGAGACGGCGGGAAAAAGCGGAGCTCTTCACGGGCAGGACACTACTTTCGGCGTGAGTCGAGCACGTCTCCGACCGCTCCGACCCACCCCGAGCGAGGATTCCGCGCGGTGATCGCGCGCGGTTCGATCACGGTAGCAGCGCGGGGCCCCCGGGGGGACGCTCGTGCGTCCCCAGAACGGGGGACGCGCTGGGCACGCTCGGGTGCGCGGCGGAAATCGTGGTCTTTCCGGTCGAAACCGGCCGCAGGGGCCGCTCTGCGGCGGAGAAGACCGCTCTTTCCGACGCTCGCCCACCGCGCATCAGTCGGAGACCGCCGCCACCGCCTCGATCTCGACAAGCTGCCCCTCGTAGCCGAGGACCGTCACCCCCAGCAGCGTGCTCGGCACGTCGTGCTCGCCGAACGCCTCGCGGACGACGGCCCAGGCAGCCCCGAGGTCGCTGCGGTCCGTGGAGGCGACCAGGATGCGCGTGCTGATGACGTCCTCGAGCGAGGCGCCCGCATCCTGCAGGGCCGTGACCAGGTTCGCGAGGCAGGCCGCGGCCTGGCCCGCGACGTCGCCGCGAGCCACCGTCGCCCCGTTCCGGTCGAGGGGGCAGGAGCCGGCCAGGAACACGAGCCGCGCGCTCGCCGGAGCCGTGGCGGCGTAGGCGTACTCGACGCCTCCGTACAGGGACGGGGAGCGGATCAGGGAGACGGCCTTCGGCACCGCGCTCAGCGCCCCTCGTCGACGACGGAACCACCGAAGCCGACCCGATCGGCCGGGAAGTCGACGGCGGGGCCGCCCACGCGGGCCAGCCGGCGCGACGACCGGAGGTAGAGGACGGCCCAGGCGAGGGCGATCAGCGTGTCCACGACGACGAAGAACGGCGTGCCCTGCACCGCCTCCTCCGGTGTCGTCGCCGCGGGGAGCCGGCCGAGGACGGCGAAGACGGCGTAACCCAGGCCGGAGAGGCCGTAGACGGTGCCGAGCAGGAACCCTGCCGTCGGGCGGCCCGTCATCCGCCACCACGGACGGGGTGCCGCGATGTCCTCCTCGGGGACCCGGAAGCAGCGCACGGCGACCACCAGGAGGCCGTTCAGCAGGATCGACGCGACGGCGGCCGCGAGGCCGCTCCCGTCGACTGCATTGAGAAGCGCGCTCAGCGCGAAGCCGATCGCGCCGAAGCCGAGCAGGTAGAGGACCTTGTACCGCGTCCGGACGATTCGCACGGGCCGATCATAGGGTCACCCGGGCGACTCCGCCCTCCGGCGACCTCACGCTCGCTTAATGTGCTCCTTGTGATCGTTGTCTTCATGAACATCACCTCGAGAAAACGCCTCTCCACAGTCCTCGCCCTCTCCGCTTCGGCGCTCGCGCTCGGTGCAGCCCTGACCGGCTGCTCGGCGCGGACGACGAACGGGACGACCGTCCCGGTTCCGACGTCGCCCGCCTCGGCGACGAGCCCCGCGGGAGAAGCCGCGGCCCCGTCGACGACCGCCCCGTCGACTCCAACGACCGACGCCGCTCACCCGTCCACGGGCAGCGCCTCGCCTTCGCAAGGGTCCGCGACGCACGTCTCCTCGACGACGTGCTCCGCCGGCTCCCTCGTGGGCTCCCTGGCAGCGGGAGACGGCGGGGCGGCCGGATCCGTCGAACCCGACCTCGTCCTGACCAACCGCGGTTCGTCGACCTGCACCCTCCAGGGCTGGCCGGGCGTCTCGTTCGTGGGCCACGGCGACGGCCGTCAGATCGGGGCGGCAGCGGTCCAGAATCGGACCGCGTCGCATCCCACGGTGACGCTCCGGCCCGGTGCTCGAGCGATCGTCCCTCTGCGGATCGTGCAGGCGGCGAACTTCCCGTCGTCGTCGTGCAGCCCCGTCGCCGCGGACGGTTTCCGCGTGTACCCGCCCGGATCGAAGACCGCCCTCTTCGTGAAGGCGACGGGCTTCACGGCCTGCGCCGACGCGAAGTCCCCGCTGCTGACGGCGTCCGCCGTCCTTCCGGGCTCGTAGTCTCGAACCGTGAGACTGCTGCTCCTGGAAGACGACGAGGTCCTGCGCGACGAGGTCGCCGGGCGGCTCCGGCGCGCAGGATTCGGTGTGGACGAGGTCACGACCCTCTCGGACGCCCGCTTCCAGATCGACGTCACCGCCTATGACTGCCTCGTGCTCGACCGGACGGTCCCCGACGGAGACGCGGTCGATCTCGTCTCGTCGCTCCGAGCGACCGGCGTCGCCGCGCCGGTGCTGTTCCTCACGGCCCGGGACTCGATCGCCGAGAGGGTCGACGGGTTCGAGCACGGCGGCGACGACTATCTCGTGAAGCCGTTCGCCTTCGCCGAGCTCGTCGCGCGGGTGCGTGCCCTCTCGAGCCGCGCCGCCCGACCTCCGACGACGGAGCTCACCGCCGGCGACCTCCGTCTCGATCCGCTGCGCCACCAGGTGACCCGTGCCGGTGTCCTGTTGTCGATGACGCCGAAGGAGTTCGCCGTCCTCGAGGTCCTGATGGAGGAGCCGGGTGCCGTCGTCTCCCGATCGCGGCTCATCGACAGGTGCTGGGACGAGGTCCACGATCCCGCGTCGAACGTGGTCGACGTCGTCGTCTGGCAACTTCGCCGGACACTCGGGGCGCCGGACCCCGTCGAGACGGTGCGCGGCGTCGGGTACCGCGTCGTGAGCGCCCTGCCGTGACCATCGTCCGCCCCGGCCGGTCTCCCGGTGCTCGTCGACTGCGCCGGATCCGCTGGACGATGACCGTCGTCTTCGCCGGAACCACGGTGCTCTGTCTCGTGGTGCTCGCTGTGATCGCGATCCGGGTCGACACGTCGGAGCGGGAGAGCCGGATCGCGACGGAGAGCGCGCAGCAGGTGTCGCTCGTCGCCGACCAGGTCCAGTTCGGGACGCACGGCCTCGAGCTCGGTGCTCTCGACCAGCGCACGGCGCTTCCCGACGACGAGGTCTACGGCGTCGTGTCCGGGGGCAAGATCGTCCTCGCGTCGCCCTCGCAGGAGGTCCTGCCGACGGACGCGGGACTCGCCACCATCGTCCGGTCGATGACGACGACGACCACGGTGGCGAGGTTTGTCCTCCCGACGAGCACCGGCGAGGTCTATCGCTGGGCAGCCGTGCCCGTGCTCGACCTGGGCCGCGTCGGTGCCGTCGTGATCGTCGGCGGGCCGACACCCGGCGCCGACGAGCACCGGTCCCTCGTCTCGTTCCTCACGGGCACCGTGGCCCTACTGACGGTCCTGGCGGCCCTGGTCGGCCACGCCGTCTCCGGGCTCGCGATGAGGCCCGCCCTGCGGAGCCTCGAGCGGCAGGAGCAGTTCCTCGTCGAGGCCTCCCATGAGCTCCGCACACCGCTCGCCCGGCTGAGCCTGATCCTCGACGTCGAGGGGCGGGATCCTGCGCTCACCGATCGGGACACGATCGACCGAGCGGCAGCACAGGTGCGAGGCCTCGGCGATCTCGTGACGGGTCTGCTCGCGAGGGCGCGGGCGCAGGATGGTCGGGCCGACCTCGAGTTCCGGCCGCTCCGCCTCGACCAGCTCGTCGAGGCGCAGGTGCGCGAATACGCGCCGGAGCGTTTCCGCAGCAGCGCCGACGCGGCCCCGTCCGTCGTGACAGGGAACCCCGAACTGCTCGCCCAGGCGGTCAGGAACCTCCTCGAGAACGCTCTCCGCTACGGCGGCGGCGGCGTGGTCGACGTGACGGTGGGCCCCCGGTCGTTCGCCGTCGCGGATCACGGGCCCGGTATCGCGGAAGGACTCCGCGCGGAGGTCCGGAACGCCGGGGTCGGAGCGGGGTCGGGAACGGGGCGCGGCCTCGCGATCGTCGAGTGGATCGCCGAGGTCCACCACGGAACCCTGCACCTCACCGACACCCCCGGCGGAGGTCTCACCGCCACCCTCACCCTCGGTGCGACCGACGAAAGGACACCATGACCAGGCCCCTCCTCCCGCGTGCACGCCTCACGCTCCCTCGGGCACGTCTCACGGCTGCCGGAGTCGCGTTCGCGGTCGCGATGACCCTGGCGGGATGCTCTTCCGCCGGCGTGCCCACCGCGACCGACGGGACGACGCCGAGGGCGTCCTCCACGGTCCCGAGCTTCCGCTCCTCCGCCTGCGCCGGTGACGAGCTGTCCGGAGCCGTCTCGAGCGGCGACGGGGGAGCCGCCGGGTCGATCCTCCCCGACGTCGTCGTGACGAACACCTCGGCGACGTCGTGCGTGCTCACGGGGTGGCCGTCCGTCGCCCTCGTCGCCGCGGCGGGCGGACCGGCGATCGGTTCTCCGTCGCAGCGGAACGAGGAGGTCGCGCATCCGACCGTCACCCTGCCGCCCCGGGGAACGGCCATCATCCCGATCAGGATCACGCAGGCTCTCAACTACCCGTCGTCGACCTGCGTCCCACGCGCCGCGACGGGAATCAGCATCACCCCGCCCGGCTCCTCGAAACCGCTCTACGTCGCTCTCCCGGGCCTCACGGGCTGCTCGAGCGACACCGTGAAGCTCATCACCGTGTCGGCGGTCCTCCCGGCGACCTAGGCGCCCCGTGCGGCGCGGAACGCCTTCGGGTCGGACGCCGGAGAGGACTACCGTGGCGCCCATGGACGCAGCGCGCGAGTCGAGAGTCGTCGAGATCTACGAGGATCTGCACCGCCACCCGGAGGTCTCGTTCGCCGAGACGCGGACGGCGGGGATCGCCGCCCGAGCGCTCCGCGACCTCGGCTTCACGGTCGAGGAGGGGATCGCGGGGACGGGCGTGGTCGGGGTCCTGACCTGCGGCTCCGGCCCCACCGTCTGGCTGCGCGCCGACATGGACGCCCTGCCGGTGCAGGAGGAGACCGGCCTGCCGTACTCGAGCACCGTCGCGGGCGTGTCGCACGCGTGCGGACACGACGTCCACGTGGCGTGCCTGATCGGTGCGGCCGAGGAGCTCGCCGAGGCGGACGACTGGCGGGGAACCGTCGTCGCCGTGTTCCAGCCGGCCGAGGAGCTCGCGAAGGGCGCTCGGGCGATGATCGACGACGGGATCGTGGCGAGGCTGCCCCGACCGGACGTCGTCCTCGGCCAGCACGTCGCGCCGCTCCCGGCCGGGACCATGGGCCTCACTCCCGGCCCGATGTGGGCGGCCACCGACTCGATGCGGGTGACGATCTTCGGCCGCGGCGGGCACGGATCGCGCCCCGAGACGACGGTCGACCCCGTGGTGATCGCGGCCGCGACGATCCTGCGGTTGCAGACGATCGTGGCGCGCGAGACGTCCGCCTCCCAGGTCGCAGTGGTCACGGTCGGAGCCGTGAACGCGGGTACGAAGCACAACATCATCCCCGAGACGGCCACCCTGCTCGTGAACGCCCGCACCTACGACCCGGCCGTCCGCGATCGCGTCCTCGCCTCGATCACGCGCATCGTGAACGCCGAGGCGGAGGCGGCAGGAGCCCCGAGGCTCCCCGAGCTGATCCTCGAGGAGTCGTCGCCCACCCTCGTCACCGACGTCGACGCCTGCGAGCGGGCGCGGCCGGCCCTCGAGGCCGTCGTGGGGGAGGGCCGCGTGATGGATCCCGGCCCCCTGCCGAGCAGCGAGGACGTGCAGGTGCTCGCGACGGCGGCCGGTGCGCCGATCGTCTTCTGGCTCCTCGGCGGAGCGGACCCGGCCCTGTTCGCCGGGGCGCAGGGCATGGCAGGCATCGCGTCCGTCGTGGGTTCGCTCCCGTCGAACCACTCGCCGAGCTACCACCCGGTCGAGCGGCCCACCCTGGCCAACGGCGTCGCCGCCCTCGTCGGCACGGCCCGCGCCTGGCTCGTCAGCTAGGTCGCGGGTGCCCCGAACGGGGGTGGAGACAGTAATTCGATAATGCGAAATGCTCGACAGGCAAGACATTCACCCACAGAATGACCAGCAGGAGCCGCGGACGACCTCGTTCCCGAGACCACCGCGGATCCTGCCCGCACCGCCGCGACGTCGAGGGACCGATCATGACCTTCCAGCCAGCACCCTATGCCGGGGTGCGCGCCGCGTCCTCCGCTGCGACCTCCGCACGCCGCGCTGTCAGCGGTCTCCTGTGAAGGGCATCACCCGGTTCCTCGCCGGAGGTCTGTCCATCCTCCTCCTCGCCGCGGGGCTCGTCGCCGTGCCGCTCACGGCCGCGTCCGCCGCGACGACGATGACGCTCACGGCGACGGCGTCCCCGAGCATCCTGGCCGGAGCCCCGGTGTCGGTCACCCTGTCGGCGTCCAACCCGTCGACCACCGACGAGTACAACCTCTCGTACCGCTACGAACTCCCCACCGGCGTGGCCTACGTCGCCGGCTCCGCGGGCGCCTCAACGGGCGAGCCGACCATCGTCACGATCACCGACCAGGCGGGCCCCCCGGCGGTCACGCACCAGGTGCTCGTCTGGTCGAACGTCTCCGACCTCTCCTCCGACGACACCGAATCGATCTCGTTCTCGGTGCAGCCGGATCCGGCCGTGTTCCCCGTCGGCTCGACCGTGACGGGCCAGGCCGCCGCGTACGCGAACTCCGACGCCCGGATGCTGCCGAAGTTCGACGCCTCGAACACGGTCGTGCCCGGGTCGTTCACCGATAGTGCGACCGCCTCGAGCAGCACCACGACGGTGTCGGCGCTCGCCGTGACGAAGACGGAGCCGAGCCCCGAGCACGAACTGATGCGCGGCGTGCACGACCAGCCGACGAAGTACTCGTTCACCGTGCGGAACACGGCGTCGAACCCGACGAACGCCGTCACGGTGGTCGACTATCTGCCGGCGGGCCTGGAGTTCCTCGGCTGCGGCGCCGTCGACCACACGACCACAGGCGTCGTCGAGTACCCCGGCGCGAACCGCCTCGACCAGACCGTTCCGACCGCGCTGGCGTCGTCCGACTGCCCCGCTCCCGTGTCGGTCGACACGGTCACGAACCCCGTCGGTCGCCCGGCCGGGGTCTACACGAAGGTCACCTGGTCGATCGGCCAGCTGACGGCGGCGGCGCCCGTCACCGTCTCCTACTACGCGGCGGTCCCGCTCCGGGCCAACACCGACACCTGGACCGGCCCCCGCCCGACCGCCACCTCCGGCGACCAGACGGCGAACCTCGACAACAACTCCGGACCGCTCACACGCCAGACGGGCGACGCCCAGGCCTTCACCAACGCCGTCGTCGCCACCGGCACGTACACCGGAGCCGTGGCGTCCGGAGCCTCGACGGCCGTCTCCGCGACCGACTCCGTCACCGTCAAGGCCTCCGACCTGTCGATCGTGAAGTCGACCGATCCGACGTTCTCGGCCGGTCAGCTCAGTCCGTACGACCTCCTCGTGCGGTCGAGCGAGTACGTCTCCGACGACGGGATGACGATCACCGACGTCCTCGACGACGGACTCTGCCCGGCCGTCCCCGCGGGGACTCCGACGTCGGGCGATCCGATCCCGGCCGACTGCGCCCCGTCCGTCTGGACGGGCTCGCAGGCGACGATCACGAACGCTGCGGCGACGAACCTCGCCTACGACGCGTCCACCGGCGAGTTCACGCTGACGCTGGTGCCGACGGACCAGCCGCACGCGCCGGACACCGCCGTGCACATCGGCTACAACGTGCTGATGCGCACGGCCTACTCGGGGACGCCGCGCGCCGGGCAGCCCACGGCGGTCGGGGACTCCTTCACGAACAGAGTCTCCATCGCCGGCCGCTCGACCGCGGTGCCCGCGACCGGCCAGACGCCGGCCACGGTCGACGTGACGGACGACTCCCGCGCGTCGAAGTCGACCGTGGCCCCCTCGATCAGCAAGAAGATCCTCGCCCGCCAGAACGTCGCGACGGCCACGGACTGCGCAGCGCAAGCGGGCTCGTACACGGCGTCGACGACGGCGACCGGCCCGATCTTCCAGCTGGGCGACCGCGTCTGCTTCGAGCTGACGGTGAACTTCTCCGCCGACACCATCACGCGGAACGCCCGCATCACCGACCTCCTCCCGGCGAACCTGTCGCTTCCGACGACGCCCGTCGCGGGCCAGGACTACGCCCTCGGCGGGGCGAACACGCTCCCCGCCGACCAGGTCGCCGTCGACACCGTCCGGTCGACGGCCGGCGCGCCCGTCTGGGACCTCGGGACGACGCAGCCGGGGCAGCGGGGTCTCTTCGTCGCCAAGGGCGCCGTCGCCGTCCTCTACCTGAGCGCGACCGTGACCACCGCCAAGACCCAGGCCGCGGCTCCTGATCTCGTCGACAACCTGATGAAGTACCGTCAGGCGAACACGGCGGGAGCCGCGCTGGCGCTCCGGGACAGCGCCGGCTTCCGCGTCGCCCCCGCCCCGCAGGTCGGTCTGGCCAAGACCATCGTCTCGGACAGCACCGACCCCGTCGCCCAGCCGGTGAAAGCCGCGACCGCCCGCGAGGGCTCCGTCGTCGGATTCTCGCTGAGCGTCTCGAACCTCGGGACCGCGGCCGCGGGGAACGCCCGCGACGTGAACGCCGTCACCGTCTGGGACGCGCTCCCGCCCGGTATCACCTGCTCGGACGTCTCCGCCGTGTCCGACTCGGGCGTCTGCTCCGACACGCCCCCCGCCGGGATCGACCCGGCCCACGGCAGCGCGTCCGTGATCGTGTGGACGATCCCCACCGTCCGAGCGACCGGCTCGAGCGCTGTCACGTACTCGGTCACGGTCCCGCAGGGCGTGAGCGTGTCGACGGCCCTCACCAACGACGCCTCGGTGACGTCGTTCACCGCTCAGAACAGCGACGGGACGCCGAACGGCGGGACGACGCAGTTCTACACCGCCTCCTCGCTCGACCGGACGCACAGCGCCGACGCCAACGCACCGCAAGCGAACGACTCCGCGACGCTCACCGTGCCCGACGCGGCCGTCACGAAGACCGGAGTCACCTCGATCGCCGAGACGGGCAACGACGCCGCGAACCAGGCCGTCGGCGGGGAGAACGTCTCCTACACCTACGGCGTCACGGTCCCGGCGCAGAGCTCCGTCTACCGGGGCGTGCTCGCGGATGCGCTGCCGACCGGCATCGAGACGACGGCCGCGACCGCCTACGTCGCCACCCTGCCCGACGGCACGACGCAGGGTCCCGGCACGTTCTCCTTCGGCGGCGCCTCGTTCACCCTGAGCGCCACCGGCACCCTCACCTTCCCCGCGAGCTACGACAACTTCACGGCGGGAGCCGGGAGCGCGAAGGTCTTCTTCGTCACGGTCACGGGTCTCCGCGTCGCCCCCGGCGCGGCCCTCGGCGCGAAGGTCAACACCGCCACGTTCACCAGCACGGTGTCGGGGGACACCGGAGCGGCGGCCGTGCCGCCGAGGACGGCGACGAAGAGCGTCACGGTCGTGGCTCCTGCGCCGACGCTCGTGAAGACCGCGAACCCGGCCACCAACGTCGGAGCCGGGCAGGACGTCGTCTTCACCCTCCGTCCGGGCAACGCCGCCGGCAGCCCCACGGGACACGACACCCAGCTCGTCGACTGCCTGCCCGCCGGCCTGACCTTCACGGCGTACGGCACCCTGCCCCCGGGTGTCACGTCCATCACGCCCACCGCGGGAACCGGCACGACGCAGACGGCGACGAGCCAGGGCTGCCCGACGGGAACCACCCTGACCGGTTTCTCGATCGGCGACCTCCCGGCCGGGGCGTCCTCGGCGCTCACGATCACCGCGACCGTCGACCCGAACGCGGCCGGCAAGCAGTCGTACACGAACACCGCGAACGTCGTGACCTCGACCCTCGCCGACGGCGGCATCAGCACGGCGAACGAGAGCGTCGTCGGGGCCCTCGCCACGGCGACCGTCAGCGTGACCGCGCCCACGATCGCGAAGTCTGTCAGCGCACCGACCGTGGCCGCCGGCGACTCGCTCGTCTACGGTCTGACCGCCACCGTGCCTGCGAACGTCAACCTCTACAACGTCGCGCTCACCGACAGGCTCCCGGCCGGTCTCACCGTCACCGGGACGCCGACGTGCACGGTCGACGGTTCGCCCGTGACCTGCGTGGCGCTCACGCCGGCGACCGCGGGCGGACGCACCACCGTCGGCTGGTCGTTCGGCACGGTCGCCGCGGCCCCGGGCGGTCACACCCTCGCGGTGTCGTTCACCGCGAAGCTGTCCACCACCGTGGGGATCGCCCGCGGCACGCAGGTCACGAACGGCTCGACGCTGACCTGGAACGCGACCGACAAGGGCGACCCGACGTCCGTCACCTCGCCCTCCGACCAGAACGCCACGTCGGCGACGGTCACGAGCACGGTGACGACGCCCGCGGTCACGATCGTCAAGGGCGTCAGCACCGGCACCCCGCAGCCCGGAGACACCTTCACGTACACGGTGACCGCGACGAACGACAACACCGCGAACACCAGCGGCGCCTTCGACACCGTCGTGACCGACCAGGTCCCCGACGGGGTCGTCGTCGACACCGCCTCCCTCGCGTCGAACGCAACGCTCAGCGGCGCCGGTGCGAACGGCGGCGGCACGATCACGTGGTCTGGCGTCACCATCGCCAAGGGAGCCTCGAAGACCTACACCTACCGCGCAACCCTGACCGGGTCGGCGAATCTCCACACCGCCGGGCTGACGAACACGGCGACCGTGCAGTCCTACAGGTCGGTCGAGGGCGCAGGAGTCGCCTACGGGCCCTCGCAGCCCGCGACCGCCGTGGTCACGCCCGCCTTCCCGCGCGTCACCGCCGCGAAGCAGGCCGTGGGCGGCGCTCTCGCCTACGTCGACCAGCCCTTCGCCTGGGGGGTCACGCTGACGAACGGCGGCGCCCCGGCCGCGACGGTGTCGGCCACGGACGTGCTGCCGGCGAACTGGACCTACGTCGCGGGATCGGCCCGGTACTCGACGAACGGCGCCGCGCTCGCCGCGGTCCCGGATCCTGCGGTCACCGTCTCGGGCGCCGTTCAGACGCTCGTCTGGTCGGACCTCGGACCGCTCGCCACGAACGCCTTCGGGACGCTGCGCTACCAGGCGACACCCGGCGCGGGCGCGACCACGAACCCGGGCGTGGACACGCCGCAGGTCAACAGGGTGACGCCCGCCGCGACCGATCGCACGGGGGCGAGCGGCAACGCCGACGGCTCCTACGGCGGCCCCGCGGCGACCGCGTCGACGACGATCGCCTCGGCCGACCTCGCCGTCGCCAAGGCGCCCGATGAGGCGCTGATCGCAGGATCCACGGTGTCCGGCTGGTCGATCACCGTCACCAACCGCGGCCCCGACACCGCGGTCGGCCCCTTCACGGTCACCGACACCCCGGCGACGCTGCCCGCCGGCGTGACGATCACGGGGGCGACCGGATCCGGCTGGAGCTGCGGCACTCCCGCGTCGGACGGCTCGTTCACGTGCTCGCGGACCGCGTCCTCCGACACCCTCGCCTCGGGCCGCTCGTTCCCGGCGATCTCGGTGAGCGTCGCGGTCGCCTCCGACGCGGCCGTCGAGTCCCTCACGAACACCGCGACCGTCCGGGGCGCGACCTTCGACCCGGACCCCTCGAACGACAGCGCGACGAGCACGGTGACGACGGCGCAGCGAGCCGACCTCGCGATCGCCAAGTCGGTGGGCGCCGTCCACGCCGGGCGGACCGTCACGTGGCAGCTGGCGGTGCGGAACCTCGGCCCGTCGACGTCGCGCGCCGACATCGTCGTGAAGGACACGGTGCCCGCCGGCGTGACCGGCGTCACCGCGACCGGCGGCTCCGACTGGACCTGCGACGTCGCGGCGGGGGTCGTCACGTGCACGCTCCCGAGCGATCTCGCGGCGAACACGCCCGCGACGCCGATCACCCTCACCGGGACGCTCGCGAGCTCCTTCACCGGAACCCTCTCGAACACGGCGACCGTGACCGGGACGACGACCGATCCGAACCCCGGCAACGACACGGCGACGGCCAGCACCGCCACCGCGACGGACACCACCCTCCGGGTCGTGAAGACCCTCGCCTCGCCGGACATCGTGCCCGGCTCCACCGCGACGTTCACGGTGAGCGTCACGAACACCGGCGACGCGGATGCGCGGAACGTGTCGATCAGCGACCCGCTCCCGAACGGCCTCACCTACCTGTCGTCGTCCAGCTCGGTCGGGACCTGGACGTGCTCGGAGACGTCGAGCCCGCCCTCGACCGTCGGCTGCGACCTCGCCGGGACGCTCTCCGCGGCGGACGGCGGCAGCACGGCGACCGTCTCGATCACCGCGCGCGTGCCCGCCGACCTCACCGGCACCGTCACGAACACGGCCACCGGATCCGCCGACAACGCCCCGTCGACGACGGGGAGCTGGACGAACGGCTCCACGCCCACGACGAACCTCGAGCTGACGAAGACGCACCCCTCCGGGGCGATCCGCGCCGGTGAGAGCGTCTCGTACACGCTCGTCGCCACGAACGCCGGCCCCTCGGTCGCCGCGAACGGCGCTCACGTCGTCGACACCCTCCCCGACGGCCTGACGTTCGCGTCGGCGACCGGGACGGGCTGGACCTGCTCCGACGCCGGCCAGGTCGTCACCTGCGACACGGCGGCGACCGCCGGCGTGGACGTCGACTTCGCGCCCATCACGGTGACCGCGACCACGGACGCCTCGCTCGACCCGCAGACGGTGACGAACACGGCCACGGCGACCCCGCCGGCCGGGTCGATCGGCACGCCGGGAACGGCATCCGACCCCACGGTCATCACGTCGAGCGCCACCCTGCACCTCGTGAAGACGGTGACGTCCGGAGCCACGGTGGTCGCCGGGCAGGACGCCACCTACGCGCTGGCGGTCACCAACGACGGCCCCTCGGCCGCGCGGTCGGTGCTCCTGACCGATCTCGTGCCGGCCGGCATGACCATCGTCTCCGTCACGGGCGCCGGGTGGACCTGCGACGACGCCACGGGCACCTGCTCGCGCGCTCTCCTCCCGCCGGGGACCAGCACGCTGACTCTCACCGCGCACGTCGCGGCGTCCGTCCTGCAGGGCACGGACGCCGAGCCGGAGGTCCTGACGAACTCGGCGCGCGTCGCCTGGACGGACACGCAGGGCAGCTACACCGACACGAGCACCGCCGACGTGACCGTGCGGGCGAACGCGTCCCTCGCGCTCACCAAGACCGCCGTCGACGCGAACGGCGACCCGGTCACGACCGCGGACGCGGGCACCGACCAGCGCTATGCGATCGCCGTGACGAACGACGGGCCGTCCGACGCCGTCGGTCCGCTGAGGGTCGTCGACACGCTGCCCGCCGGCCTCTCCTTCGTCGCGTCGAACGCCGACTGGACCTGCGTCGTCGATGCCCTCGACGCGCAGACCGTCACCTGCGAGACGGCCGACGGATCGGGTCTGGCGGCCGGGGCGACCGCGCCGCGGCTCCTGCTCACGGCGCACATCGACCCGGGCCTGACGAACTCGTCGGAGACGAACACGGCCGCCGTGTCGTCGCGGACCACCGACATCGGCACGAACGGGACCGGGACCTCGACGATCGTGATCGGGGCGGTCGCCGACCTCTCGATCACGAAGACGCACAGCGGGCCGACGACGATCGGCACGACCGTGCCGTTCCGCCTGGGCGTCGCCAACGGCGGTCCGTCCGACGCCGAGGGCGTGAAGGTCGTCGACGTCCTGCCGACCGGCCTGACCTGGGTCGACGCCGCCGGCAGCGACCCCGCCTGGGACTGCACCGCAGGAGCCGCGGGCTCGACGGGCACGCCGGTCACCTGCGTGCTCGGCCGGACGCTGCCCGCGAACGCCGTCGCTCCGACCCTCGTGGTCAACGCCACCGTCACGGCCGGTGCCTACCCGGCGGTCGTCAACACCGCCGACGTGTCGTCCACGACGGTCGACTCCGACCCGGCGAACAACGCGGCGAGCGACCGGGTGAGCGTCCCGGCGCTCAGCCAGCTCGTGCTGCGGAAGACGCACGTCGGGGACGCGGTGCGCGGCAAGACGCTCGACTACCTGCTCGCCGTCACCAACCGCGGTCCGACGCCCGACCCGGGTGCCGTGACCGTCGTCGACCGGCTGCCCCGCGGCCTGTCGTACGTGTCGTCGAGCGGCGCGGGAGTCCGCTGCGCCGTCACCGGCGCGACCGTCAGCTGCTCGTTCGACGGCGCGATCGCGGTCGGGCAGACGCGCACGATCCGTCTGACGACGCTCGTGGCCGGCGACGCGCCGGACTCGATCGTCAACACCGCCACGGTCACGAGCGCCACCGCCCAGGTGCCGCCCGGCCCGGGGACGCCCACCACGGGCACGGACCCGAACCTGGTGTCGTCGAACACGGCCCCCGTGGCTCCTGCCCCGACTCCCGCTCCCGGGCTCGCCTTCACCGGCGCGAACGGGGTCTGGACCGGTCTCGGCGCGGCGCTCCTCGCCATGATGGCGGGGCTGCTGCTGGTGCTGCGGCGGCGGAGGGTGCGGGTGCGCGCCTAGGCGGATTCCCGCACGACGAGGCGCACGACCTCCTGGTGCAGCCCGGTGCGCGGGCGCCCGTCGATCGCCTCGACGAGCGCCTGCGCGGCCGCGCGTCCGAGGTGCTCGAGGTTCATGTCGATGCTGGTGAGGGGCGGCTCCGACTCGGCCGCGAGGATGTCCCAGTTGTCGAAGCCGACGACGGCGATGTCGTCGGGCACGCGGCGACCCAGCCGCTCGAGGCTGTCGAGCACACCGCGGGCGATGTGGTCGCTGCCGGCCACGATGGCGTCGAGATCCGGATGCGCGGAGGCGACGAGCCGGGCGCAGTCGCGTCCCCACCGCTCGCCCCACTGCCCGAAGAGACTCTCGCCGCCCGTGAGCGCGATGCCCCACTCACGGAGCTCCTGCGTCACGCCGCGCGCGCGGTCCTGGGCTGCGGCGTAGGAGGACTCGCCGTTGACCAGGGCGATGGAGCGCCGCCCCGCCTCGAGGAGCCGGCGGGCGGCCAGGCGCCCGGCCAGCACGTTGTCGGGCGTGAAGGAGGCGTCGGCCGTGTCGGTAGAGGGGGCGTAGACGTAGACGACGGGCACGTCGGCGGCGATGGAGACGGGAGGTCGCGGGTTGGTCGTCCGGCCGACCACGAGCAGACCGTCGATCTTCCGGGTGAGCAGCGTCTCGATGTGGAGGCGCTCGCGCATCGCGTCGTCGCGAGCGTCGGCCAGGAGGACGGAGAGCGATCCCGCTCCGAAAGCGTCTTCGGCGCCGAGCAGGATCGGGAGGACGAATCGGTTGTCGAGGTCGCTCGTGACCATCCCGATGGTATTGGTCCGCGCCGAGTTCAGGGCCTTCGCGAAGAAGTTCGGGGTGAAATCGAGCGACAGAGCGGCCGCTTCGACGCGCTTCCGGGTCTCTTCTTTGACGTGAATCCGCTTGTTCAGGGCCTTGGAGGCGGTGGCGACCGACACTCCCGCCGCCCGGGCGACGTCGGAGAGCGTCGCGCGGCCCTCCTCGATGCGGCCGATCCTGTCTGGTGCCATATTCCGAAATTAGTTCAGTTGCGCTTGACAAGCAATCGCCAGCGAATCTAAGTTCTCTCCGAAACCAGTTTCGGTTTCGATTTCAGCGGAGAGATCACCCACACAGCGGGCCTCTCCCACCTGCATCGTGCAGACACGCTGCATTCAGAGAGGAATTCACTGTGATCTCGTCCTTCCGCCGCAAGCGCTCCCTGGTGGCGCTCCTCGGCCTCGTCGCCGCCTCCGCAGCCCTCACCGGCTGTGCCTCGTCGTCCCCCTCCTCGAACGGTGCCGCGCCCAAGGGCACGTACACCTTCTGGGACCCGTACCCCCAGTTCGACGGCTCCTCGCCGTGGACGAAGCTCGTCGAGAAGTGCGGCACCGAAGCGGGCGTGACCGTCAAGCGCACGGGCTACGACACCTCCGACCTCACGAGCAAGGCGCTCCTCGCCGGCCAGCAGAGCAACTCCCCGGATCTGCTGCTCGTCGACAACCCCGTCGTCTCCACCCTCGCCGACGCCGGGATCCTGACCGACACGTCGGAGACGAAGACCAGCACGACCGACATCGAGAAGAACATCCTCGCGGCCGGCCAGATCGACGGGAAGACGTACGGGGTCCCCATCGGCGCCAACACCCTCGCCCTCTACTACAACAAGAAGATCCTGACGGCGGCCGGCGTGGACGCGACGAAGATCACCGACTGGTCCTCGCTCACCGACGCTCTCTCCAAGGTCACCGCGACCGGCAAGAAGGGCATCACCTTCTCCGGCATCGGGACGGAGGAGGGAAGCTTCCAGTTCCTGCCCTTCTACTGGGGCTCCGGCGCGAACCTGACCAAGCTCGACTCGTCGGACGCGGTCTCGGCCCTCTCGCTCTGGACCGACTGGGTCAAGAAGGGCTACGCGCCCAACTCGGTCATCAACAACACCCAGACCACGTCGTGGCAGGAGTTCCTGACCGGCAACTTCGCCTTCAGCGAGAACGGCACGTGGCAGCTCGCAGGAGTCAAGGCGTCCGGCATCGACTACGGCATCATCTCGATCCCGGCGAAGGACGGTGGCGCGGCTCCCGCTCCCACCGGCGGTGAGTTCCTGACGATCCCCGTCCAGAAGGACTCGGCCCGCTACCAGATCTCCGAGAAGATCCAGTCGTGCCTCACGAGCACGAAGAACTTCGTGTCGACCGACAACACCCTCTCCTACGTCGCTCCGACCGTGGCCGCCCAGACGGAGCAGGTCGCGCAGAACGCCGACCTCAAGCCGTGGGTGACTGCCGTCTCCGACGCCAAGGGTCGCACGAGTGACAACCTCGGCACCAAGTACCCGAAGATCTCGGAGCAGCTCTGGAAGGCCGTCCAGAACAGCCTGAGCGGTTCCGCATCGCCGGAGGACGCCCTCAAGCAGGCGCAGACGGCCGCGGCCGCCGCCACCAAGTAGCACCGATGACCGCCGGCACGGCGGCCGAAGAGGAAGACGAGACATGAGCAGCACCATCATCGAACGCTCCGAGGCCGCCGCGCCGGACGGGAGGCCGGCCCCCTCCGCCGACCGACCGCCCCGCCCCACTCTGAAGAAGAGATTCCGGGCCGATCAGTGGACGGCCTGGGCCTTCATCGCCCCCGTCGTCCTCTACCTGGCGATCTTCTACGCCTACCCGCTCTACCGGAACGTCGACCTCTCGGTCCGCGACTACACGGTGCGCTCGTTCATCGACGGCACGGCGCCGTTCGTGGGGTTCGAGAACTTCGTCGCGATCTTCCAGAGCCCGACCTTCGGTCCGGCACTGACCAACACCCTGCTCTTCACGGGTGTCTCGATCCTGTTCCAGTTCTCCATCGGCATGGCGCTGGCGGTGTTCTTCTTCCAGAACTTCCGGCTGTCGTCCACGCTCCGCGCACTGTTCCTCGTGCCGTGGCTCCTGCCGCTCATCGTCAGTGCTTCGACCTGGTCGTGGATGATGAACAGCGACTCCGGGATCATCAACTCCGTCGTGAAGAGCTTCGGCGGATCGCAGATCAACTGGCTCACGTCGCCCCAGTGGGCCCTGACGGCGGTCATCATCGCCAACATCTGGATCGGGATCCCGTTCAACCTCGTCATCCTCTATAGCGGGCTGCAGAACATCTCGAGCGACATCTACGAGGCGGCCTCCCTCGACGGAGCGAACGCCTGGCAGAAGTTCTGGCGGATCACGTTCCCGCTCCTGCGCCCCGTGTCGGCGATCACGATCCTCCTCGGCCTCGTCTACACGCTGAAGGTTTTCGACATCATCTGGATCATGACCAAGGGCGGTCCGGGCGACGCGTCCACCACCTTCGCTATCTGGTCGTACCAGCTCGGATTCGGGTCGACGCTCCCCAGCTTCAGTCCGGCCGCGGCCGTCGGCAACCTCCTCATCGTGCTCGCCCTCGTCTTCGGCTTCGTCTACCTGCGCGTGCAGAGAAAGCAGGAACAGTGATGTCCACCGCGACCACTCGTCTCCACCCGGCCGGCGCCCGCCCGGCGGCCGCCCGTCCCGCCGGCAGCCGTCGACGCGGCCGACCCACGTGGCACAAGACGGCGCTCGGCGTCCTCTTCACCGCGATCATGCTCTTCCCGATCTACTGGATGATCAACGTCTCGCTGACGCCGCCGTCGCAGATGCGGAGCGATCCGCCGTCGTGGTTCCCCTTCGCGCCGACGTTCGACGGTTACGTCGCCGTCGTCCAGCAGCAGCTGCCCTACCTGGGGACGAGCCTCGTGATCGGGCTCGGCACCGTCGTCCTGACCGTGGCGGTCGCGGCCCCCGCGGCCTACTCGCTCGCCAAGCTCCGCCCGCGGGGAGGCAGCGCCCTGTCGTTCGTGCTCCTCGTGGCGCAGATGATCCCGCAGGTGATCGTGGCCATGGGCTTCTACGCGATCTACCTCAACCTGGGCATCCTGAACCAGCCCTTCGGTCTCGTCATCGCCGACTCGACGCTCGCCGTCCCGTTCGGGGTCCTGATCTTCACCGCCTTCATGAGCGGCATCCCGGAGGAGCTCATGTCGGCCGCGAAGCTCGACGGCGCCGGGACCTGGCGGACCTTCGTGTCGGTCGTCCTCCCCGTCAGCCGCAACTCGATCGTGACCGTGAGCCTCTTCGCCTTCCTCTGGGCCTGGTCGGACTTCGTCTTCTCGTCGACCCTCAACTCCGGCGGCACCGCCCAGACGATCACGCTCGGCATCTACCGCTACATCGGCAACAACAACCAGGACTGGAACTCCATCATGGCGACCGCTGTCGTCGCCTCCATCCCTGCGACGATCCTCCTGGTCGTCGCCCAGCGCTACGTCGCCGCCGGTGTCACGGCCGGCGCCGTGAAGGACTGACCCATGACCGACACCCTCGCCGACCCGACCCTGGCCGAAACTCCTGCGACCCGTCTCCGCGGCGGTCCCGTCATGCCGACCTCGTCGCTCCTCCACCCCCTGACCTCTGCCGAGATCCGTCTCACCGGGGGCTACTGGAGGCGCTGGCAGCGCACGAACGCCGAGGTCGTCCTGGGTCACTGCGAGTCGTGGATGGAGCGCATCGGCTGGATCGGCAACTTCGACCGGGCGGCCTCCTCGGAGCCCGGCTGGGAACACGCGGGCATCGAATTCGTCGACTCCGAGGTCTACAAGCTCCTCGAGGGCATGGCCTGGGAGCTGGGGCGTTCCGACGACGCGGAGCTCGCGGACCGCTACGAGCGACTGGTCGCCCGGGTCGCCGCCGCGCAGGAGCCCGACGGCTACCTGCACACGAGCTTCGGGCGACCCTGGCAGCGCGCCCGGTACTCCGACCTCGAGTGGGGCCACGAGCTCTACTGCTTCGGTCACCTGATTCAGGCGGCCGTCGCCCGGATCCGCACGGCCGGATCAGGGCTCCTGGTCGATGTGGCCGTCCGGCTCGCCGACCACGTGTACGAGACGTTCGGTCCCGACGGCCGCGAAGCCGTGTGCGGTCATCCGGAGATCGAACCGGCGCTCGCCGAGCTCGGGCGCGCGACGGGGGACCGACGCTACATCGAGTTGGCTCGGCTCTTCGTCGAGCGACGCGGGCACGGGCTCCTGAGGCCGATCGAGTACGGCCAGGAGTACTTCCAGGACGACCTCCCGGTGCGGGAGGCGGCGACCCTGCGGGGTCACGCCGTCCGCGCGCTGTACCTCGCCGCGGGCGCTCTCGACGTGGCCGTGGAGACGGGTGACGAGACGCTCGCCGCCGCCGTGGAGGAGCAGTGGCGCCACACGGTCGCGACACGCACCTACCTCACGGGCGGGATGGGCTCGCACCACCAGGACGAGGCCTACGGCGTCGACTTCGAGCTCCCGCCGGACCGCGCCTACTCCGAGACGTGCGCGGGCATCGGGTCGAACATGCTGTCGTGGCGGCTCCTGCTGCAGAGCGGCGACCCGGCCTACGCCGACCTCCTCGAACGCACCCTGCTGAACAACGTCATGGCCTCCCCGAGGGAGGACGGTGCGGCGTTCTTCTACACCAACACGCTCCACCAGCGGAATCCCGGTACGGTCCCCGCCGAGGACGACCTCAGCGTCCGGGCCCTCTCCAGCCTCCGGGCGCCGTGGTTCGAGGTGTCCTGCTGCCCCACGAACGTCGCCAGGACGCTGGCCAGCGTCGAGCTCTACTTCGCGACGAAGACCGCCGACGGCGTGCAGATCCACCAGTACGGCGAGTTCGACGTCGACACGACGCTCGACTCGGGCGCGCCCGTCGTCTTCTCGGTCACGAGCGGCTACCCCTATCGCGGCTCCGTCGTGGTGACCTCCCGCGCCGAGACGCGTCGACCGGTCACGCTCACCCTGCGCATCCCCGCCTGGGCGGGTCACGCCGACGTGCAGGTGGGGTCCGAGGGCGTGAGCCGGGTCACGGGGCGGACGGTCGAGATCACCCGGGTCTTCCACCCCGGCGACGTCATCACCCTCGACCTGCCGATGGACGCCCGCTGGGTCACGCCGGATCCGCGGATCGACGCCGTCCGGGGCACCGTGGCCGTCGAGCGCGGCCCGCTCGTCCTCTGCCTCGAGCAAGCCGCCGACGGACCGTCCGTCAACGACGTCGTGGTTGACACCTCGGCGACGCTCTGGACGACGGACCGAGGAGCCGCGGTCACCGGGCGCAGGGCCGCCGTCGACTCCGCCCCCTGGCCGTACGGCAAGACACCCGCCACCCTGCAGGATCTCGGGACCCTGCAGCTCGTCCCCTACTCGACGTGGGCCAACCACGGTCCGTCCACGATGCGGGTCTGGCTCCCCGCACCCCCTACGCCCCGGAGCGTCGGCGAGCAGCCGACTCCCTAGGGACTAGAGGCCCGGGGAGAACCACCCCGCGGCCGACCGATCGAACGCAAAGGAGCGCTCATGAAACGCAGGAACATCACTCTCGGGCTGGGAACGGTCGCGGTCGTCTCCGCGGCCCTCCTCGTCCCCGGTCTTCCGGCCGCCGCCGACGGTACGACCCTCGTGGTCGACGCCGGCAGCGTCCTCCGACCGGTCACCCATGTCGCATCCGGGGGCCTGTACGCGCTGGCGACCACGACGACCCCCGATCCCACGCAGCTCCCCCCGCTCCATCTGAACCAGCTCACGCAGCCGGCCCCCGGCGTCCAGCAGCTGGGCAACGGCGCGACGACTCCCACGGGCGACGCCTTGAAGGTGGCTCCGGTCGCCATCGCCTCGGGTGCGCAGGAGACCATCCGGATGCCCGACATCTACCCGGACTTCCCCTACAAGTGGGTGAGCTGGAACGACTACCTGACCAAGGTCGACACCATGGTCAAGGCGCGGCTCGCGGCTACCTCGACGACCAACATCAACGGCTGGGAGCTCTGGAACGAGCCGGACGGCACGTGGGACACCACGAACGCCGGCCCGTTCAACGACGGTTGGGTGAAGATCTACAACGAGGTGCGGTCGCTCGACACCGTGACGCCGATCGTCGGTCCGAGCTACAGCCAGTACAACCACGACCTCATGCTCGCCTTCCTCACCAACGCCAAGGCGAAGAACGCGGTCCCCGACGTCATCAGCTGGCACGAGCTCTCGCAGGGCTGGGCGGGCATCGGCGATCACATGGCAGACCTCCGAGCCATCGAGAACTCGCTCGGAATCTCACCCCGTCCCGTGTCGATCAACGAGTACGCCTGGACGGATCAGGTGGACGTGCCGAGCGCCTCGCTCCACTACATCTCGCAGTTCGAGCGCTACGGCATCCGCGACGCCGAACGGGCCTACTGGTACGAGTCCGGCACCGTGAACGGCCTTCTCTACAACGACAAGCCCACGGCGAGCTACTGGATGTACAAGTGGTACGGCGACATGACCGGCAACATGGTGCCGGTCACGGCGTCGGGCGACTTCGACGGCATCGCCTCGCTCGACTCGTCCCGGAAGATCGTGACGGTCGTCGCAGGAGGTGTCTACGGGTCCAACACGGTCACGGTCAAGGGTCTCGGGGGCTTCGGCAGCCAGGCCACGGTGACGCTGACGGCGTCCGGAATCAGCGGTCGCACCACGAATGCCGGCCAACCGACCCCGGTCTTGACGACGACGGTCCCGATCGTCAACGGCACGGTCAGCGTCCCCATCACCAACCAGGATTCGCGCGCGGCGTACGAGATCGTCGTCACGCCCGCATCCGGCCCGACGACCGCCACGCAGCAGGTGTACGAGGCCGAGAACGCCACCGTCGTCAACGCGCAGCGCCTGTCCGCTCCGACCGCCTCGAACGGCGGCTACGTCGGACGGATCGACGGCACGGGCGATGCTCGCACCGACAGCTTCGTGGACTTCCTCGTCACCGCGCCGACGGCGGGGAACTACACGGTGGCCGTGCGCTACGCCAACGGAGGTTCGGCGACCGCCACGCAGGGGCTCGCCTACAACGGGGGAGCCTGGTCGACCCTCTCGTACCCCACCACCGGCTCCTGGGGGGCGTTCTCGAATTCGGTGTCGACGACGGTGAGCCTCAAGGCGGGTAGCAACGTGATCCGTCTCGCGAAGGGCTCACCCGGGTTCGCGGGAGGCTCGGGCTACGCGGAACTCGACTCGATCACGCTCACCCACCAGTGAGTTAGGTCGTGCGGCCGGTCGGCGTTCTGCGTCGACCGGCCACTTATTTTGATTTGATCAAATCCGTGTTACTGTGGTGCTCAGCCCGAACGAGCCACTTCTCACCACAGGGAGCACCCCATGCAGACCACCACGAGCACGACCGCCACCACGACCGCCACCACCCCCGCCTTCGTCCCCGCCGGCCACTACGTGTCGGCCCTCGCCGAGCGCGCCGGTCGCGGCAGCTACACCGGGACCGTCTCGGCCACGGTGGGCACCTACGTCGGGCGCCGCACGCTCACCGACGTCGTCGGGCGCTACACGAGCTCGGCTCTCGCCACCGCTCGTCGCCGCGCCCCGCGCACGGTCCGCACCGTGACGAGCAGCACCCCCGTCATCGCCTCGTAGCCCTCGGGCCACCCATCTTGATTTGATCAAAAAAGAATAGAGTGGACGCATGTCGACCACGTTCGAAGACGAACTCCGTACTGCCGGGCTCCGGGCCACGGGCGGGCGCCTCGCCGTCCTGAAGGCCCTCGAAGACGCCCCGCACACCGACGCGGAGTCGCTCTACGTCATCGTGTCGGGCATCCTGCCGGGCACTCCGAAGCAGTCGATCTACAACGCGCTCAACGACCTCACCGGCAAGGGGCTCGTCCGCCGGATCGAGCCGGCCGGATCCGCGGCGCTCTACGAGCGCCGCCTCGGCGACAACCACCACCACATCGTGTGCCGGAACTGCGGCAAGATCGCCGACGTCGACTGCGTCGTCGGGCACGCACCCTGCCTCGAGCCGTCGTCGGCCGACGGCTTCTCGCTGGAGACCGCCGAGGTCACCTTCTGGGGTCTCTGCGACGACTGCCGGACGGCCCAGGCCGCGGCCTGAGCCGCCGTGCCCCCCCGACGTAGATCAGGAGGTGGGGCGTGTCGCTCCTGAGAAACGTGCGCGGGGGCGGGGTTCGTCCTGCGTTGCGGGCATCGGGCTCGGTCTTCGCCTAAGTAACGGTATTCAGGCCTGAATTGCGTCGGCGGCGTGGCCGGGGCGTGAGGGGAGCTCGGCGCGGCCGGGCGCAGCCGCGGACGCGAACGGAGCCGGGGCGCTGCGCCGCTCAGCCCCAGCCGCCGAGGTAGGCCTCCACGTCGACGTCGCCGCCCACCCCGCGGACGCCCGGCACGGCCTCGGCGACGCTGTCGAAGAGGTCGCTCCGACCCCAGCGGGCGGCCCGCGCCTCGGCGCGGCGGGAGTGGATCACGCACAGCACCGACCCGTCGGCCGGGTCCACCACGACCAGCGCGCCCAGCCCCTCGCGCGACACCCGCTCGACCGCGGCGCGCAGCGCCCCCGGCGAGGTGCGGAACGGGCGACGAGCCTCCACGCGGATCCTGCTGCGCTCGATCGACCGCTCGTCGCCCGGGAGGGCCGCGAGCGGGAGCTCCGCCGCCACCGAGTCGAGCGTGACGAACCAGGGCGCCGCCTCCTGCCCCGCCCCCGCGGGAACCGAGACCACCACGTCCGCGAACCGTCCCGGCCGCCCCCGACCCGCCGACCCCGGCACCGGGATCAGGTCGGCCAGGCGCTGCGCCTCCGCGTTCTTGCGGGCCAGTGCGGCCTCGGGTCGTCCGGCCCACTCGGGGCCGTCGTGCCAGGCGGTCGCTGCGGGCACGTGTGCCAGGAGGGCGCCGCGGAGCCAGGCCCGGTAGGCCCACTCCCAGTCCTCGCCGCCGTACGCGGAGAACGTCTCGTCGAACCCTCCGGTTTCGCGCAGCAGCCCGGCGTCGGCCGCGATGACGGCCCCGATCACGAACCGGTACGAGCGGTCGTCGGCGTCGCGGAGGTCCCGACTCCGCGCGTAGGCGTCGGTCAGCCAGGCCGGGTCCGGCAGGGCGACCGCAGGAGCCTCGGACGAGAGTTCCGCGGACGGCTCCAGTCGCCCCAGCTCCGCGTGCCGTCGCCGCCCGACCGTCACCACGTCAGAGGCCAGCGCCGGCAGCCGCGTCAGTTCGCGCACGTAGGAGCGCTCGGGAGCCGTGTCCGCGTCGAGGAAGCACACGACGTCGCCCGATGCGGCCTCGAGCCCGGCGTTCCGGGCGGCCGCGAGGCGGAACCCGCGGTCCTCCTGCCGGATCAGCCGGACATCGCCGGGCACGCGGGGAGGTCGTACCGAGCCGTCGTCCACGACGATGATCTCGAGACGCGAGGCGGGGTGGTCCTGGCGACGCAGCGCGAGGAGCGTGCGGTCGAGCTGGGCCTGCTGCTCGTAGTGCGCCACGACGACCGACACCCGCGGCGCCTCGAGGGGTTCGACGCCGTCCAGGCGGTCCCACTCGTTGCGGGGGAGCGGGATCCCGCGGGGCGACGTCGCCCCGGCGGGCACGGAGCCGGGCGTCACCACGGGAGCGTCTCCCACCAGGCGAGGGAGGAGCGTGCGGCGTCGTCGAGGGTCGGGCCGATCGGGTGGCCGGGCGGAAGGACGGTGGACCGGGGATCCTGCCGGCGCGCCTCGATCGCGGCACCGAGGTCGTCCAGGGCTGTGAGGTGGAGCGTGCCGGGCCGGAGGGCCGCCATCTCGCGGGTGTACCGGGTGTCGAGGACGACCGGGCGTCTGCCCTGCTCCGCCCAGTCGAGGAGCGAGCGCGACGCCGAGTAGTGCCGGTGCGCGACCACGGGGACGCCCGGCGAGCGGCACAGCCTCCGGTACTCCTCCGGGTCGAGGTAGCCCGTCACGCGAAAGCGCACCCCGTGCGCGGTCGCGCGGCGACCCAGCTCCGCGGCCTCGGCGTCGTGCCCCGCCGAGACGCCGCCGAGCGCGACGACCTCGACGCTCGCGCCGGGCGCCCGCTCGAGTCCGGCGACGGCGTCGACGACCTCCGCGTGGCCCTTGCCCGGGTAGACGTAGCCCGCGACGAGCACGACGAGTGCGTCCGGGGCGCTGTGAGGCACCGCCGCCAGGCCCGACGAGCCCGACAGGCCCGACGAGCCCGACAGGCCCGACGGGGCCTCGGCGACCCGCGTCCCGAGCGGCACCACCACGGCGTCGAGCGCAGGATCCAGGTGCTCGCGCACGAGCGCCGCCTCGTGTCGGCTGCTCACCGCCACGCCGCACACCCCGGCGACCATCGACGCGTACGCCGCCGCGCGCCGCGGCAGGTTGCGCTCGCCGTCGGACTCCTGCGGCAGGTCGTGGAGGGTGACGCTCAGTCTCGTGGCGTCGGCGAGGCGACGGACCCGCTCGGCGGCCGCCTCCGGGGAGGTCCCGAGCAGGCCGTCGGTGACGTGGAGATGCACGCGGCCGTGGCGGGCGGCGACGCCCTCGGCCTCCTCGGGCGACTCGACGACCTCGATGACGGTCTCGGGGACGCGACGGCGGACGGCGGCGGCGAGATCCGCCGCGTACTCCGCGACGCCGTGCGAGGGTCGGCCGACCACGAGCTGGGTCGGGGGCGTTTCGGGCATCCTTCGAACGTTGCACGGAGGTGGGCTCGCAGTCAATGGGGTCGACGAGATGGGCCGGGGAGGGCGGTACGTCCGTACGGTGAAACGGATGCTCGCTCGGGGCACGCGTGCCCACGACAGGAGGATCCTTGGCGCAGTCCGTCACCGTCTGCTCCGTTCCCGCGGGCCACCCCTACGTCGAACGGATCCTCGATTCGGGCGAGCTCCGGCTCCTGCCCGACCCGCGACCCGACGGGGCGCCCGAGGGCCAGTGGTGGCCGCCGGTCGTCCTCTCGCCGGGGTGGATCGAGGAGCACCCCGACGAGGCCCGGCTCCTGCACCTCCACTTCGGCTTCGAGTCGTTCGCATCGGCCGACCTCGTGGAGGTCGTCGACGCGGCGCACCGGGTCGGCTGGCCGGTCGTGCTGACCGTCCACGACCTCGTCAACCCGCAGCTCGCCGATCAGGCCCCGCACCTCGAGCGCCTCGACGCCCTCGTGCCGGTCGTCGACGCCCTCATCACCCTGACCGCAGGAGCCGCGGCCGCCGTCGAAGCGCGCTGGGGCCGCCGCCCGCTCGTCCTGCCGCACCCCCGGCTCCTCGCCGACGACGCCCCTCCCGCGGTCGGTTTCCCCCGGCCGGACCGCGTCGTGGGCGTCCACCTGAAGGACCTCCGGCCGAACGTCGACGGACCCCTCGCCGTGGCGACGCTCCTCGGCGCCCTCGACGGGCTCCGCGACCGGGGACTCGCCGCCACGGGCGAGGTGCACCTCCACCGGCACGTGCGCGACGAGGAGCAGCGGGCCGTCGTCCGCGCGCTCTGCGCCGCCCGGGCGGACGTCGTGCTCCTCGAGCACGAGCGCTTCGACGACGCGAGCCTCGCCAACAGCCTGTCGCACCTCGACGCGTGCCTCCTGCCCTACCGGTCGGGGACGCACTCCGGCTGGCTTGAGCTCTGCTGGGACCTCGGCGTGGCCGTCGCGGCTCCGGAGGTCGGCTTCTTCCGGGAGCAGCACGACGATCCGACCGTCGCGTCCTTCGCGTGGGAGGGCGGCGGGTCCGCCCTCGCGGCCGCGCTCGCCCGGGTTCTCGCCGCCGCACCGCCCGCCGGCACGCCGGAGCGACGCCGCCTCGTGGCGAATCGCCGGGGGGCCCGCGCGGTCACCGACGCGGCCACCGTCGAGGCGCACGTCGACCTCTACCGCCGGCTCCTCGCCGGGAGGGAGGCCTCGTGAGCCTCCGCCTGGCGCTCATCGCGCCCCTCCGCTTCCCGATCCGGCTGCCGTTCGCCGGGGGACTCGAGTCCGCCGTCTGGAACGAGGTGAGGCACCTCCGTGCCCGCGGCCACCACGTCGAGCTGATCGCGACGGAGGGTTCCGACTTCCTCGACCTCGGTCCCGCGTCGTACACCCTGCCCGCCGTCGACTGGCGGGGCGATCCGAGCGCCGCCGACGACACCTACCCGCCGGGGTACCTCGACCGAGCGCTCCCCGCGCTCGATCGCGCCCTCGACGAGGTCCGCCGCCGCAGCGGATCCCTGGACGTCGTCGTGAACCACTGCCTCCACGGGCTGCCGCTCGCCCGGGCGGGGTCCCTCGGCGTGCCGATGATCTCGACCCTCCACACGCCGGTGGTCCCCGAGCTCGTCGCCTCGCACGGGCGAGCCGTCGGCCGATCGAGCAGGTTCCTCTCCGTCAGCGGGCATACGGCACGCACCTGGCGGGGCGTCGGCATCGCGTCCGACGTCCTGCACAACGGGGTCGACGAGCAGACCTGGGTCGAGGGGCCGGGCGGCGACTCGCTGGTCTGGTCGGGGCGGATCGTCCCCGAGAAGGCCCCGCACCTCGCCCTCCGCGTCGCGCACCTCCTCGGGCGCCCCCTGACGATCGCCGGGAGGATCGGCGACCGCGCCTACTTCGACGCCGAGATCCAGCCCCTCCTCGACGACGACCGGCGCTACGTCGGCCCCCTCGGGACCGCCGACCTCGTCGACCTCGTCGGCCGCAGTTCCTGCGCCCTCGTCACCCCGCTCTGGGACGAGCCCTTCGGCCTCGTGACCCCGGAGGCCCTGCTCTGCGGCACCCCGGTGGCCGGGTTCGCCGTCGGCGGCGTGACGGAGCTGCACCACGACTCCGGAGGTCTCCGCCTGGTGCCGGTCGGTGACGTCGAGGCGCTCGCCGGAGCGGTCTCGGCGCTCGTCGAGGCCGGCCGCACCGATCCCGGGTTCCGCCGCGGTGTCCGCGACGCTGCCGTCGGCCGCTTCGGGCTGACGGGCAGGATCCGGGAGCTCGAGAGGGTCCTGGAGCGCACCGCGGCCGAGGCGGAGCCGGCCGCGTGACCCGGCCCACGGTCGGCTGGTACGTCCACCACCACGGCCACGGCCACGTCACGCGATTCCTCGCGATCCGACCGCACCTCGACGCCGACGTGGTCTGCTTCAGCTCGCTCCCCGAGCCGAGCGGGCTCCCCGCCGGGACGACGTGGGTGCGTCTCGCGACCGACGACGGGGTGGAGGTCGACGCCCACGGCGTCGAGCACGCGCCGGCGGAGGCGTCCCCGAGCGCCGCGGGGCTCCTGCACTGGGCGCCCCTCGGTCACCGCGGGCACCGGTCCCGACTCGCCCGCATCGCGGACGGGATCGAGCGGCACGGGGTGGACGCCTTCGTCGTGGACGTCTCGGTCGAGGTGACCCTCTTCGTGCGGCTCCTCGGCGTGCCCGTCGTGGTCATGGCTCAGCCGGGGGACCGCTCGGACACGCCGCACCTGACCGCGTACCGTGCGGCGACCCGCATCCTGGCCCCCTATCCCGAGGGCGCGGTCGACCGACCACGCTTCGACGGCGCGGACGTCGTCCACACCGGCGGCATCAGCCGATTCGACGGGCGGGCGGTCGCTCCCCGGGTGGAGCGTTCCGGTGTCCTCGTGCTCCTGGGCTCGGGCGGCGGCGGCGTCACCGCCGGCGACGTCGACGGACTCCGGACGGCTCTGACCGGCGAGACCGTGACCGTGCTGGAACCCGGCGGCACCTGGCGCGACGACCCCTGGCCCGACCTGACCGCCGCCGCCGTCGTGATCGCCTGGGCCGGGCAGAACTCCGTCGCCGACCTCGCCGCGGCCGACGCGCGCGCGGTCGTGATCCCGCAGCCGCGCCCCTTCGACGAGCAGGTCGAGACGGGTCAGGCGCTGGAGCGCCTCGGGCTCGCCGTCGTGCAGCCGACCTGGCCGACCGCGTCGCGCTGGGCCGACCTCGTCGAGATCGCTCGGCGGCAGGAGCCGGACTGGTCGGCCTGGCAGACGCAGGGTGCGGCCCGGCGCGCGGCCGACGCGATCCTCGACACGGCGGCGCGGTGGGCTCGGTGACCGCGGCGATGTCCACCACCGTGACCTCCGGCGCACCGGTCGTCGGGACGACGGTCGTGACCACCGCCTCCGCCGCCCGTCGCGCGCACCTCGACGTGCAGCTCGCGGCGGTCGCGGCCCTCGGTCACCGGCGCGTCGTCGTGTGGCTCGACGAGGGGGCGGCGCCCGACCTCCCCGCCGACGTCGTCCTGGCCGTGCCGCCGGGGCCCCGCGGGCTCCGCCTCGCCGCCGCTCGGAACGCCGGAGCCGACCGCGCCGTCGCCGACGGTGCCGACCTCGTCGTCTTCCTCGACGCGGACTGCGTCCCGGACACGGAGCTCGTGACGCGGTACGCGGACGCCGCCCGGGAGCGGCCCGACGCCGTGCTGTGCGGCCCGGTCACGTACCTCCCCGAGGGCGTCGAGGCGGGAGACGCGGGGGTGATGCGGAGGCACCGGGCACCGCACGCGGCGCGGCCGGACCCGGCCCCGGGCATCCTGCGCGTCGCCTCTCCCGACGAGTACCCGCTGTTCTGGTCGCTCTCGTTCGCCGTGACGGCGACCCGGTGGCGGCAGGGCCCGCGCTTCGACGAGGCCTACGAGGGCTACGGCGGAGAGGACACCGACTACGCGTTCCGACTCCGCGAGGGAGGAGTGCCGCTGGTCTGGGTCGGCGGCGCGGACGCCTACCACCAGTACCACCCCACGTCCTCGCCGCCCCGCGCCCACCTCGACGACATTCTGCGGAACGGGGCGCTCTTCGCCGAGCGCTGGCACGAGTGGCCGATGCTCGGCTGGCTGGAGGCGTTCGAGCGCGAGGGTCTGGTCAGGCGCGACGGCGACTCGTGGACCCGCGCGGCGGCTCCCCGAGGGCGGTGACGGCGGCGACGACGTCCGGTGCCACGGCGTTGGCGGTGAAGCGGTCGATCCCGCGCCGGGCGGTCTCGCCCAGGTGCTCGGCGGTGCCCCGATCGTCGAGCAGGTTCGCGACGGCCTCCGCCAGCTCCGCAGGAGCCCCGGGGCGGACGATCCGCGCGTCGACGCCGTCCCGACAGAAGTCGTCGTATCCGCTGCCCGACGTCACCACGAGCGGCCGGCCGATGGCCTTGACCTCCAGCGCCACCTGCCCAAACCCCTCCCACCGGGACGGGCAGACGACGACGCTCGCGCGGGCGATCCCGGCGTAGAGCTCGTCGCCGGGGACGTGGCCGAGGAGCGTCACGCGGCCCTCGGGCAGAGATCCCGTGCGGCGCAGCAGCTCCTGCCGAGTCGGTTCGAAGCGGCTGTCGCCGGGCGAGCCGGCGAAGACGAACCGGGCGTCGGGGTGACGCGCGGCCACGGTCGCGAAGGCGTCCGCGGCGTCGACGACGCCCTTCCGGCGCTCCAGACGGCCGAGGAAGAGGACGATCGGGCCCGGGCCGACGGGCCAGTCGCGGGGCGGCGCGCTCCCGGCCGCACGGGCCTGGACCTCGGCCACGTCGATGCAGTTGCGCACCACCGTGGCGGTGGGGAGTCGTCCGAGGAGGTCGCGGTTGCGCGCCTCCATCGCCCGCGAGATGGGCATGACGCCGCGCGAACGCCGGATCTGGCGGTCCTCGCAGGTGTTCTGCACGGCCACGAGCGCGCGACGGGAGAGGGGGAGGTCGGCGACGCGGACCCCCGAGACGTCGTTGGAGAGCCGCATGCTCGTCGCCAGGTTCGTCACGAGGTTCTCCCGGGAGGCCAGGAGCGCCCCGATACCACCCCACTCCGGCAGCAGGATCCGGTCGTAGCGGCCTCTCGAGGCCAGGCGACGGAAGGCCGCGGCGCGGACGACGGGCAGGAACACCGCCGGTACCCGCGCGAAGCGGCGGTGAGCGACCAGCGTGACGCCGCCCGGCGCATCCGGACGGATCAGACGGCCGCCGTCGAACAGCGCGAGATCGACGTCGACGCCGGCCCGCACCAGTGCCGGGAGGAGGGACGCGTAGTGACGCCCGATCCCCCCGGTGTAGCCCGTGACTCCGGCGTACTCGGTCACGCCGACGAGCCAGCGGGGACGCGCACCCGCGGCCCGCTCTCGCCGGCTCGGCCTCACGTGGTCCGCGGCGGATCGGTCGGCACGAAGTCGCCCGTCTCCAGGTCGCCCTCCTGCACGTCGAACTCCTGCTGCTCCTCGGGTCGCACGGCGGCGCCCCGCTGGCGGGCCGTCTCGGTCTCGAGGCGCTCGACGAGTGCGGCGTCCTCCACCTCGTCGAACGGGGAGGTCGTCGTGACCGCCACGATCTGGCTGGCGGGCCCGAGGAGGAAGGTGGCCGACCCGAGGGTGCCGTCATCCATCCGAGTGGGCACCTGAACCGTCGCGGCGCTGCCCCGTGACGCGAGCACCTGGGCGTAGTCGAGCAGCGCCTGCGCGATTGCCGACCCGGTCATGATCGAGCCGTCGGCGTAGTGGATGAGTTCCATGGGTCAGGCGTCGACGTCGCCGCGCCAGGCGCCGTCGGCCGTGCCCTGCTTCTCGATGTACCCCTTGAAGTTCTTGAGGTCCTTCTTGATGGCGTGGTTGTCGGCGCCGAGGGTCTGGCCGACCTTCTCCAGGAAGCCCGTGGGCTCCCAGTCGATCTGCACCGTGAGGCGCGTCGTGGTGTCGCTCAGCTTGTGGAACGTGATGACGCCGGCGTGGTCGACCTCGCCGCCGGTGCTGTTCCAGGCGACGCGCTCGTCGGGGTGCTGCTCGGTGATCTCCGCCTCGAACGTCTTCTCGACCGGGCCGACCTTCACCTTCCACACCGTCAGGGTGGGGGTGGTCTGCGTGATGGATTCGACCTCGTCGAGGAACTTCGGGAACTCCTCGAACTGGGTCCACTGGTTGTACGCGACGGAGACGGGGACGTCGACGTCGATCGTTTCGATGGCCTGTGCCATGGGGTGCTCCTTCGATGGGTGCTGGAGCCTGAACGGTAGGGCCGCGGCGACCCGAGCGGTCGAAAGGGGCAGGAGACTCGGAGGCTCGTGGCTTTGTACCCCGGCGGCTCGCAGGATCCGCGTCACCCCCGGGGCGGGATCTCCCCGGATCCGCGCGCGATCAGGCGTGTCGGGACGACGAGCGTCTGGGGCGCCGATCGGTCGCCGGCGAGCCGCGCGAACAGCCGTTCGGTGGCGAGTTCGCCGATGCGGTGGGGATCCTGCGAGATGACCGTGACGGCCGGTTCGAGGAGGTCGGCCATGAGCACGTCGTCGAAGCCGACGAGGGCGATCTCGTGCTGGAGCCCCAGGCGGCGGAGGGCCCGGATGGCCCCCACGGTGACGAGGTTCTGGCTCGTGAACAGCGCCGTCGGCGGCTCGGGGAGCCGGAGGACGGCCTCCACCGCGGCCTGCGCGACCTCCTCGTCGTGGAGGTCCTCGACGACGACGATCTCGTTCAGGGGGACACCGCCCTGGCCCATCGCCTCGAGGAAGCCGTCGCGCCGCTCCAGGGCGGTGCGGATGTCGTTGCGGTCGCCGAGGTAGGCGATGCGGCGGTGGCCGGCTTCGAAGAGGTGGCGCACGGCGGCCGCGGCCCCCTCCGCGTTGTCGCAGACGACGGCGTCGACGTCGAGGCCGGTCGGCCGGCGGTCGACGAAGACGATCGGTGTACCCCGCTCCTGCTCCTTGACGAGGTAGCCGTGGTCGGCGGCGGTGCTCGTGATGACGAGCCCGTCGACGCGGCGGCGCACGAGGGCCGAGACGATGGCCTGCTCGCGGGCCGGGTCGTCGTCGCCGCTCGCGCTGAAGACGGCGACGCCGTTGAGAGCCGCGGCGTCCTCGACCCCGCGGTGCAGGGTGCTGGCGAAGGGGTTGGCGACGCTGGAGACGACGAGGCCGATCGACTTGGATCCGCCGCCCGAGCGGCGCAGGCTGCCCGCCTGGAGGTTGGGCTGGTAATCGAGGCTCGCGATGGCGGCCTCGACCTTGGCGCGGAGGGCGTCGGAGACGTTGGGCTCGTCGTTGATGACCCGGGAGACCGACTTGAGGCCTGGTCGCCGTCGCCGGTCTCGCCCTCACCGGTTGCAGCTCGTCCTCGACCCCCGCGGCAGGTGGGTCGTCCGCCGGCGGTTCGAGCAAGACGATCACGATCGCCTTCGTGGTCGGCGCCTCGTCCGACCCGTTCTTCCAGGCGATGAAGGTCGGCGCGCAGGCCGAGGCCACGGCCGAGGGCGCGAAGCTCATCTTCCAGGGCGACGCGACGACGTACTCCCCGGCCACCCAGATCCCCATCTTCAACCAGGTGCTCGCGCAGAAGCCCTCCGGCATCGCGCTCGCCCCGACCGACCCGACGGCGCTGCAGAACGCCATGACCCAGGCCAAGTCCGCCAACGTCCCCATCCTCAACGTCGACAGCAGCGTCTCCGACCTCGGCGGCGCCGTCTCCTTCATCACGGGCGACAACAGCCAGGGCGGATCCGTCGCGGCCGACACCATGGCCAAGGCCATCGGCTACAAGGCCGGAGGCAGCTACCAGGTCGTCGTCGGGCTCACCTCGGCCACGGCGAGCACCAACGTCGCCCGCCTGAAGGGCTTCCAGGACCAGATCGCGGCCAAGTACCCCGGCATCAAGATCGTCGCGACCGGCTACTCGCAGTCGAACCCGACCACGGCCAACACGAACATCTCCAACTGGCTGACGGCGTACCCGAAGCTCAACGGCATCTTCGCCATCGACGGCACCAACGCCCAGGGCGCCTCCTCGGCTCTCCAGGCCAAGGGCCTCGACGGCAAGGTCGCCCTCATCGGCTACGACGCCTACAAGACGAACGTCGACCTGATCAAGAAGGGCGTCTTCACGGCGCTCATCGCCCAGGACCCCGCCCAGGAGGGCAAGCTCGCCGTGCAGACCCTGATCAAGGCGGTCAAGAGCGGAACGACCGGCATCGACAAGGCCGTCACCCTGCCGAACATCGTCCTGGACTCGTCGACCTCGGCCGCCGACCTCACCAAGTACACCTACGTGCAGACCGCCGGCTAGGACCGTGGCCATTCCCGCAGTGCACGACCGTCGGGACGAGAAGGGTGCCGGTCTCGAGAAGACCGGCACCGCCTCCCCCCTCGTCGCGGAGTCCGTCCACCCGGACGACGCCGCGGCGCCCCGCCTCCGGGCCGTCCCCGTGGGACGCATCCTGGCCAACCAGCAGGTCCTCCTCGTCCTCGTGCTCGTCGCGATGGTGGCGGCGTTCTCGCTCCTCAACCCCACGTTCTTCAGCGTCCCCGTCTTCGGGAACGTCCTGGTCAGCTGGGCGCCCGTCGCCCTCCTGGCGATCGGGGAGACGTTCGTCGTCATCGGCGGCGGGATCGACCTCTCCGTCGGTTCGACGCTGACGGTCTCGGGCGTCATCGGGGCCTTCGCGATGGCCGCCGCCACCGCGCACGGCGTCGCCGACCCGCTGTCGATCCTGCTCGGCGTCGGCGTCTCGGCCGGTGTCGGCCTGACCGTCGGCCTCCTCAACGCCGCGCTCATCAACGTCGCCCGCCTCGTGCCGTTCATCGCGACCCTCGCGACGCTCGGCGCAGGATCGGGTCTGGCGCTGGTCCTCACGCACGGCGGCCCCGTCGGTGGCGGCCCCGCCAGCGCCATCGGACTGAGCGTCCCGTGGCTCGGACCCCTCTCCTGGCCGGACTCGGCGGGATGGTCACGTTCCTCACGCTCGGCTCCGGCTCGCCGACGTCCGGCACCGGTTTCGAGCTGAGCGCCATCGCGGCCGTCGTCATCGGCGGCGCGAGCCTCACGGGCGGCGTCGGACGCATGAGCGGCACCATCATCGGCGCCCTCATCCTCGTCACGGTCACCAGCGGCCTCATCATCATCAACATCGACCCCAACTGGAACCAGATCGTCGTCGCGCTGCTCATCGCCGCAGCCGTGTCGCTCCAGGTGCTGCGCGGGATCCAGCGGAGGAAGTCATGACCGTCACGTCGTCTTCATCGTCCTCGTCGTCGTCCCCGACCCAGGACGCCCCGATCTTCGAGGTCACCCACATCTCGAAGAACTACGGGAGCGTCGTCGCCCTCGACGACGTGAGCCTGTCGCTCCGGGCCGGCGAGGTCGTCGGCCTGGTCGGCGACAACGGCGCCGGCAAGTCGACGCTCGTGAAGGTGCTCTCCGGGGCGCACCGGCCCGACGCGGGCCAGATCTTCCTGCGCGGCGAGGAGCGGCAGTGGAAGTCGCCGCACGACGCCATGCAGGCCGGCATCGAGACGCTCTACCAGGACTCCGGTCTCGCGCCGAACCTCAGCGTCGGGGCGAACGTCTTCCTCGGCCGGGAGCTCATGGCCAAGGGCATCCTGGGGCGCCTGGGGTTCCTCGCCGACAAGCGCATGGACACGGAGGCGCACGCCGACCTCGACCGCGTCGGCATCGGCGTGGCGTCCTCGGACCGCACCGTGGCCGAGCTCTCCGGCGGTCAGCGCCAGGCGGTCGCGATCGGCCGCGCGGTGGCGTGGGCGCGCGACGTGATCATCCTCGACGAGCCGACCAACCACCTCGGTGCGCGGCAGGCCAACGAGGTCCTCGACGTCATCAAGTCCGCGAAGGCGAAGGGGCTCGGCGTCATCTTCATCTCGCACACGCTCCCGCACGTCCTCCAGGCCACCGACCGCGTCGTCGTGCTCCGCCTCGGGCGGATCGTCTGCGACGCCCCGACCGCGAGCTTCGACGCCGAGAGCCTGCTCGGGACGATCACCGGGCTCATCCCCGGGCCGGATGCGTCGATCGCGGCCTCAGCGGCGGCGAGCTCGGCGTCGTCGTCGTGACGACGACCCGGGAGCGGCCGGTCGCGGATCCGACCGTCCTCTACGCGGAGTTCACGGCGCTGCCGGGTCGCGCGGACGAGGTCGCGCGGCTGATCGACGACTACGGCGACGAGGTACGTCGGGCAGCGGGCACGGTGGCCTTCGTCGTGCATCGCAAGCGCGAGGATCCTGCCTGCTTCTTCGTCTACGAGCGGTACGAGTCGGAGGAGGCGTTCCAGGCGCACCTGTCGGCGTCGGCTTCGGCGGCGTTCAACGCGGTCCTGAGGGATCTCGTGGCGGACGGCGGCTCGAGCCTGACGTTCCTCACGGACGTCTGACTCCCGCTCCGGGTTCCCGTCCCCGCCCCGCTGCCGTCGTCCCGGCGGGGCGGAGCTGCGCGAGGAGCGCGTCGATCTTCCTCACCTGGCGCGCGGCGGCGAACGCGCAGAACACCGCGGCGAACGCCATGAACGCGGTGAGGCCCCAGAGGACGGCATCCTGCGGTTCGCTCAGGGCGAGGACGACTCCGAGCACGGTGAAGACGCCGAAGATCACCGGACTGAGCCAGGTCGAGCGGACGTTCTGACGGCGGCGCTCGTCGAGGGCGGGAACCCAGATCGACGGTTCGGCGTCCTCCGGGACGGTACCGGTCCTGACGGCCGCGTTGATCGCCACGAGGTTCTCGACGCCGCCGCTCCGGCGGCGCTGGCGGGCCGCGACCAGGGTCATGACGCCACCGAAGACGAGGGCGCCGACGGCGCGGCCGATCGTCTCCGAGAGGCTGACGCGGGCGCTGCCGAGGAGGACCGCGAACGCGTACGTGAGGACGAACCAGGTCAGGGCGAAGTACCCGAAGAGCACGCCGAGCGACGCGGACTGCAGGTGGGAGCGGACGTTCTTCACGGGTCTCGTTTCAGGGGTCGGGGGAGACGGGGTCGGGGCACGCGGGGTGGGGCGGGTCGCCCGCAGGAGCCGCGGCTACTGCAGATCGGAGGTCAGCCTCATCACGTTGTCGACGTAGCGGCGGTACCACGGCTCCTTGCTCCACGCCTCGCGGGTGAGGAGCCGCGACGCCGAGCGGTAGCCGTCCTGGATCGTCCGCAGCTCGGACGCCAACGACGCGCCGAAGCCGAGCAGCATGATCTCGTAGTCGAGGGCGAACGAGCGCATGTCCATGTTGCTCGAGCCGATGACCGAGATCTCGTCGTCGACCGTGAAGTGCTTGGCGTGCAGGACCGTCGGCTTCGGGTACAGGTAGATCTTCACGCCGGCGTCGAGCAGCGTGGCGTAGTAGGAGCGCTGCGCGTGCTGGACCATGAACTGGTCCGCCTGCTCCGAGACGAAGAGCTCGACCTCCACGCCCCGGTACGCGGCCGTCGTGATGGCCGTGAGGAGGGAGTCCTCGGGGATGAAGTACGGGCTCGTGATGATCAGCTTGTGCTGAGCGCGGTGCATGAGCGAGACGAACATCCGGAGGTTGGGCTCCGTCGGGAAGCCGGGGCCCGACGGCACCAGCTGGAACGCCCCGTCGTGCCGGTCGGACGAGGCGACGTCGTCGTCGGGGTCGTACGCCTCGAAGGGCACGGCCTCGTTCGTCTCGGTGTACCAGTCGATCGCGAACACGGCGCTGAGCGAGTCGACGATCGGCCCCGTCACCTCGATGTTCAGGTCTTTCCAGTGCCGCCCGACCCGAGCGTGCTTCGGCTTGAGGTAGCCGGAGTCGATCATGTTCTGCGACCCCATGAAGCCGCGACGCCCGTCGATCACCAGCAGCTTGCGGTGGTTGCGCAGATCGGGACGCCGCCACCGCCCGTGGAGGAGGTCGATCGGCATCATCGGGTGCCACTGGATACCCGCCGCGGTGAGCCGCCGCTTGAACTCGCCGTAGCCGGGATACCCCCGAGTGCCGATGTGGTCGAACAGGAGCCGCACCGTGACCCCGCGCTTCACAGCGTCGGCCAGGGCGGTGAAGAAGACGTCGGTCGTGTCGTCCCACGCCATGATGTAGAACTCGACGTGGACGGTCGACCGGGCCTCGTCGACGGCGCGCGCCATCTCGCGGATCGCGTCGTCGTAGGTGCCGTGCAGCCCCTCGTTCCGACCGGTCACGAGCGGCAGCGACGCCAGGCGCCGGTTCGCGGCGACGATCGAGTCGACGCCGGGGATGTCGCGCGTGTACTGCTCCGACAGGGGATGCGTCTTCGCCTGGCTCGTGATCAGGTCGTTCATCTCGCCCTGGAGCTTGTGACGTCGACCGCGCACGTACGGGCTGCCGAGCAGGAGGAAGAGGGGGAGCCCGATCACCGGGACGAACAGGATCAGCATCAGCCAGGCGAACGACGACCCCGTCTTGCGGTTCTCCGGGACGATCCCGATCGCCGCGACCTTGATGAGGTACTCGATGACGAGGAAGACGATGGCGATCCAGCTCTTCCGCTTGATGGCGGAGGCGAGGGGGGTCGCCGTGATGAGGTCGATCCGGGGCATCGCGACTCCTTGGCGGCTGAGCGGGCGGTTCCGTGAGAAGCGCGCGTCACGGATCGGCCCGATGCCGTTGACTGGACGAATGCTCTCCCTCGATGCTCCCACATCCCCCTCGTGCCCGACGAGGACCGTCCGCAGGGCCGTCCACGCGTGACGCGCCGCCTCGCCTTCCTCTTCGCCGTCGCCGGTGGCGCCGCCGTCGGCAACCTCTACTGGTCGCAGCCGCTGCTCGACTTCATCGCCCGCGACCTCGGCACGGACACGGCAGCGGCCGGCTGGCTGGTGACCGCGACCCAGCTGGGCTACGCGCTCGGGATCTTCCTGTTCGTCCCGCTGGGCGACGTGCTGAACCGACGCATCCTGGTGCCCGTCGCCCTGCTCTGCTCCGCGGCGGCCCTCGTGGCCAGCGCCCTCGCGCCGACCTTCGGGATCCTGCTCGCGACCCTGGCGCTCGTGGGCCTGACGACGATCTCCGGGCAGATCCTGGTGCCGCTCGCCGGCGACCTCAGCGACGACGCCGACCGGGGGCGCGTCGTCGGCACGGTGGTGTCGGGCATCCTCATCGGCATCCTGGTCTCGCGGACGGTGGCCGGGCTGGTGGCCGGGGCGCTCGGGTGGCGCGCGATCTACGTCGTGGCCGCGGGGCTCGCGATCCTGCTGGCCGCCCTGCTCTTCGCGGCGATCCCGCGGCTCGAGCCGCGCACGACGCTCCGGTACCCGGCCCTGCTCGCCTCCGTGTTCGCGATCGTGAAGCGGGAGCGGGCGGTCCGCTGGAGCCTCGTGCTCGGCGGCACCTCGTTCGCCGTCTTCACGATGTTCTGGACCTCCCTCACCTTCCTCCTCAGCGCCCCGCCGTACCGGTTCGGCGTGACCGTGATCGGACTGTTCGGCCTCGTCGGCCTCGCGGGAGCGGTCGCCGCGCAGCGCGCCGGACGCCTCAGCGACCGCGGCCTCGGCCTCCCCGCGATCGGCGTCGCCTGGGTGCTCGTGCTCGTCGCCTTCGTGATCGCGGGGCTCGGCGCGGCGTCGGTCGTCGCGATCGTCGTCGCCATCCTGGTGCTCGATGTCGCGATCCAGGGGCACAACATCACGGTCCAGTCGCGGATGTTCCTGGTCGACGCGTCGGCTCGCAGCCGGATCAACACCGCCTTCGTCACGAGCAACTTCCTCTGCGGGGCGGTGGGCTCCGGCCTCGCGTCGTTCCTCTGGGCGCACGGCGGCTGGACCGCGATCATGCTCGCCGGAGCCGTCCTCAGCGGATTCGCCCTGACCGTCTGGGCGGTCGGTCGTCGCGGGCCCCTCCGGGTCGGACCGCAGGATGCCCAGGCTCTAGCCTGAGAGGACACCGACCCGAAGGACCCCATGAGCACTCGCACCAGCATCCCCCGCACGATCGCGCGCGTCACCCTCGGAGGCGTCCTCGCCTTCGCCGGCGTCACGCACCTGACGTCGGCGCGCGAGTCGTTCCAGGCGCAGGTGCCCGAGTGGGTGCCGCTGCCGAAGGACACCGTCGTCCTCGCCTCCGGTGTCGTCGAGATCGCGCTCGGCTCGGGTCTCGTCCTCCTCGGCGGCCACCAGCGCGGCATCGGGAACCTCGCGGCGCTGTTCTTCACGGCGATCTTCCCCGGGAACATCTCGCAGTTCGTCACCAAGACCTCCGCCCTCGGGCTCGACACCGACCGGAAGCGCGCCGTGCGGCTCGTCTTCCAGCCGCTGCTCGTGGCCGTGGCCCTCTGGTCGACGCGCGCCCCGAAGCGCTAGCGCCGGCCGGCCCGGCCCGCCCTCGCCCTCGCCCAGCCGGGCGAGACTCCACGACTCGCCACTCACTTTCGTGGAACGTGGCCAATCGTAGAGTCTCGCGGACGGGAAGCCGACTGCGGCGCCGGCCCCACGCCCGAGACTCCACGACTCGCCACTCACTTTCGTGGAACGTGGCCAATCGTGGAGTCTCGGCGGCGGCGGACGCAGCGGCAGCGGCTACTGCACCGACCAGCCGCCGTCCGACGGCAGCACGACGCCGTTGATGTTGACCGAGTCGGCGCTGAGAAGGAACGTGATCGACGCCGCCAGTTCGGCCGCCGTGGCGAGCGACGGGATCGCCGCCTGGAACGGCCGGAGCCGCGCCGACCCCTCCTCGGAGACGTGCGGCGGGAACGGGATGCCCGTGGCCACCCCGCCGGGGGCGACGGCGTTGACGCGGATCCCGCGCGGTCCGTACATGAACGCGGCGCTCTTCGTCATGCCGATGACCGCGTGCTTCGACACGGTGTACGCGTTCCCCGAGGCGTTGCCGCGCAGGCCCGCCTCCGACGCGATGTTGACGACCGATCCGGATTCTGCCGCGATCATGGCGGGCAGGATCGCGCGGGTCAGCTTGAACGCGCCCGTCACGTTGATCGCCATGACGCGGTCCCAGGTGGCGTCCGAGGTCTCGTGCAGCGGGGAGAAGTCGTCGTTGACGCCCGCCACGTTCGCCAGGGCGTCGATGCGCTCGCCGGCGGCCGCCACGACGGCGTCGATGTCGTCCTGGCTGGTGATGTCGCCGGTCACGGTGACGATCTCGGCGTCGGGGAGCTCCTCGGCGAGGGCGATCAGGCCCTTGTCGGCGATGTCGACGGCGATCACGCGGCCTCCCTCGCGGGCGACACGCGAGGCGGTCGCTCGGCCGATGCCCGATCCGGCGCCGGTGACGACGACGGTCCTCCCGGCGAACCGACCCGGCGTGACGATCTCCTGGAAACCGGCGGACTCGTCCGTCTCGGGGAGCTCGCCGCCGTTCGCCGCGCGGACGATCCCGTCGATCGCCTCCTGCGGGAGAGCGCCGCCGGACATGGCGACCAGCTGCTGCAGAGCCATGCCCCGCGCGGGGGCGAGAGTCTCCGCCGTCGTACCGGCCGGAGCGAGGAGGTCGAGCAGGAGCCCGCGCCCCTCGGGGTGGTCGAGCCAGGTCCCGATCGTGGACTGACCCGTGAGGATGACGACGCTGTCGGACATGATCCGCTCCCTTGCGATCCGTCGGCGCCGCTGTTCAACGCCGTTGAATGAACTGATGCTGGAATTCAACACCGTTGAAAAGAGAGGCGCAAGAGGCATCCTCCCAGGCTTAGGCTCGACGGATGGGTGACCGACGGGCGATGACGAGGCAGGGCATCCTGGCGGTCGCCGCCGAGGCCTTCGTGGCGCAGGGCTACGCCGCGACCACGCTGCGGGAGATCGGACGGCTGGCCGACGTCGACGCCGCCCTCGTGATCCACTACTTCGGATCGAAGGAGAAGCTGTTCCTGGAGGCCCTGGCGCTCGCGCAGCCCGACCAGCCGCTGCTCGAAGGGCCCACGTCGACGCTCGGTGAGCGGTTCATCCGCTTCGTCCTGACGGCCGACGAGCAGGTGCGGGCGATCTACCTGGCGCTGATCCGGGGGAGCGACACGGACGGGGTGGCGGCGCGAGTGAGGCACCGGCACGAGGTCGACTTCGTCGAGCCGCTGCGCGCGCGACTGACCGGGCCGGATGCGGAGCTCCGGGCACGACTCGCCGCGGCGCTCGTCGGCGGGCTGCTCTACGCGCTCTGGGTCGTGGGCGACGAGGTGCTGCTGGCGACCGACCACGAGGTGCTCGTCGTCCGGTACGGGCGGCTCCTGCAGGAGCTGATCGACCCGGTCGCCTAGGTCGCTCGGCGTGCCCACGTGTGAGACTCCACGACTCGCCACTCACTTTCGTGGAACGTGGCCAATCGTGGAGTCTTGCGGCTGGGGTTGGGGCTGGGGGCCGGGGCTCGGGCCGGGGCCGACGGCCGGGGCAGCAGCCGGGGCCGGCGCTCAGGCGTGCGCGGGGACGCGCGCCTCGTGCTTCCAGAAGCCGGAGAACGTGATGCGCGACTTCGGCAGCCCCGCGCGGTGCAGGTGCCGGCGCCCGGCCGTGGCCAGGGTCGACTCGCCGACGACGAACGCGTAGCCGCGGTCGTCCGCCGGGACGTGCTCGCGCAGGGCCGCCAGAGCGGCCGCCCCCGGGACGGCGGCGGGCTCGGCGCGGACCACCCAGGTGACCTCGACCCCGGCCGGGGCGTGGAGCGGCCGGCGATCCGCGGCCGTCGGGACCTCCAGGATGAGGCGGCCCACTGCATCCTGCGGGAGGGAGCGCGCGATGCCGACGGCGGCCGGGAGCCCGGTCTCCTCGGCGACGACGAGGACGCTGCTCGCGTCGGACGGTGCGTCGAACAGGACGCCCTGGTCGAGGAGCACGACCGGCTCGCCGGGTCGGGCGCCGCAGGCCCAGATCGCCGCGCGGCCCTCCAGCGCGCCGTCGGGGCCGCGGTGCACGACGAAGTCGATGTCGAGCTCGGAGACCCCGGACGGGCAGGATGCGCGAGGCCGGAAATCGGCCACCGTGTAGTTGGCGCAGTGCGGTCGGTGCTCCTCGGGCATGGCGAGGTAGGCGGGCCACCAGCCCGACCCGGTCACGGGCGGGGCGATGAGCTCCTCCTGGCCGGGGCGGCGGAGGAACAGCCGGAACCACTGGTCGAATCCGACCCAGTCGAACGAATCGAGCTCGTCGCCGGCCACGGTGACCCGCTGGACGGACGGGGTGACGCGCTCGCTGCGGACGACGGCGGCGCGGAACATCCGGGGATCCTCGGGCAGTACCCGCGCGGGCGTCGACATAAGGCAAGCCTAACCTAAGACCTGTATCCGGTCGAGCCCGGGTCCCCGGTTGCGAGACAGGCGCCGGACCCGGCGAGACTCCACATTTCGCCCCGCGGGACGAAAGTGAGCAGCGTGTCGTGGAGTCTCGCGTGGCGCGCGAGAGCACCGAGCATCCCCCGAGCGCCTACCGAATCGCTTAGTGTGGTCTCCGCCGACGATGAGGTCGGCAGAAGTGAGTACGACATGACGCACGATCCCGTGCTGGCGGACATCCTCCGCGCCCGGCTCGACATCACCACCGAGCTCGACGCCTCCCCGGAGCTCTCGCTCCTCGACCGGGCCCGGCTGCGGCTCGCCCTCGTGGCCATCCTGAGCGACCTCGATCGCGGAGCCGCGACGCGGGCCGACACGGCCGATGCCCTCGAGCGACTCCGCCGGGAGGTCTTCACGCGCGTGCCGGCGTGACGCCGACCGTCGCCCGTGCGGCCGCCCCGCCCCTGCCGGAGCCGTCGTCCCGACCATCGAAGATCATCCTCCGGTGCCTTGGGAGGAGTCCCGCCGAGGTGCCATGATGGCGCCGGGAGTCCGCGCGGGGGTGCGGGCGGAGAGTGGGGATCATGCGACGACACCGGATGGGGATCGCGGCCGTAGCCGTCGCGCTCGTGCTGCTCGGCGCGCTGGCGCAGCCGGCACTGGCCACGGGCGACGCCCAGCGGGTGGGTGACACCGGCGTCGAGGGGGTCACCGGTGGTCCGTCGACGACAGCCGGCAGGATGCACCCGAACCTGCCCCCGGTCACGATCGGCCTCTGCAACACCGGGTACAGCCGGGTCTCCGTGGCGACGTTCTCGACGCGCAAGCAGGGCCGGATCACGCTCTACTGCGGCGACTCGACGTCCGGCTACGTCCACATCCGGTCGGCCTGGCAGGGCCAGTGGCAGAAGGTCCTCAGCGCCCACCGCTCCCGCGCCCTCTGGGACGACTTCATGGTGTCGGCGGCGCGGACGGCGCTGGAGCATCCGGCCTCCGGCTACCCGCGGACCGTCTCCGGCAGGTCGTGCTACTCGGCGGAGGTGCGGCTCCGCAGCGCGTCGGGCGCGACCCTGGGCATCCTGCACCCCACGGTCGTCGTCGACTCCCGGCGCGAGATCGTCGCCGCGGTCCCTACCGGGTCGGCGCCGAACTGCTCGCTCCGCTAGGCGGTGCACCGGTCGAACCGGCCGAACCGGCCGAACCGGACGAACCCGCGGTACCGGCCGAACCGGCCGCGCCGGCCTCGCCGGACGCGAAGCGGCGCTGGCCCTCCCGGATCAGCGCGGTGATCCTGGGGCGGAGGATCAGGCTGTGGGCCAGCTGCCCCGCGAAGAACAGGGCCACGCCGGCGTGGACGATGGGCAGTCCCAGAAGCCAGCCGTCACGGTCGGGGTGAGGGAAGAACGCCTGCGTCGTGTTGATCACCACCATGGCGATCGGGAACCCGACCCGCAGGTTCACGCTTCGCTTCTCCAGCCGGGTGAGCGCCCCGCCGAGCGGCAGGTCCGTCGGGAGGCGGCGGTCGCGGATCCAGCCGTCCACCTCGCGGTAGGCCGCGAGGCCGCCCTCGGCGTTCCACCGGGACCTCGTCCCGAACGCGCCGAGTGCCGCGCCCAGAACGGCCGATGCGCCCGTCGCCAGCCCGGCGATCCAGATCGGAGCCGGAGCCGAGGCGGCGAGGGCGAATGCCATGAGCGCGAAGATCCCCGCCGCGAGCGCCGCCCAGCCCGCGATCTCCCTCTTCGCCCGCGCATCGAGGCGCGTCCCCACCGACGTCATGCTCGAATGCTAGGCCGTGACGGCATTCACGGCCCGCTCGCGCGGCGTGCCCCGATACGCTGATCAGGCACGCGTACTCCGCGATGCACACCTCGAGCCCCACCCACGCCCCCTCGACGAAGAGCCAGGACATGCCCCAGACGCCCCCCGATTTCGCCACCCGTCGCGACGTCGAGGGGCGGCGGCTCGAGAGCCTCCTGCGGCGCATCTACGGCGACGACCCCCGGCTCGACCGCGAACTGGCGGCGCTCCTGGCCGACGTCGATGCGGCCTGGCGGCAGCGGCCCGACGCGCTCAAGATCCTCGACCGGAAGCGGCAGGGCGACCCGGAGTGGTTCGAGTCCAACCGCATGCTCGCGGGGGTCTGCTACGTCGACCGCTACGCGGGGACGCTCCGCGGGCTCCTCGAGCACGTGCCGTACTTCCGTGAGCTGGGGCTCACCTACCTCCACCTGATGCCGCTGTTCCAGGCGCCGTCGCCGAACTCCGACGGCGGGTACGCGGTCTCGAGCTACCGGCACGTGGATCCTGCGCTCGGCACCATGGACGACCTCCGCGCGACCGCGACCGAGCTCCGCGACAACGGCATCTCGCTGGCCGTCGACTTCGTCTTCAACCACACGTCGAACGAGCACGCCTGGGCGAAGGGCGCCCTCGCGGGCGATCCCGCCTACGACGACTTCTACTGGATCTACCCCGACCGGGAGATGCCCGACGCGTTCGAGCGCACGACCCGCGAGATCTTCCCCGAGGACCACCCCGGCTCGTTCGTCCCGTTGCCCGACGGGCGGTGGGTCTGGGCCACGTTCCACACCTTCCAGTGGGATCTCAACTATGGCAATCCCGCCGTGTTCCGCGCGATGGCGAACGAGATGCTGTTCCTCGCGAACCAGGGCGTCGAGATCCTGCGGATGGACGCCGTCGCGTTCATCTGGAAGAAGCTCGGCACCTCGTGCGAGAACCTCCCCGAGGCGCACCTGCTCCTGCAGGCCTTCAACGCGGTGTGCCGCATCGTCGCGCCGGGTCTCCTCTTCCTCTCCGAGGCGATCGTGCACCCCGACGACGTCGTCGAGTACATGAGCCCCGACGAGTGCCAGCTCAGCTATAACCCGCTTCAGATGGCGCTCATCTGGAACTCCCTGGCGACCCGCGACAGCAGGATGCTCGGCCAGGCGCTCGCCACCCGCCACGCCACCCCGCCCGGCACCGCGTGGGTCAACTACGTGCGCAGTCACGACGACATCGGCTGGACCTTCGCCGACGAGGACGCCGCCCTCCTCGGCATCGACGGCACCGACCACCGCTCGTTCCTCAACCGCTTCTACGTCGACCGGTTCCCGGGCAGCTTCGCCCGCGGCGTCGCCTTCCAGACCAACGAGAAGACCGGCGACAGCAGGATCGCGGGCACCACGGCCTCCCTCGCCGGGCTCGAGGCGGGTGACGAGGGGGCGGTCCGCAGGATCCTGCTGGCCCACTCGATCGCGCTCAGCACCGGGGGCCTCCCGCTGATCTACCTCGGCGACGAGGTGGGCCAGCTCAACGACTACCGCTACGCCGACGAGCCCGGCAAGCGCGACGACAGCCGGTGGGTCGGGCGGCCGCGGTATCCGGCGGGCCGCTACGCCGACCGGCACGACGCGCGGACCAGCGCCGGGGCGATCTACGCGGGGCTGCGGCACCTGATCGCGCTGCGGTCGACGCACCCGGTGTTCGCCGGCGGAGAGCTGGTGCCGTTCGACACGCACGACGCGCAGCTCCTGGGGTATCAGCAGCCGGGCGCCGGTTCGGCTTCGTCGCCCGGCTCAGCTTCGTCGCCCTGCTCGGTCGGGCTGGCCGTGTTCGCGAACTTGGCCGACGACATGCGGACGATCGAGTCGACCACCCTGTCCGGGCTGGCGGCGCTGGCGCCGGAGTGGATCGACCTCGTCACGGGGTCCGTCGTGGACCTGACGCAGGGGCTGCGGCTCGGGCCGCAGGGGTTCGTGTGGCTGGTGCCGGCGGGTTCGTCCGTCTGACCGGTCGCTCGTGGGAGTCGGTGTGGCTCGGTTCGAGACTCCACGACTCGCTGCTCATGTTCGTGGAACGCCGCACTTCGTGGAGTCTCGGTGCCCGTGGCTCCTGCCGCCCGCGGCATCCCCGGACGCTCTCCGGGCGAGACTCCACGACTCGCCACTCATGTTCGTGGAACGCCGCACTTCGTGGAGTCTCGCGGGCGCGCAGGAGCCCCGGGCCGGCGTCTCCGCAGCGGCCACCCCGCGAGACTCCACGTTCGGCGTGTTTTCAGAAAAGTGAGCGGCGTGTTGTGGAGTCGCAGGCTGGGGCTCCTGCCGCCCGCGGCATCCCCGGACGCTCCCCGGGCCAGACTCCATGACTCGCCGCTCATGTTCGTGGAACGCCGCACTTCGTGGAGTCTCGCGGGCGCGCAGGAGCCCCGGGTCGGCGTCTCCGTTGCGGCCAGCCCGCGAGACTCCACGTTTGGCGCGTTTTCGGAAAAGTGAGCGGCGTGTTGTGGAGTCTCAGGCGCGAGCGCGGGCGCGGGCGGGCGCGGGAGCAGCGGCGGGAGCAGCGGCGCCAGCCGCCGCGCCCGCGGGCACGAACGCCAGCGGCTCCGCCCGCACGAGCCCGAGCCCCCGGGCGACGGCGCCGAGCACGACCGCGTCGGCCCCGAGGGGCGACGCCACGAGCTCGGGCACCGGCGGGTAGAACTCGTCGCGGAGCACCGCCCGCGCCTCCTCCAGCACGCCGCCCGCGGAGGCGGCGAGGGCGCCGACGAGCACGATCCGCTCGACGTCGAGCAGGCTCGCGAGCACGAGGCAGATCCGGGCCAGGCGTTCGCCGAGACGCCGCACGATCACGATGCTGCCGGGGTCGCCCGCCTCGGCCGCCTCGAAGACGCGCGCGGCGGTAAGTTCGGCGAGCGGCATGCGCGCGAGGGGTGACGTGGGTGGGATCGCCCCGACGAGCCGTTCCTCCTGCGCCCAGTCGCGCGCGAGCGCCGCGAGGCCGGCGGCCGAGCCGACCCCCTCGACGAGGTCGAGCGCGCGCATCTCGCCGGCTCCGCCGTGGCGCCCCCGGATCAGCACGTCGTCGACGATGAGACCCGCACCGAACCGCTCGCCCGACAGGAGCGCCGCGAACGAGGTGGACGTGACGCCGGCGCCGAGCGTGCGCTCCGCCGTGGCGGCCAGGTTCGCGTCGTTGTCGACGACGATCCGGCCGAGGCCGGGCAGGGCGTCGGCGAAGCCGGGGTTCATGGTCGCCCAGTAGTGCTCGTGGCCGTCGGGCGAGCGTCCCTCGAGGTCGACCGGCGCGGGGACGCCGATGACGGTCGCGTGCACGGTCGACGCGTCGACGCCGCAGGAGGCGAGGGCATCGTGGACGGTCCGGGCCGCGGCCTCGAGTCGGAGGGCGGGATCCAGCCCGTCGTCGGCCAGCGCTGCGGTCTCGCGCGCGAGGACCTTCCCCCGCAGGTCGGCCACGACCGCCGTCACCGTGTGCTGGCCTGCGTCGATCCCCACGAGGTGGCCGGACGTCTCCCGCAGACGGTAGCGACCGGCCGGACGCCCCTTGCTGTACTCGCCGCCACCGCTCGTGCGGGCGTTCGGCAGCTTCTCGAGCCATCCGAGCTCGATCAGGCCCTCGCAAAGGCTGATGACGGTCGAGCGGGTGAGACCGGTCGCCTCCATCGCCTCGCTCGCCCCGAAGGCGCTCTTCGCGAGGGCGAAGCGGAGCACCGCCTCGGAGTTGATCCGACGCAGAACCTGCGGGGAATTCATCGCCCGTTCCATCGTCATGGCTCGACGTTAGCGCTCTCACGGAATCGGATGATGCGAAAAGTAAATTTAGACTGTAGATTTTGTCGCGAGCGGTCGGCGACGGAGCCGGACCTCGTGAAAAGGAGACAGTGTCGTGCATCCGAAACCCCCGTCCCAGCTGACAAGACGAACCTTCCTCGCCGGTGCCGGCGCCCTCGGCGCCGGGATCGCGCTCGCAGGATGCGCGTCCCCCGGTTCGACCGGCGGCGCCACCACCATCACGTTCTACGTGTCGAAGCCCGAGGTCATCGCCTACTTCGACACGGTGATCGCCGACTTCCACAAGACGCAGTCGAAGGTGCGCGTGATCCGCGACTCCACGTCGAACATGTCGGCCGACTTCGTCCGGAACTCGCCGCCCGATCTCGCCTGCTGGAACTACAACTTCTCCGTCGTCGAGTTCGTCGAGCGCGGTGCGCTCTCCGACCTCAGCGACATGCCGGAGGCGAAGCGCATCAACCCCGACATCGCCCCGCTCATGGCGCAGACGGCCTCGTACCCGGGCCGCACGAGCGCCATCCCCTACTCGGTGACCGCCGCCTCCGTCCTCTACAACAAGGACATCTTCGCGAAGTACGGCGTCGAGGTGCCGACCACGTGGGATGAGCTCACGGCTGCGTGCGAGGTCTTCATGAAGGCCGGGATCGCTCCGTTCTACAACACCTACAAGGACACCTGGACCGTCGCCCAGGGCATGTTCGACTACACGATCGGCGGCATGATCGACACGCCCGCCTTCTTCACGCAGCTCGACAAGGAGGGCACGAACGTCGGCAAGGGATCCGCCGTCTCGTTCGAGAAGACGCTCCGCGACCCGATGGACCGCCTCGGCCAGCTCACGAAGTACTCCAACGGCAACGCCGCGAGCCGGGCCTATGGCGACGGCAACCTCGCCTTCGCCCAGGGCAAGGCGGCCATGTACCTGCAGGGGCCGTGGGCGCTCATCGAGGTCGCCAAGACGGCCCCCGACCTCTCCATCGGCACCTTCCCGCTGCCGGTCACGAACGACCCGAAAGACCTGAAGGTCCGGGTCAACGTCGACCTCGCGCTGTGGATCCCCGAGGCGTCGCCCCGCAAGGACGCCGCGCGCACCTTCCTGTCGTACCTGATGACCCCGGCCGTGCAGAACAAGTACAACGCCGACAACAACGGCTTCGGCACGACAACCGACGCGCCTCCGATCGCCAATCCGGCCCTGGAGGGGATGCAGAAGTACTACGACTCGGCGGCCTTCTACCTGGGTGCGTCGCAGCTCATCCCGTCCGAGATCCCCGTCGCGAACTACGCCCAGTCGATCGCGCTCGGCGACTCGCCCCAGCGCCTGCTGTCGCGTCTCGACAACGACTGGTCGCGCCTGGCGCTCCGCTCGTAGCGCCCCTCCCCCACTTCTCCCTCACAGAAACGAGAACGACATGGCCGTCGTCCCCACCCCGCAGCGCGCCGGAGCGAGACCCCGCTCCCGGCGTCGCGTCGACAAGACCTTCTACGCCTTCCTCCTGCCGGCGATCGTGCTCTTCACGCTGGCGATCACGCTCCCCGCCGTGATGGGCATCTTCTACAGCTTCACGAACTCCGTCGGCTTCGGCGAGTTCAGCTTCACCGGCTTCATCAACTACATCGCCCTCTTCTCCGACCCCGCGATCCTGAGCGCCTACGGCTTCACGATCTTCTTCGCGCTGACGACCGTCGTCGTGGTCAACATCGTCGCGTTCCTGCTCGCGATCGGCCTCACGGCGCGGATCCGGGCCAAGGTCGCCCTCCGAGCCGTCTTCGTGCTGCCGATGGTCGTCTCGGGCATCGTCATCGCGTACGTGTTCAACTTCCTCTTCTCGAACTCGGTGCCGGCCGCCGCGACCGCACTCGGCCTCAAGCCGCTCGAGGAGAGCCTCCTGGCCAATCCGAACTGGGCCTGGGTCGCGATCGTCATCGTGACCGCGTGGCAGGCGATCCCGTCGACGATCCTGATCTACATCGCGGGCATCCTGTCGATCCCCTCGGACGTCTACGAGGCGGCGTCCCTCGACGGAGCCTCGGCGTCGCGGCAGCTCCGGTCGATCACGATCCCGCTCACGGCGGGCTACATCGTGATCAACCTCATCATCGGTTTCAAGAACTTCCTGAACACCTACGACATCATCGTCGGCCTCACCAACGGCGGCCCCGGCACCTCGACGCAGAGCATCGCGATGTCGATCTTCACCGGCTTCACCAACGGCGACTTCTCCTACCAGATGGCGAACGCCACCATCTTCTTCCTGATCGCCATCGCGATCGCTCTCCTCCAGCTGCGCGCGACGCGCGGAAGGGCCTCGTTCTGATGACCACGCAGATCCCCCTCTCGACCAGCACCGCCACCGGCAGCATCGCCACGCGCAACGCCGACACCCCTCGGGGCGGCAGGATCCGGACGCGCGGCGAGCGCTTCAACTGGCCGCTCACGATCGTCCTGGTCGTCTGCTCGCTCGCCGTCCTCATCCCGCTCTACGTCACCGTCACGATGGCCTTCAAGAGCACGGCCCAGGCCGTCGACGGCAACGCCTTCTCGCTGCCGGCGCCGTTCAGCCTCGACGGGTTCGTGCAGGCCTGGAACCTCACCGACTTCCCGCGCAGCTTCGCCATCTCGGTGGGCGTCTCAGCGATCACGGTGGCCGGCACGATCATCCTGAGCTCGTTCGCGGCCTTCGCGATCTCGCGCAACTGGAACAACCGCCTCTTCAAGGGCTCCTTCTACTACCTGCTCGCGGCACTGTTCCTCCCGTTCCCGGTGCTGGCCCTCCCGCAGGTGAAGCTGACCGGGCTCGTGCACCTCGACAACCCGCTCGGCGTCGCCATCCTGCACGTCATGTTCCAGCTCGGCTTCAGCGTGCTGCTGTTCACGGCGTTCCTGCGGTCGATCCCCGACGAGCTCGAGGAGAGCGCGCGCATCGACGGCGCGACCACCGGCCAGGTCTTCTGGCAGCTGATCTTCCCGCTCCTGGCGCCGATGAGCGCGACGGTCGGCATCTTCGCCTTCCTCGCCTCGTGGAACGACTTCGTGATGCCGTCGCTGATCACGTCTGACCCCGCGATGCAGACGCTGCCGGTGCTGCAGCAGATGTTCCAGACCCAGTTCAGCAACAACTACAACGTGTCGTTCGCCTCGTATCTCATGGCCATGGCTCCCGCGATCATCGTCTACCTCTTCACCCAGCGCTGGGTGATGGCCGGCGTGACGCAGGGCGCGATCAAGTAGCAGCGGTCGCCCCGGGGTCCCGGACCCCGGGGCCCTCGCGCACCGAGACGGCGACAGCACCACGGAAGGAACCGCATGACCACCACCATCCCGACCACGGCCCCCACGACGACGACGGAGACGCGCGAGCTCCGCGTCGGCGTGGTCGGGCTCGGCTTCGCCGGGTCCACCCACCTCGACGCCTTCACGGCCCTCCCCGGAGCGCGCGTCGTCGCCCTCGCAGGGCAGGAGCCGGCCCGTCTGCAGGAGCTCGGCACCAGCCGCGGCGTCGAGCACCTCTACGCCGACTGGCAGGATCTCGTCGCCCGCGACGACCTCGACGTCGTCTCGATCGGAGTGCCCAACAGCCTCCACCACCCGATCGCGATGGCCGCGCTCGAGAGCGGCAAGCACGTCTTCTGCGAGAAGCCGCTGGCGGTCACGGGCGACCTGGCCGCCGAGATGGTCCGCGCGGCCGAGGAGAACGACCTCGTGCTGGAGGTGGCGTACAACCACCGCCGCCGCGCCGACGTGGCCTTCCTGCACGACTACCTCCGCGACTCCCCGATCGGCGAGATCTACCACGCCCGGGCCAGCTGGCTCCGTCGCTCCGGCATCCCCGGTCTCGGCTCGTGGTTCACCGACCGCCAGGCCGCAGGAGGCGGACCGCTGATCGATCTCGGATCGCACGTCCTCGACATCGCCCTCCACCTGATGGGGGAGCCGCGCGTCGTCACGGCGTCCGCCGTCGCCTACGGCGAGCTCGGTCGCGCCGGCCGAGGCGGCGGCGGCAAGCCCGTCTCGGCCCTCAGCGACCGGCCGTTCGACGTCGAGGACTTCTCGAGCGCCCTTCTCCGCTTCGACGACGGCTCGAGCCTCCAGCTGCAGGCCTCGTGGGCGTCCTACTCGAAGGTGCACGAGGACATCGAGGTCGAGCTCCTCGGAGCGACCGGCGGAGCGCGCCTCCACGTCGACGACTACTCGACCGACGGCACGCTGACGCTCTACTCCGACGTGAACGGGGCGCCGACGGTGTCGAAGCCCGCGGTCCACGTCCCCTCGGGGCACCACCAGAGCGTCATCGCGGAGTTCCTCGCCACGATCCGCGCCGGCGAAGGCGCCTCGGCACCCCGGTACGCCGGGCACCACGGCTCGTACGCCCTGCACCGCAGCCGCGTCGTCGACGCCATCTACGAGTCCGCCGCCATCGGCCGCGAGGTCGAGGTCCAGGGGGAGGCACGATGACCCTCCGCATCCGCGTCTGGAACGAGTACGTCCACGAGACCCGCGGCGACCGCGTCGTCGTCGAGAACTACCCCGACGGCATCCACCGCGTGATCGCCGACGGCCTCACCGAGCTGCTCGGCGACCGGGCGACGGTGTCGACCGCCACTCTGCGCGAGGAGGAGCACGGTCTCTCGGAGGAGGCGCTCGCCGAGACCGACGTGCTGTTCTGGTGGGGCCACATCGCGCACGAGGAGGTCTCCGACGAGGTCGTGCAGCGGGTCGTCGACCGTGTCCACGCCGGGATGGGGCTCGTCGTGCTGCACTCGGGCCACTACTCGAAGGTGTTCAAGCGCCTCATGGGCACGACGTGCTCGCTGAAGTGGCGGAACGACGGCGAGCGCGAGCTGGTCTGGACCATCGCCCCCCAGCACCCGATCGCCGAGGGCGTGCCGCACCCGATCCAGATCCCGCGGCAGGAGATGTACGGGGAGTTCTTCGACATCCCGCGTCCCGACGAGGAGATCTTCCTGTCGACGTTCGAGGGTGGCGAGGTCTTCCGCTCGGGCGTCGCCTACGAGCGCGGGCTCGGCCGGGTGTTCTACTTCTCGCCCGGCGACCAGGAGTATCCCGTCTACCACCACCCCGACATCCGTCGTGTGCTGGCGAACGCGGCCGAGTGGGTCGCGCCGCGGGTCGAGCTCCGCACTCTGACCGCGGACGAGCACCCGCGCGACTGGTTCGTCGGCTGAGCCGGCGCCGCGGGCGCATGGCAGGATGACGGAACCTCACCTTCTACCCGGAAGTCGGCCCATGCGCATCGCGGCGTTCGTCATCGTCGTCCTTCTCTCGACGAGCATCCTGCTCGGGGGCGTGGTCCTCCTCGTCCTCGGGCAGGACGCCCTCGACCCTGTCTCGCTGATCGTCCAGACCCTCGCCCTCACGGTGCTCGTCTACGGGCCCCTGACGATGGGCTCCTTCCGTGCGGCCTGGGACGTCGAGGGTTCGCAGGAGTCGCGGACCTACTACCGCCGCGTCGTCCGGATCACGCTCGGACTCGAGGTCGTCGCCGCGATCGCCTCGGTCGGCGTCGCGGTCGCGAGGTCGAGCGGCTGGGTCGTCTCGTTGGCATTCGTCGGGATCGGCATCGTGCTCACCGCAGCGGCCCTGATCGTGGGACCGGTGGCCGCCCGCTGGGATCGCGCGCACCCCGCGCCTTCGCGCGGCTGGGTCGCGATCCAGCCGGCCGAGGTGAGGCGGAAGATCCTGATCGCGTTCGTCGTCTTCGGCGCCCTGGTGGTTCTCGCCGTCGTGGCCGCCGCGGCCCTGACCGGGCTTGGTCTTGACGCCCCGAGCTTACTGGCGCTGCTGCCCTACTCGCTCTCGCTCGCCGTCATCGGTGCGGGCCTCGTCCTGGTCTTCTCGACTCTGTCCTGGTCCCGCCGACTGCGCGAGGTCACCGACCGGGATCCGTCCCGACTCCGGCGCGTGGCGAAGGTCGTCCTCGGTCGGAAGTCACTCGACCTGGACGAGCAGGACAAGACGGCTGCGGCGCGCTTCGCGTCCGTGACGTCGATCACGATGCCCGTTCAGCTCGCGTACCTCGTTCTGCTCTACGCCGGCATCATGTTGCAGCAGGTCGGGGCGCTCATCAGAGGCGATGTCTTCCCGATGGTTCTTGTCGGCTTCTCGATCGCAGCGCTCGCCGTGTTCATCCCCCTGTACACGAGTCGCATCCGTCGAGCCCGCCGCTACGCGCGCGAGCACGAGGCTGAAGTGACGGCTCCGGCCGACGCTCTGCCCTAGGCACCTCGGTCAGAGCAGAACCGACACGACGAGGCCGACTCCGAGAGCGACGATCTCGGTCGTGAGGAGCGTCGTGACCAGCGCGGGTCGCTCTCGGAGGTCACGTCGGCGATCGCGCCTCGGTCAGGCTCGGTTGCGGGCGACCTCGGTGCTCGAGTAGAGGTCGCCTGCGGCCAGGGGCTTGCCCGCGGCCACGGCTCCGACCCACGCCTCGGTGGTGCCCACGGCGGCGAAGCCGGTGTGCAGGACGATCAGCACGCTCTCGTGCAGGTCTTTCGCGGAGATGCTGCCGGCCTCGTTCGCGAGGTCGAGCGTGCCGGTGGCGTCGGAGAGCACCTCGACGGACAGGCCGCGCTGCGCCGCGTCGCGGGCCGTCGCCTCGATGCAGTTCTGGGTCATGTAGCCGATCAAGGTGAGGGTGTCGACACCCTCGCGCGCGATCCAGTCGGCGAGGTCGGTGCCGTCGAGAGCGGACGCCTCCTGCTTCTCGACCCGGTGCGCGAACACGCGCCCGTCGAGCGCAGGGGGCAGGTCGGCGCCGCGGCTGCCCCGGGCGAACACCGGCGACGAGGCGTCGTCGACGTGCTGGACGCCCACCGTCGCGATACCCGCGGCGTCGGCGGCGTCGAGCGCCCGCACGATGTTGGGGACGCTGACGTCGAGCGCCGGATACGAGATCGGCAGCCCGCCGTCGACGTATTCGTTCTGGAGGTCGATGAGGACGAGTGCGCGCTTCATGGTCTCTTCTTACACGGCACGGCTGTCACCCAGCCGCTCCGTCTCGACCGACAGGGGACCGAGCCGCAGGATCCCGCTCGACAGCGGCTCGCACCGCACGCCGCCCCGGCCCTTCAGCGCGCGGAAGGCGCCGGGGGCGAGCACCTGATCCATCCAGGCGCACGGGTTCGCGGGGCGGTTCGCCTGGAAGAGCACCGGCCCGTCGCCGGAGTCGAGGGCGAAGGTCTCGCCGACCAGCGCGTCGACGTCGACGCCCTCCGTGACCACGTTGCGCCGGGGCGCGGCAGGATCCAGCGGCTCGGCCAGCCCGAGCACCTCGTGCACGTGCTCCAGCGACTCGATCGCGAAGAGCGTCACCGACGCCCGCCGGTGCGCGGGTGCGTTGAAGTACCGGTCGCCGACCACGCCGAGACCGGCGCGGATCTCGACGCTCTCGTGCGACTCCTGCCCTCTCGCCTCGGCGGGGCCGTCGGCGGGCCGGCCGACGAAGCGCGAGTGCGGCGAGGCCAGCAGGAGTCGGATGCGCGGTTCCATGGGTCGAGGCTAGTGCGGGGCGACCCGCCGCCCACCGCAGCGGACCGAGGTCACCCGCGCGCCAACTCCTGCCGGAGTCTGTCGGCCAGACCGTCGACCGCCGCGGCCGCCGCGACGACGAGGGCCTTGCCGCGCGGGCGGCCGGAGACGATCCAGACCTCGCGGTCCTCGTGCTCCACCTCGACGACGCCTCGGACGGCTCTCAGGGCGCTGGTGACCGCGTCGGCCAGGTCGTCCTCGAGAGGCTCCTCCCGGACGAACTCGGCGGCGGCCACGGCGACCTGCCAGGGCCACTCCTTCTCTCCGCGGATCTTCAGCGCGGCGACGCCCTCGTAGTCCTCGCCGTCCCGGATCCACTCCTGCTCGACCTCGTCGTCGAGCACCCTCACGCGAATGGGCTTGCTCATGGAGAGAGTCTGACGACCCGGAGCCGTCCGCGCCAGACCCCGAGTGGGTCGCACGACCTCGGGCGGTGTCGCGAAGACCGGAACGGCCCTACGCTCCGGGTGATCACGAACGCACCGGGAGGCCGACATGTCCGAATCCGTCCGCAGCGCACGACCGCGCGACTCCGTCGACCGCGGGCTCATCGTCGGCGTGGCCGTCGTCGCCATCGTGCTCGGGGTCGTCGCCGTGTTCTTCCCGCGCGCGTCGCTCGTCACCATCGCCGTCCTCTTCGGGTTGTCGCTCGTCGTCGTCGGTCTCTTCCGCGCGGTCTTCGCCTTCCTCGGGAAGGGCCTCCGCTCCGGGGTCCGCTGGTTCGTCGGCATCGTCGGGCTCCTGATCTTCGTGACCGGCATCGTCTGCCTCATCGACCCGGGTCAGTCGCTCGCTGTGCTCGGGCTGATCATCGGCATCGGCTGGCTCTTCGAGGGGATCACCGGCATCCTCGCCGGAGCCGTCGGCTACTCCGCGGGACCCCGGTGGACGGCGATCCTCGGGGGAGTGGTGGCCGTGGCGGCCGGCGTCGTGATGATGATCCTGCCCGTCGCCGCGCTCGCCGCCTTCGTCACGGTGGGCGGGATCCTGCTGATCGTCGTCGGCATCGCGATGCTGCTGCACCTGCCCGCCCGGGTCCGCGCGGTCTAGCGCGCCCCGCTGCCCGTCCCGCCCCGCCCCGCCCCGTCCCGCCCCGTCCCGCCCCGCCCCGTCCCGCCCCGTCCCGTCCCGCCCCGCGAGACTCCACAACACGCCGCTCACTTTCCGCCGGCGTGGCCAATCGTGGAGTCTGGGCGGCCGGAGCCGCGGGCGCCCCCCCCTGTCCGCCCGCGAGACTCCACGTTTGGCGCGTTTTCCCGAAAGTGAGCGGCGAGTCGTGGAGTCTGGGCGGCAGGAGCCGCGGAACGCCCCGGGCCGGGCGGCCCACCGGCACCGCAGTGGTTGGATGAGCACGTGGACCAGTGGACGGGCGACCTCCCCCCGGCAGCGCACGAGCGCATCGAGCGCCAGCGCGCCAGCGGCACGGCCGGCTCCCTTCTCTCGGCGCCCGCCGCAGCGGCCCTCCGGAGCGCGGGCCTCGCCCCGGTCGGCGAGGTCTTCGGCTGCCTCGTCATGAACATCGGCTGGTCCGGCGGCACCTGCGGCGTCTACGGCCTCGGCTACGCGTCGTCCGTGAACGCCTACCAGTCGGCGTGGACCACCGGCGGGCCCCGGACATTCCCGACGAGCCCCGTCCTCACGACGGGCGGCGCGAGGGGCAGGAGCAGCGGCTTCGGCTCCTACGTCAAGACGTACGAGGCCGCCTGGCACGGTGCCCTCGACCGGATGCTCACCGAGGCGGCGCTCCTCGGAGCGGAGGGCGTCGTCGGCGTGACCATCGGGCGTTCCCGGCTCGACGGCCAGGCGTGGGAGTACACCGCGACGGGGACCGCCGTCCGCACGGTCGACCCGACCCTCGTGTCCCGGAGCGATCACCGCACCGACCGGGCCGGAGCGCGCCGCCCCGATCGCGGCACCGGCCTCGGCACAGCCGGGATCACGGCGGAGAGCCGGCGGAGCCCCGATCCTGCGCGCCACGTCTGGGCGTCGGCGCTCAGCGCCGAGGACACCGCCGCCGCCGTCCTGTCGTCGCTGGTGCCGCGCGGCATCGTGATGGGCCTGTCGATCTCGACGAAGCACGAGGACTACCTGATGCAGCAGCAGCGCCGCAGCTGGTCGAATACGGAGGTCGACGGGTTGACGCAGCTCCTGACCGCGGCCCGGCAGGATGCCCGTGCCCAGCTCACGGCGCGCGCCTCGACGATCGGCGGTACCGACCTCGTCCTCGACACGATGTCGATCGGCGAGTTCGAGACGCCCTGCGGCGAGGAGAAGGACCTCCACGCCGAGGCGCTCTTCGTCGGGACCGTGCTCGCGCCCGGCCCGATGTCGGCCTTCCGCTCCCGCGACGATCCCCGGACGGGCGCCGTGCTGACCGTCCTCCCGCTCGACGACCGCCACCGCCCGACCCGAGGAAGACCATGACCGACACCCCCACCGGCCCCGACCTCTCGAAGGTCGCCCTGCCGAAGGACGCCCGCGCCCGCCTCGCCGACGGGCGGAAGCGGCTCTTCACGTCCGATCTGACCGTGAACGAGTTCCTGCTGGTGAAGCAGGCCGGGTTCCGCCCGGTCGGGCTCGTACTCGGGTCGAGCGTCTACCACGTCGGGATCCAGCTCGGGAAGTGGTCGAAGAACATGGAGCTCGACAAGCTCAGCGAGGCGATGTACCACGCCCGCGATCTCGCCATGACCCGGATGGAGGCGGAGGCCGACGCGCTCGGGGCGGACGGCATCGTGGGCGTCCGGCTCGAGATCGACTTCAAGGAGTACGGCAACGATCTCGCCGAGTTCGTGGCGGTGGGCACGGCCGTCGTCGCCGACGAGGCGCCGCCGACGGGGACCTGGCGCAACAACCGCGGCCTGCCGTTCACCTCCGACCTCTCGGGCCAGGACTTCTGGACCCTCATCCAGGCCGGTTACGCGCCCCAGGGTCTCGTCATGGGCACCTGCGTCTATCACATCGCGCACCGCGGCATGCTGGCCTCGCTCAACACGGTCGGGGCGAACGTCGAGATCCCGCAGTACACCGAGGCGCTCTACGACGCCCGCGAGCTGGCCATGGGCAGGATGCAGACGGAGGCGGAGGTCCTCGCGGCCGAGGGGATCGTGGGCGTGCAGCTGCTCTCCCTCCCGCACCGCTGGGGCGGCCACACGACGGAGTTCTTCGCGATCGGCACCGCCGTGCGGTCACTGCGCGACGACCACGTCATCGCGACGCCGACCCTCGTGCTCCCGCTCACCGACGGGCCGTCCCGGTGAGCGATGCCTCCGGTCCGGGAGCATCCGGTGTCGGCACCTCCGGTCCGGGCGCCACGGGTCTCGGCGCGTCCGCGGGCGACGATCCGCGCGCGCTCCTCGCGGCCCTGGTCGACGGCGTCGGGCGTGCCCTGCCGGCAGGGGTCGCGCGTCGGACGCTCGAGGTCGAGCGCACCCGCACCCTCGGCGACCGTCTGTCGGGTCGGCCGGGAGCCGTGTCGCTCGTCCGGATCCGCCGCGACGACGAGTCGATGACCCTGCGACTGGAGCGCGACGGCACGCTCGTCGGCGAGGTCGCCCGGGTCGTGCGCGGCATCGTCATCTCCCGCCGGACCCTCTCCCTCGGCGACTGGCTCTCGCTCTTCGCGGGCGAGGTCGGGGCCATCGCAGCGGACGCGGCCGGCGACGCCGCGAACGCCGCGCGGGCCCTGGCGGCGCTCGGCGTGCGCCCCGTCGGCACCGACGTCGTCGTCGACGACTCCGACGTGGCGCGGGGGCTCGTGGCCCTGCCCGCGCGCCTCGGGGGCCGCGTTCCCGCCGAGGCGGCGGATCGCGTGACGCGGATCGCCTCGCTCCTCGGCGAGACCCTGCCGCGGGTGGCGGGGAGCGGCGAGCCGGAGATCCTGGTCCGGCGGACCGCCACGGCCTACCTGCCCGACACCCTCCGCGCCTACCTGGCGCTCCCCGCCGACTGGGCCGAGAGCCACGTGCTCTCGAACGGCATGACGGCCGCCGAGGCGCTTCTCGCGCAGCTCGACGCGCTCGAACTGGCGGCCCGCAGGATGCGCGACGCCGCCGTCGAGCAGGACGCCACCGGCCTCCTCGTCAACGGTCGGTTCCTGGCGGACCGCTTCGCGGTCTCCTCGCTCGACCTGCCGCCCGCCGGCCCGCCCGCCCCGCCGCACACTCCGGCGTGACTCCACAACACGCCGCTCACCTTCGGGGAAACGCCCCAATCGTGGAGTCTCGCGGAACGGCCGCGTTACCCTTCCGCGCGTAACTCCACAACACGCCGCTCACCTTCAGAAAAACGCCCCAATCGTGGAGTCTCGCGCCCAGCGGACCACGCCGCCCCGCGATGCCCGTGCCGCGTCAGCCGCGAGGACCAGCGGCCCGCGACCGCTCGAGGTACCCCTGCGACCGCGCGACCTGCCCCTCGAGGGCGACCACCGTCTCCTGCATGCTCGCGACCGCCTTCGCGCGATAGCCGTCGATCGCGTCCATCGTGGCGAACACGGAGTCGAAGGCCTTCTGGAGCGTCTCGACGCCGACGCCCGACGTCGTCGCCTGCTCGTGGACCGTGCTCGTCTGCTGCTGGAGGAGGTCGCTGGTCCGGCCGATCATCGCGTTCGTCGCGTCGTTGAGGGCGCCGATCTGGTCGAGGACGAGCTTCTGCGTCCCGAGCGCCTCGGACACGAGCACGGCGGTGCGGAGCGCCGAGATCGTCGTGGTCCGCGCCCGCTCGACACCCTTGATCAGCTCGACGTTGTTCTTGCGGACCAGGTCGAGCGCCAGATAGCCCTGGACCGACACGGCGATCTGGGTCGCGAGATCCTGCCGTCGCTGCCGGATCGGGAACAGGGCGTCGGCGACGAGAGCGTCGGCCGCTCGCGGGTCGGTCGCGCGGAGCTCCTCCGCCTTCGCGCCCGTGGCACGGTCGAGCGCGGTCGCGAGCGTCGAGTACTCGGCGAGGCGGCCCATGGTGGCCCAGAGGTTCGCCCGCTCCTCGTCGATGGCGGCGTTGTCCTTCCGGAGCTCGTCCTGCCCGGACACCAGCGCCGCGATGACGGCGTCGAGCTGCTTCTGCGACGACTGGTACCGCTCGAAGTAGCGGGCGATCTTCCGACCGCCGGGCAGGATGCCCAGGACCTTCCTGGCCCCGTGGAGGTCGGCGTGCCCCGGGTCGAGGTCGGTGACGACGTCGCGGAGATCCTGCAGGCTCTTGGCCACCCGGGTCTGCGCGTCTCCGGCGGCTCCGCGGCCCCGCGCGGCGGCGAGCGAGGTGGAGGGCTTCTCGAGGAGGCGGTTCGAGACCTGGGCGGAGGCGCGGAGCTCCTGCTCGCCCATCCGGACGATGTCGTCCACCCGGGCGACGAACGCGGGGCTGTTCGGCTGCTCGCCGGCGAGGTCGCGGACGAACTCCTCCGCCTTGGCGTCGAGCTCGCTGCGCTTCTCGGGCGGCACGGCGACCATGCCGACGGCCTGGTCTTCGGTCACCTCGGGGACGGCGGCGGGCGGCGTGAGCTTCTGGCCCAGATCGAGTTCGGACATCCAACCCCTCCACAACCGCGCGCGGGTGCGCGTCGACCTCAGCCTAGGACGCGCGCCTCCGCCGGTGCCCAGTGCCGGTGCTGCGCGAGACTCCACGATTGGTACGTTTTCCCGAAAGTGAGCGGCGAGTCGTGGAGTCTCGGCGGCAGGAGCCGCGGGTCGGCCGGGATCGCGGGAGCGAGACTCCACGATTGGCGCGTTTTTCCGAAAGTGAGTGGCGAGTCGTGGAGTCTCGCCCGGGGGGCCGGCGGCTACGCCCGCAGCAGGTGCAGCGTCACGTCGGCGGAGTGCTCCGAGGCCAGCAGCGCGTTCGAGTCGTGGTCGTTCGCGCCGTCGGGCCCGGCGAGGTCGGAGATGCCCCGCACGGAGAGGAACGGCACCCCGTGCACGTGACACGTCTGCGCCAGCGCGATCGACTCCATGTCGGTGGCGACGATCGCGGGGAAGAACCCCATGCCCCGCTCGACCTTCTCCGGCGTCATGAACGAGTAGCTCGACGCGATCAGGCCGGCGTGGGTCCGCCAGCCGCCGCCCTCGGGTGAGAAGGCGAGCGACGAGCGCAGGAGCCGGTCGTCGCCCAGGTAGGACGCCGGCATCCGGGGCACCTGCCCGTACGCGTAGCCGAACACGCGGGCGTCGGCGTCGAGGTTCACGTACTCGGCGCCGACGACGACGTCGCCGACCTCGATGCGGGGGCCCGTGCCTCCTGCGGTCCCGGCGCTGAGGACGACGGGCGCCGGAGCACCCGATCGCTCGGCGAGGACGATGGCCGCCGTCGCGGCACCCGCCGCGTTGACGAGGCCGATGCCGCTCCGCACGAGGAGGAGCTCGACGTCGTCGACGGTGAGGGTGCGCTGGACGGCTCCGCCGACCTCGACCTCGTCGGACACGCGGGAGGCGCGCTGGAGGAACGGCTCCGCCTCCTCCTCCATCGCGACGACGACGATGCCCGGTGCGCTGCTCACGCGGTGACGGTCGACCACTCGGCGCGGGCGCTCAGGAAGGTGCGCGCCGCCTCCTGCGCGCCCTCGAGCGAGTGGTTGGCGCCCCAGCCGCACTGGACCTCGTTGGCGGCCGGCACCTCGGTGGCCTCGAGGATGTCGTTCATGGTCTGCTCGATGAGGTCCATGACGTCCTCGATGTCGGGCGTGCCCTGGAGCAGGAGGTAGAAGCCGGTCTGGCAGCCCATCGGCGAGAAGTCGACGACCTTGTCGGTGCGCGAGCGGGACTTCTCGGCGAAGAGGTGCTCGAGCGAGTGGACCGTCTTCATGTCGAGGTGGCCCTCGTTGGGCTGCGTGAAGCGGACGTCGTACTTCGAGAGCGTGTCGCCGTGCGGGAGCTCCTTGTGGTCGGCCAGGCGCACGTAGGGGGCCTCGACGGTGCGGTGGTCGAGGTTGAACGACTCGACGTTCATCTTGGGCTGGTTCATTTCGCTCCTTCGTGCGTGCGTCGCGGACGGGGGCGCCGCCTGCGCGCGTGCGATTCCGTCCGTGCGAATCGTACCCGGCGGCTCCGTCGGGAGCACCTTGGAAGTCGCCTCCCCCTCTTGCGACGTCACACGGGGCTGCCGCACACTGGAGGGAGCGCACTCGTCGTGGAGTGGCATCTCCCCCTTCCGCCCACCAGCAGCACCGACCGCGACGACTGCGCTTCGTCGTTCCCCGCCGCATCCTGCGAGCGTCGAACGGCGTGACCGACGCCCCCGGCGTCGGCTGTCGTCGTGGCCCGAGGTCTCATGACAGACACGATCCAGCGACCGCGTCCGACCGACGCGACCCCTCAGCCGCACACCCTCACCGCGCAGGGAGTGGTCGGCATCGCCGTGCTCGGACTCGCCACCTTCCTGGCGATCACGACCGAGCTGATGCCGGTGGGTCTCCTGTCGACCATGAGCGGCGACCTGGGGGTGAGCGAGTCGCAGATGGGCGCCGTCATCACGGTCTACGCGCTCGCCGTGGCCCTCCTCGCGCTGCCGCTGACCTGGGCGACGGCGCGCTTCCCGCGCAAGACGATCCTCGTCACGACGCTCGCCGGGTACACGGTCTCGAATCTCGTGGTGGCGCTCGCGCCCAGCTTCGCCGTCGTGTGCGCGGGTCGCGTCATCGGCGGCGTCGCGCACGCCCTCTTCTTCTCCGTGGCGTCCGCGTACGCGACGCGCATCGTCCCGCCGCGGCTCGCGGGCCGCGCCATCGCCTTCGTCTACTCCGGCTCGTCGCTCGGCTTCGTCATCGGCGTGCCCGTCGCGACCACCGTGGGCGACCAGCTCGGCTGGAGGCTCGCGGTCGGCGCGGTCGCTGCCGCCACGGCGGTCCTCGCCCTCGTGGCGCTCGCGTTCCTGCCGAGCGTGCACGGGCAATCGCACCCGCACGTGTCGTCCGCGCGGGGCTGGGCGCGCTCCGGCCTGATCGCCGTCGTCACGGCCGACCTGCTGCTTTTCGCCGGCCACTACGTCGTCTACACGTACATCGGGCCGTACCTCGTCACCGCGGGTCTCGGGGCGGACGCGATCGGCGTCGCCCTCCTCGTCCTCGGCGGGACGGGGATCGTCGGCCTGCTCCTCGCGGGCGCCTTCGTCGACCGTGCGCCTCGGCAGACGCTGCTGGCGGCGGTCGGGGTGATGGCGCTCGCGCTCGCGGCGCTCCCGTTCGTGCACGGCTCCCTCGTCGGCACCTTCGTCGTCGCCGGCGTCTGGGTCGCCGCGAACGGCACGACGGGAACCCTGTTCATGGCGGCCGCGATCCGCACCGGCGGGGTCAGCCCGGACATCGCCGGTGCCATGATCAACGCCGGCTCCAACGTCGGCATCGCCGGCGGCGCCGCGCTCGGGGCGCAGGTCTTCGGCGGGGCCGGCCTCGGCGCGCTGCCCTTCTCGGCCTCCGTCGTGGTCGCGGCGAGCTTCGTCGTGATCGCCCTCGCCCGCCGCGGATTCCCTCGACACGGGCACGCGCAGGAGACGCTGACCACGTCGTCCCTCCGCGTCATCACCACCTCCGTGGCGGCGATCACGTCGTCGATCCGCACCGTCCCCGGTGCGGGGACGGGCGCGCAGACCACGGGACGGACCGCAGGAGCCGCGAGCGCCGCACCGGCCGCGCCGCCGGCGCCCCGTCTCCGGGCGACGGCCACCGTCCACACGGCCACCGGTTCGCTTCGCACGGTGACCGGCTCGATCCGGACCGCCACCGGCTCGGTGCGGGTGCCCGGGTCGCGGCGGGGCTGAGCCGGCCCGCTCGCGGAGTCCGCGCCCGCCGGAGCCTTCACCCGGCGCAGCCCGCTCCGCTAGACCGCGAACACCAGCAGCGTGCTCGACGCCGTCGCGATGAGACGCCCGGTGCCGTCGCGGACCTCGCCCTCGGCGAAGGCCGCGCGCGTCCCCGGCTTCGTCACGTGCCCCGTGGCCCGGAGCTCGCCGCTCTCGGCCGAGAGCGGGCGGAGGTAGTTGACCTTGATCTCCAGCGACGTGTAGCCCTGGCCCTGCGGCAGGGTCGTCTGGACGGCGCATCCGAGCACCGAGTCGAGCACGGTGCAGACGAAGCCGCCGTGCACGGTGCCGATCGGGTTGTAGTGCGACTCGTCCGGCGTGCACCGGAACTCGACCCGCCCCGTCTCGGCGGACACCGCGCGCAGGTTCATGACCGCGAGGATCGGGGGCGGCGGCAGCGTGCCGTCGACCAGCGCCTCGAGGAAAGCCAGCCCGGACATCGTCTTCGCCGCCTCGGCGGAGACGAGGGGATCGGCCCACGTGATCGTCTTCGTGCGGCCGTCGTCCGTGGCTCCTGCGGTTTCCGTCATGTCGACCCCTTCGTCGTCGGCGCCCCCGCGGGCGCACCGACGCCATTATCCTCGGGGCATGGCAGAGCAGCTCGACGTCGCCGTCGACGACGGACACGTGCTCCGGGTGCACGACTCGGGCGCGGATCCCGAGGCCGTCCTCACCGTGGTCTGGCACAACGGCTCGCCGCACACGGGGGCGCTGCTCCCGCCCGTGGTCGATCCGGCGCGCGACCGCAGGATCCGGGTCATCACGTACGCCAGGCCGTCCTACGGCGGGTCGACTCCCCGGCCCGGCCGCGCCGTCTCCTCCGCGGCCACCGACGTCGAACGGATCGTCGACCGGCTCGGTGTCGACCGCTTCGCGACCCTGGGGGCCTCCGGCGGCGGTCCGCACGCCCTCGCCTGCGCCGCCGTCCTCGGCGACCGGGTGACGGGCGTCGTCACCTTCGCGGGCGTGGCCCCGGTCGACGACGAGCCCGACTGGTTCGAGGGCATGGCGGCTCCCGGGGGCCTGCGCGCGGCGCTCCACGGTCGCGAGGCCCGCGAGCTCTTCGCGGAGACGGACGAGTTCGACCCGTCGAGCTTCGTCCCGGCCGACTACGCGGAGCTCGACGGCACCTGGCGGCCTCTCGGCGCCGACGCGGGCGAGGCGGACCGCGCAGGAGCCGCGGGGCTGATCGACGACGACGTCGCGTTCACGACCCCGTGGGGCGTCGACCTCGGAGCCATCGTGTCGCCCGCGCTCGTCGTGCAGGGCGCCCTCGACCGCGTCATCCCGCGGTCGCACGGCGAGAGACTCGTCGGAGCGGTACCGACGGCCGATCTCTGGCTGCGCCCGCGGGACGGGCACGTCTCGGTGCTGACCGCCCTGCCCGTCGCGTTCGATTGGCTTCTGGCGCACGGGGATCACCCCACAGCGATGTCGCATTCTCGCTAGAGAACACCAGGCCCACCGGGGAGGATGGAGTCATGCCCCTCGACGAGACCCTCTGCCGCGGTGCTGTCCGGAGCCGCGATGCGCGCTTCGACGGCATGTTCTACCTCGGGGTCTCGTCGACCGGTATCTACTGCCGCCCGAGCTGCCCGGCGCGCACCCCCAAGACCGAGAACATGCGCTTCTACGCCTCCGCCGCCGCGGCGCAGTCCGCCGGGTTCCGCGCGTGCAAGCGATGCCGGCCCGACGCCACCCCGGGCTCGCCCGAGTGGAACGTCCGCTCCGACACCGTGGCCCGGGCCATGCGACTCATCGCCGACGGCGTCGTCGACCGCGAGGGGGTGCCGCGACTGGCCGAGGCGCTCGGGTACAGCGTGCGGCAGGTGGAGCGGCTCCTGCAGGAGGAGCTGGGAGCGGGCCCCCTGGCCCTCGCCCAGGCGCAGCGCGCGCAGTCCGCCCGGACCCTCGTCGAGGCCACCGAGCTGCCCTTCGCCGATGTCGCCTTCGCCGCCGGATTCTCGTCGGTTCGGGCGTTCAACGACGTGGTGCGCGCCACCTACGCGGCGACGCCGACCGAGCTGCGTCGAGCGGCGGCCGAGCGGGACGCGCGCGGCGGCGCCGGCCCCGAGTCGGGAGCGGGGGCCGCAGGAGGCTCGCGGTCGGGCGTCGTCTCGCTCCGGCTGCCGTTCCGGGAACCCCTCGAGCCGTCCAACCTCCTCGGCCACCTCATCGCCACCGCAGTGCCCGGTGTCGAGGAGTACCGCGGGGGCGCCTACCGCTCCACCGTGCGACTCCCGCGCGGCTGGGGCGTCGTCGCGGTGCATCCGCCGGCCGGGGGAGCGTTCCCCGTCACCCTGCACCTGAGCGACGTGCGCGACCTCGCGGCCGCCGTCAGCCGGTGCCGACGCCTGCTCGACCTCGACGCCGACCCCGTCGCGATCGGCGAGGCCCTCGGGGCCGACCCGCACCTCCGGGCCCTCGTGCAGGAGTCGCCGGGTCGCCGCGTCCCCCGCACGCTCGACCCCGAGGCGCTCGCCCTCCGCGCGGTGCTCGGCCAGCAGGTGTCGACCGCGGCCGCCCGCACCCACGCCGGGCGGCTCGTCGCGGCCCTGGGCGAGGAGATCGTCGATCCCGACGGCGGCCTGACCCACCTCTTCCCGCGACCGGTCGACGTGGTCGCGGCGGCGCCCGTGCTCGATCGATCGCTCCGGATGCCGGAGTCACGGCGTCGCACCGTCCTGACGATGGCGACCGCGCTCGCCGACGGGACCGTCGACCTCGGTGCGGGTGCGGACTGGCAGGCCGTCAGAGCGGGGCTCCTCGCGCTCCCGGGCATCGGGCCGTGGACCGTCGAGACGGTCGCGATGCGCGCCCTCGGCGACCCCGACGCCTTCCTCCCGAGCGACCTCGGCATCCTCAAGGCCGCCCGCGACCTCGACCTCCCCGACAAGGTGCCCGCGCTGGAGCGGGCCTCCCGCGCCTGGTCGCCCTGGCGCGCCTACGCCGTGCAGTACCTGTGGGCCACCAGCCCGCACGCCGTCAACTCGCTGCCCGAGACCTCGCTCCCGGCCGGCATCCCCGAAGGAGTCACCGTATGAGCCACACCGTCGTCGACTCGCCGCTCGGCGCCCTCACCCTGGTCGCCGAGGAGGCGTCCGGAGCCCTCCGCGCCCTCTACATGGTCGGCCACCGGCACGCCCCCGACCCGTCGACCTTCGGCGACCGCCTCGCCGGGGACGACGAGCGGCGGGTGTTCGGCCCGGTCGTCGACCAGCTCGGCGAGTACTTCGCCGGCGGTCGCCGCGCCTTCGACCTCGCCACGGCCCCCGCCGGCACGCCGTTCCAGCTCGCCGTCTGGGAGCGCCTGCGGGCGATCCCCTACGGCGAGACGCGCACCTACGGCGAACTCGCCGCGGAGATCGGCAACCCGAAGGCGGTCCGGGCCGTGGGGCTCGCGAACGGGCGGAACCCGCTGAGCATCGTCGTCCCGTGCCACCGCGTCATCGGGGCGAACGGAGCCATGACGGGCTTCGGCGGCGGGATCGAGCGGAAGGAGTTCCTCCTGGCGCTCGAGGGCGGTGCCGCCGTGCATCCTGCGCTGTTCGCCTGAGAGGCCCCGAAGGGTGCCCGGGCGTACCGTGGTGCCGACGATCGAGCAGCGGGAGGCGGGTCGGTGGAGCGGAGAGACGGGCGCGAGCGCAGGATGCCCGGGGTCGACGACACCCCGGAGTCCCCCCGTGTCGACCCCGGCCTCGCCGCCGCCCGCTACCGACTGGGCCGCGACGCCCCGGCCGAGCCGGAGCGTCGCCCCGAGACGGCGGCCGAGCTCCGCGCCATCGCCAAGACCGCCCTCGACCTCGCCATCGACCGCGGCGACTTCGACGACCTGCCGCTGGCCGGCAAGCCGATCCCGAGCCTCGCCTCGGGCACCTACGACCCCGACTGGTGGATCAAGGGGCTCATCGAACGGGAGGGCCTCACCGGGGTCGCGCCGCCCGCCCTGTCTCTGCGGACGGAGAACGAGCGCCTCGACGACCAGCTCGACGCGATGGCGACCGAGGCGTCGGTGAGGGCGGCCGTGGCGTCGTTCAACGACCGCATCGTCGACGCTCGTCGGCAGCTCACGGGAGGGCCGCCCGTCGTCACGCCCACGCGCGACGTCGACCGCGAGGTGTCGCGGTGGCTAGGACGGCGCGAGGCGCGGCGGGCCGAGGCGGCCGCGGCCGCCGCCGAGGCGCGCGACGCGACGCCCCCGACCTGGCGTGACCGCCGAAGGGCCCGGCGGGCCGCCCGGGCGGAACGCTCCGGGCGGCCGGACTCCTAGTCGGTCCCGCCCGCGCTGACCTGAGCGGTCTCGTCGGCGGAGGCTTCGGTGTTCCCGGCGATCTCCGCCTGTCGCGGTCGCGCAGGGGCCTCCTTCTCGGGCAGGTCGCGCGCCTTCTCGGAGCGGTACCAGCCGAGGCGCGACCCCGTCTCGACCGTCTGCATGCCGATGACGACCTTGCCGCGCGACTTCATCTGCGCGAGATCGGCGTACGCGTCGACGATGTACTCGAAGGGGTAGAAGCCGGAGATGAGCACCTGCACGGTGCGGTCCTGGACGATCTTCGCGAGGCGCTCCAGCATCTGGCGGGCCTCCTCGTCCTCCACCGGGGCCCGGAGGAACCGCAGCTCGATGTCGCGCCGCTCCTCGGACGAGACGAACCGCTCGGGCCGGACCCCGAGTCGCTCGGCGAGCTCCTCCGCGGCGCTCTCGCCGTGGTTGTCGATGAACGCCGTGATCGGTCGACCGTTGGCCGCCTGGCGGATCCGCTCCTCCTCGCCCTCGCCGTACGCGACGGGGACGGTCCCGATCTGGCGGAGGTAGTCGTGGTTGCGGGGACTTCCGAGAGCCACGACGAAAGCGCCGGCGCGGCGGGCGAGCTGGCACTGGATGTGTCCGACACCTCCTGCGGCTGCGCCGATGACGACCGTGTCGTCGCGTCCGAGAGAGAGGCTGTCGACGACGGACAGCGCCGTCGCCCCGGCGAGGTAGAGACCGCCGGCCTCCTCCCAGCGGAGCTGCGAGGGCTTCTTGATGACGGCCCGGCGCGGCACCCGGATCCAGGTGGCGTGGGCACCGCCGTCGGGAGCGCGGCCCATGACCTCGTCGCCGACCTTCAGATCGCGGACCTCGGATCCGCGCACCCGGACGATGCCGGAGAAGTCCGTGCCCTGGTGGGCGGGGAAGGTCAGCTCGACGTGGTCGCGGAGCTTGCCCTCCCGGAGGAACCTCTCGATGTGGTTCAGTCCCGCGCTGACGACCTCGACGACGATGTCGCCGGGGCCGGGCGTGGGGCGCTCCTGGCGGACGACGTCGACCACGTCGAAACCGCCGTACCGGTCGTACTGAACCGCTCTGCCTTCACGCATGGAGTCTCCTTCGGCTTCACTGCCACGCACCGACCGCGACCGGGATTCCCGGCCGCGTGTGCTTGTCCCGAGACTAGCCATTTCCCGCAGGCGCGGTAACGGTTCGTCGGCGGGCCGCCGAGGCGACGCCGCCTGGACTAGTCGGTCTCCGGCACGACCTGCTCGGCGGTCTCCTCGGCCGCGGCGCGATCGTTCCGCCCGCGCCACTTGCCCTGGCCGACGTACGTGATCATCACGTTGAGCACGGCCACGGTCGGCACCGCGAAGAGCGCCCCGGGCACGCCGGCGACGAACGAGCCTCCGGCCACCGCGAACACGACGGCCAGGGGGTGGACCCGGACGGCGTTGCCCATCACGAGCGGCTGGAGCACGTGCGCCTCGAGGAGGTGCACGCCGAGCACGCCGCCGAGCATGATGACCGCCTGCAGCGGGCCGACGAACACCAGGGCGATGATGACCGCGAACGCACCGCTGACGATGGCTCCGACCACGGGGATGAACGACGCCAGGAAGACGATGACGCCGATCGGGATGGACAGCGGCAGGCCGAGGAAGAAGGCGATCAGGGCGATGCCGACGCCGTTCACCGCGGCGACGAAGATCTGCACCCGGACGAACGTGGTCAGGGTGTGCCAGCCGGCCTGACCGGCTCCGTCCACGGCCTCGCGAGCCCGACGCGGGAAGAGGCGCGTCACCCACTTCCAGACGTTCTCGCCGTCGATGAGCATGAAGATGGTGGCGAAGAAGACGAGCAGGCTGGCGGTCAGGAGGTGGCCGGCCGTCGTGCCGATCGACAGGGCGCCGGAGAGGATCGACTTGCTCGAGTCCTGGACGGCCTTCGTGATGCTGGAGAGGTAGCCGTTGTAGTCGCTCGTCGTCAGGTTGAAGGGCGGGCCCGCGAGCAGCGACTTGATCTGGTCGAAGCGGGTCGTCGACTCCTTCTCGAGCGTCGGCAGACCGGAGCGGATCTGCTCCACGACGAGGAGCACGAGTCCGCCGACCACGACGATCGCCGCCAGGAGCGTCACCACGATCGCCAGCCAGCGCGGCCAGCGGTGCCGGATGAGGGCCGTGACGGCGGGCTTCAGCAGCGCCGAGATGAGCAGGGCGATGAGGAACGGCACCACGATCTCGCTGAGAGTCGAGATGAGCCACCCCACGAGGGCCAGGCAGGCGGCGACGACGAGGATGCGCCAGCCCCAGGCTCCTGCGATGCGCATGCCGTTCGTGACGGTGTCGTCCCCGCGGAACGGGGCGGGGGCGGCACCGGGGGCGGTGTTCTTGGGGCGGAGGAAGCTCATGGTCGGAGTCTGCTGCTCTTTCTGATGACCGGGGGCGAAGCGCGCCCACAGGAAAGTCATACACGCCTGAGACGTCGCGAGTGCCGCAGATGTCACGCGACGCGCCCCGGGAGCCGCCACTACAGTTCTGCCATGACCCTTCCGACCGGAGACATCCTCCAGCCGGGCGTCGGCGAGATCCCCGCGTCGACCTATCTGGCCGCCACCCTCGAGACCACCCTCTGGGGGCGGCTGCCCTGCGCCGCCGACACGGCCGTGCTCACGGTCGACCCGGGCACCGAGGTCACGATCGACACGATCAGCCACGAGGGGATCCTCGACGACCAGGGCCGCGACCCCGCCGCGTACTTCGCCGGCCACGGCGTGCCGCGCGAGCACGTGCTCGACGACGCGGTCGAGATCGCAGGAGCCCCGAACCCGCGCGACCCCGCGGTCGACGGCCCGCACGTGGTCACCGGCCCGATCGCCGTCCGCGGGGCCCGCCCGGGCGACGTGGTGACCATGACGCTCCTGCGCGCCGTGCCCCGCGCGCCGTACGGCGTCATCTCGAACCGGCACGGGCGCGGCGCGCTCGCCGGGGAGTACCCGCTCGCGGCCGAGAACGTCAGCGTCTTCGCCGCGGTGGAGCGGACGGCCGCGGGCGAGCTCGTCGGCACGCTGCCGCGCGTGCCCGGCGGCGCGCACACGGTGCGGTTCCCGCTCCGGCCGTTCCTCGGCATCATGGGCGTGGCCGTCAGCGGGACGGAGCGGGCGCACTCGGTCCCGCCCGGCGCCCACGGCGGCAACATCGACATCAACCTGCTCGTCGAGGGGACCTCGCTCCACCTGCCGGTCCAGGTCGACGGCGCCCTCGCCTACGTGGGGGACCCGCACTTCGCGCAGGGCGACGGCGAGGTCGCGCTCACCGCGATGGAGGCGTCCCTCCGCGTGACGATCCGGTTCGATCTGATCCGCCGCGAGGAGGCACTGCGGGCGTTCGGCGAGATCAGCGGGCCGCTCGCCGAGACGCCGGAGTTCCTCGTCCCCACCGGCCTCGACGAGGATCTCGACCTGGCGGTGCAGAAGTGCGTGCGCGCGGCCATCTCGCTCCTGCACGCCCGATTCGGCATGGACGAGGCGCTCGCCTACGCCTACCTGTCGGCCGCGACCGACTTCGACATCTCCCAGGTCGTCGACCTGGTCAAGGGCGTGCACGCCAGGATCCGGGTGAGCGACTTCGATGAGTGACGTGACGGAGACCGCGCCGACGACCGTCCAGGGGGAGCTGCCAGACGGGCTCGTGGAGGCGTTCGACGCCTACGAGCGGGCGCTCGCGGACAACGACCGGGTCGCACTCGCCGCAGCCTTCGAGGAGGGTGACGAGACGCTGCGCGCCGACACCGCCGGGCTCCTCGTCGGGCACGAGGCCATCACGGCGTTCCGCGGGCGCCGGTCGGCGGCTCCGGACCGCAGCGTCGTCGACCTGCACGTGCGCGCCCTGGGGCCGGATGCAGCGCTCGTCGTCTCCGTGAACGCCCCGGCCGCGGGTGGCCAGGGCCTCGTCACGCAGCTCTGGCGCCGCGGGGCGGACGGCGTGTGGCGGATCGCCGTGGCCCAGGTGCAGGCGCCCGCCCCCGTCTTCGACACGCGCATCTGGCGGGTCGTGGGAGCGCCGCTCGTGGCTCCCGCTGCCGACCCCGCCTCGTCGTCGGACCCCGCCGACGACGCGCACTCGCTCCGCGGCGAGACCGTCGCCGTGAAGGACCTCTTCGCCGTCGCCGGCCACGCGATCGGCGCGGGCGTCCCCGCCTACCTGGCCGAGGCTCCGGTCCGTAAGTTCCACGCCCCCGCCGTCCAGGCGCTCCTCGACGCGGGAGCCGCGCTCCTCGGGATCGCCCAGACGGACGAGTTCGCGTACAGCATCGCCGGGCGCAACTCCGCCTACGGGACCCCGCCCAACGGCGCCGTGCCGGGAGCGATCTCCGGCGGGTCGTCGAGCGGGCCGGCCTCGGCGGTCGCCCTCGGGCACGCGACCATCGGGCTCGGCACCGACACCGGCGGGTCGATCCGCGTCCCCGCCTCCTACCAGGGGCTCTGGGGCCTCCGCACGACGCACGGCGCGGTCCGCCGCACCGATCTCGTGCCGCTGGCTCCGACCTTCGACACCGTCGGCTGGCTGACGCGCGACGCCGACCGGCTCGCCCGAGCGGCGGCCTCGACGCTCGTCGGGCTGACGGCGACCTCCGCCTTCGCGCAGCGCCCCGTCGCCCCGGCCTTCGTCGTCGACCCCCGGCTGACCGCGTCCGTCTCGACCGAGGTCCGCGCCGCCTTCGGCTCCCTCCTCGGATCGCTCGTCGCCTCGGGTGCCGTCGACCGTCCCGACGAGGTCGCCCTCGGCGACATCGCCCACCTCTACGAGCTGTTCCGCACCATCCAGTCCGCCGAGGCGTGGCGCTCCCACGGCGACTGGATCACCGCCAACCCCGGCTCCCTCGCCCCGGACGTCGAGTCGCGCTTCGCCTTCGGCCGCAGCGTCACCCCCGAGCGAGAGCAGGATGCCCGGGTCGAACTCGCCGAGCAGCGACAGCACCTCGACCGCGTCCTCGCCGACCGGATCCTGCTGCTCCCCTCCGCTTCGTCGGCGGCCCCGCCGCTGTCGGCGACCCCCGCGGAGTTCGACGCCGTCCGCTCCGCGACCCTCGGGCTCACCTGCATCGCCGGGATCGGCGGCTTCCCGGCCGTGTCGGCGCCCCTGATGCGCGTCTCCGGCGGCCCCGTCGGCCTGTGCCTCGTAGGGCCGCGCGGCTCCGACCTGGCGCTCGTCGAGGTGGCGGCGGGTCTCGCGCAAGCCCTCGCCGTCTGAGCCGACGCCGTCCGGCGGTGTCGAAGACGTAACGCGGCTGAAACAGGTGTTCCGTAGACTGGCGTCGTGAAACACGACTTCCAGCCGATCGACCCGCCGTCGCGCCTCCTCATGGGCCCCGGGCCCATCAACGCCGACCCGCGCGTGCTCCGCGCGATGTCCGCCCAGCTCGTGGGCCAGTACGACCCCTGGATGACCCGCACGATGGACGAGACCCAGGCCCTCTACCGCGAGGTCTTCGTCACTCAGAACGAGCAGACGCTCCTCGTCGACGGTACCTCGCGCGCCGGCATCGAGGCGGCCCTCGTCTCGCTGATCGAGCCCGGCGACCGCGTGCTCGTGCCGATCTTCGGACGGTTCGGGCATCTCCTGCGTGAGATCGCGGAGCGCTGCGGCGCCGAGGTCCACGTCATCGAGGTGCCGTGGGGCCAGGTGTTTACGCCCGAGCAGATCGAGGAGGCGGTCGTCCGCGTCCAGCCGAAGCTGCTGACGATCGTGCACGGCGACACCTCGACGACGATGGCCCAGCCGCTGGAGGGGATCGGCGACATCTGCGCCCGCAACGGCGTCCTCTTCTACACCGACGTCACCGCGTCGCTCGGCGGCAACACCTTCCGGGTCGACGAGCTCGGCCTCGACGCCGTCACGGCCGGCCTCCAGAAGTGCCTGGCGGGTCCGTCGGGCTCGGCTCCGGCGACGTTCTCGGAGCGCGCCGTGGAGGTCATCCGGTCGCGGAAGTCGGTCGAGGCGGGTATCCGGAGCGAGGGCGACGCGGTCAACGCGCACCCGATCCGCTCCAACTACTTCGACCTCGCGATGATCTTCGACTACTGGGGCCCGCAGCGCCTCAACCACCACACCGAGGCGACCTCGATGCTCTACTGCGCGCGCGAGTGCGCCCGGATCCTGGTCGACGAGGGCCTCGATCAGGCCGTCGCGCGCCACGAGCTGCACGGTCGAGCGATGCTGCACGGGCTCCGCGGTCTCGGCCTCGAGGTGTTCGGCGACGTCGAGCACAGGATGAACAACGTCACCGCCGTCTTCATCCCCGAGGGCATCGACGGCGACGGCGCGCGGGCCGCGATGCTGAACGACTTCGGCATCGAGATCGGCACCTCGTTCGGCCCCCTCCACGGCAAGGTCTGGCGCGTCGGGACGATGGGCTACAACGCGCGCAAAGACACGGTCCTCACCACGCTCGCGGCCCTCGAGTCCGTGCTGCGCCGCGGCGGCCGGACGGTCACCGGAGGCGGGGGCGTCGGAGCCGCGTACGAGGTCTACGAGGAGGCTGGCCTCTCATGACCGTCGACGCGCAGGCGATCCTCGACCGCTGCGACACGCTGGCCGGCGAGAGCTCCACGGCGGAGGGCATCGAGCGGGTCTACCTGTCGCCCGAGCACAGCGCCGTCAACCGCCTCGCGGCGGGGTGGATGAGCGAGGTCGGCCTCGAGACCTGGACCGACGCCGCCGGTAACCAGCGCGGTCGGTTAGAGGGTTCGACGCCCGGGCTCCCGGCGCTGCTCCTCGGCTCGCACCTCGACACGGTCCCGAATGCCGGTCGGTTCGACGGGATCCTCGGCGTGATGCTCGCCATCGCCGTCGTCGACCGTGTCCGCGCCTCCGGCCGCACGCTGCCCTTCGCCCTCGAGGTGCTCGCGTTCGGCGACGAGGAGGGCACCCGGTTCGGGACGGCGCTCCTCGGCTCGCGGGCCGTCGCCGGCACGTGGGACGACGCCTGGTGGACGCTCGCCGACGCCTCCGAGACGACCCTGCGGGAGGCGTTCGTCGCCTTCGGGCTCGACCCCGAGCGCGTGGGGGAGGCCGCGCATCCTGCGGGCGCCGCCATCGGCTACCTCGAGGCCCACATCGAGCAGGGCCCCTACCTCGAGGAGGCCGACCGGGCCCTCGCCGTCGTCTCGTCGATCGCCGGTGCGCGCCGCTTCGCCATGGCGCTCACGGGGGAGGCCGGCCACGCGGGGGGCGTCCCGTTCCACCGCCGACACGACGCCCTCGCCGGCGCCTCCGAGGTCGTCCTCGCCGTCGAGAGGCTGGCCCGAGACGCAGGATGCATCGCCACCGTCGGCCGCCTCCAGGCGTTCCCCGGCGGGGTGAACGTGATCCCCGGCCGGGTCGAGTTCAGCCTCGATCTGCGCGGCGAGACCGACGCGGCGCGCGACGCCGTGTTCTCGGGCATCCTCGCCGTCGCGGCGGACACCTGCGAACGGCGCGGGCTGGCCTTCGCCGTCGAGGAGACGCACAACGCACCCGCCGTCGTGGCCGACGCCGCGCTGCAGCGGGCGGTCCGAGCGGGAATCCGGGCGACGTGGGACGCCGAACCGATGACCCTGTTCTCGAAGGCCGGGCACGACGCGATGGCCCTCGCCGAGTCGGTGCCGTGGGCGATGCTCTTCGTGCGCAACGGCCGCGGCGGCATCAGTCACCACCCCGACGAGACCGTCACCGTCGAGGACGTCGCGACCGCGCTCGACGCGTTCGAAGCCGCCGTCCTGGCGGTGGCCGAGACGTATCCCGCGTGAGCGACGACCCGGATGCCTCCCGGGGCATCCACGAGAGGATCGACGCCGACTACTCCGGGCTGACGCCGCGGGAGCGGGCCGCCGCGGACTTCATCCTGGAGCACCTCGACGATCTCGCGGTCTACTCGGCGACCGAGATCGCCGAGAGCAGCGGCGTCTCCAAGGCGACGGTGTCCCGGCTCTTCCGCCGCCTCGGCTTCGCGGACGCGAGCGAGGTGCGGGAGCAGGCGCGCGCCTCCCGGAGTCGCGGGGTCCCGGTCGGCCCGCACCGCGGCTCCGGCGATCTCGCCCGTCACGCGGCCCAGGAGAGAGCGAACCTCGACCGCCTGCTCGACGGACTGGGCGGCGGACGCCTGGAGGCGGCCGCCGCCGCGATCGCCTCGGCTCGGGAGGTGGTCGTGGTCGGGTTCCGCAACGGCTACCCCGTGGCGCTCCACCTGCGGCAGCAGCTCGCGCAGGCGCGGCCGCGCGTGCGGATCGCACCGCAACCGGGTCAGTCGGTCGGGGAGGAACTCGTCGGACTCGACGCGCGCGACGTGGTCGTCGTCGCCGGGTTCCGGCGTCGGCCCGCGGGCTTCCCCGGGATGGTGGGGGCGCTCGTCGAGCGGGGTGTGCCGGTGATCGTGCTGGCCGACCCGTCGCTGCGGTCCGTGCCTCCTGCGGTCACCCTGCTCGTCTGCCCGGTCGACGGCGTGACGCCCTTCGACAGCTACGCGGCGGCGATGAGCCTCGCGAGTCTGCTCGCCGGCGCCGTGCTGGCCGCGACTCCGGGAGCGTCGTCGCGATCGCGCATCGCGCAGATCACCACGGTGTACGCGGCGCTCCAGGAGTTGGAGTGACGCGTCTCCGCTCTAGCTCCGGGTGACGCGGTAGATGCCGTAGATCACGCCCGGAACGTGGCCGAGAAGCTGTAGCAGGAACGCCCAGAGGACGCGGATGCTGGGGCCCTCCTTCAGCAGGACGGCGAGGAAGGGGAGGAAGAAGCACAGGACGATGAGGAGGATCTTGCCCACGGGGGACTCCGTTCAGAGTGGTCGGGTACAGGTTGCTGGGGCGAGTCCCGGTCGGGGCCCGCGGTGGTGCGAGGCTAGCGGCGGTTCAGACCGCGGCCGATGAGAATGCCGATCAGGCCGACCAGGATCAGGGCCGCCACCGGGTGCTTGTCGTGCTGCTTGGCGAGGAACGAGCGGGCGTCCTTCGCCGACTTCTCGAGGTCGTCGGCGGGCGACGTGCGACGGAGATCGTCGAGCTGGTCGGAGGCGCGATCGGCGCCCTTCTCGACCTTCTTCTTCGCGTCGTGGGCGGCGTCCGAGAGGGTGTCCTTCGCGTCGTCGACGGCGTCCGCAGCGGTGCCCTTCGCGTCGCGGGCCGAGTGCTTCGCGTCGTGCGCGGCGTCCTTCGCGGTGTCGGCGGCGTCGGAGGCGGTGTCCCGGACGGTGTCGGCGGCGTCCGACAGGGTGCTCTTGATCTTGTCGAGGGGGGATTTGTCGTTCACGGTGTTCTCCTGGTTCGGTGGGGTGGGCGGCGTCAGACGGCCTTGCGGGCCTGCTTGAGCCGGTCGGCGGCCGAGTCGGCGACCTTCTTGGCCAGCTTCTTGCGGCTCTTCGCCGCCTTCGGGTCGTTCCAGAGGCGCTCGACCTGGTGACGGAGCGTCTCCGGCTGCTTGCCCTTGACGGGGCGGTGCGAACGGGCCCCGCGGAAGTAGATGACGGCGGCGACGAGGCCGACGACGATGATCTTGGTGCGCATGGCGTTCTCCTTCGGTGGGGGCAGGATGCGTGTGCGTCCGTGCCCACTCGTGAGACGCGATCCGAAGCCCGATCGTCACGGAATCCGGCCTCTAGCGCCACTCCGGACTCGCTCCGCGGCCATTCGGCGCTGGCGGGGAGCGGTGCGGACGCGGTATCGGGCGTGATACCGGGCGCGTCGCTAGGGGCGCCGGAGGAGCGTCGCGGGCGCACCCACGGGACGCCCGCGGAGCCACGTGCGGACGTCCGCGCCGAAGAGCTGCGAGCCGTCGAACGCGCTGACCGGATTCTTGTGCGCGAGGAGACCCGCGTCGACGGTGAACGCCTCGTCGGGGCGGAAGACGACGAGGTCGGCCCGCGCACCCACCTCGATCCTGCCCCGGTCGCGGAGCCCGATGAAGTCGGCGGTCGCGCGCGACATCCAGTCGACGACGCGCTCGAGCGGGATCGAGCGGTGACGGGCGCCGGTCCAGACGGCGCGGAACGCGAGCTCGAGTCCGGAGATACCGCCCCAGGCGAGATCGAAGTCGCCGTCGCCCGCGAATTTCAGGGCGGCGGTGGAGGGGGAGTGGTCGGAGGCGACGAGGTCGATGGTGCCGTCGACGAGCGCCTCCCAGAGGAGCTCCCGGTTGCGGGCGTCGCGGATCGGCGGGCAGCACTTGTACTGCGTGGCGCCGTCGGGGATGTGCTCCTCGTCGAAGGAGAGGTAGTGCGGGCAGGTCTCGACGGTGAGGCGCAGCCCCTCGGCCTTGGCGGCGCGGATCGCGGGCAGCGCCGACGCGGACGAGAGGTGCAGGATGTGGGCGCGCGCGCCGGTCTCGCGGATCCCGTCGATCACGTGCTCGATCGCCGACTGCTCGACGGCCTCGGGCCGCGAGCGCACGAACGCGCCGTACGAGGTGCCGGAGGCCTCGGGTGCCTCGTCGAGCCGGTCGGGGTCCTCGGCGTGGACGATCAGCAGGCCGTCGAAGGCCGCGACCTCGGCGAGGGCCGCCCGGAGCTGCTCGGTCGACAGGTGCGGGAACTCGTCGACGCCGGAGGGCGAGAGGAACGCCTTGAATCCGAAGACCCCGGCGTCGTGGAGGGCGCGCAGGTGACCGAGCGACGACGGGATCGCCCCGCCCCAGAAGCCGACGTCGACGACGGACTGCGGGGCCGCCGCCGCCCGCTTGAGGTCGAGCGCCTCGACGGTCGTCGTCGGCGGGATGCTGTTGAGCGGCATGTCGATGAGCGTCGTCACGCCCCCGCGCGCCGCGGCCCGCGTGGCGGAAGCGAAGCCCTCCCAGTCGGTCCGGCCGGGCTCGTTGACGTGCACGTGCGTGTCGACGATGCCGGGGACGAGCACGCTGTCGTCGTCGAGGGTGACCTCGTCGGCGCTGTCGAGCGGTTCGTCGAAGGTGCCGAGGTGGACGACGACCCCGTCTCGCACCGCCACCGAGGCCTCCCGGAAGGCGCCGTCGATAAGGACTCGGCGGGCACGGAACACGGTGTCGAGGACTTGCTCGGGGCTCGGGGGCACACCCCGATTTTACGGGTTCCACGGCCGCGGAACACCGCGGTGGCACGAACCGTAACGCTCGCGAAACGCGGATGTGCGACGCTGGGATCATGCTCGAGATCGCCGATCGACTCCTCACAGCGCTCGACGCGGGAGTGGTCCTCGCGGTCGCCACCGCCGTGTCGATCGACGGCAGCGCGCCGCGGACCGTCGGCACCTCGATGGCCTACGACGGCGACTCCGTGATCGGCAGCATCGCCGGCGGCTGCGTCGAGGCGGCGGTCGTGGCGGTGGCCGAGGAGGTCCTCGCCGACGGGCAGCCGCAGACCGTCGAGTACGGCGTCGACGACGAGACCGCGTTCGGCGTGGGGCTCACCTGCGGTGGTCAGCTCCGCATCCGGGTCGAGCGGGTCTCCGCCGGGCATCCTGCGATCCCCGCTCTGCGCCTGGCGGCGTCCGGCCGACCCGCCGGGGTGGCCGTGGTCGTCGACGGGGTCGTGCCCGACGCGCAGGAGCCGCGGGTCGCCTCCGAACTCGCCGCCCGCGTCGCCCTCGGCGAGACCGGTCTCGCCCTGATCGACTGCGACGGCGAGCGGGTGGAGGTCTTCTTCGAGGTGCTGGCGGCGAAGCCGCACTTCGTGATCCTCGGCGCCATGGAGTTCTCGACGGCGCTCGCCGCGGCCGCGGCCGTGCTCGGCTACCGCGTGACCGTGGTCGACCCGCGCTCGCTGTTCGCCACTCCCGAGCGGTTCCCGGGGGCGGCGGTCGTCGTCGGGTGGCCGCAGCGCATCCTGCCCGCCCTCGGCCTCGACGCCCGCTCGGTCGTCGCGGTGCTGTCGCACGACGCGCGGTTCGACGCCGAGGCGATCGCCGTGGCGCTGGCCTCGCCCGCGTGCTTCGTCGGGGCGATGGGGTCGAGGCGGACGCACGATCGCCGGATGGCCTCCCTGCGGGAGCGGGGCGTGCCGGAGCCGGACCTCGCGCGGCTCCGGTCGCCCATCGGCCTCGACCTCGGGGCGTCGACGCCGGAGGAGACGGCGATCGCGATCCTCGCCGAGGTCGTCGCGGCGCGCACGGGGGCCACCGGCCGACCGCTCACCGAGACGCGCGGGGCCATCCATCGGCGACCGGCGGAGGGTGTCGCCGTGACGTCCGTGGAGGCATAGCCTCTGTACTGACCGTCACGGAAGGACGCGCCATGGTGGACATCGAGACCGTCGTCGGAGACCTGCGCGATTCTTTTCGCTCGGGGAGCAACCGCCCGGTGGCGAAGCGGCTCGAGCAGCTCGCGCGGCTCCGGGCCCTTCTGGTCGACAACGGCGCCGTCGTCGAGGCGGCTCTCGCGAAGGACCTCGGCAAGAACGCGGCCGAGTCGCAGCTGACGGAGATCGGGGTGGTCGTCGCCGAGATCGACCACACTGTGCGCCACCTGCGACGGTGGCTGCGGCCCCACGCCGTCCGGACGCCGCTGATCGTCGCCCCCGCGTCGAGCAGGGTCATCCGCGAGCCCCTCGGCGTCGTCCTCATCATCGCGCCGTGGAACTACCCGATCCAACTGACCCTCGTGCCCCTCATCGGCGCCCTGGCCGCCGGGAACACCGTCGTGCTGAAACCCAGCGAGCTGGCACCCGCGACGTCCGAGCTCCTCGCGACGCTGATCCCCGTCTACCTCGACCCGCGGGTGGTGGCCGTGGTCGAGGGGGGAGTCGACGAGACGACCCGGCTCCTGGCCGAGCGATTCGACCACATCTTCTACACGGGAAACGGGAGGGTCGGCCGGATCGTGATGAGCGCCGCCGTCGCCCACCTGACCCCCGTGACGCTGGAGCTCGGCGGGAAGTCGCCCGTCTACGTCGATTCGACGGTCGACCTGCGGGTCGCCGCCCGACGGGTGGCCTGGGGCAAGTTCATGAACGCCGGCCAGACCTGCGTGGCTCCCGACTACCTCCTCGTCGAGAGCTCCGTCCACGCGCGCTTCGTCGAGCTGCTCGGCGAGGCGGTCGAGGAGTTCTACGGCCGGGATCCCCGCGAGAGCGGCAGCTACGGCCGGATCGTCAACGACGCGCAGTTCGACCGGTTGGTCGGTCTCCTGCGCGACGAGAACGCGGCCGTCGGCGGCGGCTCGGACCGGGACGACCGCTACATCGCCCCGACGGTCCTGGTCGGAGTCACCACCGGGTCGCCCTCCATGCGGGAGGAGATCTTCGGCCCGATCCTCCCTACGATCCCGGTGTCCGGAGTGGAGGAGGCGATCCGCATCATCAACGCCGGCGACAAGCCGCTGGCCCTCTACGCCTTCACGTCGTCCAAGCGAGCACGGCAGAAGCTCCTCCGGGAGACGTCGTCGGGCGCCGTCGCGTTCGGGATTCCCTCGATGCACCTGCTCGTCGACGGTCTGCCGTTCGGCGGCGTCGGCGAGAGCGGCACGGGGGCCTACCACGGCGAACGCAGCGTCGCCGTCTTCAGCCACGAGAAGGCCGTGCTCGACAAGCCGCTGAAGCCGGACACCGCCGCCCTCGTCTATCCGCCGTTCAGCGACCGGAAGTACCGCTTGATCCGCGGCCTCCTCGCCCGACTGAGGTAGGTCGCGGTCGGCCCTGTCGTCGCACCTCGGGGCGGCTCAGGCCTGCAGCGACCGCCAGACCCGGTCGCGCGACATCGGCAGCTCGTGCTGGCGCACGCCGATCGCGTCGCGGATCGCGTTCGCGAGGGCCGGAGCCACGGGGTTGTAGGGGGCCTCGCTCATGCTCTTCGCGCCGAGCGGACCGAGCGCGTCGTGCGTCTCGGCGAAGTGGACCTCGGTCACCGGCAGGTCGGAGAACTTCGGCGTCCGATAGTTCCGGAACGCGGGCGTCGTCACCGTCCCCGCGCCGTCGAGCATGACCTCCTCGTAGAGGGCCGTGCCGATCGCCTGGGCCGTGCCGCCCTCGACCTGGCCGCGCAGCTGCTCCGGGTTCAGCACCGTGCCCGCATCGGCCGCCTGGACGGACCGCAGGATCCGCACCTCGCCCGTGGCCGTGTCGACCGCGACGCGGAACCCGTGCACGTTGAACGCCACGGAGCGCGGTGTCCCGTCGTGGCTGCCGTCCGCCACGAGCGGTCCGCCGCTGAGCAGCTCCGCGGGGGTGACGAGGCGCTCCTCGCCCCAGGGCCCGGCCGGCACGAGGACACCGCCCGGCACCGCCTCGCCCACGGCCACCGCCGTCGAGGTCGGGACCGCAGGATCCTGCGCCACGTCGCCGACACCGGTCACGATCGCGCTCGCCCGGGCCACCATCGCGGCGCGCAGTTTCAGCGAGGCCGCGTGCAGCGCCTTCCCCGCGACGACGACGCCGGCGGAGCCGAAGGCGCCCGTGTCGTAGCGGGCGACGTCGGTGTCGGACTGGTGGATGATCACCCGGTCGGGCGTCGTCCCGAGAGCGGTGGCGACGAGCTGCCCGTGCACGGTGGTGGTGCCGTTGCCGAACTCGGCCGTGCCGACCCCGATGGCGTAGTCGCCCGACGGGAGCAGCTCGACCGTCGTGTCGGCGAAGTGGCCGCGCGGCGGCATGGTCGCGATCATGGCCATGGCCATGCCGGTGCCCACCCGCCAGGTGGGGCCGGTCGGAGCGACCGGGTCGCCGAGGGGTCCGGCCGTCGACGCCGGCGCGGGAGAGGCGAGGGCCTCTTCGACGAGGTCGAGGCACTGGTCGAGGCCGTAGCTGCCGTAGAGGAGGTCGCTCTCCTCGTCGGGATCGACGACGGTCATGTGGTCGCCGGGGCGGACGACGTTGCGCCGCCGGAGCTCGAACGGGTCGATACCGAGCTTGCGGGCGAGCTCGTCCAGGGCGGACTCGACGGCGAAGATCACCTGGCCGAGGCCGTAGCCGCGGAACGCGCCCGACGGCGGATTGTTCGTGTACACCGACTCCGCGTCCACGCGCTTGTTCGGCGCCCGGTAGACCGAGACCGACTCGTGCACGCTGTGGAACATGACGCCGATCCCGTGGTTGCCGTAGGCGCCGGTGTCCATCAGCTCGTCCACAGCGAGGGCGGTGAGCGTCCCGTCGGCGTCCGCGCCGACCCGCACGCCGACGCGCATGGGGTGGCGAACCGGCGCGATCGTGAACTCGTCGTCGCGGGTGAACTCGTACTGCACGGGGGAGCCCGTCGCGAGGACGGCCATGGTCACCAGGTCTTCGGTCAGGAGCTCCTGCTTGCCGCCGAAGCCGCCGCCGACCCGCGCCGCGACCACGCGCACGCGGTCCGTCTCCAGGCCGAAGATGTGGCAGATCTCGTCGCGGACGAGGAAGGGCACCTGCGTCGAGGTCCGGAGGACGAGCCGCCCGGCGTCGTCGAGCCAGCCGCGGGCGGCGTGCGTCTCGAGGGCCGCGTGCGTGACGCGCTGGGTCTGCCAGACGCCCTCGACGGTCGCGGCGCTCGTCGCGAGTGCGGCGTCGACGTCTCCGGTCTCGCCGTGCATCTGGGCGACGACGTTGCGGTGCGGCTCGGAGATGCGGGACTCCTGCCCCTTCTCGCCGTGCACGAGGGGTGCGCCGGGCTCGCGGGCGAGGGCCGGGTCGAAGACGGCGGGGAGCACCTCGTACTCGACCCGGATCAGGGCGAGCGCGTTCTCCGCGATGCGCACCGAGTCCGCCACGACGGCGGCGACCCGCTGGCCCCGGAACCGCAGAACCGGGTCGAGGACGAGCGTGTCGTCCGGGTCGTCGTCGCGGCTCTCGTGCCGCCCGGTCGAGAACAGCGTCGTCGGAGAGTCGCGGTGCGTGAACACGACGCGCACGCCGTCGAGGGCCTCGGCCTCCGCGGTGTCGATCGCCGTGATGCGCGCGTGCGCATGGGGGCTCTTGAGCACGGCGAGGTGCAGCAGCTTCGTGGGCGTCGTGAAGTCGAGCGTGTACTCCTCGCGCCCGGTCGCCACCCGCATCGCGGCGGGCGCCCCGACCGAGCGGCCGGCGGCCTCTCCGGCGGCAGGAGTCACGGTGTTCGTCACCCCGCAGATCGCGTCGCGCACCGACCGGTACCCGGTGCACCGGCAGAGGTTCCCCTTGAGCAGGCGTGGCAGGTCGTCGACGTCGTCGGCCGTGAACGTCGACGCCGTCACGATCATGCCCGCGGTGCAGAAGCCGCACTGCATCCCCGCAGCGTCGACGAAGGCCTGCTGGAGCGGGTGCGGGTGCTCCGGGGTCCCGAGCCCCGAGACGGTCGTGACGCTGCGGCCCTCCAGGCGGTGCGCCGGGTAGATGCACGAGTGCACGGGCTCGCCGTCCACGAGGACCGAGCACGCACCGCAGTCGCCCGCGTCGCAGCCCTTCTTCACCTCGAAGTGGGCGTTCTCCCGGAGGACCGTCCGCAGCACCTGACCGGGCAGCACCTCGGTCTCGAGCGGCTCGCCGTTCACGTCGAATCTCATGCCAGCTCGCTCCTGATCTCCTCGGCGAAGAGGCTCGTCATCGCGCGGCGCCAGTCGGGGGCGCCGTGCGGGTCGTCGTACCAGTCGTCGACGCGGTCGACGGCGTCGCGCAGAGCACCCGCGGTGGGCGCCTCGTCGAAGCGCAACTGCACCGGGCGCGGCGTCGCGGCCGTGATCGTCAGGACGCGCTCGCCGCTCGGGTCGACGCGACCGAGGACGAGGGCGCCGGAGCGGCCCAGGTTCGACAGCGAGATGCGCCGGAACGCGACGCGGGAGGTGAGGCTCGTCAGCGGGATCTCGAAGGACCGGATCACCTCGGCCGGGGCGAGAGCCGTGGTGCGGACGCCGGTGACGAGGTCGGCCACGGGCATCCTGCGCTCGGAATCGCCGGGGCCCCAGAGGACGGCCACGGCGTCGAGGCTGGTCAGGAGCGACGTCATCGCGCCGGCGGGGAGGGCGGTGGCGACGTTGCCCCCGACGGTGGCGACGTTCCAGATCTTGAACGAGGCGAGGAGGGAGTCGGCGCACTGGCGGAGGAGCGCGTGGGCGGGCCAGGAGTCGTCGCGCGGGATGCGTGTCAGGTCGCGGATCGTGCACGTCGCGGCGACCACGAGGTGCGTCTCGGTGCGCGTGACGGGCTCCCAGCCGAGCGCGGTCAGGTCGACGAGGCCGGTCAGGCCGGGCTGGGGCTCCGAGAACAGCCAGGTGCCGCCGCCGAGGGGCTGCTCGCCCGGGGCGAAGGCGATGTCGCTGCGGAGGCGCGGGGTGCGGATCTCGCGCACGGTGATGAGGTCCATATGACTGCCGAGTCAACCTCATCCGTGTTACGGGGGTGTTGCCCCACGCCCCGGGTCGCTCGATGTCGTGCGTTCGGTGCGTGCTGCGCCCGCCCCGCCCCCGCCCACGCCCGCCGCCCGGCGAGACTCCACAACACGCCGATCATGTTCGCGGAAAGGCGCCAAACGGGGAGTCTCGCCGGACACCGGTGCACCACGGGACGCCGGCTCAGTGCTCCTGCGCCGCCCGGCTCGCCTCCAGCAGCCCGGTCAGCTCGTCGCGGATCCGCTCCAGCTGCTCCAGCGGCACCCCCAGTCGTGACACGACCTGCTCCGGCACCTCGAGCGCACGCGCGCGCAGTGCGACCCCGGCGTCCGTGAGGGCGATGTCGAGGGTGCGCTCGTCGTCGGCATTGCGGCTCCTGCTGATCAGGCCGGAGGTCTCCAGTCGCTTCAGCAGCGGGCTGAGCGTGGCCGAGTCGACGAGCAGCGCGTCGGCGACGTCGCGCACCCGCAGCGGGCTCCGTTCCCAGAGGGCGAGCATCACGAGGTACTGCGGATGCGTCAGGCCGAGCGGCTCGAGGATCGGCCGGTACAGCCCGATGACGCTGCGGCTCGTCGCCGCGAGGGCGAAGCAGACCTGACGGTCGAGGGCGAGGGGGTCTTCCATGGGATCATTTTAGCGAGTACCCTAAGTATTTGTGCGCAAAGAAAAGACGCGTCGTCCGCCGGCGCAGACCCCCTTCGACGGCGTCCCCGGTTTCTGGGGCCGCCTCAACCGCTTCATGTACCCGATCGCCGGGCCGGCCTCCATCGGTGCCGGCCACCCCGAGGAGCCCTACCGGGCGCCCGTCGATCCCGTCTGCCCGATCTGCGGCGCCCCGATGGCCGAGCACGTGATCCGCCGCGGCACCGGCAACCGCTCGACGGCGCTCGAGTGCCCCGCCGTCAGAGCGTGACCACGAACTTCTGCGCCGACGCGCCCTCCCGCAGCCGATCGAGCGCCGCGGGGATCGCCTCGAGGCCGGTGCCGACGACGGTGGCGGCAGGAGCCGCCCGGTAGCGTCCGTCCGCGAGCGCGGCGGGCAGGAAGCCGTTCCAGATCGCGCCGCCCAGGTCGGTGTCCTTCGGGCTTCCGCCCCAGATCGCGGAGACGTGGAGCCCCCGACGCCGAGCGAGTGCACCCCGGATCGTCGTGTCGGGCGTGGGGTGCGCCGAGGCGATGCGGCCCGAGCCCGAGACTCCTGCGGCCCTGTTCACGGCGATGGCCTGCCGGAGCGTGCCGGCCGCGACCGCGATCGTCCCCGCGAGCGATCGTTCGCGCAGGATGCGGGCCAGCTGCTCCACCACGTCGCCGTCGTGATAATCGACGACCGTGTCGGCGCCGAGGCCGCGGAGGAGGCCGCCGTTGCGGGCCGACGCGGTGGCGACGACGGCGTAGCCGGCGTTGCGCGCGAGCTGGACGGCGTTCATCCCGACGCTCGTCGCGCCGCCGAGGACGAGCAGCGTCTCGTTCCGGTCGGTCGGCGTCGCGCTCGGGAGGGCGAGGGCGAGCTGGTCGGGTTCGAAGAGTCCGGCGGCGGCGGTCGTCAGGGCGAGGGGGAGGACCGAGGCCTCCTCGAACGACATGCTCGGCGGGATCGGAGCGGTCAGGGAGGCGAGGACCGTCACCCGCGTGCGAAACGCCCCCTCCGACGGGGCGTTGCGGCTGCGCTCGACCCCGACCGCGTAGGCGACCACGCGGTCGCCGAGCGCGACGGACGAGACGCCGGAGCCGACGGCGACGACCTCGCCCGCGACGTCCGAGCCGAGGACGGCCGGGTAGCGCAGCCAGGGCAGAGCCACCCGGCGCAGCAGGCCTCCCATGGCGTCGATCGGATTCACCGCGACGGCGCGCGCCGCCACGACGATCTCGCCCGGGCCGGGAGCGGGGGTGTCGGCGTCGCCGAGGTGGAGTCGGCCGCCGGGGGTGCGGAGCCAGAGGGCTCGATCTGTCACGGGTTCGTCTTCCGGTCGTGTGGTCATGGAGGGGAGGGGGTTCTCGGGGGCGGAGTTCTCGAAGGCTGCGGTCGGCATCACCGCACCTGCCCGTCGAGGGAGTCGGCGAACGGCCGGTCGCTCCGGCCGAGGAGTGCGCGCAGCGGTCCGGGGTCGCCGATCATGTCCGCGTCGGCGCCCTCGCCGGCGATGCCCGCGATCGCGCCCCGGGGGATCCTGCCGACGCGTTCTACGATCGGGGCAAGCAGCCGGATGAGGGAGGCCGGCACGATGAGGGTGGCCCCCGGGCGGCGGTCCAGCCGGCGGGCCACGACCGCGGTCATCTCCCGCATCGTGAGGACGTCGTCGGACCCGAGGTCGAACGCGTGGCCCGCGGCTCCGGGGTGGTCGAGCAGGTCGACGAGGTCCTCTGCGACGTCGTCGACGGCGACGGTCCGGAACCGCTGACCGGGTCGCCCCAGCGCGAGGGCGAAGCGCTTCGTCGCCGCGCGCGTGACGATGCCGAAGCCGTCGCCGCCGCGACCGACGACCATCCCCGGTCGGAGCACGGTCGCGTCGAGTCCGCTGGAGAAGAGAGCCTGCTCCGTGGCCGCGCGACCCCGGAGCCAGGAGCTCGGCGCCGCGGCGTCGACCCCGATCGACGTGACGTAGATCACCCGGCGGACGCCGACCCGCCCACACGCCGCGATGACGTTCCGGATGCCCTCGGCCTCGACGTCCATGAAGTCGCCGCCGCCCCCGCGGGACGTCTGCCGCGAGATGGTGTGCACGCACACGACGACGGCCCGGACGCCCTCGGCGGCCGCGGTGACGGCGGCCGGATCGAGCATGTCGCCCGGGACCACCGAGACGCGCGCCGAGACGAGGTCGGCGGCCTTCACGGGCGTGCGCGCCAGACACCGGACCGCCTCGCCGCGACTCTCCAGGGCCGCCACGATCCGGCGCCCCACGAATCCGGTCGCTCCGATCACCAGAACGGGTCGGTCGTCGCTCGCCATGTCTTCTCCTCGGTCGGGTAGCTCTATGACACTCAGTGTCGTCATCCTGACCGATGACACTCCGTGCTGTCAACGAGTTGATGACACTTCGTGCTGTCGCGTAGGTTGACGGGATGACGAGATGGGCACCCGGATCCGCGGGTCGACTGCGCGAGGCGGCCCTCGACCTGTTCCTCGAGCAGGGCTTCGGCGCGACGACCGTGCCGCAGATCGCCGAGCGGGCCGGGCTCACGACGCGCACGTTCTTCCGGCACTACACCGACAAGCGCGAGGTCCTCTTCGTCGAGGAGCAGGACCTCCCGGCGATCGTCGCGGAGGTCGTGGACGGCGCGGATCCTGCCCTCTCGCCCCTCGCCGTCATCCGCCGGGGGCTCGGCACGGTGGTCCTGCCCCGGCTGGAGTCGTACCGGCCCGACTTCCTGGCGCGCCGACGCATCGTCCGGTCCGACGAGGGTCTCCGCGAGCGCGAGCTCCGCAAGGCGGCGATCATGCACGAGGCGGCCGCTTCGGCGTTCCTGCGGCGCGGTCTGTCGGAGCTCGACGCCGACGTCGCCGGACGCCTGGCCGTCAGCGTCTTCGACGCGACCCTGGAGCGCTGGCTCGCCGACGAGGAGGCCACCGCGCCTCTCGTCGCGATCCTCGACGACGTGGTGGCGGCGTTCGCCCGCGTCGGCGGAAGGGGGTGAGACTGGCAGGATGCGCGTCCTCCTCGCCCCGCTCCGCCGCCGTCGCGTCTGGGTCACGTTCGTCGTGATCGCCGTCGCCGGCTCTCTCCTCGTCCTTCTGCGACACGGCAGCGGGGTACGGACGATCAGCGGCCTCTTCGTGGTGCTCGGCCTGGCGACCCTCGCAGGTGGTTTCGTCGCTTATACCTCGAACCTCGAACCCGACCACCGCCCCGCGGCTCTGGAGGGACTCGACCAGGCGCGGAGGAAGGGCATCCGGCGCGCCGTCGTCTCGGGGGACCTGTCGGTTCTCGACGCCTCGGACCGGATCGTCGCCGCGGACTTCGCGGATGCCTACGTCGCCTCGGTGCCGCGGGCCATGAGCCCGCTCCTGCTCATCATGGCGGGCGGTCTCCTGCAGGGGATCGCGCAGCTGGTGCGGTGGGACGGGAGCTGGATCGACTGGGCTTTCGCGGCGGAGATCGCCGTCGTGGTCGGAGCGCTCGCCTTCGGAGTGCCGCGTCAGGTCCGCTGGCTCGCGAACGCGCGGCGCGTCGCCGCGCGTGGCGTCGGCCCGACCGCCTCGTGAGGGCGGCACCCACGGCGACCACCGCTGTCGGACCCCCTCGGTAGAGTCCGACCCATGGAGAGACAGAGCAGCGACCACCCCGCCGTCACGACCGAGAACGCCCTCGTCCTCGCGGGCGGCGGTGTCGCCGGCATCGCGTGGGAGACCGGGTTCCTGCGCGGGCTGAGCGACGAGTCCCCGGGTCTGGTCGAGCGGCTTCTGGGGCTCGAGACCACCCTCATCGGCACGTCCGCGGGCTCGACCGTCGCCGCCCAGCTCGCCACCGGCATCCCCGTGGCCGACCTGTTCGAGCGGCAGGTCGCCGAGGAGTCGGCGGAGCTCGCCGCCACGATCGACCTGCAGCTCCTCGGCGGCATCATGGCCGACGCGGTCACCGGTGCGTCGTCGCCGGAGGAGGCCAGGAGGCGCCTGGGCGTGGTCGCCCGCGAGGCCGAGACCCCCGCGCCCGCCGTCCGCCGCGCCGTGATCGAGGCGCGGCTCCCCCGCCGGGAGTGGCCGGAGCGACCGCTCCTCGTCCCCGCCGTCGATGCCGTCACCGGCGAGTTCGTCGTCTTCGACCGCTCGTCGGGCGCCGACCTCGTCGATGCCGTCGCCGCGAGCTGCGCCGTGCCGGGGGTGTGGCCCCCCGTCGCGATCGGCGACCGCCTCTTCATGGACGGCGGCACCCGCACCGTCGCCAACGCCGACCTCGCCGCCGGTGCCCGCCGCGTGCTGGTCCTCGTCCCCTCCGCGGAGGTGTCGCCGCTCGGCAGGGCCGTGCCCGACGAGCAGCTCGAGGCTCTCGCCCCCGCCCGGGTCCGGGTCGTCTGGGCCGACGACGCCTCGCAGGAGGCGCTGGGAGCCAACCCCCTCGATCCTGCGACCCGCGTCCCCGCGGCCCGCGCCGGCCGCGAGCAGGGCCGCCGCCTCGCCGCGGAGCTCGACGCGTTCTGGAGCTGAGACGCTCGTGGCCGGACAGCCGTAGGGTGGAGGGGTGACGACGACGTTCCCTCTCAGCACCCCGTCCGCCCTCGGAATCGCTGCGGGGGGTGTGACCGCCTTCCTCGACGCGCTCGACGCGGCTCCCGACGTGGAGCCGCACAGTCTCCTCCTGCTGCGCCACGGCCGTGTCGCCGCCCAGGGCTGGTGGGCCCCCTACGAGCCCGAGCGCGTGCACCTGCTCTACTCGCTCAGCAAGAGCTTCACCGCCGCCGCGGTGGGCCTGGCCGTCGAGGAGGGTCTGATCGACCTCGATGCGCCCGTCGTGAGCTACTTCCCCGAGTTCGAGGCCGACATCACCGACGAGCGGAGCCGGCGCATCCTGGTCCGTCACGTCCTCGCGATGGCGAGCGGCCACGCCGACGAGACCATCGAGCGCGCTCAGGCCCTCGATCCGGAGAACCTCGTGCGAGGGTTCCTGCTCCTGCGGCCCGACGAGGAGCCGGGCACCGTCTTCGCCTACAACCAGCCGTGCACCTACTCGCTCGGGGCCATCGTGCGGAAGGTGACGGGCGGCTCCCTGCTCGACTACCTGCGCCCGCGCCTCCTCGACCCGCTCGGGATCGAGCAGGCCGCCTGGGTCACCGACGCGTCCGGGGGAGAGCTCGGCTACAGCGGCCTCCACGCCACGACCGAGTCGATCGCGAAGCTCGGCCAGCTCTACCTGCAGCGCGGCGTCTGGGAGGGCGAGCGGATCCTCACCGAGGCCTGGGTCGAGGAGGCCACCCGCAAGCACATCGACAACCCGCAGTGGGAGAACCCCGACTGGCAGCAGGGCTACGGCTTCCAGTTCTGGATGGCGCGGCACGGCTTCCGCGGCGACGGCGCCTACGGGCAGTTCTGCGTGGTCCTCCCCGAGCACGACGTGGTCCTCGCCATCACCAGCCAGAGCATCGACATGCAGGCCGTGCTCGACGCGGCGTGGGAGCACCTGCTCCCCGCGATCGACGCCCCGACCGACGCGGACGCCGACGACGCCCTCGCCCGCCGACTCGCGTCCGCGGCCCTCTCGCCCGTCGAGGGTGAGCCGCTCGGCGACCTCGACGCGCAGACGTTCGCGAAGGCGTCGGGTGCGCCCGTCGGGTTCGCCACGTTCCGCGAGGTCCGCGTCGAGCGGGGCTCCGGCGACGCGCCGGCGACCCTGGTCCTGGTCGACGGCGACGACGTGCTCGAGGCCGAGATCGGCGCAGGAGCATGGTCCGTCACCGGGCCGCTCGCCGTCAGTGCCGCGCGCGCGGGCACGTCCGTGGCGATCGACGTCGCGTTCATCGAGACGCCGCACCGGCTGCACCTCCTCCTCGACCCCGCGGCCTCGACCTTCGAGCCGCGCTGGGAGACCGAGCCGCTGCACGCGACGCTCCACGACCTGCGCAAGCCCTGAGGCGTCGGCGCGGCACGCGGCGTCTGCTGCGTGCCGACGAGATCGCCTTCCGCGTCGCCGTGAGACGGCGGTGGCGACGCCGAGAGCGATCTCAGCGGCGCCGTTCCGGCGGAGCGACGTCCACGTCGTCGCCCGAGGCGAGGTCGCCGCACTCCACCTCGGCGGCCCCGTGCGCCGCCAGGTACGCGCGCGCCCCCCGGTCTCCGGCGAGCGACGCGGTGAGCGCCGGCCAGTGGTCGCGTCCGATGAGGGCAGGATGCCCGGGCCTCGCGCCGAAGACGGCCTGCGCCAGGGCATCCGGCCCCGTCACCCGCTCGGCCACGCGTCGGGCGACGGCGACGGGCAGCCCGGGGAGATCGACGAGCGTCACCAGCACGGCCTCCGCGTCGGCACCGCTTGACGCGACCGCCGCGAGCCCCGCGCGGAGGCTCGCCGCCATGCCCGTGTCCCAGTCGTCGGCGACGACGGTGTGCGCCCCGGCCGGGACGAGATGCCGGGCGCGGTCGGCCTCGGCGCCGAGGACCACGGTGACGTCCGTGCATCCTGCGCCCGCCAACAGGTCGTGGGCCAGCAGGAGCCACGGGGCGCCCTCCGCGTCGCGCACCAGCGCCTTCGGACCGCCGTAGCGGCGGCCCGCCCCCGCGGCGAGCACGAGTCCTGCGAGCCGGGTCATGGCTACAGTTGAGCACACCATGATCGACGTCTCCGAGTCCGAGCTGCGCGAGGGTCTCGCTGCCAGCCTCCACGTGCGCCGCTGGGTCGACGACGTCGCCGCCGAGGCCCCGTTCGCGGACTTCGCCGCGCTCCACCGCGTCGCCCACGACCGGGCGACGCCCCTCAGCCCCGCCGAGGTCGACGAGGCCGTCGCGGCCCACCCGCGCATCGGCGAGCGGCCCACGGGCGACGGCCGCGACGCCGCGTTCAGCCGGGCCGAGCAGGAGGCGGTCGACAGCGAGGACGGCCAGCTCGACAAGGCGCTCCTCGAGGGGAACGCGACCTACGAGGAGCGGTTCGGCCGCGTCTTCCTCATCCGCGCCGCGGGGCGCAGTCGCGCCGAGATCGTCGACGAGCTCCAGCGCCGGCTCACCCTCGACGACGAGACGGAGCTCGCCATCGTCGGCGAGGAGCTCCGCGACATCGCGCTGCTCCGGCTCGAGAAGCTGTTCGGCGGCGCCGCGTGAGCCAGGTGACCACGCACGTCCTCGACTCGAGCGTCGGTCGACCCGCGGCGGGCGTGGCCGTCGAACTGCAGGATGCTCGGGGCCGCGCCCTCGCCACCGGCGTCACCGACGCGGACGGCCGCGTCGCGACCCTCGGGCCGGACTCCCTCGAGCCGGGCGCCTACCGGCTCGTGTTCGACACCGCCGCCTACTTCGCCGCGACGTCGACGCCCACGTTCTACCCGCGCGTCACGCTCGACTTCGCGGTGGCGGACGCCGCCGAGCACTATCACGTGCCGCTGCTCCTGAGCCCGTTCGCGTACTCCACGTACCGCGGCAGCTGAGGCGCTCGCCCGCGTCGAGCCGTCGGAAACGGCGGTCTTCCCGGGCCGATCGTGGCTCTCGTGGACGATCTCGACCGGAACGACCGGCGTTTTCCGACGCCGCGGCGCAGCGGCGCCAGGCTCCGCCCGCGCCCGCGCGGCGCCGCCTCAGTAGTCGGTGCGCTCCGCGGCGCTCAGCCAGGCGTCGAACGGCGCCGACGCGTCGGCGGGCCGCACGGAGTCGACCGGGAGATCCCAGGTGGCCCGGTCGCGCGCGAACAGCTCGTAGAACTCCAGGTCGTCGAAACCGCCGCGCGCGGCATCGTGCCGGTCGGCCGCGAAGACCACCCGGTCGACGCGTGACCACAGCGCCGCCGACAGGCAGAGCGGACACGGCTCGCACGACGTGTAGAGGACGCAGCCGGCGAGCGAGAAGTCGCCGACCTCGCGGCACGCGGCACGGATCGCGACCACCTCGGCGTGGGCCGTCGGGTCGTTGTCGCGCGTGACCCGGTTCTGGCCCGTGGCCACGATCCGGCCGTCGCGCACGATGAGGGCGCCGAAGGGCCCACCGCCTTCGGCGACGTTCTCGACGGCGAGGGCGATCGTCTGGGCGAGCCAGTCCTGGTCGGTCATGCTGTCGATCATGCCAGGCCGGCCGAGGCCCTCCACGCATCGTGGGCCGGGGGTGCGTCGTCGCGCAGGAGCGTCGCCTCGATGAGCCCGTAGGCGCGGTCGGCCGCCCAGAAGACCTCGCCGCGGTTCTCGAGGCCGAAGCGGTCGAGGTCGTAGTCGAAGTGGTGCTTGTTGGGTGCCTTGAGGCGCACCTCGGCGATGAACGGGAACGCCTCCATCACGGCCGTCCCCATGTGCCAGAGGGTCTGCTGGAGCGCCAGCGACTGCAGCGTGGCGAACTCCTTGACCATCAGGCGCTTGATCTCGGGGTAGACCTCGTCCCAGGGCACGTCGGTCGTCGAGAAGCGCCAGCGCGCCTCGAGGGCGGTCGCCATGACGCGGTCGTGGGTCTCCGGCAGCGTCGTGAACTCGTCCTTGAGGAAGCCCGCGAACTCCGAGCCGGTCGACTTGAGCAGCACGAGGTCCTTGAGGCCGCCGATGACGTAGGTGCCGGTCGCGTCGACCGTGACGGCGGCGGTGCGCACCTCCTGCCCCTTCCGGAGCCAGGTGTGGTCGTGCTCGGCGCCGTCGACGACCGCGCGCTCCCAGGCGTACTCCTCGATCTCGATCCGGGCGCCCTCCACCGGGTCGATGTCGGTGACGAAGTGGTTGGCGAGCTCCAGGCCGAACGCCTCGATCGAGTCGATGCCCTTCGACTTCGCGAACGCGTAGGCGGTGTTCTTCTGCGTGTCGGTCGGCAGGACGTTCGACTGGTCGCCGGTGAGGTACGCCGCCTCCCACGGTCCGCGCAGGGCGGTGCTCACGTTGAGATCGCGGATCTCGTGCCGGGGCTGGTCGCGGTAGATGCGGACGAGCCGCGACTCCGCCTTTCCGTACTGGTGTTCGCCGAGGATGATCGCCATGTCCGCGATTCTGCCAACCCAATGTGACCGGGGTGTTTCGGTGCGGTTCCGGGCGTGCGCGCGCCCCGGCCGGGGTCAGGCCAGGTGGCCGAGCAGGAGCCCTAGCGCCGCCGCCGCGACGCTCAGCACGAGCATCCCGAGCCCGTTCAGGAGGGTCAACCCGATGCGGCCCTGCTGCGCCAGCCGCACGGTCTCGATGCTGGCGGTGCTGAAGGTCGTGTAGCCGCCCATGAGTCCGCCCCCGAGCATGAGTAGCCACTCGTGGGGCAGCCCCGCGGCCGCGGCCAGGCCGGTCAGGAGCCCCAGGCCGAACGATCCCGTCACGTTGATGATCGTCGTGGCGAGCGGGTACGGCCCGCCGACACGGGCCTTCACGGCGCCGTCGACCACGAACCGGAGGACGGACCCCGCGCCTCCTGCGACGGCGATGCCGAGGAAGACGAGCGGCGCGATCATCGCGCACCCCTGTTGCGACGGTGCGCGAGGCGCGCGGCGAGGGCGACGCCGAGGAGGGCGGTGAGGAAGCCGGCCGCCACGGAGACGACGCCGTAGGCGACGCCCACGGCGGAGGGACCGCCGAGCAGCGTCGCCGTGTCGGTGGCGAGGGCGCTGTACGTGGTGAAGCCGCCGAGGACTCCGGTGCCGACGAAGAGGCGGACCTCGCGTCTCCTGCCCTCGTCGGGGCCGCCGTGCGACAGGGCCTCGAGGAGGAACCCGAGGGCGAAGGCGCCGACGACGTTGATCAGGAAGATCGTGAGCGGGAAGCCGCCCGCGGGAGCGGGCCAGGTGAGGGCGAGCGCCTCTCGCAGGGCCGTCCCCAGGGCGCCGCCCAGGGCGACGAGGAGGATGAGGCGTGGTCGACGGTGGGCGGGGCGCATCTCTTCCTCGGGGCTGTAGCGGGCGGGCTGTGGCGGGCCGGTGGTGGCGGGCGGGTGGTGACGAGCCGCCGGGACGGACAGACGGGACGGGCCGGCGCGACGACGTCTCGACGCTACCGGACCCCGGCCGGGTGGCGACGCTCAGCCGCAGGCAATAGCGTCGTCCCGTGGTGACCAAGGCGGAGAAGGTGGCTCGGCGACGCGCCGAGATCGAGGCGCGGAAGCGCGCCGAGCAGACGAGGCAGCGACGGCGTCTGGCGGCGATCGTCGGCGGGGGCGTGGCGACGGCGGCGGTCGTCGCGATCATCGCCGTCGGCGGACTGGGGGGCGGGCCGACGTCGAGACCCGGGCCGGCGATCCGTTCCGGCACGCAGATCGTCCCCGCCGCGCCGACCGGCCAGACGACCACGAAGCAGGCGAGCGTCACGACCGTCACCGACGACTCCGGCGTCCCCGGGGTCCTCGCGTGGGACACCGAGGGGTGGCCCGGTGACGGCGCAGCTCACGCCGGGGCCCTCGAGCACGACCACGTCACCGGTCCCGTCGACTACGGCATCACCCCGCCGGTGGGCGGCCCGCACGACGCGGTCTGGATGAACGCGGGCGTGTACACGAAGCCGGTCCCGACCGAGCGCGCCGTCCACAACCTGGAGCACGGCGCCGTGTGGATCACCTACGACTCCTCCCTGCCGTCGGCCGACGTGCGGGCGCTCACCGCCTTCGTCACGAAGCAGTCGATGATCCCTGAGCAGGAGCAGACCGCCGGCCAGTCGAACCGCTACATCGACCTGAGCCCGTGGGGGACGACCGGCCTGCCGTCGAAGATCGTCATCAGCTCGTGGGGGCATCAGCTCCGGGTCGACAGCCCGACCGATCCGCGCCTGCAGGAGTTCGTCGACACCTTCCGGCACAGCCAGAAGTACTCCCCGGAGTACGGCGAGCCCGTCGACGGCGTGCCCGTCCTCACCGGCGGTCGGCCGGCGCTCGACGGCAGCGCCGTCGCGAACCCGAGCGGGACCGCGCAGGAGTAGCGCGGCCCTCCGTGCACGGCCGGCCCCGGGCGACCGGCACTCAGGCGATCGGCCGCTGCGCCTTCGGCAGCTTCGCGATGACGAGCCGGTACGACTCGGCGATGAGGTCGTCGACGAGGCCCTGCGGCAGGTCGCCGTCGAGGTCGACGGTGATCCAGTGGTCCTTGTTCATGTGGTAGCCGGGCGAGATCGCAGGATGCTCGTGGACGAGGCTCCGGGCATCCTGCGGATCGCTCTTCAGGGTGATCGAGGGGCGCTCGCCGTCGAGCGGGACCACGGCGAACATCCGGCCCCTCACCTTGTAGACCGCCGTCTCGAACCCGAACGGGTGGGTCAGCTCGGCGCTCGGGAGGTTCGCGCAGGCGTCGCGGGCAGCGTCTTCGTCCATGCGTGCATCCTGCGCTCCCCGGGCCGGTGCGGGCAAGGCGGATCCCTCCGCAGGAGCCGCGGCGGTAGCGTGGACCCGTGAAGACCAGTCAGCTCCACCACTTCGTGGTCGCCGCCGAAGAGCTGCACTTCCAGCGCGCGGCGCAGAGGCTCGACATCTCCCGGCAGAAGCTCACGTCGTCGATCGCCGCCGTCGAGGCGGAGTACGGCGCGAACCTGTTCGATCGCGGTGCCGCCGAGACGCGCCTGACCCGCGCCGGCGAGCGCGCGCTCGAGGACGCCCGGGCGGAACTGGCCAAGCCGTCGACGCCGCCCCCGCCGCCCCCGAGGCCCGCAGGAGGCAAGGCCAAAGCCTCCAAGGGGAAGGGTCGCGCCCCCGTGGTGAAGGGCGAGCCGAAGCCGTTCCCGAAGCGTCAGGGGCGCTGACCGACGCATCTGCGGGTCGAGCGGTTCCGTGGGCAACGACCCGCGGACGGGAGGCTTGGCTCGGCCGGGGTCGACCCCGTATGGTGGTGGACGATGCTTTCGCCCGACCAGACTCCCGACACCTCCGTGTCCGGGGCCGGTGACCCCGCAGGCCGTCGCCGCGGCCGTCGTGCCGCGGTCGCCGTCTCGGGCGGATCCGCTGCTTTCTCGCCGTCGTCCGGGGCACCCCGGCTCGACGCCACCGTGAGCCCGCGTCGCGCGGCCCGCGCCGCCCGCGAGGCCGCCGCCGCGGCCGCGCTGTCCGCCCCCGGGTCGTCGGCGGATGCTGCCGCGCCGGTGTCGCCTTTCGTGCCGGTGTCGCCCGTCGTGGCTCCCGCGGCTGTCGTGGCTTCTGTCGCTGTGACTCCCTCGACCGAACTCGTCGGTGTACAGACGGCGCCGATGCCGATCGTGGGCGCGGGTGTGCAGACCGCACAGATGCCGATCGTGGCTGCGCCGACCGTGGCCGCCCAGACTGTGGCCGCGCCGACGCGTCGCTCCACCTTCGTCGCGGCGCCCGCTCCGGCGTCCGGTCCCCGTCGCCGCATCGCGGCCGGCGTGGCACCTAGCCGCCGACCTGCCGTCGCTCGTCGTTCGGCGGTCGTGGCCGCGGCTCCTGCGGTCCGCCGCAAGCGCACCGCCGTCGACACCGTCCGGCGCGTCGCCGTGACGACGGTCGTCGTCGGGATCCTGGCGACCAGCGTCCTGCCCGTTCTGCAGCAGCGGGGCAGTGCGGCCTACGCGTCCGGGTCCGATCTGCCGACCACGACGACCGCCGGCGCCCAGGCATACGACGTCTCCACGGGAGTCGCCAACTCCGTGGCCTCGCGCGACGAATACGGCGCCACCTCCGTGCTCGACTACGAGCAGCAGGTCATCTCCAACCGCCTCGCCGAGACGAACACGACCTACACCGGTCCGACGGCGGCCGACTATCTCGCGCACCCCCTCTTCTCGAACAGCCCGCTCGATCGGGCGCAGGTGTTCCAGGTGGCACTGCAGTACCTCGGCACTCCCTATGTGCACGGTGGCGCCGACCCCTCGGCGTTCGACTGCTCCGGCTTCATCATGTTCGTCTACGCGCAGTTCGGCATCTCGCTGCCGCACTACGTCCCCTCGCAGGATGCCCTCGGCACCCGCATCCCCGAGAGCGAAGCCGTCCCGGGCGATGTCGTCATCTTCGACAACGGTGCGCACGACGGCTTCTACGCCGGCAACGGCATGATCATGGACGCCCCGAAGCCCGGCGGACACATCAGCGTGCGTCCCATCTGGGACCAGCCCCACCACTTCGTCCGCTTCGGCGACTAGCGGCGCTTCCGCTGCGGGCCGCGCGGCTGACGCGTCCGGCTCCACGGGTGGCGTCTTTCCGCGAAGGTGAGCGGCGTGTTGTGGAGTGTTGCGGGCGCGATGTCGCGACCGCGCGGGCGAGACTCCACGATTGGCGCGTTCTCGCGAAGGTGAGCGGCGTGTCGTGGAGTCTCGCGGGCGCGATGTCGCGACCCGGCGCGTGAAACTCCACGATTGGCGCGTTTTCGCGAAGGTGAGCGGCGTGTTGTGGAGTCTCGCGGGGGCGGAATCTGGCCCGCCGGAGACTCTCGCCCGGGAGGGTTCCGCGGCTCCTGCGGGCGCCCGCCGTCGCCCGGGGGTCGCGCCGATGCCGCGAGACTCCACGATTGGCGCGTTCTCACGAAGGTGAGCGGCGTGTTGTGGAGTCTCGCGGAGCGGGGCGGGACGGGCGGCGCGGGCTACGGGCGCGCGTCGGGCTCCACGTCGGCAGCGTGGGCGCCGTGCGACGTCGACGGCTCCGCGGCGTGGGAGCCGTGTCCGGCGTGGACCGGCTCCGCCGGGTGCGCAGGATCCGCGGCGTGCGCACCATGCGACCCGCCGGCAGGAGCCGCGGCCTCGGACCCAGCACCGCCACCGGCACCGGTGACGTCCGGGCTGACCGGCGCGCTTCCACCCCGAGCGTTCGGCGACGACCCGGACCCGGCCCCGCGCCCGGGAGCCCCGACGCGCTTCGGCAGCGCGAACACGAGAGCGAACGCCACCACCGCGAAGATCGCGCTGACGAGCATCGCGTGGGCCGCAGCCGTGGTGAAGTTCGTCGCGAACTCGGCGGCGAACGCCTGCTTGACGTCGGCGATCGCCTGCGGCGTGTTGCTGGTCGGCTTCCCGGCCTTGGGGATGACGAGCGCGCCGAACAGGACCGAGCCGATCACGGCGATGCCGATCGCGCTGCCGATGCGCTGGATGGCGGCGATGACGGCCGAGCCGGAGCCCGCGTCCTTCCGGTCGACGGTGGCGACGATGAACTGCGCGTTCGGGGCGATGAAGAGCCCGTTGCCGATCCCGCCGATGAGGAGGGGGACGAGCAGCATCCAGCTGGTGAGGTCCGCGCCCTTGACGAGCAGGAAGATCAGCCACAGCGAGATCAGCGAGATGGCCACGAGGGCCGTGCCGAGGATGAGGACGGTGCGTCCGAGCCTGGACGAGAGCCGGTTGCTCTGCGACGAGCCGAGGATGCTGCCGACCGCGAACGGGATCGTCACGGCGCCGGAGGCGAGGGCGCTGTGGCCGAGGCCGGTCTGCCAGAGGAGGGAGATCGTGAAGAAGATGCTGGTGAAGGCGGCGAAGTAGACGAGCGCGAGGATCACGCCGCCGGTGAACTGCGGGTGCTTGAACAGCGACGGCGGAACGAGCGGGCTGCGTCCTCGGCGGCTGTAGAAGACCTCCCAGGCGCCGAAGACGGCGAGCAGGACGACGCCGCCGGCGATGGTGAGGTACGTCCAGAGCGGCCAGCCCTCGTCCTGCCCCTGGATGAGCGGGACGAGAAGGGCCACCAGGGCGCCGGAGACGAGGACGACGCCGATCCAGTCGAGGCCCGCCGGCGGACGCTGCGCCGCCGGGTCGCGCTTCGGCAGCAGGATGGCGGCCGCGACGAGGGCGACGAGACCGATCGGAAGGTTCACGTAGAACACGGTGCGCCAGCCGTCCGTGTCGCCGAAGGCCTGGATCAGGAGTCCGCCGACGATGGGGCCGAGGGCGGAGGAGACGCCGATGACGCTGCCCATGATGGCGAACGCCTTGCCGCGCGCCTGCGGCGGGAACAGCAGCTGGATGAAGGCGGTGACGGCGGGCACGTAGATGCCGCCCGCGAGCCCCTGCACGACGCGGAAGATGACGAGCTGCGTGTCGGTCTGCGCGATTCCGCAGGCGAACGACGCGGCCGTGAACAGCGCGATGCCGGTGAAGAAGACCCACTTGTGCCCGATGCGGTCGCCGATGCGCCCGGCGGGGATGAGGGCGAGGCCGAACGCGAGCGCGTAGCCGGAGATGATCCAGGAGACGGTGGCCTCGGAGGCGTTCAGCGACGTCCGGATCGTGGGCAGCGCCACGTTGACGATGGTGGTGTCGAGCAGGGCGATGAACATGCCCAGCAGGAGCACGATGAGCGATCGCCAGGCGACCTTCGGGATGGGCTGTGCCTGGCGCTGGGCCGTGGCGGTCGCGTCTGTCATGGGAGCAAGGCCTTTCGTACCGCGGGCGCGGCGGGGGTGATGACGGAAGGGGGTGGGGTCAGGAGGCGGCGCGGACGAGCTCGTCGTCCGTCACCGCGGGGAGATCCGCGAGCAGCTGCTCGTGCCAGGAGATCTCGGAGCGGAGGCGGTGTTCCCGGTGGCGCATGGCGTGCGTCTCGGCCACCGAGAGGAAGGGCAGGGCTTTCTGGTTCAGGTCGATCGTCTCGGCGAGCATCCCGTGCAGCCGGGCGAGTCTGGCCTCGACTGTAGGCCGGAGTTCGTCGAGGCGTTCGACGTCGAGGCGGGTCAGCGCCAGGTCGAAGGGGTCGGGCCGCAGGGTGATGGCGGCGAGGCCGTCGTCACGCAGGATGTGGAGCGCCCGGCGTCCCGCCTCGGTGATCGCGTAGACGTGGCGCTCCGGGAAGTTGCCGGCTCGCTCCGAGCGCACGACCTCGACGAGGCCCTCCGCGGCGAGGCGCTTGATGGCGCCGTAGAGGCTGCCGACGGAGATGTCCGTCCAGAGGTGGACGTGCTCCTCGTCGGCGAGCAGTCGGATCTGGTGCCCGTGCATCTCGCCGCGTCGCTCGAAGGCGTCGAGGAGGAAGAGGCGGATGGAAGACACCGGAGTACTCTTGCACAAGTAGTCACCCTCGGCAAACAGCCCTGAGTGATCGGGACGGCGCGCTCGGGGCGCGGCGGTCTCAGCCCTCGACGTCGAGGGCCGCGCGCCCGGCACGGACGACCGCGAACGCGATCAGCGCCACGATCAGCAGGATCGCCACGACGAGCACCCCCACCGAGTCGGGCCGCACGAGGCAGACGATTCCTGCGGCGACCGCGATCACGGCGGCCACGGCGAGGGGCAAGAGGGCGCGGCGGTGGCCGATCCGCCAGGCCTCGGGCGACGCGAGGAGTGCCGGGATCCGGATCCCCGCGACGTGGTTCGGCCCCAGGATTCCCGCGGCGGCGGCACCCGCGGTGCCCGCGATCGCTGCGGCGACGACGAAGAGGACGATGGCGGCGACGATCACCGAGCAAGCCTAACGACCGCGCCGACCCGCGCGTGCCGGGGGACCGCCGCCACGGGTACCGTGCACCCCATGGAAGCTCGCACCAGATGGCTCTTCTCGGGTCAGCTCGGGTCCCTCTTCGACGACGGCGGCAGGATCCTCGTGGTCGAGGCCCGCTCGCTGGTGGCGGGTCGCCCGATCCACCGCGCCAAGGCGCACCTCCTGCTGTCCGCTCTCCGGCACCGCGTCCGCGAGCTCGGCGACCGCGTGGAGTACCACCGGGTCGACGACTACCGGCAGGCGCTCGAGGCGACGGGGGGATCGACGGGGCGGGACGACCTCGAGGTGATCGACCCGCCGTCCTACGCCGCGCGGCGGTTCGTGCGCGAGGTGGGCTGCCGGATCCTGCCGAGTCGGGGCTTCGTGACGAGCGAGGAGCAGTTCCGCGAGTGGGCGGACGCGCGCGGGGGGTCGCGGCTCCTGCTCGAAGATTTCTACCGAGCCACCCGCGAGCGGACGGGCCTGCTGATGGAGGGCGACCAGCCCGTCGGCGGCCGGTGGAACTACGACCACGACAACCGGGCGTCGCCGCCGAAGGGGGCCGTGACGCTCGGGCTGCCGGAGCCGTGGTGGCCCGAGGAGGACGACATCGACGACGAGGTCCGGCACGATCTCGACCGCTGGCAGGCCGAGGGCGCGGTGCAGCTCGTCGGCGCCGACGGGCCCCGGCGCTTCGCGGCGACCGAGAGCGAGGCGGAGCGCGCCCTCGACGACTTCGTCGAGAGTCGCCTGGCCGACTTCGGCCCGTTCGAGGACGCCACGCTCACCGGCGACTGGACGATGGCGCACTCGCTCCTGAGCGCCCCGCTGAACCTCGGCCTGCTCGATCCGCTACGCGTCGTCGAGCGCGTAGCTGCGGAGCACGGTCGGGGCGCACCGCTCGCGAGCGTCGAGGGCTTCGTGCGCCAGGTGGCCGGCTGGCGCGACTACGTGTGGCACCTCTACTGGCACCTCGGCGAGGACTACACCGTCAGCCACAACGCGCTCGCCGCGACGGAGCCGCTCCCCGAGTCGTTCCTCACGCTCACGCCCGACGCCATCGAGGCGAACTGCCTGCACCACGCGATCGACGGCGTCCGCGAGCACGGCTGGGCCCATCACATCCAGCGGCTCATGGTGATCGGCAACTGGGCGCTCCAGCGGGGCTACGACCCGGTGGCGCTCAACGCCTGGTTCGTCGACATGTTCGTCGACGGGACGCCCTGGGTGATGCCGGCGAACGTCGTGGGCATGTCGCAGCACGCCGACGGCGGTCTCGTCGCCACGAAGCCGTACGCCTCCGGCGGGGCCTACATCGACCGCATGACCGACCACTGCGCGGGGTGCGTCTTCTCGCCGAAGAAGCGCCTGGGCCCGGACGCCTGCCCCTACACCGCCGGCTACTGGGCCTTCCTCGACCGCACCGAGGGGGCCCTCCGGCGGAACCACCGGATGGCCCAGCCGCTCGCGGGGCTGCGTCGCCTCGCCGACCGGGAGGCCGTTGTCGCGCAGGAGCGGGAGCGCGAGCCCCTGTCCTGACGACGGCTCCGGCCCCGAGCCCGGTCAGTCGCGGGCGCGGAGCCGCACGAGGTCCTGCGCGTAGGAGGAGAACCAGGCCCCGGCCTTGGGCCCGCCGTTGCAGGAGCCGTCGCTGATGCCGGGCGACTTGATCCACAGCAGCGCGTCGAGGCCGCCCGTGCCACCGGTCACGTGGGGATCCTGTCCGAGACCCGTGCCGGAGGGGTTGCACCAGGTGCCCTTCCAGCCCTGGCCGTTCCGCGAGACGTCGATGACGAAGTGCGAGGAGTCGGTGAGGGCCGAGACCTTCTCGGCGTAGGCGCGCTCCTGGTCGACCCGGTAGAAGCTGGCGACGTTCGTGAAGAACCCGCGGGCGGAGGCGATCCCGGCGTCCTCGAGGCGCGCCGCCATCGTCGCGGGCGGTACCCAGTGGGAGTTCCCGGCGTCGAGGTAGGCGGGGACGCCGGCCGCGGCGAACTGCTCGACGGCCCGCTTGATGAGCGGGACGCGGACGTCCGTCTCGGCTGGACAGTTGCTCAGCATGGCCAGGGAGTCGGGCTCGACGAGGACGACGGCGCGGTGGCCCTTCAGGGTGTCGGCGATCGCCTTCGTCCACGCCGGGTAGCGCTCGGCGGTCCAGCCGCCGGCCGAGTAGTCGCCGCAGTCGCGGTGCGGGATGGCGTACGTCACGAAGACGGGGGTGACGCCCTTCTTCTCGGCGGCGGCCACGTTCTCGCGGACGACGCGTCGCACCTGCGCGACGTCGTACTGATCACCCAGCCAGATCGCGACGGACTCCTTCGCGATGGCGCTCGCGGCGCCGGCGGCCGTCGCGTCGCCCGCGCGCTCGAGGCGGGTGGCGGCCCGGGCGGCGAGGCTGTCCCGCTGGACGTAGAGGCCGCCCTCGAAGAGCACGCGGTTCGACTCGTCGCGCAGCGTCGACCCGCTCGACGGCCTCGGGGTCGGAGTCTCGGAGGTGCAGGCGGCGAGGAGCCCGACCGCGGCGACGATGGCCACGGCGAGCAGCACGCTGCGGCGTCGTCTGTGCGTCATGCGGACCCCGATCGGCAGGAGGGACGGTGGGGCGTCCGCCAGTGCACGCAGTGCCAGTCCATCACGCGCGGCCGCCCCAACACAACGGCGCCGACGTTCGAGAGTGCTCGTCGGCGAGGCTTCCGGCGGTGCCGCCGCTACGGAGGGCCGGTGAGCCAGAGGGTGACGATGGCGACGAACTGGAGCGCCATCCCCGACCCGAGCACCAGGTGCCGGAGGTGCTTGCGATGCGTGATGCTGTCGACGGCGACGAGGGGTGCGAGGGGCATCAACAGGCGGGGCAGGCTCTGCTGCGGCAGGAAGACGGCGAAGAGGTAGAGCGCGTACGCCGTCAGGAACGCGCGGATGTCGACGCCGAGTCGCCGGAGCGACGGCTTGCGCATCCCCCAGAACCACAGCGCGACGATGGCCAGGACGACGACGGCTCCGAGGATCCCGAGGTAGCGGATCGCGAAGAGGAACCAGGGCGTCAGCGGCACGAAGTGGTCGGTGCCGATGTAGGAGATCCACCACGCCGTCTCGGTCTTCAGGTAGGCGTCGGGCACGCCGGTGGCGGCCGCGGCGATGAGCGGCCAGGTGAACCCGGCCGCGGCGATCGCGAGCCCGGCGACGACGGCCGCGATCCGCTCGGCGCGGGGGAAGGGGTCTTTCGTCCAGAGGCGGTGGACGACGACGATTGCGAGCGCGAGGGCGAGGGCGAGGGCCCCCGGCTTCGTGAACGACGCGATGACGCCCGACCACGCCAGGAGCACGTACCGCCGGGTCAGCAGGGCCCACATCCCGGTGAAGCAGAAGAAGAGGAACATGCTCTCGGCGTAGCCGACCTGCAGGACGAAGGCCATCGCGCCGAAGCAGAAGAACGTGGTGCCCCAGAGGGCGCCGAGGGCGTCGACCCGCAGGCGGAGGAACCGGTGGAGCATGAGCGCCGCGAGAGCGCCGAAGATCGTGGCGACCCCCGCCGCGACGGCGCCGGTGTCCCAGCCCGTGATCTGGGCCAGGATGCGCACGGTCCAGGGGAAGAAGGGCAGGAACGCCCACGAGTTGGGCTCGACCGCGCCCGAGGCGCTGATGGGCAGGACGTGCGGGTAGCCGTGCTGCGCGATCGACGTGTAGTAGGCGCCGTCCCAGACGTTCGAGAAGCCGAAGAACCCGGTGCCGCGGCCCCCGTCGACGTAGCCGTCGGCGTACTGGCCGGGATGCGAGGCGGCGATCCGGTAGACGATGAAGAGCAGGACGGTGGAGAAGACGCGCGAGGCGGCGTAGATGCCGAGGACGGCCGCCCAGGTGGGGACCCTCGAGGCGAGCGTCAGGAGGCGGGACGGCGACGGGACCGGTTCGCGGGTCGCGACGCGGGTCGACGACGGGTCTCTGTCCAGCACTCGTCATTGTATTCACGCGCGCCTGGGCGCCCGCATCAGCCGGGGGACGGAGAACGCCCGGGCCGTGGGGGCCCGGGCGTCCGTCGGTCGGAGGAGGCGCTTCTCAGCGGCCGCCGGTGATCTTGCGCTGACGCTGGGCGACTCCTGCGGTGCCGTAGGGGTAGTCGTCGATGGTCGGAGCGCTCGCGTCGCTGAGGCGCGACACCTGCTCGACGGAGAGGTCGACGCCGGAGGCGCCGATGTTGTCGACGAGCTGCTCGACCGTGCGCGCGCCCAGGATGACGCTCGTGACGGCGGGCTGGGCCAGGAGCCACGCGATCGCCACCTGCGACTTCGTGGCGCCGGTCTCTCCGGCCACGGCGGTCACGGCGTCGAGGATGCGCCAGGTGCGCTCGTCGGCGTTGCGGGCCGCCCATGCCTCCATGCCGCGCTCCGGGTTCTCGCCGAGGCGCGAGGCACCGGTCGGGGCCACGTCGCGCTCGTACTTGCCGGTGAGCCAGCCGCCGCCGAGGGGCGACCAGGGGAGCAGGCCGATGTTCGCGTCGAGCGAGGCGGGGACGACCTCGTGCTCGATGTCGCGCACGAGGAGGCTGTACTGCGGCTGGAGCGTGACCGGCGGGACGAGGCCGAGCGCGATCGCGCGGTGCACGGCCTTCGTGAGCTGCCAGCCGAGGTAGTTCGAGAAGCCGTAGTAGCCGATCTTGCCGGCGGCCGCGGCGTCGTCGAGGAAGCGCAGGGTCTCGTCGATCGGCGTGAGGGCGTCCCACGCGTGCATCTGGTAGAGGTCGATGTGGTCGACACCGAGGCGCGTCAGCGACGCGTCGAGGGCCGAGCGGAGGTGCCGGCGCGAGAGGCCGACGTCGTTCGGGCCGTCGCCCATCGGGAAGCGCCCCTTCGTCGCGAGGACGATCTGCTGCGCTTCGGTCGGGTGCGCCTTCAGCCAGCGGCCGATGATCGTCTCCGAGACTCCGGCCGAGTAGACGTCGGCCGTGTCGAGGAACGTGCCGCCGTGCTCGACGAAGGTGTCGATGAGGGTGTGGGAGGTGGCTTCGTCGGCTTCTGCGCCGAAGGTCATGGTGCCCAGTGTCAGCTCCGACACGACGGCACCCGAGTTTCCGAGGTTTCTGTAGTCCATGCCTCGACGCTAGTCCTCTTCGTGAGCGCTCACGCAACCGGTTTAGCGATTGGTCGTTTCGCGCGGAGATCGAGCAGCGGCGCCCCGGCGCGACGGGCGTCAGTTCTCGGGCGGCCGTTCGCTCCGACCGAGGAACCGCGACAGGGCGCGACGCGCCCGTCCGGTCATCTCATCGGTCAGCGAGTTCGAGGCCTCGGCGATCGCCGCCGTGTTGCCGGGCCGCACCAGGTCGGGCAGCGTGGCGCGCAGGTAGTGGGCCCGGGCTTCCTGCAGCGAGTCGAAGGTGAGGTCGAGCTCGACGGCGGTGGAGCGCAGGAGCCGCAGGGCCCGGGCGGCGGGCAGGCTCGCGTCGGCCGCGAGGGCGTCGAGGCTCGGGGAGGAGGCGCCCGCGGAGACCCAGGCGGCGGCGCGGGCGGGCAGGTCGTCGCCGGGCTCGAGCCCGAGCATCCTGCGCGCTTCCGTCACCCGGATCTCGTCGATCGCACCCATGTCGCCGAGCCTAACGACGCCGGCCGGGCACGGTGCGGACAGGGCACCGTGCGGACAGGGGTCGGACCCGGATCAGCGGGGGCGGTACTCCGCGGCCATCGGGCAGTCGAACGGGCGTCGTGCGGCGAGGCCCACGCGGTTGAGGTAGGCGATGACGGTGCCGAAGGCCGACCAGAGGGTCGTCTCGGTGTAGGGCACCTGGTGCTCGGCGCAGTGCTCGCGGACGATGCGGCGGGCGGCGCGGAGGTTCGGTCGGGCCATGTTCGGGAACAGGTGGTGCTCGACCTGGTAGTCGAGGCCGCCCATGGCGATGGTCATCAGCGGGCCGCCGGTGACGTTGCGCGACGTGAGGACCTGCTTGGAGAGGAAGTCGACGCGGCTGTCCTCCGGGATGATCGGCATGCCGATGTGGTTCGGGGCGAAGGCCGAGCCCATGTAGAGGCCGAAGATCGCGAGCTGGACGCCGACGAAGGCGAAGGCCATCCCGAGCGGCAGGAACGTGAAGACGAGGCCGAGGTAGACGGCGAAGCGGATCGTGATCATCGCGATCTCGACCGAGCGCTTGTCGACCTTCTTGCGGCCGAAGACCGTGCGGTACGACATGAGGTGCAGGTTGACGCCCTCGAGCAGCAGGATCGGGAAGAACGCGTAGCCCTGACGCTGCGTGAACCAGCGCATGAGGCCCCGCTGTTTGACCGCGTCCTGCTCGAGGAAGGAGACCGTGTCGAACGCGATGTCGGTGTCGCGACCGATCGTGTTGGGGTTGCCGTGGTGCTTCGTGTGCTTGGAGGTCCACCACGCGTAGCTCATGCCGACGACGCCCGAGGCGAGGAAGCGACCGACGTTGTCGCTCGTGCGCCCGGACTCGAAGACCTGGCGGTGCGCCGTCTCGTGGGCGAGGAAGGCGTACTGCGTGAAGATGATGCCGATTCCGGCCGCGATCAGGAGCTGGAACCAGCTCTCGCCGATGAAGACCGACCCGGTGATGGCTCCCGCGAGGCACGCGGTCACGATCGAGAACATGGCGATGTAGAAGCCGCGGCGACGCTTGAGGAGACCCGCCTCGCGGACCCGCCCGAGGAGCACGTTGTAGGTGCTGACGGGCTTCGAGGTCGCGCCCGAGGTGGTGCCGCGGAAGCCGGCCGGGAGCTCGGCGCTGTTGCGGACGCGCTGCGGCGCGGGGACGGTCACGAGGGTGGGGGCATCGAGGACTGACAAGTCATCTCCCGAGTCGGGATCGACTTCTCAGTCGCGAGGGGGTGAGCGATCGCTCCGTGCAGATGTCATGACACTACGGGCGCGGGCTGGGAGGGCGAAGCGAAACGGAAGGACCCGGGCTGATTCCCAGCACCGATGGTATTCACTATCTGAAATTCTAGTTGCGGAGGTTCCCATCGTGTCGACCATCGAGCACCGGCGTTTGCTGGTCATCACGCTCGCCACCCTCGTCGGGCTCGCCGGCGTGGTGGTGCTCGTCCAGGCGGCCCTGCCGCTGATCGCGGGGTGGGTGTTCCCGGCCGTGCTCGCCGCCGCCACCGCCGTCCTGCTCGTGCGCGGCAGGATGCTCGCGGCCGCGGCGAGCCCGGCGAGCGCCCGCCTCCTCGCCGGGTGGGCCGGTGTCACCTCGACCCTCGCGCTCTCGACCGGAGCGAGTCTCGCCTCGCTCGGAGGCGGGCTCGTCGTGCTCCTGATCGGCGTCATCGTGGTGAACGCCGGCCTCGCGCTCTGGTTCGGCTCACCTCTTCACTTCGCCGCCGTGCAGTGGCTCGGTCTCGGCTGGGCCGTCCTGGCCCACCTGGCCGGCGTCGCCCCGGTGGCGGGCCTCGTGCTGGCGCTCGCCGGGCTGTGGTGGACGGGCCGCGTCGGTTTCTCCCGGGTCGTCGTCGTGTCGACCACGGTGCTCCTGCCGGTCACGGCGGCCCTGCTCGTCCACCCGCTCACGCACTCCGGCGTCGCGGTCGACGGGGCCGACGTCGCGACGGTCGCCGGCTTCACCGCACTCGCCCTCCTCCTCGCGGGCCGCGTCACCGACGTGGCGGCCCCGCCCCGCCTCTGGCCGACCGTCCGGACGACGGCCTCGGTCGCGTCGCTCGCCATGATCGTGCTCGGCGGCGTCCCCGCCGTGGCGGTCGCGCTCACCCCGGCTTCGCCGTGGCCCGGTCTCCTCGTGGGCGCCTCGGCCGTGTGCGCGGCCGTCGCCGTCGCCGCGCTCTCGCGTCTGCGATCCGGAGCCGTCCGGGCGCTGGAGCACGCGGGCCTGCTGTGGGCCGTGGTGGCGGTGACCGTCGTCGCGGGGCCGGTCGTCGGATCCTGCGCCGCCTGCCTCGCGATCGCGGCGCCGATCGTCGTGGATCTGCTGCTGAGGCGCGTCGCCGGAGCGGCCGTCGTCGTCCGCGTCGCGGTCCTCCTCGCGGTGGGGGTGGCCGCCGTCGTCGTGGTCGATCCGGGCGTCGTCGTGTCGGTGGTCGTCCTCGGGGCGACGGCCGCGGCGTCCTGCGCCCTCGGGCTCCGGTGCCTCTCGACCGAGCCGACGATCGTCCGCCCGCTCGCCGCCCCGACGACCGGGGGTGTGGCGTGAGCGCTCCGTCCCGTCGCCAGTTCCTCGCCGGAGGTGCCGGGATCGCAGGAGCCGCGGCCGCCGTCTCGGCGGTCGCCGCGACCCGCACTCCCATCGCCCGCACCGTCGCGGCCGGCCCCCGACGCGAACCCCTCGACACGGACGCCCTCGCGCGCGAGACGGAGTACGACTACGTGGTGGTCGGGGCGGGTGCCGGCGGGGGGCCGCTGGCCGTGCGCCTGGCCGAGGCCGGGTACTCCGTGCTCGTCGTGGAGGCCGGGCCCGCGTCGACGTCGCGCGACGTCTACGAGGTCCCGGCCTTCCACCTCTTCGCGTCGAGCGATCCCGAGATGAGCTGGGACTTCTTCGTCCGCCACTACTCCGATGCCTCGAAGCACGGCTCGGCCTTCGTCAGGGAGCGCGACGGCGTCCTCTATCCGCGCGCCTCGACCCTCGGCGGCTGCACGGCCCACCACGCGATGCTGATGCTCGCGCCGGAGAGCGACGACTGGGACTCCATCGGCCGAATCACCGGCGATCCCTCCTGGAACGCCCTCGCGATGCTGCCCTTCCAGCGACGGGTGAGGGAGTGGTTGTCGATCGAGGACTCCCCGGCATCCCTGCTGGCGGCCGACCCGGTGCTCTCGCGCCTGGTCGTCGCCGCGTCGGCCTCGACCAGCGGCCTCTCGGCGCCCGCGACGGCGGTCGACCTCGTGCACGGTCGCGTCTCGGGCACCCTCCTCGACCCCAACGACGAGGCGAGCGTCGAATCCCTCCGCGAGGGCGTCACTCTCGTGCCCCAGTCGACCAGGGCGGGTCGCCGCTACGGAATCCGGGAGCGCCTCACGGAGGCGGCTCAGCGCCTCGGCACGGCGCTCTCGTTCCAGACGGACGCCCTGGTCGAGCGGGTGATCCTCGACGAGGGCGACGACGGCCGACCGCGGGCCGTGGGGCTAGACGTGCTGGTGGCGCCGCGCGCGTACGGCGCGAGCCCGCGGCATCGGCCCGTGGCTCCTGCGGACCGGGAGGGACTCCGTCGGCGCGTCCGCGCTCGCCGCGAGATCATTCTGGCGGCGGGTGCGTTCAACACGCCGCAGCTCCTCATGCTGTCCGGCATCGGCCCGGCGGGGCAGCTCCGACGGCACGGCGTCGAACCCGTCGTCGACCTCCCCGGCGTCGGGTCGAATCTGCAGGACCGCTACGAGATGACGGTCGTGACCGAGTTCGACCGGCCGTTCGCGGTGCTCCAGGGCAAGACCTACGGGGCGCCCGGCGATCCGGGACTGGCCCAGTGGCGGTCGGGGGACCCGAACGCGCTCTACCGGTCGAACGGGATCCTCGTCGGCGTCAAGGAGAAGGTCGCGGGCGGGACGGAGCACCCGGAGATCTTCCTGTTCGGATCGCCGTCGAGCTTCACCGGCTATCGCCCCGGTTTCGCCGAACAGGGTGTCGCGGGCGGCGACCACTTCACCTGGGCGGTCGTGCGCGGCTACCAGTCGAGCATGCGCGGGAGCGTCCGGCTGGTGTCCGCCGATCCCACGGTCCCGCCGGCCATCGACTTCGGCTACTTCGACGACGGACGGGGCGGGCCCGCGAGCGAGCGGGACCTCGCCGCCGTCCGGCAGGGTTTGGCCCGCGCGCGCGACATCAATCAGCGGGCCAGGAGTCTCCGGTTCGCCGACGCCGCGACCGATCGCGAGGTGTATCCCGGCCCGGAGGTCGTCTCCGACGCGGACCTCGACGCGGTCATCGCCCGCGACGCCTGGGGACACCACGCCAGCTGCACGGCGCGGATGGGGGCCGACGGCGATCGGATGGCGGTCCTCGACTCGAAGTTCCGCGTGCGCGGGGTGGCCGGTCTGAGGGTCGTCGACGCCTCGGCGTTCCCCCGCATCCCCGCCCTGTTTCCGCTCATGACGATCTTCGCGGCGTCGGAGCGGGCGGCGAGCGAGATCATCGCCGACGCGGTGCGGGTGGACCGCACGCGAGCCGGTCGGGCCCGACACGGCGACGCGACACCCCCCGCCGGGCATCCTGCGCCGGCCGATCCCCGAGGAGGAGAACGATGACGGCCCCCGAACGCCTTGCCGAGACCGACCTGCCCACCGAGTGCGAGGTGGCCGTCGTCGGATCCGGCTTCGGTGCCGCCGTCGCGGCCGCGCGCCTCGCACCCCACGTCGACCGCGGCGGGCTCGTCGTCCTCGAGCGCGGCCGGGAGTGGGTGCCCGGCGACTTCCCGGCCGACTTCGTGTCCGTGCGGTCCGCTGTCCGCACGAGGCGGAACCCCCTGGGCCTGTTCGACCTCTCGCTCGGCGCCGACATGGACAGCCTCGTGGCGAGCGGCCTCGGCGGCGGCTCCCTCATCTACGCGAACGTGCTGCTCGAACCGCGCCCCGAGGTGTTCGCCACCGGGTGGCCCGGCGGCATCGACTCCGAGTCGCTCGCGCCGTGGTTCGACCGGGTGCGCGAGATCCTGCGTCCCGAGGTCTCGGTCGACGAGCAGGATGCCCGGGGCGGCCCCCGCACGGTGCCCGGCTCGCTCCGCGGCTCCGGCTTCGACCCCGCCGCGACGTCCGCCGACGTCCACGGGCGCGCGGCCGAGCACCGCCCCCGCTTCGCCAAGGTGGAGGCGTTGGAGGCGCTCGCCGCGGCTCGGGGGACCACCACCACGAAGGTGCCCGTGGCGATCAACCTCACCCGGCCGGAGGGGCCGAACGAGCACGGTGTCGTCCAGCCGCGGTGCACCCTCTGCGGCAACTGCATGACCGGCTGCAACGTCGGCGCCAAGACGACGATGCGCGCCAGCTACCTGCCCCGGGCGCACGCCGACGGGGCCCGCCTGGTGACGGGGGCGGAGGTGACGACCGTGACGCCGTCGTCCCGCCCGGGTCGCCGGTGGTGCCTCACCGGGACGCGCCACGTCGTCCGGGGCGGTCGTGTCGTCCCGCGTCGGTTCGAACTCCACTGCGACGTCGTCGTGCTCGGCGCGGGCTCTCTCGGAACGACGGGCATCCTGCTGCGCAGCCGCGACAGGGGTCTCGACCTCTCCGCGGCGCTGGGCGACCACTTCTCGGGCAACGGCGACTCGCTCGCGGTCGCCTACAACTCGAGCGGTCGGCGCACCGGGCTCGGCGCCCGCGACGCCTTCGCCCCCGAGTTCGAGACGGGGCCGACCATCACCGCCATGGTCGATCTCCGCACGTCGGAGGGCGGCCACCTGGTCCAGGACGGCGCGGTGCCCTACGGCCTGGCCGAGGCCCTCCGCCGGATCCTGGGCGCCCGGTTCGCCCTCCAGCGCGACGAGAAGGTGTGGTGCGACCTGCGAGGAAACGGCTGCCCGCCCGGGTGCGGTGCCCTGGAGCACTCGCAGGTCTGGCTCGCCATGGGTGCCGACGGGGCGAGGGGGCGGATCACCCTCGACCGCCGCGGCCGCCCCCGCGTGGCCTGGCGGGGTTCGGGGCATCAGCGGATCTTCGCCGAGCAGGCCCGGGACGTCGCGCTCCTCAGCGAGAACACCGAGGCCCGGCTCGTCGCCAACCCGCGCCACGCTCTCCTCGGGCGCGGCCGTCCCTCGTACACACCGGTCACCGTCCACCCGCTCGGCGGTGCCGTGACGGCCGACTCGGTGGAGCGGGGCGCCTGCGACTCCCGCGGGCGGGTGTTCACCGGCGACGGGCGCGTCCACGCGGGTCTCTACGTGACGGACGGGGCTCTCTGCCCGACGTCGACCGGGGCGAATCCGTCCCTCACGATCGCCGCCCTCGCGGAACGGAACGTCGATCACCTGATCCGGGACGATCTCGCGCGACTCAGGGCCGAGCGATGAGCCGCCGACGGAGCGCCGCGCTGGCGCTGCTCGCCCTGGTGGCCGTCATCGTCCCGGTCGTGCCGTCGATCGCCCCGCCGGGCGGCGTCGACGCGCGGGGCGTCGTCCTCCGGCCCGCGCCCGACTCCGTGGTCGACGGGCTCCTGACCGGAGACCTGTCCGTCCCCGATCTCGGAGCCGGCGCCCACCGCGTGCGCGTCGGCGTGGTCGAGCCGCGCCACGAGCCCGTCGCCGACGTGCTCTTCCTGCACGGCCACGCCGACCGGCTCGACAACCATCCCGCGCTCTTTTCGGCCCTCCGCGACGCGGGGGTGCGAGTCGTCTCGTTCGACCTGCCCTCCCACGGGCTGACCGACGCCGGGGCCATCGATCTCTGGAGCGTGGACGACCTCGCCCGTCTCGCCTCCCGCGTGGACCGCGCGACGGCGCCGGCACCGGGTGGCTCGCGTCCGCTCATCCTCGCGGGCTGGTCGTTCGGCGGCCTCGTCGCGACGCGCATCGCGCAGGATCCGCGCCGCCTCGCCCTGTTCGACCGCCCCGTCGCCGGGCTCGCGCTCGAGGCACCCGCGCTGGCGCCCCGCGCCGCGGCCGGTGGCGACGGCGTCTCGCGGCTCCGCGCGCTGACCCACGACCTCCGAGCCCCGGTCGCGGGGCCGCCGAGTCCGCCGTCGCCGCTCCAGGATCCCGTGTTCGCCGGGCGCCTGCTCCTCGAGGCCCAGATCGCGTCGGCTCGTCCACTGCCACCGGGGCTCCCGACGCTCGTCGAGCTGAGCGACCCCGACGACGACCTCTACATCGACCCGAGCGCCGTCGCCCGGTGGGCGGACGGCGTGGGCGCGTCCGCGGGAGCGAGCATCACGGTCCGCGCCTGCCCCGGCGCGCGCCACGGCCTCGACTTCGAGTCCTTCCCCGTCGGCGACGCCGTGCGCTCCGACGTCGTCGACTTCGTGACGGCGGTCGCCTCCGGGCGAGCGCAGTCCCTGTCCGTCGGGGAAGGCGGTGCCTGCCGATGACCACGCGATTCCGAGAGCGGATGGTCGGTCCCGTCGCACGCATCCTCGGGGCCCCCGCCGTCGATCTGCCCGAGCGCGGCGACGTCCGCGGCGACGACATCGTCGAGCTCGCCCGCGGTGCTGCCCTGGCGCCGTTCGACGACGCGCCGGCCCTCCTCGACCTGGACCGCCTCCTCCTGCGACTCGACGCCCTGCCGGATGCGCGCGACGGCTACCGGGCGACCGTCGCCGAGGGCCTCATACGAGGTCTCGGGCACGGGATCGACGGCCCCGTGGTCACGGGCTTCGCGGACCTCCTGCCGCGGACCGGCCCCTCCGAGCGTCGCATGTACTACCGGCTCGTCTGCGGCACCGATGCCACCGCTCGGCACGTGATCGAAGGGGTGAAGGTCGTCCGGGGCGGTTACGCGCGGGCCTGGTCCGAGACCACGACGCTCTTCACCCGGGTGTCGCGAGCGGACGAGCACGCGTCGGCGGCGCTGCTGAGGAGGCCGGATCGGGCGGCGGAGGGTCTCGTGCCCGTCAGGGCGGGCATCCTGCGGATCCGTCCCGCCGATCTGGCGCGGCAGGTCGCGAGCATGCGGGGCGGTGTCCCGCGCTTCCTCGTCGGATTCGCCGTCCGGCTGCGCCGCGACTGACGCGTCGCTGCCGTCACCGATGCTTCACGTCGAGACGGGGCGGGCGAGAATCCAGGATGCCCGGAGGTAAACTCGATCGTCCCCCTCCCCTGCCCGAAAGAAGTCCTGTGACGGCCCCTCAGCTCGACGCGGCAGCCGACGCGCGCTACTGGCCGGTCCCGCTCCTCCGGGCCGTGCCGCTGGTGGCGATGGGACTCGTCATCACCTTCGTCAACGACCACTCGACGTCGATCGGCCTGCAGGTCTTCGGGATCGCGGCCATCGTCGCGGGTGCCCTGCTGACCTTTTTCTCGGGCCGCTACCTCGTCGATCCGGGTTCGCGGTCGCTGTCGATCGTCCAGGGCGTCGTGTCTCTGGTGCTCGGCGTCGTCGCCATCGCGCTGCGCAGCGGGGGCATCCCCGCCCTCGTCGGCGTCGTCATCGCGTGGGGCGTCCTCACGGGATCGCTCGAGATCGTCATGGGGCTGCGTCGCCGTCGACGCAGCTCGCTCGCGCGCGACTGGATCGTCGTCGGCGCGCTCACGCTCGTGCTCGTGCTGAGCTTCGTGCTGACGCCCTCCGGTTACGCCAAGGAGCTCGGCGGCATCGAGAAGATCCAGGGCACGCTGACGTCGTCCACCATCCTCGTCGGATTCCTCGGGGCCTACGGCGTCCTCGTCGGGGTCTTCCTCGTCATCCAGGGGCTCTCCCTCCGGTGGCAGACCGGTGCGGCCGACGAACGGCCCGCCGCGGGCGAACCCACGATCGACGGAGCGCACAGGCCATGACGACACCCAGCAGACACGAGCGCATCCGTCCGGCCGAGCTCCTCGGGCTCGCCGCCGTCTTCAGCGTGTTCACCGGCCTCATCGTGATGCTCGCGACGCGCGAGATCCGTATGGCCCTGATCTTCCTGCTGATCGCCTTCATCGTGAGCGTGGTCGTCCTGGCCATGCTGACGCTCGCCGCGAAGCCGAACGCCGAGGAGCGTCACGAGATCCGCGACGAGAACGGCCGGGTCAAGGGCATCCTCGAGGACGACGACGAGGGGCCGCGCGGCCACTGAGCCCGAACGGCCCCTGCGCCCGCACGGCCACTGCGCCCGCTAGGCGCCTGGCAGGTACCCGACCAGCGACGCCGCGACTCCCGTGTAGTCACCGGGGGTCAGGGTGCGGAGGCGGGCCTTGGCCTCGTCGCCGATGTCGAGCCCGTCGACGAACGCGACCAGCTCCTCCTGCCCGACCCGGCGGCCGCGCGTGAGCTCCTTGAGCATCGCGTACGGGTCGGAGATCGACGAGCGGCCGGCCGTGATCTCGGCGCGGATGACGGTCTGGATGGCCTCGCCGAGGACCTCCCAGTTGCCGTCGAGGTCGCGGGCGAGCGCCTCCGTGTTGATGGCGATCTCGCCGAGTCCGCGGCGAATGTTGTCGAGCGCCAGGAGCGAGTGGCCGAAGGCGACGCCGATGTTGCGCTGGGACGACGAGTCGGTCAGGTCGCGCTGCATCCTGCTCGTCACCAGGGTCTCGGCGAGCGAGGAGAACAGCGCCGACGAGATCTCGAGGTTCGCCTCGGCGTTCTCGAACCGGATCGGGTTGATCTTGTGCGGCATCGTCGACGAGCCGGTCGCTCCCGCCTGCGGGATCTGCGTGATGTAGCCCATCGAGATGTAGGTCCAGATGTCGGTGGCGACATTGTGCAGGATGCGGTTGGCGTGGGCGACCCGCGAGTACAGCTCGGCCTGCCAGTCGTGCGATTCGATCTGCGTGGTCAGCGGGTTCCAGGAGAGACCGAGACCCTCGACGAAGGCCCTCGAGATCGCCGGCCAGTCGAGGTCCCCGGCCGCGACGACGTGCGCCGAGAACGTGCCGGTGGCACCGGAGAACTTGCCGAGGAACTCGGTGCCGACGATCTGCTCGCGCACGCGGCCCAGGCGGTGCGCGGTGACCGCGAACTCCTTGCCGACGGTCGTCGGGGTGGCGGGCTGGCCGTGGGTGTGCGACAGCATCGGGGTCTCGGCGTGCTCGCGGGCGAGGTCGGCGAAGAGGGCGATCACGCTGTCGAAGCGGGGGAGCCACACGTCGAAGACGGCCGACTTCACCACGAGCGCGTAGCTGAGGTTGTTGATGTCCTCCGACGTGCAGGCGAAGTGGGTGAGCTCGGCGATCGCGTCGAGGCCCAGGTCGGCCAGGCGCGCACGGACGTAGTACTCGACGGCCTTGACGTCGTGGCGGGTGGTCGCCTCGAGGGCGGCCAGTTCGTCGATGTCGCTCTGGCCGAAGTCGGCGACGACCCAGCGGAGGGCCGCCTTCTGGTCGTCTTCGAGCGGGCGGGATCCGGCGAACGAGCGGTCGGTCTGCTCGATCAGCCATTCGACCTCGACGTGCACGCGGGCGCGGTTGAGCCCCGCCTCGCTGAGGTGCTCGCCGAGGTCGGCGACGGCGGGGAGATACCGACCGTCGAGGGGGCTCAGGGGCTGCTGCGGAAGGCTCATTGGAGGGATCCCTGTCGTAGTGCTGGTTCGATCTGCCGGAACAGCGCCGTGGAGGCCCGTTCGACCAGGTCGAGGACGGTCTCGAACATGGCGGCATCCGAGTAGTAGGGATCGGGGACGTCCGTTCCGCCGACGTGCGGACCCGCGTCGACCTCGCGCCCCCTGTCGAAGCTCCGCAGGAGCTGGACCTTGATGCGCTCGGACTCGCTGGGCGCCCACGACTTCAGAATGCGCTCCTGGCCGCGATCGAAGACCACCACGAGGTCGTGGCGGGCGAAGTCCGCGGCTTCGAACTGCCTCGCCCGGTGCCGCGACCCATCGTAGCCGCGGTTCGCGAGGGCCTCGATCGTGCGGGAGTCGGCGTGCTCGCCGACGTGCCAGTCGCCCGTGCCGGCCGACGAGACGGCGACGCGCTCGCCGTAGCCTGCGCGCTCGACGAGCGAGCCGAAGACGATCGCCGCCATGGGGGAGCGGCAGATGTTGCCCGTGCAGACGAAGACGATCCGGAAGAGCGGTGGTTCGCCGGAGACCGAGGAGTCGTCGTCGAGGTCCATGGTCCGTCTTCCAGCAGCATCGGGTCGGGAGGGCGGCTCCGCCGCCGGGGTGGTCAGCGGCGCGTGGCGACGGTGCCGAAGAAGGGCCGCAGGACGATGCCGATCAGCCAGGCGAGGATCGCGAGGACGAGGGCCCCCAGGATGCCCCAGCCGAAGTTGTCGACGGTGAGGCCGAAGCCGATGATGCCCGACACCCCCGCCACGACCACGAGCAGCAGGCCGTTGACGATGAACGAGATGAGGCCGAGGGTCAGGATGTAGAGCGGGAACGCCACGATCCTGATGACGGTCCCGACGATGCCGTTCACGAGACCGAAGATGAACGCGACGAGGAGGTACGTGAGGACCGTCGGCACGACGGTGCGATCCCCGAACGCCGTCACGTGCACGCCGGAGACGAGGTAGGTCGTGAGCCAGAGCGCGAGAGCGTTGATGACGAGCCGGACGAAGAAGCGCATGGCGACCACTATGCCGACTCGGCGGCCCGGGTGGTAGCCCGTACTCTTGTCGGGTGACCTCTCCCGTGCGTCTCCGCCCCGAAATCGCCGCCCTCCCGCCCTATCGGCAGGGTCGGCAGGCGGCCGCCGACGCGTTCAAGCTGTCGTCGAACGAGAACCCCTTCGATCCGCTCCCGGCGGTCGTCGAGGCACTGCGCGGTGCCGTCGACCTTAACCGCTACCCCGACGCCGGAGCCACGGCCCTCCGCGAGGCGCTCGCCGCGCGGATCGGGGTCGACGTCGACGAGGTGCACGTGGGGGCCGGATCCGTGTCGCTCCTGTCCCAGCTCCTGCTGGCCGCCGCCCAGGTCGGCGACGAGGTCGTCTACGCCTGGCGCTCGTTCGAGGCCTACCCCGGTCTCGTGACGGTGACCGGCGCGACCAGCGTGCAGGTTCCGCTCCTGCCCGACGGCCGGCACGACCTCGATGCCATGGCCGATGCGGTCACCGACCGGACCCGCATCGTCCTGGTCTGCTCGCCGAACAACCCGACCGGCGAGATCGTCACGACGGCCGAGGTCGAGGCGTTCCTCGCCCGCGTGCCCGAGACCGTGCTCGTGGTGCTCGACGAGGCGTACGCCGAGTTCGTGACCGACGAGTCGGCCGTCGACGGGCTGTCGCTGACCGAGAGGCACCCCAACCTCGTCGTCCTGCGGACCTTCTCGAAGGCCTACGGCCTCGCGGGGCTCCGGGTCGGCTACGCCGTCGGGCCCGCCTACGTGCTCGATGCCGCCCGCTCCACCGCGATCCCGCTCTCCGTCACGGCGATGGGGCAGCAGGCCGCCCTGGCGTCCCTCGAGCACGAGGGCGAGCTGCTGGAGCGCGTCCACCGCATCGCCGTGCTCCGCGACCAGATCTGGCAGGCGCTCGTCGACCAGGGCTGGAACCCGCCGCGCGCCCAGGGCAACTTCATCTGGCTGCCCACGGGCGAGGACACGGCCCGCGCCGTGACGGTCTTCGAGCGGGCCGGCATCGTCGTGCGCGCCTTCGCTCCGGAGGGCATCCGGATCAGCATCGGCGAGTCCGCTTCTGTCGACAAACTCCTAGGAGCCGCGCAGGAGGTTGTCCGAAGCCTCCAGGAATCCGGCTCCTGAGGGGTAATAGGCTCGACCCCATGTCTGAAAGCGCACCGGGGCTCTCCGCCCCCGTCCAGGCCCCGCCAGCGGGTCAGGCTCCTCCCGCCGGTCAGGCTCCCACCTGGGGAGCGGCCACCGAGGCGACGGTCCAGCTCCTCGACGCCGCCGGAGCGCTCGTCGAGAACGACCGGACGGCCGAGTTCCTCCCCGTCGTCGAGGTCCTCGACGACGACACCCTCCGGCAGTTCCACCGCGACATGGTCCGCACGCGGCGCTTCGACGACGAGGCCGGCAACCTCCAGCGTCAGGGCCAGCTCGCCCTCTGGGTGCCGAGCCACGGCCAGGAGGGCGCCCAGGTCGGGTCGGCCCACGCCGCCCGCCCGCAGGACCACCTCTTCCCGTCGTACCGCGAACACGCCGTCGGTCTCGTCCGCGGCATCGACCCGGTCGACGTCGTGCGGCTCCTGCGCGGCACCACCCACGGCGGCTGGGAGCCCTCGGAGCGCGGCAACTTCCACCTCTACACGCTCGTGATCGGCTCGCAGACGCTCCACGCCACCGGCTACGCCATGGGCATCGCCCTCGACGGCGACCACGCCTCGGGCGACCCCGAGCGCGACCAGGCCGTCGTCGCCTACTTCGGCGACGGTGCGACGAGCCAGGGCGACGTCAGCGAGGCGCTCGTCTTCGCGGCCAGCTACCAGACCCCCGAGGTGTTCTTCCTCCAGAACAACCAGTGGGCCATCTCGGTCCCCGTCGCGACGCAGTCCCGCACGCCGCTCTACAAGCGCGGCGAGGGCTTCGGCATCCCGTCCACGCAGATCGACGGCAACGACGTGCTCGCCGCGTACGCCGTGACCCGGCGCGACCTCGACGCGGCGCGCGCAGGAGGAGGGCCCCGTTTCATCGAGGCCCTCACCTACCGCATCGGAGCTCACACCACCTCCGACGACCCGACGAAGTACCGCACCGACGCCGAGACGCAGTCGTGGATCGCGCGCGACCCGATCACGCGCTTCGAGGCCTACCTCCGGAGCCGCGGCGCGGGCGACGCGTTCTTCGCGGAGGTCGAGGCCGAGGCCCGCGACCTCGCGGCCGACGTCCGCCGCCGCACCCTGGCGCTGGAGCGTCCCTCCAGCGACCTCATGTTCGATCACGTCTATTCCGAGGAGCACCCCCGGATCACCGAGCAGAAGGAGTGGCTCGCCAACTACGAGTCGTCCTTCGGAGACAGCGAATGACCGACACGATCACGACCGCGCCCGCCGCGGCTCCCGCCACCACGGGCGTCGAGACGATGCCCCTCGGCCGCGCCATCAACGCCGGCCTCCGCAAGGCCATGGCCGACGACCCCCGCGTGATGCTCATGGGCGAGGACATCGGCACGCTCGGAGGCGTCTTCCGCGTCACCGAGGGCCTGCAGCAGGAGTTCGGCGCCAAGCGCGTCCTCGACACGCCGCTCGCCGAGTCCGGCATCGTCGGCACCGCGATCGGCCTCGCCATGCGCGGCTACCGCCCGGTGATCGAGATCCAGTTCGACGGCTTCATCTTCCCCGGCTTCGACCAGATCACCTCGCAGCTCGCGAAGCTCACCAACCGGCACGAGGGTTCGCTCCGGATGCCCGTGGTCATCCGGGTGCCCTACGGCGGGCACATCGGCGCGGTCGAGCACCACCAGGAGAGCCCCGAGGCGTACTTCGCGCACACCGCCGGGCTCCGCAGCGTGAGCCCGTCGACCCCGCACGACGCCTACTGGATGATCCAGGAGGCCATCGCCTCCGACGATCCCGTCATGTTCTTCGAGCCCAAGAGCCGCTACTGGCCCAAGGGCCCGGTCGACTTCGCCCGCCCCGGCGTGCCCCTGCACGCCAGCCGCGTGGTGCGCGTCGGCACCGAGGTCACCGTCGTGGGGCACGGCGCGATGGTGAGCGTGCTCCTGCAGGCCGCCGAGATCGCCGCCGAGGAGGGCATCAGCATCGAGGTCGTCGACCTCCGCTCGCTGTCGCCCCTCGACTTCGATCCCATCCTCGCGTCCGTCCGCAAGACCGGCCGCCTCGTCGTCGCGCAGGAGGCACCCGGCAACGTCAGCGTCGGCTCCGAGATCGCCGCGACAGTCGCCGAGAAGGCGTTCTACTCCCTCGAAGCGCCCGTGCTGCGCGTCAGCGGCTTCGACGCCCCCTTCCCGCCCGCCAAGCTCGAGGCCGTCTACCTGCCCGACGCCGACCGCGTGCTCGAGGCCGTCGACCGCGCCCTCGCCTACTAGGAGACCCCTTGTCGCCCACCAGCACCAGCAACGAGTTCCACCTCCCCGACGTCGGCGAAGGCCTCACCGAGGCCGAGATCGTGGAGTGGAAGGTCGCGCCCGGCGACACCATCGAGGTCAACCAGGTCCTCGTCGAGATCGAGACGGCCAAGTCGCTCGTCGAACTCCCCTCGCCGTTCGCCGGCACCGTCGACGAGCTGCTCGTGCAGTCCGGCCAGACGGTCGACGTGGGAGCGCCGATCATCCGCGTGTCCGGCGGTGAGATCCCCCGCACCCCGGCAGACGAGATCCTCGAGTCGGAGGAGTTCGAGGAGCCGCCCGTCGACGACGGCGCCGGAGCCGTCCTGGTCGGCTACGGGACGACCGGTGGCCACGTGGTCACGCGCCGCCGCCGCCCGAGCAAGGGCGAGGCCGACGCCCGGGTCCAGCGGGTCGCCGCCGAGAAGCGCCAGCGCCCCTCCAGTGTGCCCGCCGCCTCCGCCCAGCCGATCGTGGTCAAGCCGCCCATCCGCAAGCTCGCGAAAGACCTCGGAGTCGACCTCGCCACCGTCGAGCCGACCGGCCTCGCGGGTGAGACGACCCGCGACGACGTCATCCGCGCCGCCCGCCAGGCGAGCGTCTTCCACAACATCGAGACGCCCGAGTGGGGCGACGAGCGCATCGAGCGCATCCCCGTCAAGGGCGTCCGCAAGGCGATCGCCACCGGCATGGTCCGGAGCGCCTTCACCGCCCCGCACGTCAGCCTCTTCGTCGACGTCGATGCGACCCGCACGATGGAGTTCGTCAAGCGGCTCAAGAACTCCGCGCAGTTCGCCGGGGTCAAGGTGTCGCCGCTCCTGATCATGGCGAAGGCCGTCATCTGGGCCGTGCAGCGGAACCCCACCGTCAACTCCGAGTGGACCGACGACGAGATCCTCGTCCGCCACTTCGTCAACCTCGGCATCGCCGCGGCGACGCCCCGAGGCCTCATCGTGCCGAACGTGAAGGAGGCCCAGTCGATGTCGCTCCTGCAGCTCGCCCAGTCCCTGGAAGACCTCACGCTCACCGCCCGCGACGGCAAGACGCAGCCCGCCGACATGGCCGACGGCACCATCACCATCACCAACATCGGCGTCTTCGGGATGGACACCGGCACCCCGATCCTCAACCCCGGCGAGGTCGGAATCGTCGCCCTCGGAACGATCAAGCCGAAGGCGTGGGTCGTCGACGGGGAGGTGCGCCCCCGCATGGTGACCACGATCGGCGCGTCGTTCGACCACCGCGTCGTCGACGGCGACGTCGCGTCCCGCTTCGTGGCCGACGTCGCGAGCGTTCTCGAGGAGCCGGCGCTGCTGCTCGACTGAGCCGGTTCGGGCCGCTGCCGCCGGTCGCACGGTGCGCGCGAGACTCCACGACGCGCTGCTCGTGTTCTCCGGGCCGCGGCGTGTCGTGGAGTCTCGCGGGAGCGGCCCGTTCTCCCACCGGCCGTAACTCCACGACGCGCTGCTCATGTTCTCCGGGCCGCGGCGTGTCGTGGAGTCTCGCTGGAGCCCGGCGTTGGCCAGTCGGCCGAGACTCCACGATTGGCGCTTTTTCGTGAAAGTGAGCGGCGTGTTGTGGAGTCTCGCGGGAGCGAGGAGCGGGAGCGGCGACCAGCAGGAGCCGCAGCGCCGGCTACACCAGGCCGTGCTTGTACGCGTAGATGACGGCCTGCACGCGGTCGCGCAGCTCCAGCTTCGCGAGCACGCGCCCGACGTGCGTCTTCACGGTCGACTCCGACAGGAACAGCTCCGCCGCGATCTCGGTGTTCGAGAGGCCGCGGCCCATGGCGACGAGCACCTCCTGCTCGCGGTCCGAGAGCGGCGTCGCGGCGGCGGGAGCCGCGGCCGTCGCGGGTAGGCGCCCCCGGTACAGCTCCAGCATCTTCTGCGTGATGCGGGGCGACACGATGGCCTCGCCGCCCGCCACGGTGCGGATCGCCTGCACGAGGTCGGCGGGCGGGGCGTCCTTGAGGAGGAAGCCGCTGGCTCCTGCGTTCAGGCCGCCGAAGGCGTACTCGTCGAGATCGAAGGTGGTCAGGATGATGACGCGCGTCTCGGGCGAGTCGCGCGTGATGAGGCGCGTGGCCTCGATGCCGTCGAGCCCGGGCATGCGCACGTCCATCAGGATCACCTCGGGCCGGAGCTCCGCCGCCCTGGCCACCGCGTCGCCCCCGTTCGTCGCCTCGCCGACGACGCGCAGCCCCGGGGTGGCGTTCAGGACCATGGCCATGCCGGCCCGGATGAGGTCCTGGTCGTCGACCAGGAGCAGGGTGATGTCGCTCATCGTTCTCCTTCGGCGGTTCGGGGAAGCGTCACGCGGAGGCGCCAGCCGGAGCCGTCGCTCCCGAGGGGCCCGGCCTCGACGCTCCCACCGTAGAGGGCGGCGCGCTCCCGCAGGCCGATCAGGCCGCGACCCGATCCCACGGAGGCCTGGGGTCCGGGGAGGAAGCCGTCGTCGGTCACGACGATCTCCGCACCGGCCGTGAAGTCGAGCTGCACGAGCACGCGGGCGGGCTCCTTGGCGTAGCGGAGGGCGTTGGTCAGAGCCTCCTGCACGGACCGGTAGACGAGCAGCTGCACGCCGTCGTCGTCGGGCGGAGTGCCGGTCGTCCGGATCGCGACCGGCAGCCCCGCGGAGCGGTACGTCTCGACGAGGTGCGCGAGGTCCGCGAGGGTCGGCTGAGGCGTGAGGTGCGAGGTCTCGGCGGGGGCGTCCTCGTCGCGGAGGACACCGAGCAGACGCCTCATGTCGCGCAGGGCGTCGCGGCCCACCTCGCCGATCTGGGAGACGGCGCGGCGTGCGGCGTCCGGATCCTGCTCGGCCACGGCGTTCGCCCCGTCGGAGAGCCGCACCATCACGCTGAGCCCGTGCGCGACGACGTCGTGCATCTCGCGGGCGATCCGTGCCCTCTCGGCGGCGGTCGCGAGCTGAGCCTGCTGGTCGCGCTCGCGGGCGAGCTGCTGCGCCCGCAGGATGAGGGCGTCGAGGTAGCGCCGCCTGGCTCCGATGTTGATCCCGAACAACAGCGCGAACAGCAGCAGGATCAGCAGGCCGGGGGCGCCGATCGGGTGGTGCCCCGTGAGGAGCGCCGCGAGCAGGAACGCCCCGTAGGCGACGGCCGCGCCGATCCACGCCGCGATGGCGCTGCGGTAGACGGCCACGGCGTAGATGGCGGCGACCGTCGGCGCCCCGAGGGTCGTCCCCACGGCGAGCGTCAGGACCACACCGCACGCGATGACGACGCCGAGCGTCAGCAGGGGCCGCGACCTCCGCCACAGCAGGATCCCCGCCGCCACGACCGGCACGGCGAAGAAACCGTGCACGAGCCAGTCCGCGCCCGGAAGCCCGGCCCCGGTGTCGATGGACTCGACGTAGCCGGCGACCAGCGCCGCGATCGCGATGATCACGTCGGCGAGCCGGGCGTGCCGCATCCAGAAGCGGCGCACGACGCCGGGCGGCCGGGGCAGGCCGTCTCCGACGAGGTCCGCGAGAGCAGGATCCGCGGGCAGAGCCCACAGCGCCGGTCGCGCTCTCTCCACGGGCTGCTCGGTCACGGTGTCGACGGTACCTCGTCCGCTCGCCCGCCCCGCCAGGTCGGTACCGGCGGGGGAGTCGGGCGGCACCGGGGTGCCACGGGCCGGGGCTCCTGCGTGCTTTTGACAATCATTATCGTTTAGGGCTACCGTCGAGACGTCTCCACGACCCGACTTAGATGGACACCCCATGAAGCTCCGCTCCGCCGCCACGGCCCTCGCGATCCCCGTCCTGGCCGCTCTGGCACTCACCGGCTGCTCGGCCTCGACGCCCGGCGCCGGCGCCTCGTCCGGAGGCCCGATCCGCGTGGTCGCCTCCACCAACGTCTACGGCGACATCGCGTCGACGATCGGTGGCGGTGCCGTCACGGTGACGAGCATCCTGAGCGACCCCAACCAGGATCCCCACGGCTTCGAGGCCGACGCCCGGACGCAGCTCGCGATCTCGAAGGCGCAGATCGTCGTCGAGAACGGCGGCGGCTACGACGACTACGTCGACACGATGCTGGCGTCGACGTCGTCGAAGGCCACCGTCGTCAACGCCGTGAAGCTCTCCGGCTTCCCGACCGGCGGCGACTTCAACGAGCACGTCTTCTACGACTACCCGTCGATGATCAAGGTGGCCAACGCCGTCGCGGCCGATCTGGCGAAGATCCAGCCCTCGAAGGCGGCGACGTTCTTCGCGAACGCGCAGACCTTCAAGACGGCGCTCGCGAAGCTCCAGAACGAGACGATCGCCCTCAAGGCGGCCCACGAGGGCGAGAAGGTCGCCTACACGGAGCCGGTGCCCGGCTACCTCTTCGACGCCATCGGTCTGGTCGACGAAACGCCGGCCGCGTTCTCGAAGGCCGTCGAGGAGGGGTCGGACGTGCCTCCTGCCGCCCTCAACGACACCCTCTCGCTGATGAAGGGCCGTGCGGTCCGTCTCCTCGCCTACAACGAGCAGGCCTCGAGCCCGGAGACCACGCAGGTCGAGGCCGCGGCGAAGAAGGCCGGCGTCCCGGTGGTCCCCGTGACCGAGACTCTTCCCCAGGGTGACGACTACGTCTCCTGGCAGCAGGCGAACATCGACGCCGTGTCGTCCGCGCTGTCGAAGAGATGACGATCGCGGGTGACGCCGACGTCGTCCTCCGGCTGCGGGGCGCGGCGCTCCGCTTCGGCGAGCGGGAGCTCTGGAGCGGCCTCGACCTCGACGTGCACGCCGGAGAGTTCGTCGCCGTCCTCGGGCCGAACGGCGTCGGCAAGACGACGCTCCTGAAGGCGATCCTCGGCCAGCAGGAGCTCTCCGCGGGCACCATCGAGTTCCTCGGCCGACCGATCCGGCGCGGTCACCGCAACATCGGCTACATCCCCCAGCAGCGGCTCATGGAGTCGGGCACGCCGCTCCGCACGCGCGACATGATCGCCCTCGGGGTGACCGGCCACCGCTACGGACTGCGCCCTGAGACCCGCCGGGAGCGCGAGCTGATCGACTCGCTGGTGACCGAGGTCGGTGCGTCGGCCATCGCGAAGGCGCCCGTCGCGTCGCTGTCGGGCGGCGAGCAGCAGCGCGCCCGCGTCGGCCAGGCCGTCGCCTCCGGCCCGTCGTTGCTGCTCTGCGACGAGCCCCTCATCTCGCTCGACCTCCGCCACCAGCGCGGTGTCACCGACCTGATCGACCGGCAGCGCAGGAGCCTCGGGGCCGCGGTCCTCTTCGTCACCCACGACGTCAATCCCATCCTCGACGTCGTCGACCGGGTGGTCTACATCGCCGGCGGCCGCTTCACCATCGGGACCCCCGACGAGGTCCTCCAGGCGGACGTCCTCTCCGAGCTCTACGGCACCCAGGTCGACGTGATCCGGACCCTCGGCCGGATCGTCATCGTCGGCAGCACCGAGAGCGGCCACTCGCACGACCACTTCGAGCACGGCCACCACGGCGACGACGGCCTCGATCCCGACCCGGAAGGACCGATCCGATGATCGACGTCGCCCTCGCGACCTCGCTGACCGATCTCGGCAGCGTGTTCTCGCACATCCTGTCGTTCCAGAACTTCGGCGAGCTCGTCGTCCTCGTGCGCAACTCGATCTTCGCGGGCGCCCTGCTCGGCATCGTCGGCGGGCTGATCGGGCCGTTCGTGATCACGCGCAACCTCCCCTTCGCCGTGCACGGCATCAGCGAGCTCTCGTTCGCCGGAGCCTCGATCGCCCTGCTCATCGGAGTGAACGTCGTCACGGGGTCGCTCGTGGGGAGCGTCGTCGCCGCGCTGCTCATCGGGCTGCTCGGCAACCGGGCGCGCGAGCGCAACTCGATCATCGCCGTGCTGATGCCCTTCGGGCTCGGGCTGGGCATCCTGGCGCTCGCCCTCTACCAGGGGCGCGCCGCCAACAAGTTCGGGCTGCTGACCGGACAGATCGTCTCCGTCGACAACCCGCAGCTCGGGGCCCTCCTCGTCATCTCGCTCGTCGTCATCGTGACGCTGCTCGTCGTCTGGCGTCCACTGACCTTCGCGAGCGTCGACCCGGACGTCGCGGCCGCGGCCGGCATCCCCGTGCGGACGCTCTCCCTCGTCTTCATGCTCGTCCTGGGTCTCTCCGTCGCGGTGAGCGTACAGATCGTCGGCGCCCTCCTCGTGCTGTCGCTGCTCGTCACGCCGGCCGCCGCCGCGCTCCGGCTCACGGTGTCGCCGCTCTGGGTGCCCGTCCTGAGCTGCGCGTTCGCCCTCGTGTCGGTCGTGGGGGGCATCCTGCTCGCCCTCGGTGGCGGCCTGCCGATCTCGCCGTACGTCACAACGATCTCGTTCACGATCTGGCTGGTCTGCAGGATCCTCGGCGGACGCCGCGAGAAGCGCGGCCTCGCCCGGGCCCGCGCCCGCGAGGTACGGTTGGCGCCGTCGGCATCGGAGGTCTCGTCGTGAAGCGCAACACCTGGCAGCGGGAGGCGGTCCGCACGGCCCTGTCGTCGTCCGAGGCGTTCGTCAGCGCGCAGGTGCTGCACTCGCACCTGCGCGACGCCGGCTCGTCGATCGGCCTCGCGACCGTGTACCGGGCGCTGTCGTCGCTCGAATCGGAGGGGGAGGCGGACACCCTCCAGCAGGACGGCGAGAGCCTCTACCGTGCCTGCACCCCCGGGACGCACCACCACCACCTCATCTGCCGGACCTGCGGCACGACGGTCGAGATCTCGGCCGATCCGGTGGAGTCGTGGGCTCAGCGCGTCGCCGCCGAGAACGGCTTCACGGAGGCGCACCACGTGGTCGACGTGTTCGGCACCTGTGCCGCGTGTGCGGCGGCGTCAGCCTGACGGCTGGTGCCGACGGCAGGATGCTGGGCGTGCGGCTGGTGGGCTGTCCGGGCAGCGTAGGAGCGACTTGCCGGAGCCGGGCGCGTCGCGTAGTCTTGACCGCTGGTTGAGTGCTATCTGCGCTCATGTGCGCCGAACCCCTGGCTTCGTCGAGAATCTCACGATTCCCGTGAGGGGTGACGCGCGCCGACAAGTGACCTTGGGTAGGCGCTGAGTGTCCTCTGCGGACGCGACGCTCCTACGGTATCTACGGAGGAAAACCATGGCAGCAACCTGCCAGGTGACCGGAGCCGTTCCCGGCTTCGGACACAACATCTCGCACTCGCACCGACGCACCAAGCGTCGTTTCGATCCGAACGTCCAGAAGAAGACCTACTACGTGCCTTCGCTGCGCCGTAACGTGACCCTGACGCTCAGCGCCAAGGGCATCAAGGTCATCGACGCACGCGGCATCGAGCGCGTCGTCAAGGACATCCTTGCTCGTGGGGAGAAAATCTAATGGCGAAGAGCCAGGACGTTCGTCCGATCATCAAGCTCCGCTCGACCGCGGGCACCGGGTTCACGTACGTGACCAAGAAGAACCGTCGTAACAACCCCGACCGTCTCGTGCTCAAGAAGTACGACCCGATCATCCGCAAGCACGTCGAATTCCGCGAGGAGCGCTAAACATGGCAAAGAAGAGCATGGTTGCCAAGAACAACCAGCGCAAGGAGATCGTCGCGCGCTACGCCGCGAAGCGTCTCGAGCTCAAGAAGGCGCTCATCGACCCGAACGGGACCGACGAGAGCCGCGAGGCCGCCCGCGTCGGCCTCCAGAAGCTCCCCCGCAACGCCTCGCCGGTCCGCGTCCGCGGTCGCGACGCGATCGACGGCCGTCCCCGCGGTTACCTCAACGAGTTCGGTGTCAGCCGTGTCCGCTTCCGCGACATGGCTCACCGTGGCGAATTGCCGGGCATCACGAAGTCTTCCTGGTAGGTTCTGAGGCGGTTCCACAGGGTTTTCGACCCCGTGGCGGTGCCTGAGAGGTCGCACCCGAGACGCACCGCCGCGAGGCGGGGTTCTGCAGGAGCGGCCCGACGGGCACCGGACCGCACGAACGTCGCGAACGCGACGGGCGTCCAACTAAGCATGTGCTTCCAAAAAATCGTGTCCGAGGAGGACAACTTATGGCTGACAAGTCACTGAACCGCACCGAGCTCGTCGCAGCTGTCGCTTCCGAGTCCGGCCAGAGCCAGGCCGCCGTCAGCGGCGTCGTCGACGCGCTCTTCTCCGTCGTCTCCAAGTCGGTCGCCGACGGCACCAAGGTGACCATCCCGGGCTGGATCGCGTTCGAGAAGACGCACCGCGCCGCTCGTACCGGCCGCAACCCGCAGACGGGTGAGGCGCTCGAGATCGCCGCCAGCGACAGCGTCAAGGTCAGCGCCGGCAGCAAGCTCAAGGCTGCCGTCAAGTAGTACAGCTTCTCCTCGAGGGTGGGGACGACGACTCCGGTCGCCGTCCCCACCCTCAGTTAACGCGCGACCACCGTCTCGTAGGCTTGCGGAGTGCCCCGACTCACGCGCCTCGCCGGACCGGCGCTCCTCGTGCTCGCGGCGTTCCTCAGCCTCCTGGCCGCCCTGGCGCTCGGTGGGGCCGCGGCCCCGCTTCCCCTGGCCGACCCCGGCGCCGTCGTGCGCTTCGGCCTCCCGATCGCGACGCTCCTCGTCGACCTGGGTGCGGCCCTCACGATCGGGACCCTCGCGCTCGCTTCGTTCGCGCTGGCGCCCGATCGGCCCGAATGGGGTCGAGCCCTCGATCTGGCGTCGGGAGCGGCCGCGTTCTGGACCATCGCCTCCTGCGCGACCGGCTTCTTCACCTTCCTCAGCGTGGCGAACGTCCGCGTCACGCTCGACGACACCTTCGGCCAGTCGCTGGCGTTCTTCCTGACCGGCACCGACCTCGGGCTGGCCTGGCTCGTGTCGACGCTCATCGCCGCCGCGGTCACCGTGCTCTGTTTCGCGGTCCGGAACGTCACGCTCGTCCTCCTGGTGACGCTCCTCGCGGGCGGTGCCCTCGTGCCGATCGCACAGCAGGGTCACGCCGCCGGGGCGAGTTCGCACGTGCAGGCCGTCACCGCTCTGGCCGTGCACATCCTGGCCGCTGCCGTGTGGCTCGGCGGTCTGCTGGCCGTCGTCCTGCTCCGGCCCGCGCTCGAGCGGGGTCGGGTCGGCGTCGTCCTGTCGCGCTACTCGACCCTCGCGCTCGTCTGTTTCACGGCGGTGGCGGTGTCGGGCGTGGTCAGCGCGCAGATCCGGATCGGCTCGTGGTCGGAGCTCGGCTCGCCCTACGGACTCCTCGTCGTCGTGAAGTCGGTCGCGCTGCTCCTGCTGGGGCTCTTCGGGGTCGTCCACCGGCGGGTGCTCATCGCGCGCGTCCAGAACCGCCTGGAGGCGCAGCGGGCGCCGTTCGGGTGGTTCGTGGCCGCCGAGCTCGCCGTCCTCGGTGTCGCGTCGGGAGTCGCGGCGGCCCTGGGGCGGACGGAGACGCCCGTCGCGCAGTCGGTCCTGAGCGACACGGCGGCGCTGACGCCGGCGGAGGTCCTCACGACGGCGAAGCTCCCGCCCGAGTTCACGCCGGTCCGGTGGCTCTCGACCGCGAACGTCGATCTGCCGTGGCTCCTGCTGTCGGCGTTCCTCGTGAGCGTGTACGTCGTCGGGGTCGTCCGCCTGCGGCGTCGCGGTGAGGCCTGGCCCACGCGCCGCGTCGTGAGCTGGGTGCTCGGCGTCCTCGTGCTGGCCTGGGCGACGAGCGGGGCGCCCGACGTCTACGAGCGCTACCTGATGAGCACGCACCTGCTCGTGCTGGCGCTGGTCCTCTTCGTGGTGCCCCTGCTCCTGGTGCCGGCGGCTCCGTGGACTCTCGCCCTGCTCGCCGTCGGGAAGCGCACCGACGGCAGCCGAGGCGCCCGGGAGTGGGCACTTCTGGTCGTGCAGTCGCGCTTCGCCGCGCTGCTCTCGCACCCGGTGGCAGGAGCCGCCCTGGTCGCCCTGTCCGTCTGGGCCTGGACCTCGACGCCCCTCCAGCGCTGGGCCGTCGAGAGCTACGCCGGGCACACGGTGTTCGTGCTCGAGAGCGTCCTCGTGGGCTGGCTCTTCGTGGCGTCGCTGGTGGGTCGCGACCCGGTGCCCCTCCGTGCGGGGACAGGCGTCCGCTTCGGCCTCCTGGGCCTCGTCGCGGCGGTCACCGCGATCGTGGCGACCATCCTCGCGACGTCGTCGGCCCTGCGACTCGCCGCCTGGTACGGGGCGCTGGGCCGGACGTGGGGCCCGCCCCCACTCGTCGACCAGCAGATCGGCGGGGTCGTGCTCGGCGTGGTCGGTCTGGTCGTCTGCGCCGCCCTCGCGGTCGGCGTGCTGCGCGAGGGCGGCACCAGCAGCCTCGGCGAGGGCCGCGGCGTCCTCCGCGAGGGCCGCGGCGTCAGACGGTGACGGGGGCCGTCTCGGCCGCCATCAGCTCACGCACCATCGGGGCGACCTCGCGCCCATAGAGGCCGATGCTCTTCATCATGTGCTCGTGGGGCAGGAGACCCATGCTGTAGCGCATGTCGAAGCGCGACGCCCCGAGCAGGGTGAGGTTCCGGGCGATCTTCCGGGCCACCGTCTCGGGGGAGCCGGCGTAGAGGGCGCCCTCGGGACCGGCGCTGGCGAGGAACTGCTCGCGCGAGTAGGGCGGCCAGCCGCGCTCGCGACCGAGCTGGTTGGTCTGCGCCTCCTGATACGGGTACAGGATCTCCAGGGCCTCCTCGTCGGTGGCTGCGACGAAACCGGGGGAGTGCATCGCGATCGGCTGGAGCGGGTTGCCGAACTCGCCCAGCGCCCGACGGTACAGGTCGGCGTACGGCTCGAACTGCGCGGGGCGCCCGCCGATGATGGCGAGGAAGAGCGGGAATCCGTAGTGCGCCGCGCGGATGACCGACTGCGGCGACCCGCCCACGCCCACCCAGGTCTTCAGGGAGCCGGACTCCGGCCGCGGGTAGACCCACTGGTCGGTCAGCGAGCCGCGCTTCGTGCCCTTCCAGGTGACGGGGGCGTCCTTCAGGAGTTCGGCGAAGAGCTCGATCTTCTCCTCGAAGAGGGCCTCGTAGTCGCCGAGGTCGAGGCCGAAGAGCGGGAACGACTCGGTGAACGAGCCGCGGCCGAGGATGACCTCGGCGCGCCCGTTGGCGAGAGCGTCGACGGTCGCGAATCGCTCGTAGACCCGGACCGGGTCGTCGGAGCTGAGGACCGTCACGGCCGAACCCATCCGGATGTTCTCCGTGCGCGCGGCGATCGCGCCGAGCACGACCTCCGGGGCCGAGACGGCGAAGTCGACGCGGTGGTGCTCGCCGACGCCGATGAAGTCGAGGCCGATCTCGTCGGCGAGGACGGCCTGGTCGACGAGGTTCCGGATCGACTGCGCGTGCGTGAGCGGCGCGACGCCGAGCGGCGTCCCGCTCACCGGCTCGGTGACGTCTCCGAACGTGTCGAGGCCGAGCTCGATCGGGAAGGGCGGGTGGACTGCGGGCTGGTCGGTCATGGAATCCCCATCTCTATGCGTTTGCATACTACCAACACAGCGGCGCGCGCACTATTCCCCCAGTGTCCTCCCGGGTCGCTCCGTGGGCGCAGGAGCCAGCGCCGCCGCCGCAGCGCGCGCATCCTGCTCCGTCATCGTCACCGCCGCCGACGGACCGCGCAGCGTCTCGACCACGAGCCCCGGCCCGCGGCGCACCACGAGCGCGACGGAGGCGCCGGTGTAGCGGAACCCCCAGCCGCCCCAGCGCATCGGCTCGATCGTCGTCGCGCGCGCGGTGTCGATCCGACTCCGGGACACCCGGAAGAGCAGGAATCGGAAGACCGCGGAACGGACCCGGAGTCCGCGGGCATCGACCTCCACGCGGGCGCGTGAGGTGGCCACGACGGCGAGGGCGCCGACCAGCAGGAGCCCCGGGGTCCACCAGCCCGGGCCTTCTGCCCCCGGCTCGGTGCGGGCCTCCATGGCCAGCAGCACCAGGCCGGCGACGCCCGCCGCGGCCCCCGCCGCGAGGAGCGGGAGCGAGCCGACCGTGGTGCTCCACGGGAGGGGCGCGGTGGGCGCGAGACGATCGGCGGTCTCTGCTGGCGCGGCGCCTTCCGATGCTGCCGGTGCGGCGTCGGCCGGTGTCCCCGCCGGGGCACCCGCCCGGCCGAGGAGCGCGATCGGGACGAGGCCCCAGAGGAGGCCGGCGAGCATCACGCCGAGGAGGCCGCCGAGCACGGCGGCGTCGGGACCACCTGCATCCTGCGCGGCCCAGGCGGACACGACCCAGGTGAGGGCGACGAGCGCCGCGAGGCCGGCCGCCGTGCCGGTGCCCGCGCGGAGGGTGCGCCGATCGCGCGCCGCCACTGCGACGGCCGTTCCGACGGCGGCCGCGACCGCCGCCATGCCGAGCGCCTGGGCGATGAGGATCCGCGTGTCGCCGACGGCGTCGGGCTCTCCGAGACCCGGCCAGTGCGTCGGCAGGCGGGGACCGAGATCCGGCCCGACGGCCCAGGCACCGGCCCCGGAGACGAGCACGGGGAGCCACAGGCACGCCACGGCGAACGCCCGGAGGCGGCGGTCCATCACGGATGTCATGCAACATATCTATCCGAAAAACCACTCGAGATCAAGAGAGCTGAGATGCCGAAGCGGCAACGACTATCCGCATAACGCGACGGAACGGCATTGACGCCGTCTCGCGGCATCCGATTGGGTTGCACAACCCCGATCCCCCGCTGTTCCACCAGACCGAGCTGGAGTCCAGATGACCGCAACGACGCCCACCCCGACGACGCAGTCTGTCGACACCAAGGGACTGAAGGGGGGTTCCCTCGGGCTCGTGTCGAGCATCGTCGTGGGTGTCGCCTCCACGGCCCCCGCCTACAGCCTGGCCGCGAGCCTCGGCTTCATCGTCATCGGCGGAGCCTCGTTCGCGGGCGTCCACGCCCCCGGCATCATCCTGCTGGCGTTCATCCCGATGTACCTCATCGCCGTCGCGTACCAGGAGCTCAACAAGGCCGAACCCGACTGCGGCACCACGTTCACCTGGGCGAGCCGGGCCTTCGGGCCGATCACCGGCTGGATGGGCGGCTGGGGGATCATCGTCGCCGACGTCATCGTCATGGCGAACCTGGCGCAGATCGCCGGGTCCTACTCGTTCACGTTCGTCGGGAGCTTCGGCCTCCCGGCCGTCGCGGCGCTGTCGTCCAACGTGGTCGCCACGACGCTCGCAGGAGTCGCGTGGATCGCCATCATGACCTGGATCTGCTACCGGGGCATCGAGATCTCGGCCCGCCTGCAGTACTTCCTGCTCGCGTTCGAGGTCGTCATCCTCATCGCCTTCGCCGTCTTCGCGCTGGTGAAGGTCTACTCGGGCAACGCGGAGTCGTACTCCCTCATCCCCTCGTGGGACTGGTTCAACCCCTTCGGCCTCGACCCGGCCAAGACCATCGCGCCCGCCATGCTCACCGCCATCTTTATCTACTGGGGCTGGGACACCGCGGTCTCGGTCAACGAGGAGACCAAGGACCCGGAGAAGACCCCCGGCCGCGCCGCGGTCATCTCCACGCTGCTCCTGCTGGTCACGTACGCCCTGGTCGCCGTCGCCACCATCGCCTTCGCCGGCGTCGGCGAGAAGGGCATCGGTCTGGCGAACCCGGACAACGCCGGAGACGTGTTCTCCGCCATCGGCCCGGCCCTCTTCGGCGGCGGCGCGGTCGGCTCCGTCCTGATGGCGCTGCTCGGCTTCTCGATCCTCACGTCGGCGTCCGCCTCGACGCAGACGACGATCCTGCCGACCGCCCGGACCTCGCTCTCGATGGCCGTCTACAAGGCGCTGCCCGCGAAGTTCGCCCGGATCCACCCGAAGTACCTCACCCCGACCTGGTCGACGATCGGCATGGGGATCGTGTCCGTCGCGTTCTTCCTGATCTTCACGGCGATCAGCGTCAACCTGCTCAACGCCCTCATCGGCTCCATCGGCCTCATGATCGCGTTCTACTACGGCCTCACCGGCTTCGCGTGCGTCTGGTACTACCGCAAGACGCTCTTCACCTCGGCCCGCAACCTCGTCATGCGGGGGATCTTCCCGCTGGTCGGCGGCGTGATGCTCCTCGCGGTCTTCGTCTACGGCGCCGTGCAGTTCGCGGCTCCGGACTGGCTCACGGACGATGCGGGCAACAACGTGACGATCTTCGGCGTCGGCGCGGAGTTCGTCGTCGGGATCGGCGGTCTGCTGATCGGTGCCGTGATCATGGTCGTCTGGTGGATCGTGAAGCCCGACTTCTTCCGCGGCCGGACCCTGGTGAAGCGGGCCGACTACGTGCTCGCACCGGGCGAGGGCGTCGTCGCGAACTTCGGACTCCCCGACTCCGGGTACTTCCCCACCGTGGTCTCGCCCGACCTGTCGAACCTGCCCACGGGCGCCGTCGCGATCAACACCAAGACCGGGCGCCGCGTCCGGGGCGACCGCCACACGGGCCCCGCCGCGGACACCACCGAGACCCCCACCACCCCCGACGAAAGCAAGTAGTCACCCCATGAGGATCCTCATCATCGGCGCCGGCGGCGTCGGCTCCGCCGCCGTGCGCATCGCTGTCCGACGCGACTTCTTCGACGCCCTCGTCGTCGCCGACTACGACCCGGCGAGGCCGACCGCGCTCGTCGCGGCAGTGGGCGACCCGCGGCTCGTCGCGGCCCAGGTCGACGCGTCCTCGGCGGAATCCGTGGCCGCCCTCATCCGGGAGCACGAGGTCACCCACGTGCTCAACGCCGTCGACCCGCGATTCGTGATGCCGATCTTCGACGGCGCGTTCGCGGCCGGTGCCACCTACCTCGACATGGCGATGAGCCTGTCGAAACCGCACCCCACCGCCCCCCACGAGGAGACCGGCGTCAAGCTGGGCGACGAGCAGTTCGCCGCCGCCTCCGCGTGGGAGGAGGCCGGAGCGCTGGCGCTCGTCGGCATCGGAGTCGAGCCCGGTCTCTCCGACGTGTTCGCCCGCTACGCGGAGGACGAGCTGTTCAGCGAGATCGACGAGCTCGGCGTCCGCGACGGCGCCAACCTCGTCGTCGAGGGCTACGACTTCGCACCGTCCTTCTCCATCTGGACGACCATCGAGGAGTGCCTCAACCCGCCCGTCGTCTACGAGAAGGACCGCGGCTGGTACACCACCGCGCCGTTCTCCGAGCCCGAGGTGTTCGACTTCCCCGAGGGCATCGGCCCGGTCGAGTGCGTCAACGTCGAGCACGAGGAGGTCCTCCTCATGCCGCGGTGGACCTCCGCCAAGCGCGTCACCTTCAAGTACGGCCTGGGCAACGAGTTCATCGAGGTGCTGAAGACGCTCCACATGCTCGGCCTCGACAGCACCGTGCCGATCAACGTGAAGGGGCAGCAGGTCTCCCCCCGCGACGTGGTCGCCGCCGCGCTGCCCGACCCCGCCACCCTGGGCGACCGCATGAGCGGGAAGACCTGCGCCGGCGTCTGGGTCACCGGGAAGGGCAAGGACGGTCAGCCGCGCTCCACGTACCTCTACCACGTGGTCGACAACGAGCAGACGATGGCCGAGTACGAGTCGCAGGCCGTCGTCTGGCAGACCGCGATCAACCCCGTCATCGCGCTGGAGCTGCTCGCCACCGGGGTGTGGTCGGGCAAGGGTGTTCTGGGGCCGGAGGCGTTCCCCGCCGGACCGTTCCTGTCGCTGCTCGGCGGAGCCGCCCCCGCGGGGTACGGCTCGCCGTGGGGCATGGAGGAGAAGGCGCTCTAGCGGCGCTGTGTCGGCGCCGTCGGCAATGCAGGCTGGGGAGCGCCGCGCATGCGGCGCGGCCCGGCGCCGCGGCGGGCAGGGCTCCGCCCAGCCTGCATTGCCGACGGCGGGCGCGGCCGGCGCGGGCGGGCGTCCCGCCCGCCGCTCAGCGCCCTAGCCGGCAGCCGGACCGCCCCGCCGGTACCGGCTCACGATGACGGCGCTCTTCGCCGGCCCCGTGGCCGCCCAGCGCATTCCCCAGCCCGAGTCGTCCGCGGCCGACACGAGCCCGACGTAGACGTCCGGCTCGCACCCGTGCACGACCTCGGTGCCCGGCACCCAGTCGTGGAAGGGTCGCCCGTCGGCGAACTCCACGTGCCACAGGGAGCCCTCGCGGCGGAGGAACCGGGTCGCGGAGACCGGGAGGTCACCGGCCGGGTGGTGCAGCACGCCCTCCTCGCGCCACTCGATGAGCCCGGGGACGTACGCGACGAAGCGGGCGTGGCCGTCGACGAGCATCCTGCGGGCCTCGCCGTCGGCGCGATCGTCGAGGATCTGTCGCTCGAGGCGCCATGTGCCGAGGAGGGCGGCCGGGTCGTCGAGGTCGAGGGGTTCCACCCGCGCGAGTGTAGCCGCGGAGGCCGCCGGGACCGGGCAGCCCCTCAGCGGACGGGCGCCTCGGCCACGCGCCGCGACGGCAGGATCGTCCGCAGCGACACCTTCTTGGAGTACTCGATCGACCCGTAGCGGAACAGCCGGACGGCGATCTGCAGCACGATGATCCCGAGCACGAACTGCTCCACGATCACCCCGATCGCCTCGGGCGCCGACAGCGAGCCGAAGCCGTTCCGCAGCATGGCGGTGACCGGCGCCGAGTAGGGGAACCAGGTGAAGACCTGCACGATCAGCGAGCCCGGGTCGGAGACGATGAGGGTCACCGTGTAGAACGGGATGAAGATGAGCGCCATCATGACGCCGAAGATCTGGCCGGCCTCTTTGGCGGTCGGCATGATCGCCCCGACGGCGACGAGGGTGCCGGTGAAGAGGGTGAATCCGCCGATGAGCAGGAGTGCTCCGACGGCCATCTGGAACGGGTCGATCTGCAGGTTGGCCAGGTCGAGGGCCGGCAGGTTGAGCGAGCTGCGGAAGAACAGGTAGCCGATCACGACGGGCAGCGCGAAGACGATCATCTGCACGAGGCCGACGATGAAGAGCGAGATCACCTTGCCGAGGATGAGCGTCGTGGGGTTGAGGGTGGTGAGGATCATCTCCGTGACCCGGTTCTCCTTCTCCTCCAGCGTCGAGGTGAGCATCTGGTTGCCCAGCATCAGGATGACGACGTAGAAGATCGCGAGGAACAGCAGCGGCGGGATGACGCTCCCGATCCCACCCGACACGCGGCCTCCCGCTCCGTACGCGACCGCGTCGACGGGCGCGTCGCCCTTCACGAGCGTCGTCAGGCGCGCGTCGCCGACCTTCGCCTCCGCGCTCGCAGTGAGGATCTGCGTGGCGACCGAGGAGTACTTCCCGTTGTCGAAGATCCCCTTGTCGACGCCGTAGACCTTCGTGGCCTGCTTGGCGGGATCCGCGGGGTAGGCGAAGAAGGCGTCGAGCGTCCCCTTCTTCACGGCGGCGATCGCGGCGTCGGCGTCGGCCGCCTTCGTCCCGCCCACGGCCGAGACGACGGCGGGGTCGATCACGCCGCTGGCGTCCGTGTACGAGAACGTGAAGCGGGCGTTCTTCTGCGAGCTGACGATGTTGTCGGTCGAGGAGCTCGACCCGGCGACGAGGGCGACGACGATGCCGATGATCACCGGGACGATGAGGGTCGCGATCCAGAATCGCCGCTTCGTCAGGGTGCGCGTCACCTCGAAGGAGACCACCGTGCCCAGGTTGTGCCGTGCCATGTCAGACCCCCGCCCCGGCGAGTTCCGCCGCGTTCTCGTCGCCGTAGACCCGGAGGAAGATGTCGTCCAGGCTGAGTTTGCTCGTCTCGAAGCCGCGCACCTGCACGCCGGCGTCGACGAGGTCGCGCAGGATCCGGGCCTCGTCGACCGTGTCGGTCACGGTGAGCTCGGCGTAGTTCCGCTCCCGGAGGCTCACGTCGTAGTGCGCCGAGGCCGGGATCTCGCCGGAGTACTTGAGGCGGATGGTGGTGCCGCCGAACTGGTCCTGGACCTCGGGGATGGTGCCGTAGGCCTCGGCCTCGCCGTTCTTGAGCAGGACGACGCGGTCGCAGAGCCGCTCCACCTCCTCCATCTGGTGCGTCACCATGAGCACCGTCGCCCCGTTCCGCTTCTGCTCGCCGATGATGTCCATCAGCAGGCGGCGGTTGACGGGGTCGAAGCCCTTGGTGGGCTCGTCGAGGATGAGGAGCTCCGGCTCGTTCATGATCGTCACGCCGAGCTGGACCTTCTGCTGCTGCCCGCCCGAGAGCTTGTCGAGGCGCGTGCCTGCCTTGTCGTCGAGCTGGACACGCTCGAGGTAGCGGTGGGACCAGGCCAGGGCATCCTGCTTGCCGAGGCCTTTGAGGCGGCCGAAGTAGGTCATCACGTCGATGACCGACTCCTTCTTGTAGAGGCCGCGCTCCTCCGGCAGGTAGCCGAGGCGGCTGCCCTGCTCGGGCGAGAATGGCCGGCCGTCGATGTGCAGGATGCCCGCGGTCGGCTGGTAGATGCCGAGCAGCGCGCGGATGGTCGTGGTCTTCCCCGACCCGTTCGAGCCGAGGAACCCAAAGGTCTCGCCCGCCCGGATGTCGAAGGAGAGATCGCGGATGACGGTCGTTCGACCGAAGTCCATCCGGAAGTTCTCGATGTGGACGATCGGTTCTTCGTCGGTGCTCCCCATGCCCCCGACCCTAGCGAACGGTCCCGTTCGGCAGAAGGGCCCCGCGGCATGTCGCCGAAATGTCACATGGCAGGATGCCCGGCTACTCGGGTCGGATGGTGAGCCCGTTGTCCGCCCCGATGGAGACCACGTAGCCGACGGTGAACGCGACGTCCTCGTCGATCGTGTAGTCGTGGCCGTCGTAGAGCGATTGCGCTCCGACGCGGAGGTGCGCCCGACCGGTCGCCTCGGCCACCCGCCACACGCCCGACGTCGTGGTCGCGGTGAGGCGCACCGGCGGGAAGGTCGTCATCGTCCAGGTGGGGGAGGAGGTCAGGCGGTCGTCGACCTGCTGCCCGAACGGGCATCCCGCGGGCAGGAGCACCCGCTGCGGGACGCAGGAGGTGCGGAGGTACTTCGAGACGTCCTGGCGCACCTTCTCGGTGAAGGTCGAACGCGGTGCGACGGTGACGGACGCCGTCGCGACGCCCCCGACGCTCGCCGACACGACGGTCCGCGGCGTCGCCGTGAGGTACGTGGAGTCGTGCGACAGGGAGACGACCGCCGGAGCGAGGACCGAGTAGCGCGTCGCGAGACCCGCGTTCTCGGAGGCGATCTGCACGCCGTTCGCGGTGAAGCGCGCGTCGTGGAGCGGGGTGACGTCGAGGGAGGCCGTCGGTGCGGTCGCGAAGGTCCAGCGGGTGAAGAGCCCGCCGAAGCGGCCCTCGGGCCGGACCGTGAAGTCGGTCCGGTGGGCGCGGCCCGCAGGATCCCGGAACGACGTCGTCACGACGTGCGATCCCCCCGCGGTCGCGGAGTCGGACACGATCCCGACGTCTCCGAGGAGACCCTTCTCCGACACGGTCAGGAGCGCGTCGCCCGGGGTGTCGGTCGGCTGGATCCCCGCGAACGCCAGGGCGCTCGTGGTGTCGCCTGCGTCGAGCGCGTCGACGTAGCCGCGCACGAAGCCGCCCGCACTGTAGACCGTCGCGTTCAGGACCGCCACGGCGATCACGAAGGCGATCGCGACGGCGGCGGCGAGGCCACCCCAGATGAGGGCGGCACGCGTCTTCTCCCCCACCGGCGCGGCCATTCCCCCATCCTAACTTCGACCTGTGCAGAGCCCGGCGCCCCCGGCGAGGGCCGGTAGATTGGAGGGACGATCGACGAGAGGGGTTTGCTGGTGAGTTCGATCCCCACGCTGTCGGCAGAGCAGGCGGCCGTCTACGACGCGATCGAGAACACCCGCGAGCACATCTTCGTCACGGGTCGCGCGGGCACCGGCAAGTCGACCCTGCTCAACCACCTGTCCTGGAACACCTCCAAGCAGGTCGTCATCTGCGCCCCCACGGGCGTCGCCGCGCTCAACGTCGGTGGGCAGACGATCCACTCGCTGTTCCGGCTGCCCATCGGCCTCATCGCCGACCACGACATCGAGCAGAACGCCGAGCTCCGCAAACTCCTCAACACCATCGACACGCTCGTGATCGACGAGGTGTCGATGGTCAATGCCGACCTGCTCGATGCCATCGACCGGTCGCTCCGGCAGGCCCGCCAGCGCAAGAACGAGGCGTTCGGCGGCGTGCAGGTCGTGCTCTTCGGCGACCCCTACCAGTTGGCGCCGGTCCCGGGCGACGGCGACGAGCGGGCCTACTTCACCGACCACTACCGGTCGATGTGGTTCTTCGACGCGCACGTGTGGGAGGAGGCGACGCTCCGCATCCTGGAGCTCGCCTTCATCCACCGGCAGAGCGACTCCGGCTTCAAGGAGATGCTCAACGCCGTCCGGCACGGCCGCGTCACGGCCGAGATCGCCGGAGCCCTCAACGCCGCGGGAGCCCGTCCCGTGCCGGAGGACGGCACCATCACGCTCGCGACCCGCAACGACACGGTCAACCGCATCAACAAGCTCCAGCTGGAGCGGCTGCCGGGCAGCGTCAAGACGGCCAAGGCCGAGGTGACGGGCGACTTCACCGGCCGGGCCTTCCCGGCCGACGAGGCGCTCGAACTCAAGCCGGGGGCGCAGGTGATGTTCCTCCGCAACGACTCCGATCAGCGCTGGGTCAACGGCAGCGTCGGCGTCGTCACGAAGATCCGCGACACGGTGTTCGTCGAACTCGACGGCGAGGAGGTCGAGGTGCAGCCGGCCGTGTGGGAGAAGTTCAAGTACTCCTACTCGCAGACGACCAAAGAGCTGAAGAAAGACATCGTCGCCGAGTTCCAGCAGTTCCCGCTGCGGCTGGCCTGGGCCGTGACGATCCACAAGTCGCAGGGCAAGACCTACGACAGCGCGATCGTCGACCTCGGGTCGCGGGTGTTCAGTGCCGGGCAGACGTACGTCGCGCTGAGCCGGATCACCTCGCTCGAGGGGCTCTACCTGTCGCGGCCGCTGCGACCCAGCGACATCATCGTCGACCTCGACGTGCGGCGCTTCATGTCGCAGGCCACGCGGGTGCCCGCGATCCAGGCGGGGAGCGTCGCGGGCTAGGCGGTCGTGCTCCCGTGGGGCGGGGCAGGGTGGTCCCGCGCCTCTTGTCGCTGGATGCGCGTCACGCGGCCTGACGGGACGACGCCAGGTCGTCGAAGAGCTCCTCCGTCAGGCCGTACGCCACGGCGACCTCGGCGATGACGGCCTCGCGCTCCTCCTCGGACCAGCCCGCCGCGTCGAGCTGCGCCCGGTACGTCGAGCGGAACTCGCGCGGCCGCGCGATACCGGCGAACAGGTAGAAGCCGACGCCGTTCGTCTCGAATCCGAACTGCCGCTGCATCAGGGTGCGGATGATCTGGCAGCCCGCGAGATCGCCGAGATAGCGGGTGTAGTGGTGGGCGACGAAGCCGCCGGTCGAGGTGGCGGCGACCGCCTCGATCCTGCGCACGTAGCGTTCGGTCGTGGGGAGCGGCCGGATGCGCTCCTCCCAGTCGTCTCCGATCAGGAACCTCAGGTCTTCGCGGATCGCGGGCAACCGCGTCGGCGCCGGCGAGATGAACGCGCGCGCGACCGGGTCGTCGCCTCGAGCCTCGGCCGCCTTCTCAAGCGCCCGGTAGACGAAGTGGTTCTGCGCGACGAGGCCGACGTAGTCGCTCCGGGAGCGGCGACCGGTCATCAGGTCGGTCATGAATCGCTCCGAGGCGCTCGGCCCGGCGATGGTCCGGATCGCACCGGTGCGCTCGCGGAGGACCTCCGAGAACGGGATCGCTACGGTCATGCTGCCCTCTCGCGGCCGGCTGGTTAGGTGACCCTAACTCTAGCTTTCCGGAGTGGCCGTGACCAGGGGTGTCGCCGGGAGAACGGTGGGAACGAGGCTCCTGCCCGTCTCTCGAGACCGCAGGATGCCCGGGGCTACTGCTTGACGCGCGGCTTGATGAGCTTGTCGGTGGCGTACCCGACCATGAGCAGGAGCACCGCCACGATGAAGTGCAGCAGGTTGTCGCCGCCGTTGAGCGCGAAGATGTTCGCCGCGGTGTGATCGAAGAAGAGGCCGAACGCGCCCAGGACGAGCGTGATCACGCCGACGAGGAGGTTCGCGAGCTTCGCGGCGAGGGCCGCCGAAAGGGCGCAGATGAGCAGCACGGCACCCAGGACGACGTGGATCGACGCCAGCAGCCCGTTCGAGGCGAACAGGCCGATCACGACACCGCCCTGCGGAGTGGCGAAGGGATAGGGCGTGGCGACGAAGAAGCCGAGGAGGCCGACGAGCAGCAGGACGATGCCGACGACGATGCCGAGCAGTCGGTTGGGGGACTGGCTGAGGCTGACGGACGAGCTCATGGGTGGGGCCTCCAGATGCAGGATGCGCGAAATGCTTCCGGCTCCAGACTATTGGGTCTCCGGGAGGGGCCCGGTCAGTCGACCGCGATCAGACGTCTCCGCCGGTCGACCATGTAGCTGACCGCCACCGAACCGCCGATGGCGAGGAGGGTGGGGACGAGGAGCGTGAGGCCCTGTCCGGTGAACTCGACCACGAGGACCAGGGCCGTCAGCGGGGCCTTCATCGAGGCCGAGAGGAAAGCCGCGGCCGCGACGAACGCGAAGGCGGCGATGCCCGATCCGGGCCAGACGACGAGCCACAGGCCGCCCAGGACCGCGCCGATCCCGGCTCCCAGGGCGAGAGCCGGCTGGAGCGTGCCGCCGGCCGCGCCCGCGCCGATCGTGACTGTCGTCGTGAACAGCTTGGCCACGACCGTGAGCGCGATGAAACCCAGCGAGGCCGTCGCGGCGAAACTCAGCTGACCCAGCGCGCGACCGTTGCCGAGGACGTCGGGGAGCCAGATCGAGATGACACCGACCAGCGTGAAGAGGACGGGCATGACGACGAGGATCAGCCAGTTCTTGGGGCGACGGGCTCCCGCCCACTTGATCAGGACGACGAACGCGAGAGCGGCGAACCCGATCACCGGACCGACGAGGACCGACCAGACGATCAGCGACGGGCTGAGCTCGAGCGGCGGCACGGAGTACAGCGGCGCGGCGGAGGTGACGAGGCGGGCGACGAGGGCGGCGATCGCGGACGTCGCCAGCGCCGGGATGATCGTGGCGATGCTCAGCTCGGCGAGAAGGATCTCGACGGCGAAGACGGCACCGGCCAGGGGGACGTCGTAGACGGCCGCGAGTCCTGCTCCCGCACCGCACGCCACGAGGATCCGCGTCTCGCGGGCCGTGACACCGGTCTTGCGGGTTATCCACTGAGCGACCAGCGCGGCCAGCTCGCGCGGCGCCACCTCCCGGCCGATCGAGGCGCCCAGGCCCACGATGACGATCTGGAGCGCGACGTTTCCGAGGGTGACGAGGACGGGCATCCTGCGCCCCTCGACCGCTTGCTCGACCGGGACGACCGGGCGGCCCCAGCGGCGGAGAGCCCACCAGCCGATGCCGCCGACGACGCCCGCGCTCGCGAGGGCGAGCACCTTGAGGCCGCTCGACGGCGTCGGCAGGTCGTCGAGGAAGGTCCCCTCGCCGAATCCGTAGACCAGGTGCTCGATGCCGTGCAGGGCGAAGCTGGCGGCCATGCCCGCGATGCCCGCGCCGACTCCCACGAGGAGGGTGACGAAGACGAGGCGGACGAGCCACGAGGCGTGCGCGGGGGCTGAGGTCACCCCACGATCGTAGCGAGGCGCGGGAACGGCGCCAGCCGCGCTGCGCGCCGGTGCGCGTGGTGTGTGCGTGCCGCTGCTCCTGCCCCCGCCCCTCTCGCTGCCGCTCCGGCTCCCCCTCCCGCTGCTGCTCCCCTCCCGCTCTCGCTGCCGCTCCTGCCCCTCCCGCTGCCGCTCCCCCTCCTGCTCCCGCTGCCGCCGTCGGCAACTCAGGCCGGCGGCGCCGTCCCGCCGCGGCGAGCCGCCACGCCCGGGTCTTGTTGCCGGGCCGCACCCGCGCCCGGCCTGAATTCTCGGCGCAGACGAGACCGCCCCGTCGATGCTGCACGACGGCTGCCTGCACGGCCTCGAGGATCCTGCCCCAGCTCTGCTCCACCATCCGGTAGCTCACCCGCAGGGGTGTGCGACCGTCGATCGCGATGGACAGGTCTTTGAGGCGGTCCGCCTCGAACGATGCCCCGTGGAACGCCCGTCCGTCCGTCTCCAGCCCCACGACGTCGTCGACCAGGAGGTCGACCCGCTGGCCGTTCGGCAGCGGGTGCTGGCTGCTCACGTGGTGGCCCGCGAGCCTCAGCCGTGTGCGAGTGATGCTCTCGAGGTAGCTCTCGCACGACGGATCCACCCAGGACTCGATCAGCGCGATGTCTCCCGGTAGCCCCCGGCAGAGATCGCCGAGATCGTCGAAGCGCAGGTGGTTCTCGTGAAGCGCCCAGTCGACGAGCGCGACCGCGTCTTCGAAGGGGACCTGCAGCAGGGCCTCCCGAAGGGCGTCCCACGGATCGACGGACCAGGCCGTGCCGCGTCGGACGATCTCCCGGGTGTCCCACACCACGCGCACGCCGCCGACGCGTCGGAGCCTGGACGCATTGGGCGCCACGGACACGACGATCGGCGGTTCCCTCTCGCGGAGCCACGCCCCGAGCTGGGCGAGCGCGGAGACGCCGGTGAGGCGCCCGCCGACGCGCACCGCTACGAACCGCGGATCGGACGCGGGAAGCGTCGTGTACCAGCCCCGCCGCGGGCGGCGCAGGCGACCGTCTCGCACGGCGCGCGTCAGCTCGCGATCGCTGGCGCCGGCCGCCGCCAGGTCGCGCTTGTGGAGGAAGCCGGAGCCGAGCTGGGACACGAGATCGACGAGAGAGTGCATGCGGACAGCGTGGTGTCGTGGTGAGCTCCGCCGGGGTCGCGTGTGGGCGTCTGGGGAGAACGCCGGGCCGAGTCCGTGCTGTGGGGGAGAGGTGGCGACGGATGCTTCTGCCGAGAACTCAGGCTGGACGACGCCTCCGGGCGTGCTCGCTGCGGGAACGCCGCGACCGCGGGCCCGTTCCAGCCTGAGTTGCCGCCCGGGGCGCCCGGCCGGAGATCGCGCGGATCCTGCCGGCCGCCCGGCACCGCGGCCCGCGCGCCGCCGGGTACGCTCCGAGCATGCCCCGCCCCGTCGATCCCGCGTTCGAGGCCGTCCTCCTCGCCGGAGCCGGCTGCGCGATCCTCCTGCAGCTCGCCCGTCCCGAGGTCGGTTACGGAGTCGCGAGGCACAGCGACTTCGTTCGCAATCCACTCGCCCGCCTCCACGGCACCCTGACCTACGTCTACGCGGTGACCGCCGGGACGCCCGACGATCGCGCCGTCGCGGCTCGCTACGTGAGCAGGATGCACGCCCCCGTCCACGCCGAGGCCTCCGGCTACGCACCGGCCTACGACGCGCGCGACCCCGACCTCCAGCTGTGGGTTGCGGCGACCCTCTACGACACCGGGACCCGCGTCTACGCGCGCACGCTGGGCAACCCGCCCGAGGCCGTCGCGGACGACCTGTACGTCCGGTACGCGGCCCTCGGCACGGAGCTCGACCTGCCGCCGGGGGCGTGGCCACCGGACCGCGCGGCGTTCGCCGCCTACTGGCGCGACTCCGTGGCGGCGCTGCGGGTCGACGAGACGATCCGCGGCCAGGCGGATGCGCTCTGGAGAGCGGAGGCCGCCCCGCGCTGGGTGCGGGCGCTCATGCCACTGAACCGGTTCGTGACGGCGGGCTTCCTTCCGCCGCGTGTGCGGGAGATGTACGGGATGACGTGGAACGCCGCCCGGCAGCGACGATTCGATCGGCTGTGGTCGATCGTCGCTTTCGTGTACCCGAGGCTGCCGGTGCGGCTGCGCACCGCGCCGAAGCGCTACTACCTCCGGCGGTTGCGGGCCCTGGCGGGAACGCCGCACGACAGCTGAGTGCGACTGCGGCCGGTGGGGCAGGAGCTGCGGGTCGGCATCTCAGGCTGGGCGGACGCGTCCGCGCGGCGTCGCGGGGTGCGGGCCCCGCGGGGGCCGCGCCCAGCCTGAGTTGCCCGCACGGCGTTGGCCCGCGTGGCGGCCGGTGGGGCAGGAGCCGCGGGTCGGCATCTCAGGCTGGGCGGACGCGTCCGCGCGGCGCGGCAGGGTGCGGGCCCCGCAGGGGCCGCGCCCACCCTGAGTTGCCCGCGCGGAAGCGCGGCAGGCCGCGCCAGCGGCGGGACGCCGCCAGCGGGACGGGCCGCGCCAGCGGCCGGGTTCAGGCGGCGAGCCGCGGGAGGGGTCCGCGCCGGCGGCAGGGCGCAGCGGCGCTAGCGGCCCGCCGCCAGCGCGGCGTCGAGCTCCGCCGCCGACATCGACCCCGCACCCGCCCGCGCCGCCCCGGCGCGCCGCGCCAGCCCCTGCACCACCGCGTTGAGCGGCGCCCGCATCCCCAGCGACCGCGCGAGCAGTACGATCTCGCCGTTGAGGAAGTCCGTCTCGATGGATCCGCCCCGCGCGAGCGACTGCCAGGACGACCCGCCGAGCTCCCCCTCGAGGCCGGGGACGTCGCGGATGTCGAACGCGTTCCCCCGCCACGCCTCCTCCGCCTCGTCGCTCGGCACCTCGATGCCGGCGGCGGCGTAGACGGAGGCCGCTTCCTCCCGGAGGCGCCGCGAGGCGCCGCTCCGCTCCGACCCGATGAGCGCCTGGACGGCGTTCCCGAGGTTGGCGAGCAGCTTCCGGTGCTTCCACGCCATCACGTCGTCGACGACGAACACCCGGAACGTCGCCGCCCGCCAGTCCGCCGCCACCTGCTCCAGGAAGGCGGCATCCGACGCGCCGTCCGCCGGCCCGCCGAACCGCCCCATGATGAACGTCCCACTCGACGGCCCGATCCGGACGGCCACCTCCCCGGCCGTCAGGTGCACACCGGGTAGCCACACGCACACGCCGAACACCCGCGCGAACGCCCGCAGCGCGATCCGCTCGCTCTCCACGCCGTTGAGCGCCGTCAGGGCGGGCAACAGCTCGCCGGCCGTCCCCACGACGGATCCGCCCGCGTCCCTCACCGGCCGGTCCACCCATTCCCGCACGGCCGCCTCGACCTGCTGCGTCTTCGTGGCGAAGACGAGGACGTCGTCGTCCCTCAACTCGACCTCATCCGGCGTCGCTGCGACGGGCACGCGGATCCGCACGTCCTCGTCCGGCGACCGCAGCCGCAGCCCGTCCGCGGTGATCGCCGCCCCGTGCTCGCCCCGGGCGATCAGCACCGCAGGATGCCCGTACTGAGCGAGCCTCCCCCCGAGCGTTCCCCCGACGGCCCCGGCTCCCACGATCACGTATCTCATACCTCCAGCGTGGCACCCCCGCGCCGGACGCGCCCCGCTACCGTTGCCGGATGCGCTCCGTCGTCCCCCTGCTGTCCGTCCCCGTCTACGCGGCCCTGTTCGTGTGGCGCGACGCCGTGCGTGCGTTCCCGGCCGGGATGCTCTGGATCCACGTGGCACTGAGCGTGCTGCTCGCCGTCGTGTACGCGGTCGACAAGTCCGCCGCCCGGGCCGGTCGCTGGCGCGTCTCGGAGCGGAATCTCCTGGTGGTCGGCCTCCTCGGCGGCTGGCCGGGAGGTGTCGTCGCGCAGCAGGTGTTCCGGCACAAGACGCGCAAGAGGTCGTTCCAGCTCGCGTTCTGGGCGACCGTCGTCGTGAACGCCGTGGTGGTGCTCCTGCTGGTCTGACGCGGCGGAACGAAGCGAGCGGCTCTACGGGCTGATCGCGAGGAAGACGAACGACGCCAGGATGATGAGGTGGATGATCCCCTGCAGCCGCGTCGACCGGCCGGGGGCGATCGTGAGCGTGCTCACGATCATGGTCAGCACGAGCAGGACGATCTGCACCGGCCCGAGCCCCAGCACGAGCGGGCCCTCCAGCCAGATGCTCGCGACGGCGATGGCCGGCACGGTGAGGCCGATGCTGGCGATGGCGGAGCCGTAGCCGAGGTTGATACTCGTCTGCAGGCGGTTCTTGAGGGCGGCGCGCGAGGCGGCGATGCCCTCGGGCAGCAGCACGATGAAGGCGATCACGACGCCGACGAACGTGCTCGGGATTCCGGCCGCGGCGAGCCCGCCCTCGATGGCGGGTGACACGGCGTGGCCGAGTCCGACCACGGAGAGCAGCGAGACGGCCAGCAGGACGAGGCTGATCACGGTCGCGCGCGTGCTCGGCGGGTCGGCGTGGTGATCCTCGTCGGCGGGCTTGCCCGGCACCTCGACGGGCAGGAAGAAGTCGCGGTGGCGCCCGGTCTGCGTCGAGATGAAGGCGACGTAGAGGGCGAGGGCGACGACGGCGATGAAGGCGAGCTGGATGCCCGTGAAGCGCCCGCCGGAGGCGCCGACCGTGAACGTGGGCAGCACGAGCGTGAGGCCGGCGAGGGTGGCGACGACGCCGAGGGCGGCTCCGGTCCCCTCCGAGTTGAAGCGGGGCAGGCCGTGGCGCAGGGAGCCGAGCAGGAGCGACAGCCCGACGATCCCGTTGCAGGTGATCATCACCGCGGCGAAGGCGGTGTCGCGGGCCAGCGTCTCGGTGCCGTGGTCGCCGCCGCCGATCATCAGCGTGATGATCAGCCCCACCTCGATCACGGTGACCGCGACCGCGAGAACGATGGAGCCGAGCGGCTCGCCGACTTTGTGCGCCACGACCTCGGCGTGGTGGACCGCCGCCAGCACCGCCGCGATCAGGATCACGCCGACGAGGATCACGACCGCGAAGGGCAGCGTGCGGTGGTACGTCGCCACGAGGGCGACGAGCGCCAGGATCGGGACGACGATCGGGCCGGCTTTTCTCAGGGTGTCGACCATGGATGTCCCTCCGTCTGGGCTTCGAGCCTACCGAAAGCCCGCTGGGAGAGCTGCGGCGGGCCCGGCCGCGACGCGCCGACCCCGGGCCTACCCCAGCACCCGGTGCGGCAGGGCCGCCACCGGCCCGTGGCCGGGTGCGAAGCGGTCCGCGTCGAACAGGGCGAGCCGATCGGCGGTCTCCCGCGTCCGCTCCTCGTCGTGGTTGAAGAAGCCGGGGAGCGTCTGCGGTCCGGTGCGGCGGACGGTGGCGTGGCCGCTGACCAGCGCGTCGCCCGTGACGAGCAGCCCGTGCTGCGGCAGGTGGTAGACGGTGTGGCCGGGCGTGTGTCCCGGCGCGAGCAGCGCCACGGGCCGGCCGGGGACGTCGAGGGCCGAGCCCGTGACGAGGGGTTTCACGGGTCCGAAAGCGACGTCGTCGAGGCCCCGCTCCGGCCCGGTGGCGTGCAGGGCCCAGCGCAGCACGCGCGGGTCGTAGGCGTGTCGAACGAGGTCCTTCACCGACACCTGGTGCAGCACCTCGCGCCTCACGTGCGGCACCTCCTCGGCGCTCGCGAAGACGTCGAGCCGACCGCCGCTCCCGGCGTGGAGCCGCCCGAGCGATCCGATGTGGTCGCTGTGGGCGTGTGTGACGAGCACGGCCTCGAGGTGTCCGGCCCCGGTCCGCCGGGTGATCTCGGCCAGCGACCCGTCGAGGGCGTCCGCGTCGCCCGGATAGCCGGTGTCGACGAGCGTGAGGGAGTCGCCGTCGACGAGCACGAGCCAGTTGACGGCGGAGGCACGGACGAAGAACACCCCGTCGCCGAGGTCGGTCACGGAGGCGGGGGCGGGCTTCCTCATCCTGCCGATCGTAGACAGCCGTGGAGCGTCGGCCGGGACGACGGGCCGGTCACGGCAGCCCGAGAAGGCGGAGTCCGGCGGCCGCAGCGGCTCCGACGACGACAACGACGAGGAAGGGGGCTCGCAGGAGCAGGGCCACCAGCGCCGCGAGGAGGGCCCCGAGCCGCGCGTCGAGCACGAGGTGCTGCCCGGTCGCGAGGGTGTTCGTGACGGTGAGCGACGCCAGGAGCCCGATGGTCAGCGTGGCCGCGACGCGCGCGACCCGCTTGTCCGCCAGCCACTTCTTCGGGACGAGGTAGCCCAGGAGCTTCGTGACGTAGGCGACCACGCAGGCGACGGCGATCCAGATCCAGGTGGTCACGTCGGCTCCTGCGTCGTCTCGAGTCGCGGTCGTGCGAACCAGCCGACGAGAGCGGCGACGACGGCGGCGGTGAGGATGGGGAGGCCCGGGGGCAAGGCCGGGATCGCGACGGCGGTGACGAGCGCGCAGGCGACGGCGACGGCTCCGGCGTCGCGGGTCCGGAGCCGCGGCCAGAGCAGCGCCAGGAAGGCGGCGACGGCCGCCCCGTCGAGCCCGAAGCGCTTGGGGTCGCCGAGGGCGTCTCCGGCGAGGGCTCCCGCGAGGGTGAAGAGGTTCCAGAGGACGAAGACCCCGAGCCCGGCGACCCAGAAGCCGCGGCGCCGTTCGGTGTCGTCGATCTGGCCGGTGCTCGTCGCGAACGACTCGTCGATCGTGACCTGCGCCATGGCGAAGCGCCGCCAGCCGCGGGGGTGGAGCAGAGCGTTCAGCTGCATCCCGTAGACGGCGTTCCGGACGCCCAGGAGCGCCGCTGCTCCTGCCGCCGCCGACGCGGCACCGCCGCCGCCGACGACGCCGATGAACGCGAACTGCGAGCCGCCGGAGAAGAGGACGAGGCTGAGGACGCAGGTCTGCCAGACGGTCAGGCCGGACGCCACGGAGAGGGCTCCGAACGAGACCCCGTAGAGACCGGTCGCGATCGCGATCGAGAGGCCGACGCGGGCGCCCGGGGAGCGGCGGAGAGGAGTCGGCACCTGACGATCGTAGGCGGCGGCGACCCGGCAGGAGCGGCGGCGACGCCGCAGGGCGGCGGCGACCCGGCGCGACCGGACCGCCACCGCCCCGGGGTCAGACGCCGACCGCCACCTTGACCGGGGTGAGCCGCACGGGGATCGCCTTCGACACGGGCGTGTTGCTGTGGTCGGCGGCGCTGTCGAGCGGGACCAGGACGTTCGCCTCGGGGAAGTACGCCGCCGCGCAGCCGCGCGCGCTCGGGTACGCCACGACACGGTAGCCGCGGAGGGCCCGCTCCGCGCCGTCGTGCCAGACGGTCTCGATGTCGACGTGCTGGCCGTCCTCGATCCCCAGCTCCTCGAGGTCGAGGGGGTTCACGAAGACGACCTCGCGCCCCTTCTTGATGCCGCGGTAGCGGTCGTTGAGGCTGTAGATCGTGGTGTTGTACTGGTCGTGCGAGCGCATGGTCTGCAGGAGCAGGGTGCCCTCGGGTCGCTCCACGTGCTCCAGCTCGTTGACGGTCAGCATCGCCTTGCCGGTCTTCGTGGTGAAGGTCCGGGAGTCCCGCGGCCCGTTGGGCAGCACGAAGCCCTCCTTCGAGGCGGCGCGGCGGTCGTAGTCGTCGAAGCCCGGGACGACGCGGCTGATGTGCTTCCGGATGACGCTGTAGTCGTCCTCCATCGACTTCCAATCGATGGGCACGCGGTCGCCGAGGGTGGCCCGGGCGAGCCGCGAGATGATGGCGACCTCGGAGAGGAGGCCCGGGGCGACGGGAGGCACCTGGCCGTGGCTGCCGTGCACCGAGCAGACCGTATCTTCCACGCTGACGAACTGGGGTCCGGCCTCCTGGATGTCGATCTCGGTCCGGCCCATGGTCGGCAGGATCAGGGCTTCCGTGCCCACGACCGCGTGCGAGCGGTTCAGCTTCGTCGAGACCTGCACGGTCATCTCGGTCCCGCGGAACGCCTTCTCGGCGGCCTGGGTGTCGGAGATGGCGGCGACGAGGTTGCCGCCCATGCCCATCCAGAACTTGATGTCGCCGGTCTGCATCGCCTTGATGCCCTTGAGGGCGTCGACGCCGTGCTCGCGCGGCGGCTCGAAGGAGAACTCCTTCTCGAGCGCGTCGAGGAACGTGTCGGACATCTTCTCCCAGATGCCCATGGTGCGGTCGCCCTGCACGTTGCTGTGGCCGCGGATCGGCGAGGCGCCGGCGCCAGGCTTGCCGATGTTGCCGCGGAGCAGCAGCAGGTTGAGGATCTCCTTGATGGTCTCGACGGACTTCTTGTGCTGCGTGATGCCCATCGCCCAGGTGATGATGACGCGCTCGGAGTGGATGTAGCGATCGGCCAGCTCGTCGATCTCCGCCGTGGTGAGGCCGGTGGCGAGGAGCACCTCGTCTTCGTCGACCTCGGCGAGGTGCGCGGTCAGCTCGGCGAGGCCCAGCGTGTACTCCTCGAGGAAGGCGTGGTCGAGGACGGTGCCCGGAGCGGCGGCCTCGGCGGCGAGGACCCGCTTCGAGACGGCCTGCAGCAGGGCCATGTCGCCGCCGAGCCGGATCTGGAGGAACTGGTCGGCGATCTCGGTGCCGCGGCCGATGATGCCCTTGACGAGCTGCGGGTTCTTGTAGCGACGCAGACCCGCCTCGGGAAGCGGATTGACCGCGACGATCTTCGCCCCGTTGTTCTTCGCGTCTTCGAGAGCGGTCAGCATGCGCGGGTGGTTGGTACCCGGGTTCTGGCCCATCACGATGATGAGGTCGGCCTGCTCGAAGTCGTCGTACGCGATCGTCGACTTGCCGATCCCGACGACCTCGCTCATCGCGGTTCCGGTCGACTCGTGGCACATGTTCGAGCAGTCCGGCAGGTTGTTGGTGCCGAAGGCGCGCACGAACAGCTGGTAGAGGAAGGCGGCCTCGTTGGAGGTCCGGCCCGAGGTGTAGAACGAGGCCTCGTCGGGCGACTCGAGGGAGTTCAGCTTCGCGGCGATGATCTCGAAGGCGCGGTCCCACGTGACGGGCTCGTAGTGGTCGGCTCCCGCGGGCTTGTAGACGGGCTCCGTGATGCGACCCTGCATCCCGAGCCAGTACTCCGTCTTGTCGAGCAGGTCGTCGATCGAGTGCTGCGACCAGAACGTGCGCGGGACGAGCACGGGGTTCGCCTCCCAGGTGACGGCCTTGGCACCGTTCTCGCAGAACTCCGCGACCTTGCGGTGGTTCGGGTCGGGCCAGGCGCAGCTCATGCAGTCGAAGCCGTCCTTCTGGTTGAGCGACGTCATCAGCTTCACGGTGCGCGCGAGGCCGAGCTGCTTGATCGCCGGCTCCATGGAGTGCAGGACGCCGGGGACGCCAGCGGCCCAGGAGCGCGGTTCGCCGACGGTGATGTCGGCATCGGTCACGTCGTCGACGGGGGGCTTTTCGGTCACAGTGCGCTCACGATCTCGGGAAGGGGAGCCTCGACGGGCTCCTGGATACGGTCAGGACGGGAGTAGACGACCATGCTCTGGCCGCGGAGGAAGCCGACGATGGTGATCCCCAGCTCGGTGGCGAGGTCGACGGCGAGCGAGGACGGGGCGGAGACGGCGGAGAGCACGGGGATCCCGGCCATCGACGCCTTCTGCGTCAGCTCGAAGCTGGCGCGACCGGAGACCATGAGCACCATGCCCGACAGGGGCAGGAGGTTCTCCTTCACGGCCCAGCCGATGACCTTGTCGACCGCGTTGTGGCGGCCGACGTCCTCGCGGAGCACGAGCATCCGGCCGGTGCGCCCGTCGAAGAGGGCGGCGGCGTGGAGCCCGCCGGTCTTCTCGAAGACGTCCTGCGCCTCGCGCAGCCGATCGGGGAAGGTCGCCAGGAGTGCCGGGTCGAGGACGAGGTCGTCGTGGAGGACGGCGTGCTGCGACTTCGTGCGCACGGCGTCGATGCTCGCCTTGCCGCAGAGGCCGCAGGAGCTGGTCGTGTAGAACGCGCGCTCCAGGCTCGGATCGGGCGCGGGCACGCCGGGGGCGAGTGTCACGTCGAGGACGTTGTAGGTGTTGAGGCCCTCGACCGTGGCGCCCGCGCAGTATCGGGCGGTGGCGAAGTCGTCGCCGCGCGCGATGACGCCCTCGGAGACGAGGAAGCCGGCGGCGAGGTCGAAGTCGCTGCCGGGCGTGCGCATCGTGATGGCCAGGGCGGTACCGCCGACGCGGATCTCGAGCGGCTCCTCGACGGCGAGGATGTCGTCGCGCACCGATCGACTCGTCCCGACGGTCACCCGGGTGACGCGCTTCCGCGCCGTGATTCGATTCATATGGTCAGGCCTACCACGGAAGATCGAGAGCGGGCGCATCGGAGCCCCGGAGCGCGCCGCCCGGGGGCACGACCAGCAGGCCGTCCGCGTCGGCCAGGCCGCGGAGCATCGCGGCGGTCTGCCTTCGGGCGGCCACGGCGCCGTCGGGGGTCGACCGGTAGGCCAGCACCACGACCTGCGGGCTGTCGTTACGGAGGTCCTCCGCGAGACGGACGACCTCGGGCAGGCGCAGCGGGCGACCCAGCAGTCCGTCGATCAGGGGCAGCCCGACCAGCACGAGGCCGACCATCGCGGCCATCGGATTGCCGGGCAGGCAGAGGTGGAGGCGATCGCCGACGCGGGCGAGGAGGAGGGGCCGCCCCGGTCGCATCGAGATCCGCTCGACGAGGATCTCCGCCCCCAGCGCGTCGAGGGCCGAGCGCACGTGGTCGGCGCTGCTGTGGCCGGTGCCGCCGGTCGACACGACGAGGTCGGCGTCGACGTCGAGGGCACGTCGCGTGGCCTCGGGGTCGTCGCCCGCGTGCGCCGACTCGATGTCCGCGACTCCGGCAGACCGCAGGATGCCCGGGACCGACCCCGAGAAGACGTCGCGGACCCGCCCGGCCCGGGGCACCCCGACCCGCACGATCTCGTCGCCGAGCACCACGAGCGCCGCCCGGGGCGGCCTCGCCACGGGGACCTCGTCCACGCCGGACGCCGCGGCGAGCGCGGCCCGGGGCGGCGTCAGCACGACGCCGCGCGCGAAGAGCAGGTCGCCCGCGCGCACCTCCTCCCCGGCGGGCCGGATGTGCCGGCGGGTCGACTCGGCGGAGCGATGGAGGAGCGGCGCGCCGTCGTCGCCGGGCTCGACCAGGCCGTCCTCGGAGCGGAGCACGGCGTCCGTCCCGGGCGGCACGGGGGCACCGGTCGTGACGGGGCGGGCGTGGCCGTCCGCCAGGGCCGCGGTGGCGGGGACGTCGCCCGCGACGAGCGGCTCGCCGAGAAGCCACGGGGGCGCGCCGGCCGTGGCCCAGCCGTCCATCGCGGACCCATCGTGGCCGGGCACGTCGCCCGGCGCGAGGAGGTCGAGGGTCAGGGTGGCTCCCGCCGCTTCGACGAGGGGGCGCATCACGGTCGGGGTCGCCCGGAGGAGCGCCTGCCGGTGCGTCTCGGCGCGCGCGTCGAGCCAGGAGCCGCCGGAGAGCGTCACGCCCGCGTGCTGTCGTCGGCCCCGTCGGCCGTCTCGTCGGGCGCGGAGTCTCGCGACTGCAGGATGCCCGTGGCCCGGCCGATCGCCTCGCGGACGTCCGCCGCCGACCCGCCCCGCAGCCCCGCGGCGTAGCCGGCGAGGAACGTCGTCAGAGGCGCCGCCGGCCTCGCGACCCCGTGCGCCGCGTCGCGGGCGAGGTCGAGGACGGCGTCGACGTCGAGCTCGAAGCCCTCGGGGAAGTCGTAGGCGGCGGCGAGTTCGTCGGCCCACCGCTGCAGCTGCGCGTTGTCGGTGCTCATGACGTCAGTCAATCAGCGGCGGGCCGGACGCGCCGAGGCGGGCGGCGTCGTCGGGCGTGTCGACGTCGGCCGTCAGATCGGTGGGGAGCGGTGTGTCGACGAGGTCGAGCGGGGCGAGCATCCTGCGCATCGAGAGGTTCTCGAGGGTGCCCGCGGCGGCGTGCTCCGCGAGCGAGGCCCGGAGCGGCGCCGATCGGTAGAGGGCGAGGAGCGGTTGGCGATGACCCTCGTCGTCGACGGCGACGAGCCCGTCGCGCGCCTCGCCCCCGTCGACGGCCGCCGTCGCCGCGGCCAGCAGAAGCGACACGGCCTCCGGGGATCGGGGGACGTCGCAGGCGAGCACGAGGGTCCATGCGGCCGGGGCGTCGAGGGCGCGGAGTCCGGCCGCGACGGCCGACGCGGGGCCCGACCACCGGGGCTCCTCGCGCGCTCGCAGGGCCGCAGGAGGCGCGGCCGCGTCGTCGTCGAGGCCCACGATCACGAGGCGGCGAGCGGCGGTCGCGGCGCGGACGGCCCGGTCGAGCAGCGTCTCCCCGCCCACCCGCAGCGCGGTCTTGTCGATGCCGCCGAGACGCGTGGCCCGGCCGCCGGCGAGGAGGACGGCGTCGTGCGTCACGACCACGTCCGACACCGCGTCGTGCACCACCGTGTCGTGCGCCACCGTCTCAGCCGCCGAGGACGTAGGCCCGGAGGTCCTCGAGCGTCTGCGTGATGTGGTCCTCCATCGCGGTGCTGGAGCGCTCGGGGTCGCGGGTCTCGAGGGCGGTCAGGATCCGCGCGTGGTGCTCGATGGCGTGGGCCTGGATCTCCGGGACCCGCGAGGTCTGGGCTCGACCGGTGGCCAGGATGCGCGAGAGCGGCTCCAGGAGGACGGAGACGAAGACGTTCCCGGAGGCGTGCAGGATGACGTCGTGGAAGCCGAGGTCGGCCTCGACGAAGCGCTCGACGTCGTTGATCGCGTGCGTCCGGCGCATCGTCTCGACGTGCCCGGCGAGGACGGCGAGCTCGGCGTCGGTGATGCGCGGCGCCGCGAGGGCCGTCGCTCCGACCTCGAGCATCCTGCGGAGCTCGATGAGCTGCACGGCGGTCGCCGCGTCGTTCTGCCCGTTGGACGTGGCCCGGAGGACGGCCTCGAGCGAGGTCCAGCGGCTGATCGGGTTGACGAAGGTGCCGCGGCCGCGCTCGACTCGCGCGACACCGAGCGCCTCGAGCGTCTTGACGGCCTCGCGGACGGTGACGCGGCTCACGTCGTGCTGCGCCACGAGATCCTGCTCGCCGGGGAGGGTCGACTCGGGCGGGAACTCGCCGGAGGTGATCCGCGAGAGGAGGTCGTCGGAGACCATCGCGACCAGGGACTGTCGGGCCACGGCCCCTCCTCACACGACGGTGTCGACTTCGTTCCTGGATTCTAGGGCTAGCCGGGGGTCGGTCGGCCAGAGGTAGGATGTCTTACTTCCTGTCAGCGTCGACCACCCGAGAAGGATCCATGCCCTCGAACCCCGACACCTCCGCCCGTCCCGTCGTCGCCGTCCTGGGGCTGGGGGCGATGGGTCTCCCGATGGCGACGCGCCTGGCCGAGATCTTCGCCGTCCACGCCTTCGACCTCAACGAGTCCCGACGCCGGCTGGCGGCCGACCGGGGCGTCTCCGTCGCCGGAACCGCCCGGGAGGCCGCGGCCGGGGCCGACGTGCTCCTCATCGCCGTCCGGACCGAGGCGCAGCTCGTCGAGGCGCTCTTCGGGGAGGCCGGGGTCGCCGACGCCTTGGCCGACGGCGCCGTCGTCATCCTCACCAGCACCGTGGGCGTGAAGGCCATCCCCGCGACGGCGGCCCGACTCCTGGAGCGCGGGCTCGAGCTCGTCGACGCTCCGCTCTCCGGCGGGCCGGCCCGCGCGGGGGCGGGCGACCTGCTCGTCGTGGTCGGCGGTCGGCCGGGGGCGCGCGCCGCCGTCGACCCCGTCCTCTCGCACCTCGCCTCGACGCTCATCGTCGTCGGCGACGCCCCCGGTGACGGGCAGGCTCTCAAGACCGTGAACCAGCTCCTCTGCGGAGTCCACATCGCCGCGGCGGCGGAGGCGCTCGCGCTCGCCGACGCGCTCGGGCTCGACCGGAGCGCGACGCTCGAGGCCCTGGGGGCAGGAGCCGCGGGCTCCTTCATGCTCTCGAACCGCGGCCCCCGGATGCTCGAGGCCTACGACGAGGACGGCGCCGAGGTCCTCAGCCGCCTGGACATCTTCGTGAAGGACCTCGGGATCGTCGGCGAGGCCTCCCGTTCCGCAGCCCTCGCCACGCCGGTCGCGATGGCGGCCGAGCAGCTCTTCCTCCTGGCCCAGGCACAGGGGCTCGGTGCGGCGGACGACTCCGCGGTGGTCCGCGTCGTCGCCCCCGCTCTCCGGAACGAGCCGGTGCCCGAGGCGACGGGTGCGCACGCCTCGATCTGAGAACGTTCGAGATCTCGAAGGATTGACCCTTGACACGGTCGATTCCGTGATCAATCATAAGACATCTTACGTCTGTTGTCATACCTCAAGGGAGAGTAACCATGGCCCAGAAGATCGCCGTCCTGCACACCAGCTTCGTCTTCGTCTCGGTCGAACCGGTCATCAACGACCTCATCGGCGAACTCATCCCCGACGCCGAGGTCATGCACTTCGTCGACTCCGACGTGCTCGCCACGGTGGTGCGCGAGCAGGGCATCTCGAAGTCGAGCGAGGACCGCATGGTCCACCTGGCCCAGGCCGCCGAGGCCGCCGGAGCCGACATCATCTTCTCCGCCTGCTCGTCCCTCGGGCCGGCCCTCGACGTCGCCGCACAGGCCGTCGACACCCCGGTCGTCAAGGTCGACGAGGAGATGGCCCGCCGGGCCGCGCTCGGCGGGAAGCGGATCGGCGTCCTGGCCACCGTGCCGACGACGCTCGGACCGACCTCCGACCTCATCCTGCTCAAGGCCCGCGAGCTCGAGCGCGACGTGGAGGTCGAGCAGCGTCTCGCCGCCGGAGCGTTCGACGTGCTCATGGGCGGCGACCGGGAGAAGCACGACGCGCTCGTCACGGAGCAGGCCGTCTCCCTCGCCGAGTCGGTCGACATCATCGTCCTCGCTCAGGCCTCCATGTCGCGCCTCGCCGGCGTCCTCGCGGAGCGCACCGGACTCGAGGTGCTCTCCAGCCCCCGCATGGGCGTCGAGTACCTGGCCGAGCGCGTCGCCGCCCTGCAGAAGTAGCGACGCCGTGACCCTCCTCGCCACCTCCACGAGCGACCTCCGGGCGGCCGCACCCGCGCCGCTCGAGGTCCCCGACGCCCGGGCCCTGATCCGCCGGGCGAACCTGACTTCCGGTACTCGGGTCGTCGTCCTCGACGACGACCCCACAGGAAGCCAGTCCGTCCACGGCGTGCCCGTGCTGACCGCGTGGTCGCGCAGCGACCTCGACTGGGCGTTCGCGCAGCCGGGCGCGGGCTTCTTCATCCTGACGAACACGCGCGGCCTCAACGACGACGAGGCGCGCGAGACCATCCGCGCCGTCGAGGCGGCCGTGGCCGAGGCCGCGGGAAGCGCCTCGGTCGACTACACGCTGATCGCCCGCAGCGACTCCACGCTGCGCGGTCACTACCCGCTCGAGACCGACGTCCTGGTCGACCGCGCCCGCGACGCGGGCAAGCCGTACGGCGCGCTCCTGCTCGCCCCGGCCTACATCGCGGCCGGCCGCGTGACCGCGGGCGACGTGCACTACGTGCAGGACGGCGACACGTTCGTCCCCGTCGCATCGACGAGCTACGCGCAGGATGCGACGTTCGGGTTCGTCAGCTCCGACATCCGCGAGTACGTCGAGGAACGGACGCGCGGCGGGATCCCCGCCTCGGCCGTCGTCAGCATCGGTCTCGACGACATCCGCGTCGGCGGCCCGACCCGCGTCCGCGACATCCTCCTCGACTGCCGCGACGCCGTGCCCGTGGTCGTGAACGCGCTCGACGACAGCGACCTCGACGTCGTCACCCTGGGGCTCCTGCTCGCGCAGGAGCAGGGCGCTCGCGTCCTCTGCCGGACCGGCCCGTCGTTCGTCGCCTCCCGCCTCGGGATGGCGCAGCGGGAGCCGCTCACCAGCTCGGAGGTGTTCCCCCAGGGCGATCGACCGGGCCACGGCCTCGTCGTGGTCGGGTCGCACGTCGAGCTGACGACGCGCCAGGTCGCGCGGCTCCGCGCCGACGTCGAGGGCCTCGCGGTCGTCGAGGCCTCCGTGCCGCGCCTGCTCGATCCGGACCAGGCCGAGGCGGAGCTGCTGCGCTGCGAGCACGAGCTCGTCGCGGCCCTCGGAACGGGCGAAGCCCTCCTGGTGTCCAGCCGCGAGCGGATCGTCGCGGACAGCGGACACGACAGCCTCGTCATCGCCCAGACCGTGTCGCGCGCACTGGTGCGCCTGACGCGGACGGCCGTCGCCTCCTGCCCGATCCGCTGGGTGCTGGCGAAGGGCGGGATCACGTCGAGCGACACGGCCACGGAGGGCCTGGGCATCCGGCGGGCCGTCGTCGCCGGTCAGCTCTTCGACGGCATCGTCTCCGTCTGGCTCAACCGAAGCGACGACCAGGACGCCCTGCTCGGCCTCCCCTACATCGTCTTCGCCGGCAACGTCGGCGACGAGGCCTCCCTCGCCGAGGCCGTCACCCTCCTCCGGCGCACCCCGCCGGAGGAGAACTGACCCGCACCTCCACCCCACGACCCCCACCAACCGACCTCGCCCCTGAGGTCACCCTGAAATCAGCACGCTTACAAAGGAGTAACAATGCGCAAGATCACTCTGGCCGCCGTGACGGTCTCCGTCGCCCTGGTCGCACTCACCGGCTGCAGCGCGGGCGGAGGCGGAGCCCAGGCGGGCGGATCGTCCGCCAAGCCCGTGTTCGTCTTCCTGCCGAAGTCGCTCAACAACCCGTACTGGGTCGACGCCCGCAAGGGCATGGAGGACGAGGCCAAGAAGCTCGGCGTCACCGCCAAGTTCCTCGGCCCGGAGAACGACGACGCGGCCGCCCAGGTCGCCATCTTCGACTCCATCCTCGCCACGCACCCCGCCGGCATCGCGATATCCCCGAACGACCCCGCGAGCGTCACGAGCGACATCGCGGCCGCCCGGGCCGCCGGCATCCCGGTCATCGCCTGGGACGGCCCCGTGCCGAACAGCCAGGTCCAGGGCTACATCGGCACCGACAACGTCGCCGCGGGCGAGCAGGCCGGCGAGGCCCTCGCGAAGTCCGTCGGCGAGAAGGGCGACGTGGCAGTCGTCATCGGCAGCCTCAGCGCCGTCAACCTGAACCAGCGGCTGACCGGTGTCAAGAAGGCCATCGCGAAGTACCCGAACATGAAGATCGTCGCCACCGAGGTGTCGAACGAGTCGATCGCCACGGCGCAGTCCGCGTCCGAGACGATCCTGCAGGCCCACCCGAACCTCGCCGGTTTCGTCGGCATCGGCGGCTCCGACCTCCCCGGCATCGCGGGCGCTCTCAAGTCCGGCGGCAAGTGCGCGTCGGTGAAGTCGGTCGGCTTCGACGTGGTGCCCCAGGGCATCGCCGGCATGAAGGGCGGCTGCGTGTCGGCCCTCATCTCGCAGAAGCCGTTCGGCATGACCGCCCAGGCGCTCAAGATCCTGAGCGACATGAACGCCAAGAAGTCGTCGCTCAAGGACGGCTTCAACGTCGACACCGGAGTCGTGACGGTCACGCCCGACACCCTCGACACCTTCCTCAAGACGGCCCACTAGGACGGCGGGGTCGCGCGGTCCACCGGCCGCGCGACCCCCTCCCCGACGAACGAGGACGCAATGACTGACACACCACTCGTCGCCATGCGCGGCGTCACGAAGCGCTACCCCGGCGTGACCGCCCTGAAGGACGTCTCCCTCGCGGTCCGCCGCGGCGAGGTGATGGCCCTGGTGGGCGAGAACGGAGCCGGCAAGAGCACGCTCCTGAAGATCCTCGCCGGTGCGCAGCGCGCCGACGAGGGCACCATCGAGGTCGACGGACGCCCCCTCGACATCCAGCGCCCCCGCGACTCGCAGGACGCCGGGATCGCCGTCATCTACCAGGAGCTGAACCTCGCCGACGACCTCAGCGTCGCCGAGAACATCTACGTCGGCCGCGAGCCGAAGACGCGCTGGGGGACCGTCGACTTCCGCGCCATGGAGCGAGGCTCCAAGGAGCTCCTCGACGGCCTCGGCATCGACGTGTCGCCGAAGACGATCGTGGGCGACCTCAACATCGCCCTCCGGCAGATGGTGGAGATCGCGAAGGCGCTGCTCGTCCAGGCCCGCGTCGTCGTCATGGACGAGCCCACCTCGTCGCTCACGGAGGAGGAGGTGGACACCCTGCTCGCGCTGGTCCGTCGCCTCCGGGCCTCCGGCGTGAGCGTCATCTACGTGTCGCATCGGATGCGCGAGATCGCCGAGATCGCCGACCGCATCACCGTGATGCGCGACGGCGCCGTCGTCGGCGTCCGCGACGCCCACGACACGACGCCCGGCGATATCGTCCAGATGATGGTCGGGCGCGAGCTCGACGACCTGTACGGGACGCGCGAGGTCCAGGTGCCGATCTCCGAGCATCCTGCCCTCGAGGTGCGGAACCTCGGGTCGGGAGCGCTGCTCCACGACGTCAGCTTCCACGTCGACCCGGGCGAGATCGTCGTGCTGGCGGGCCTGATCGGGGCCGGGCGCAGCGACGCCGCCCTCGCCGTCTTCGGCGCGCAGGCGCGGAAGGCCGGCACCGTGCACCTGGGTGGCCGCGAGGTCGCCCTGCGCACCCCGTCCGACGCCATCGCGGCGGGCATCGGCTTCGTCCCCGAGGACCGGAAGAGCCAGGGCCTGTTCCTGGGGCTGCCGGTCCGCGAGAACATCTCGTCGGCCTCGCTCGCCTCGATCAGCAGGATGGGGTTCGTCGCCCTCAGCAAGGACCACCGCCTCGCCTACCACCACGCGAAGCAGCTCAACCTGCGCGCCAGCGCGGTCGACGTGGCGGCCGGCACGCTGAGCGGCGGCAACCAGCAGAAGGTCGTCCTGGCCCGCTGGCTCGCCAGGAACCCCCGGGTCCTGATCCTCGACGAGCCGACGCGCGGCGTCGACGTCGGTGCCAAGGCCGAGATCTACCACCTGATCCGCACCATCGCCGCCGAGGGGGTGGCCGTCCTCGTCATCTCCTCGGAGCTCTCCGAGGTGCTCGGCCTCGCCGACCGCGTCGTCGTCCTCCGCGAGGGGTACGGCGTCGGCGAGATCCGCGGGTCGGAAGCCACCGAGAAGAAGATCATGGCCCTCGCCACCGGGGTCGAGGAGCAGATTTCATGAGCATCGAAGGAGTCACCGTGAAGAACGACACCGCCGTCGTCAGCCCCGGCGCGGCCACCGCACCGAAGACCGCAGGATCGAAGTCCACCCCGCCCGGCCCCGCGCAGCCGACCACGTCGTCGCGGCTCCGCGCCGGCCTGATGCGCGTCGTCCGGGCGCGGGAGTCGACGCTCGCCGCCGTCGTCATCCTGCTCGTCATCTACCTGACGTTCGCGTCGCCGTACTTCCTCACCGTCGGCAACCTCACCGTCATCGGCCGCCAGATCGCGCTCGCGCTCATCATCAGCACGGGCATGACCTTCGTCATCCTCATCGGCGGCATCGACCTCTCCGTCGGCTCCGTCGTCGCCCTCGTGAGCGTCCTGTCGGGCGAGTTCATGGTGACGATCGGGTTCCCGCCGGTGCTCGCCGTCGTCCTCGCGCTCGTCGCGGGAGCCGCGATCGGGCTCGTCAACGGCCTCATCAACGCCTACGTCGGGATACCGTCCTTCGTGGTGACGCTCGGCATGCTCGCCGTCGCGCGCGGCCTCGCCCTCGGCATCACCAGCGGATCCACCATCAGCGGCTTCCCCGCCGGCTTCCTGAACCTCGGCCAGGGCAACCTGCTCGGGGTGCCGATCCCGGTGTGGGTCGCCGTCGTCATCGCGCTCGGCGCCCACGTGGTCCTCACCCGCACCACCTTCGGGCGGCACGTGTTCTTCCTCGGCTCGAACGAGGAGGCCGCGAAGCTCTCCGGCATCCGGGTGCGCCGCGTCAAGATCGCGGTGTTCGTCATCTCGGCGTCGCTGGCATCGATCTCGGGCATCCTCGAGACCGCCCGACTCAGCGTCGGGCAGCCGTCCGCAGGATCCGGCTACGAACTCCTCGCGATCGGCGCGGCCGTCATCGGCGGCGCGAGCCTCTTCGGCGGAGTCGGCGGCATCCTCGGCACCGCGCTCGGCACGACGCTCCTCCTCCTGATCCAGAACGCCCTCATCCTGCTCGGCATCTCCGCCTACTGGCAGCAGGTCTTCTCCGGCGTCATCATCGTCGCCGCCGTCGCCCTGAACATGTGGCGAAAGCGCCGCTGACCCCGACCACCCCTCGTCGCCCCTCCGGGCGGCACGTACCGAAGGAAGAATCATGAAGATCGTCATCACCGGAGCCCACGGGAAAGTCGGCCGCGCCGCGACCCAGGCCCTCCTCGACGCGGGGCACGACGTCCTCGCCGTCGACCTGACCCGCCCGGGCTTCGAGCGCAAGCCCGAGGGATCCGCCGCGTACCAGATGGCGGACCTCACCGACGCCGGGCAGGCGTACGCGGTCGTCCGCGGGGCCGACGTCGTCGTGCACGTCGCCGCGATCCCGGAGCCCACCGGGAACCCGCCGCAGGTCGTCTTCCAGACGAACCTCATGGCCACGTTCAACGTGCTCGAGGCGGCCGTCCGCTTCGGCGTGAAGCGGTTCGTCAACATCTCCAGCGAGACGGTGCCCGGCTTCTTCTTCCCCGAGCGCCCCTTCCTCCCCGACTACGCCCCGGTCGACGAGGAGCACCCCGTGCACCCGCAGGACCCGTACGCGCTGTCGAAGACCTTCGGCGAGCAGCTGATGAACGCGGCTGTCGAGAGGTCCGACATCAAGGTCATCTCGATCCGCCCGAGCTGGGTCCAGAACGAGGACAACTACGAGCAGAACCTCGGCCCGCAGATCCGCGACGCCAGCGTCCTCAGCCCCAACCTCTGGAGCTACATCGACGTCTACGACCTCGCCGACTCCATCGTGCTCGCCGCCGAGTCGGACCTCCCCGGCCACGAGGTCTTCTACATCGCCTCGCCCGACAACGTCGGCGGCCACGACTTCGCCGCCGTGCTCAAGCAGTACTACGGCGACAAGATCGAACTGCGCCCGCTCGACCGGGTCGACGCCTCCGGCATCTCGACCGCGAAGGCGCAGCGCGTCCTCGGCTGGACGCCGAAGCGCTCGTGGCGCGACTACCTCGACGCCGACGGCCACAAGAAGTGAGGACCACCGCCGGGATCATCCACCCGCAGCTCTCGCGCGTGCTCAGCGAGTTCGGTCACACCGACGGCCTCGTGGTCGCGGACGCCGGCCTGCCCATCCCGACGGGGGTCGAGCGCGTCGACCTGGCCTGGCGTCCGGGGGAGCCGAGCTTCGTTGGGACGCTGTCGGCCGTCCTCGACGAGTTCGTCGTCGAACGTGCCGTGGCGTCGGCCGAGATGGCCGACGAGAGCCCCGAGCAGCTCGAGACCCTGCGGACGCGGCTGGCGGAGTCCGGTGTGGAGCTCGAACTGGTGCCCCACACCGATTTCAAGGCCCTCACGCACTCGGCCCGCGCCGTCGTGCGCACCGGCGAGTACACGCCCTACTCGAACGTGATGCTGTTCTCGGCGGCGCCGTTCTGAGCTGACGACGCGGCTCCGCTGCGGGCAGGATGCGGGCGGCACGGCGGGCTTCGGCTCGCGGCGCCGCCCGCTCTGGGTGTCGGCCGTGTCAGTGGCGAGGCCGCTCCCTCCTGCTGCGTCGCCGCCGCTCGCGGGTCATCAGGGAGAAGGCGATTCCCCAGATCCCGGCCGCTCCGAACAGGACGCCGCCGCCAAGGCGGAGCCCGTCGAACGGTTGCCAAGTGAGGAACACCACGGCAAGAGCGACGTAAGCAGCACTCCGTAGGACGTTGGGCGGTGTGGGGCGTCTCATCGCGGACCGGCCCGAAATGGCTGCTCGGTCAATGGCCTGAACATCCCAGGCCCAGGAGGATGAGCCCGGCTGCGGTCGACCAGCCGACGGGCCCGGAGAAGGCCGTCACGAGGAACACTCCGGTGCCAGCCAGGCAGCTCACGGTGTCGCCGGGACCCAGCTTGCCACCCGTGTTGATACTCGCGATCTGCTTGCCGCCGATGTGCACCTGGATCCACCCCTTGCACGCTCCCTTCTTCGGCTGCGATGTTCCGAGAGTGATGACGCGACCGTTCTCCAGCACGCACGAGAAGACATATTGTCCGGCCGCCTCGCGCTGATGGATCGAAATCGCGGCTGGGGCTGCTGGCGTGCTGCTCGAGATTGTCGTTGTGGCCTCGGCTGTTGCGGCATTCGCGCCGACCAGAGCCGCAACGACGACAAGGCAGGATGCCGCAAGCATCGTCATTCTTCGCATAAATCTTCCTCGATTCCGAACTGACCGAACTCCACCGTGATGTCCTGATCGTAAGGCTAAAACATATCAAATTAGTGATTGATATGTCTAAGTAAATGTGACGGCAGGGATCATGCCCCCCGCACCGGCCGTCGTCATCAACTCCTGGTGAGACCGCAGCCTCCTGAAGAACGGAACCCCGTGCACGTAGATGCAGTTGGGCCCAGCGATGGCGAGTGGCCCAAGGGGATGGCGATCCATTTCGAGAACTACGACTTCGAGTTCTTCCCCCTCCTCTATTCAGCGGCTGTGTGGGAGCTCCCCGGCGCTCTGGGCATCAGGCGGGAACTCACCGCCCCGTGCCGGCAGCAGCAGTCCCTGTCCCTGACGATCTCGCGAGCGTCGCCACCGAGTGGCTCGCCTCGTGGGCGAGCCGAGAGGCTCACGTCGGAGACTTCGACGATTTCGATGTCGAAAAACTCGGTGTCGGCGCCTACTTCGCCGCCTGGCAGAGAGCGCAGTCCGCACTCCCGGTTGCCTGGTCGGATCGATACCCGGAGATCTTCGCGACAGACACCTACGAAGCCTGGCGAGAAGCCGCGGCAAACTCGGCCCTGTGCGCGATCCGCGCCGAGATCCAGCCAGCTCTCGTTCACGCCTGGGAACGCGGGCTCACCCACATCACGACACTCCCGCTCACGGGTAGCCTGTCTCGGCCGCTCGGTCGGCACCGGTTGATGACGACGCCCGCGACGTGGAACTCGTCTGAGATCCTCGACATCCTCCACTCCTGGGCGCCACGGTAGTACGGCCTAGAGCTGCCCAAGGACGCTGCGCCTAAGCGCTCGTGAAGGGGCTGATGAAACAACTGAGGCTTCGGTCCGCCAAATTGCTATCCGAAAAGCGCTATTCCGACTAGGTAGCGCACGAGTCTGTCGACCCCAGTTCGGGGGTCAAGACTGGGGATAAGCACAACGAGGTGGGGTACGAAAATAAGTTTGCCTTGCCTGAGGTGCAGTGCTGCTCTCTCGCCTCGACGATCGATTCGGGGTACGGCGATCAAGAGTGTCTCGATTGCCAAGGATTTCTGCGTGGGTCGCAGTTTTGCTCCCTACGAATAGTCTCTGCTCGGGGAGATCGTCGGGATCTTCGTAGGGGATTCTGGGGTTTCCGTGATGCGTCACTCGGTGGTTTTCGTTCGCTTGGCTTCGATGCGCGCTCTCGCGCTGGGCCTCGGGTTGGCTCTTCTCGCCGCCTTCCTGATCGCAGTCCCCGCTCCCGCTCACGCGGCTGGTGCAGCGACCGGGACGGGCGGACTTTACGTGCCAGCGACGCAGCGCATCGCGCAGTCGACCAACGGCAGCGGGGGCCTCCCGAACTCCCGGCTGACGTCGAATCACTGGTACCAGATCCCGATCGAGGGAGCCGGGTCGCTGCCGACCGACGGCATCTCCGCGGTCCAGATCACGTTCACGATCTCCGGGCAGACGTCCGCGGGTTTCATCCACGCCGATCAGGGTTCGGCGACGTCGCCCAACACCTCCACCCCGTACATGACCTACGACAGCTCGAACTCGATCGCCAACGCGGCGGTCCTCCCGGTGGGGGCGAACGGGAACATCCAGGTGCAGGTCACCTCGGCTGCGGACCTGGTCATCAACGTGCAGGGCTACTACACGGACGGTGACCCGGCTGCGGGTGGGTTCGTCGCGACGAGCGCGACCTCGGTCTTCAACTCGGGGAACACCTCTTACACGACGGGTCAGTCGACGACGTTCCAGGTCGGCGGCACCTCGCAGGTCCCCTCGGACGCGTCCGCGGTGGTGCTGAGTGTCATCGAGAGCAACCAGGGCACCGACCCCGGTTACCTCTACGCCTACCCGGCGGGCGGCGTCCGCAGCACGGGCCTGAACTGGCCGGCGGGGAAGAACATCGAGTGGACCACCGTGGTCACTCTTCCCGCGAACGGTCAGATCACTCTGTCGATGGGCTCCTCGTCCGGGGTGCGCTTGTCCGCCGCCGTGCAGGGGTACTTCGTCAAGAACAACGGGCCCGCGGTTGCGGGTGCGTTCACGCCGGGGACGGCTCGGGTGTACAACTCGCAGTCGCCGTCGCAGCCGATCGCTGCCGGCGCCACCCGGACGATCCAGGTCGCCGGCACCAACGGGGTCCCTGCCGCCGGTACCGGGATCACCGACGCCGCGGTCAACCTGTCGGTCATTTCCGGGACCAGCGCCCAGGGCCACGCACCGCTGTTCGCTTCCGACTCCACGGCGGGGACGGATGCGATCCAGTACTACGCCTCCACGACGACGACCGCGTTCTCCACGGTGAAGCTCGGTTCCGACGGGGCGGTGAAGATCACGAACGTGTCCAACGGCACGATCAACGTGATCCTCGACGTCGAGGGTTGGTACTCGCTCCTCGATAACGGGCCGACGAAGACCAACCAGACCGGTTCCCGCCCGTCGCAGACGGCGTTGACCTTCGGGGTGAGCGATCAGGTGACGGCGAAGGTCGATGTCGGCACCGGGAACCTGATGGTCTCCACCGGGGGTCTCACTTTGCCTGCGATCGGGTCGAAGACGTCGATCGGGCAGACCTACAACTCGCTCGGCTGGCAGACCGGGTACCCCTACGACCTGTCGGCGAACAACTGGACGATGGGGCTTGCGAGTCTCGGCAGCCTGTCGCAGAACGGTGCCGGGATCGTCTACACGGCCGCCGACGGCTCCACCTGGCAGTTCACGCCCGCCCTTGTCAACGGTGTGATGACGTACCAGTCGCCGCAGGGACTCCAGGCGACCCTGACGGCGGACGCGGGTTCGTACTCGATGAACTTCTGGTCGAGCAACTCCACGATCACTTTCAGCCGCAACGGTGAGGGCGGGTCGATCGTCGACCGGAACAAGAACAAGGTCAGCGTCACCTACGCCAACGACCAGCCGACCGCTGTCGTCTCGAGCGCCGGTTCCGCCGGTGCGAAGACCGCGACGGTCGCGTACGACCAGGGGTCCTTGACGACGACCGTGTCGCAGACGTCCGGGTCCTCGAACCGTCAGGTCACCTGGTCGAAGGACTCCGCCAACAACCTCACCACCTTCGTCGACGCCGCAGGCGCCACCACCACGTTCGCGTACACCGGTCACGACCTGACGTCGATCACCGGCCCGACCGGCGCGGTCACATCGTTCACCTACGACGGGGCCACCCACCGGGTCGCGCAGGTCGACCAGCAGAACACCACCGCGGGATCCCCGGGCACATCGACGACGCGCCTGAGCTACACCTCGGACACGCAGACTCTTGTTGCCGGGCCGAACACGGATACCGCGGCGACGGTCGGGTCGGTGCCGCACACGACGTACACGATCGACTCCAACGACCTCGTCACCAAGACCGTCGACCCGGTCGGTCGCACCCGCAGCAAGACGTACACGAACTCCGTCAACGGGTTCGCCCCCACCACCTCGACGGAGGGTTCCGGGTCCGGGTCGACGACGTCGACGAACACGTACGGCGCCAACGCCGGTCAGTCGCTGTCGAAGGCGCAGACGCCGGGCGGTTCGTCGTCGTCCGCGACTTATGGCTCGGCTGCCGCGAACACGCAGTACTCGGTCACTGGTTCGACTGATGACGCTGGCAACAAGTCGACCCTGGGCTATGACGGGCTTGGAAACTCGTCCTCCAACGCGGCACCTGATGGGTCGACCGCGAGCATCGTGCGCAACACCCCGAAGGTTGGCGGCGGCACCCCCAACGGCGACGGCAGCAACGACGGCCAGGTGTACTCCGCCACCGCTCCGATGCAGGCCGGCACCCAGAACAAGACCTCGTATCACTACGACGCGAATCGTCAGCTCGACACGATCACCCCGGTGACGGTCACGACGGCCAACGGGTCGGCGGGTCTTGGTGCGAACCACTTCACTTACGACCCGTTCGGTCGGGTTGCGTCCCAGTCGGATGGGAACGGGGTCACCACCTCGTACACGTACGACAACGACGACCGGCTTCTGACGACGTCGTTCTCCGATGGCACCGGGACGGTCACCGACACCTACGACGTCGCTGGCCGGAAGCTCACCGAAGCGTCCGCGACGGGCACGGTGACGAACACGTACGACCAGCTCGGGCGTCTTCTCACCACCCGGAACTCCGCCGGCGGTGACACGGAGACGTACACGTACGACAAGGCTTCGAACCAGGTGTCCTCGTCGGACTCGTTCGGCACCTACACGAACACCTATGACGACTCCAACGTCCTCGAGGTGACGAAGTACCCCAAGGCGGGCAGCTACTCCTACGTCAACTACGCCACCGACAGCCACGGTCGTCGTATCGACGAATGGCTCGGCGGGACCGCCACTTACACCGACACCAACGTCGACACCACCGGAACCAACCCGGACCCGGCAACGGTCCCGGCGACGTGGTCGGTGCGCTACCAGACGATCTACGACCAGAGCACTGGGCGGGTCAAGGAGATTAAGTCGTGGACGTCGGCTGACCCGACGCACCCGACGTTCGACACCATCTACTGCCACGCGGACTCGACCGTCACCGGCAACACTGACCCCACCAACTGCAGCACCAACCCGCTCTACGACCGCGAGAAAATCCAGTCCGCGTTCGATGTCCTCGGGCAGCAGACCACCGTCTACTCCTACGACACGAGCGGCCGGATCGTCCGGGTCAAGCAGACCGGTGGCAACGCCGGGAACACCGACTGGCAGTACTCCTACGACAAAAACGGCAACCGCACGGCCACGACGACCAACGGTACCCAGAACCAGACGTTGACCTACAACGAGGCCAACCAGCTCACGGTGGCCGGGTTCACCTACGACGCCAACGGGAACCTCCTCGCCGGCAAAACTGCCGACGGGACGGGGACGGCGACGTACACCTACAACGGGGCGAACCAGATGACCTCCGCGACCATCAACGGCACCAAAACCACCTACACCTACGCCGGATCCGCACAGAACGCGCTCCTGTCGTCCTCGACCGCCGGCGGCACCACGGTCAACTACAGCTACGGCGCCAACGGGCTCGCGACCTACCAGAACGGGTCCGCGACTTCCCACCTGTACGCCGACCCGACGACGGGGCAGGCGGTCATGCTGACCACCTCCACCGGCACCGCAGCGCTCTACATCAACGACGGCCTCGGCAACATCGCCGGCCTCACCACCGACGGATCCGGACCCGCATTCCGGGAATCCTACGACCCCTACGGCGCCGGAACACTCACCCCTGGTACCGGGAATGGGTACACACAGAACCCGTACCTCTTCAAGAACGGCCTGGCAGACCGGGCAACCGGGCTGGTGAAGTTCGGAGCACGCTGGTACAACGCCTTCACCGGCACCTGGACCCAGAGGGACACCCTTGACGCACCCCTTGACCCTCAAAATGCCAACCGGTATCAGTTTGCGGGTGGCGACCCCATTAACGGTTCCGATCCGACTGGAGCAATCAGTGGTCGTGCTGCTCTTGGTCTTGGCAACACCCTCTTCGGGCTGGGGCAGGCGATCAGCTCTGGAAATTCCCAGACCATCGCAAAGTTCGCAGTAAGTACGGTCGTTGGTACGCTTACCGGAATAGCTTGCGAGGGTATTGCCGGAGCCGCAACCGGCGGCGTCGGTGCTATCGGGGCTGCTGAGGCATGCAACGTCCTCGGCGGCGCTGTCGGTAACGCTACGGTCGGTGAAAACCCCTTCGACCCGCCGCTCATCTGATCGAGGAATAACCAGTGCTCAATGTCAAAAGGCCCAAGCTAGCTATTGGTTTAGGAGTATTTTTTGTTCTCTTCGGTATCGCAGGTCTGATCTTTAGCCCAAATGAGGTAGCGGTAAAGATGGTGTATCTCGGCGCTGTTGTTATCCCCGGGGTGGCCTTCATCATTGCCGGGGCGCTGGCGTTGGGCCGCGGCAACGGGGCCTGACATGCCGACTGCGACCATGTGACATGGCCGGACGAAGCCGGGCCTGATTGGCCCCAACCGCGTCTGCCCGGGTTTGGTTGATGTCTGAACTGTGACGATTCGTTCTCGCTGGAAGGATGTCTCTCGTGGCAAAGCCCTATCCGAGAGAGTTCCGTGACGACGTCGTCGCAGTGGCCCTTAAAGGCCTGGCCCCGTTGGCCCAGATCGCGAAGGACTTCGGGATCTCCGCGGGCTCGCTGACGAACTGGTCGAAGAAGGCCGATATTGAGGACGACCATCGGTCCGGCCTGACCGACGTGGATCGTGCCGAGCTTCGAGAGGCGAAGAAGCGGATTCGGTTGCTCGAGCAGGAGAACGGGGTGTTGCGGTGGGCGGCGCCGTATTTATCGCAGGCGAACCTGCCGGGAAACTAGTGTTCCCGCTCAGCCGCGAGATGGCCGCGACAGGTGCCCCGATAAGGGTGCCGGTCGCGGTGGCGTGCAGGGTCCTCTGCTCGACGCCGTAGGAACACTACAAATGGTTTGCCGCGCCCGTGTCGACATGGGATCGTCCCGTTCCCCAACGAGCTGCCGAGTAGCATCCCATACGGATCATATTGACAGCCGCATTTTCGCTGTCAAGTCAGCATCAATAAGCTAAATCGAATTTCTCCGAAGGGAGGCCAGGAATCAAAACAAGATTTATGATCCGATGGAAGCCACGGAATCTTCTGGCCGCACGGCTTGATCGATGGGCGACATTCGCTGCTGCGCTCTCAATAATGGGGGTCACGATCAACGCTCTGACTCATTGGCACCTCGGAATTCTGATTAGCTTAACCATCGCCACAGCGTGTTTGGCAGTAGTGTCCTGGAGTTTATGTTTCACATTTGAGGCGTCCTCCGGTCGGCGACGCTCAGACTCAGACGACTAATTCACTCTCGTTACGAGGTCTCGCGACTCTCTCTCGCTCATTCGATGAGAATCTGAGTCGCTCCCCGTTCGTTAGGCGATGGTCGACCGGACGCTCGCCAGCTCCGACCACTCCCCGGGCCCAAGCGGACCTAGTTGTCTCGGATAGGTGGTCCGACGCCTATTCCGGTGACGGTATCTCATTCGGGCATTGAAGCAGCCAGGTGCGTCTCGGATAACTAAAGGTTTTCGAGACGTCTCACCCGCCCATTGATAATCAGTCACGGTCGACGCCACTCCCCCGCGTCTGACCCGAATCGTGGGACCACGTCATTGTCTCGCAATGTTGTCTCACCGCTTTTCGTCGTGTCGACCTGTTTCTAGGGGTTTCTGAGACATGTTGGCCGGATGAGGCTTCTCGGCTACACCCGCATCAGCACCACCAACCAAGACCCGCAACTTCAGATCGATTCACTCTTCTCTATCGGGGTCGAAAAGCGGGACGACTTCTCCGACGTTACATCGGGACGGAAAAACGCCGCCGACCGGCCCGGGGTGCGGAAGCTCCTCGAACACGCCACCGACGGAGACACCCTCGTCGTGTGGCGGATCGACCGATTCGGTCGCTCCCTACTCGACGTCCTCAACACGGTCTCGGGACTTCGCGACCGCGGCATCCAAGTGCGCTCCATCTCCGACGGGATCGACCCAGCCACAGCGACCGGCCGGCTCATGCTCAACATGCTCGCCACCCTCGCCGAATACGAACGCGAACTCATCGTCCAACGAGTCCGCGCTGGTGTCGCCGTCGCTCAAGAAGCGGGCACCCAGTTCGGCCTACCGAACACCGACCAGGCCGTGGTCGCCGAGAAACTCGCAATCGTGGCCGCAGCTCGAGCCGAAGGGAAAACCGCCGAGAAAGCCGCCAGCCTCGTGGGGTGGAGCCGACCGACGCTCTACCGACACCAGAACGCGCATACCGCCCGGACGGTACGTGCACCTGCACCTGCACCTGCGGCGACCGTGTCATAACCGTCGACCGCGACAAGATTCACTCGACAGCTTTCGGCACATGGTTGCGGGACACGGGAGGCCCGATACCGCGTAATCGGGAAGTCAGCCGGTGGGACGGTTTAGAACCATAGGGTTATGGGGCGAAGAACCCGGTTGTAAGCGCAAGCGTCGGTGGTCATGGCTACGCTTGGCCACACAATTAAGGGGGCTGCGAGATTGGGAATTAGGGAAGACATCATCAACGAGACGTCGAGCTTCCTGATCTTGCCGTGGAATGTGACGGAGGGGCGCAAGATCCCGTCGACCGAAAGCCTGGGCCTGGGCACCAGGAACGGTACAAGCATCCAGGCCACATTCCTGTATTCGGATCTCGCGGAGTCGTCTTTCTTAGGGCAGAACCTCCCCCAGACTGACGCCGCCGGAATCGTCAAGGCGTTTCTGTACTCATCGAGTGCTGCCATTAAGTGGCAAGAAGGTGAGATCAAGAGCTTCGACGGCGACCGGGTGATGGGTGTCTTTTACGGGGCAAACAAAGAAGAGCGAGCGATCCGCGCTGCCTTCGCCATTATCTGGGCCGTCGCAAGCTGGATCAGCCCACTCGCCGGATATTTCTCTCAGTGGCCGGAGGAGAAAAAGGCGATCAGGCATGCGACCGGCATCGCGACTGGCGACGCTCTCTTTATTCGCGGCGGCGTACGGAACGACAACGACCTCGTTTCCATTGGCGCTGCACCCAACGTCGCTGCCAAGTTGAGCGAGATCCGAGACAGGGCTGAAAGTACGTTTATCGACGACTACACCTGGATGCACTCGTTCGGGGACACGTGGAAAGACGAGCTGGGCAAAAGCCTTTGGACGGACAGCCAGTTTTTGAACATCGGTGGCAATGTCACCTCTTTCCGAGGCAGCGCTGTGGCAAGAGAACCGGAGAAGGACGAATGACGCTTAAGGACGATGTCGAACGTGAGATCAAATCGACGGTGGAGACTGCCCTCAGCACGAGCAAGCAACAACTGTCTAACGACAAAGTGCCAAAATCTTCCGAAATCGGTTACTCAGGTGGCGTCTATCTGCAAAGCGTCTATCTGTACGCCGACATGATCGACTCGTCGGGACTCGTGAGGCATCATCCGCCTGAAACAGTGGCACGAGTTTTCAAGGCCTACCTACAAGTCGCCGTACGAGTCATTCGAGCTCACGACGGCTACATTCGCAGCTTCGATGGAGATCGGGTCATGGGAGTCTTCGCCGGACCCGACAGGGCCATCCGGGCGGTCAAAGCCGCCATGAAAATCAAGTGGTCCGTGGAGGCCCTAGTTCAGCCTGCCCTTCGCTCGCAGTTCAAGTCCCTCCAGGACAGCGGCTGGAAGCTTCAAGGAGCCATCGGTATCGCCAATGGCGAGGCGCTTCTTATTCGAGCTGGCATCCGCGACAATGACGACCTCGTGTCAATTGGCCGGAACGCAAATTTTGCGGCCAAGCTGAGCGATGAGCGTCACGGCAACTACACCATCCGAATCGGCGCAGGAGCCCACGCGTTGTTGAACGACGACACGCGACTTTCAAGCGGCGTGAACATGTGGGAGGGTCCCTATTCCATGAAGCTCGGCGGTGAAGACAAGAACTACTACCGCACCTCCTACCGATGGAAGCTCTAAATTTTCATGGGTAAGCAGGAGCGCGCCATCGACAACGCGTGGAAGATTCACGACGCCCAGCTTGACTGGACGGCGAAAGCTGACGCTAAAGCGGCCTTCGCTTTCGGACTCGATTCAGCAGTGATCGCTGCAGTCGTCGCTTTATTCTCCGCGGACAAGGTTTTTCACCATTTCAGTCACTGGTGGTTGATCGTCCTGTTCATCTTGGGCAGCGTGTTGATTCTGGCCGGATCGATCTCTTCAGCAATCGGCGTGGCACCACGACTTCGGGCAAAGGATGCAAAGCACGAGTCGCTGTCGAACCACATTTACTTTGGACACGCCTGCCACTGGGAAGCGACGAATCTTGAAGCATCGCTCCGCAACGAAGATCTGCTTCCTCAGCTAAGTCGGAACATCATCCAAGCGGCCGTCGTCTCGTGGAAGAAGCACGTAGCAGTCACCTGGTCAATCAGATTCACGATGGCGAGCGGGGTTGTATTCGCCGCGTACCTCGTCTCCAGCCGGTTCGCTTGAGGCGCTCCTCCAAAGCCGCGCTGCCGATGAAACCTAGCTTGAAGGACACAAGAGCTCCATTTCGCGCACCCACCTGTGCCAAAACCTAGGTGTGCCGAATCGCATCCGTTGTGGCACTAATTTGGCAGGTGCAGGACACGCCCACCCACTGAGCATCGTGACCATACGGGGTAACGGGCATCGCCATGATCGCGGGCATCCGGATCGCGCGCCCAACGAGGAACGAGCGTTGGTTGTGCGGCCTGCGCGCACGAATAGTCAACAATTCGACAGCATTCGCCTTGGAACCCTAGGCCCGTTCCTAGCTGACTTCCAAGTTGACGGGGCTACCGAGGGTTTGGCGATCCTGACGTGAAGTTTCGTAAAGTCGCGAAAGGTGTTGGACGCGCGCGATGTAGGGGCGTCGCTCGGATGAATCAAACTTCGATCAGCCCTCCTTCGGGAGTTTCGCGTGTCTGACCGGCCCTTCCTGATCGTGCTCGGGGCGAGTCTGCTTCTCGTGGGCCTCGTGGTGATCCTGCTGCGGAACCGGATCTACCGGTCCATCGAGTGGGCAGAGGCGGACCGGCCCAACGGCATGGTCCCGCTGGCGTTCTACTCGCCCGTCCTCCTGGGTCTTCTCGGCGCCGCGTTCATGATCCTCGGTGGAGTCTTTCTCATCGAGACGACACCGCGACTCGGGTGATCTCCCAGGAGTCGAGATCGATGTCGGTTCCGGCAGAACCCGAGTGATCCGCTAGCGGCCGCTGTCCGCACCGCGGGCGACGACCCGTGCCGCGAGCGGCACCGGCGCCGGCGCCACCATGACCGACAGCCCGTCGTCGGCGTAGTGCGCGCGGATCCAGTCCGCGTGCCTCCGATCGACCACCCGCACCTCGACGACGTTCGACATCTCTCGCACGCCCACCGACGTCCAGTACGGGTCGCCGCTCGCATCGCGGGTCGGGGACGCGGAGATCCGGGCGGCCAGATCCTCCAGCGACGCGAGGTCCCGCTTCACCAGCACGAACCGCGTGAAGTACCGGTGGGGCACGAGCCGCGCGACCTCGGCCCGCACCGCGTCCGACGGCGGGGCGGTCAGAGCCACGGCGACGCCGCCGTTCCCCTCCTGGACGATCCACGCGCCGCCGAAGTCCGCACGCGACCGGAGCTCCGTCGTCATGGCCGCGACGACGGGGGCCGTCCCCTCGCGCGCCGCCATCTGCCCCGCCTCCTGCGCCGTCAGCGGGATGCCCAGCCAGTTCTCGTCGAGGCCCGGCGTGCGCTCCAGCTTCCGCACGAAGGCGAGGTCGTGCTCGAAACCGGAGTCGGCGCGCAGGCTCATGGCGTGCTGCTCGGCGGCCGTCGGCGGCACGGCGTCGGCCTGCGCCGACTGCGTCGAGACAGCGAAGCCTGCGACGAGGGCGACGGCCCCGAGCCCCGCGAACACGCCGGTGCGAACGGCTCTGGCCTTCATTCGACTCCCCCTCAGAAACGACACCCGATGTCGTGATTCTGAGCCGGAGTCACCAGCGGGTCAAGTGCCGCACGCCATCACGGGGTCAACCGACCGCGTCGTACGCCGTCACCCCACCGGCCACGGCCACTCCGACCGCCTGCCCGGGCACGAGGCCGCGGGCGACGAACGGCGTGACCTCGACCCGGAGAGTCTCCCGCGGCTCCTGCGCGCCCCGACCGCAGTCGAGGTCGAGGGTGACCATCGACCCGGCGGCACGGAGCGACGCGACGGTCGCGGCGGCGAGCCCGTCGCGCGGCTCCGAGACGCTGAGCTGGGTGGGGCGCAGGAGCACGGCCGACGCTCCCGCCCCCGACGTCGTGCGCCGATCGTGCTCCACGGGCAGGTCGCCGAGCGCCGTCGAGACGCAGGCGCGAGTCGTGTCGACGTGGCCGCGGAGCACGATGGCCTCGCCGAGGAACCGCGCCGTGGCGAGGTCGACGGGCGACGAGTAGACGTCGGCCGGGGCTCCTGCCTGCACGAGCCGGCCGCCCTCGAGGACGCCGACCTGGCTGCCGAACGACAGCGCCTCCTCCTGGTCGTGGGTGACGAGCACCGTGGTGACGCCGCTGGCCTCCAGCACGTCGATCACCGCCGCCCGGGTGGATTCCCGGAGACCGGTGTCGAGAGCGCTGAACGGCTCGTCGAGGAGGAGCGCCCCGGGAGACGGGGCGAGAGCGCGGGCGAGGGCGACGCGCTGCTGCTGTCCGCCCGAGAGCTCGTGCGGGAACCGCTCGAGGAGACCACGGTCGAGGGAGACCAGGTCGGCGATCTCGTCGATCCGCAGGCGACGGGACGCTCCGCGCGGCAGGCCGAAGCGGATGTTCTGCTCGACGGTGAGGTGCGGGAAGAGCGCGCCCTCCTGCGCCACGAAGGCGATGCCGCGCCGATGCGCGGGGACGAACGTGCCGGGGCCGGCGACCGGCCGTGAACCCACCGTGATGGTCCCGCTCTCGGGGGTCTCGAATCCTGCGATCAGGCGGAGCAGGGTGCTCTTGCCGCTGCCGCTCGCGCCGACCAGGGCGGTGCGGGTGCCGTCGGGCACGGTCAGCGACACGTCGCGCAGGATCGGGGCGCCGCCGAACGACATGTCGACGTGGGAGATCTCGAGGGTGCTCATGCTTTCGCCGTTCGGCGGGTCTGGGTGAAGAGGATGGCGACCGCCGGGATGCTCAGGGCGATCAAGAGAAGAGCGTACGGGGCCGCACCCGAATAGTTGAGGCTCGTGCTGTCCGACCAGAACTGCGTCGAGAGGGTGCGCGTGCCGGTCGGCGCCAGCAGGAGCGTCGCCGTCAGCTCGTTCGCGGCGCCGAGGGCGACCAGGGCGGCCGCCGCCGCGATCGACGGCCAGACCGCAGGAGCCGTGACCCGGAGCCGCGCGACGAGCGGCGACTTCCCGAGCGAGCGTGCGATCTCCTCGTGCAGCACCGGGGCCTGGGCGATGCCCGACCGGAGCGTCACGAGCGCTCGCGGCAGGAAGACGAGCGAGTAGGCGAGGAACACGGTGAAGTACGTCTGGTACAGCGACGGCACCAGCCGGATCGTCACGGTGACGAGCGCCAGCGCGACGATGATCGCCGGCAGGCTGCTCGCGAGATAGCTCGACCCCTCGAGCACGCGCGAGATCCGCGTCGGGAACCTCACGCTCAGCCACGCCAGCGGGAGTGCCAGCACGACGGTGAGGACGGCGCCGCCCACGGCGAGGAACGCCGTCTGACCGAACGTCGTCAGCAGGTCGGGGTCGGACCACGGCGAACCGACCGACAGCCAGTGGCCGAGGCTCACGAGCGGCACCCCGAGGGCGAGCACGCCGAGGCCCACGAGGAGCAGCACCGACGGCACCGCCGCCCAGCCGAGGCGGATCCGGGTCGCAGGATGCGCGGAACCGGAGCCGACCCGCGAGTACCGCGCCCGCCCCCGCGTCCCCGCCTCGCCGACGAGCAGCACGAGGCACAGCGTCGCCAGGACCCCGCCCAGCGCGCTCGCCGCGGGCCCGGCGAACGTCGACTGGAACTGCACGACGATCGCCGTCGTGAACGTGTCGAAGCGGATCAGCGCGAAGGCGCCGTATTCCGCCAGGAGGTGGAGCGCCACCACGAGGCCGCCGCCCCAGATCGCGAGACGGAGCTGCGGCAGGATCACCGAGAAGAACACCGACCAGGAGCCGCGGCCGAGCGACCTCGCGGTCTCCTCCAGCGCCGGGTCCAGTCGCCGCAGCGTCGCGACGGCCGGCAGGTAGACGAGCGGGTAGTACGCCAGCGTCGTGATGAGGAGTCCGCCGGAGAGGCCGCTGATCGACGGGACGGCGCTGGCCCAGCCGTAGCTGGAGACGAACGCGGGCACGGCGAGCGGTGCGGCCAGCAGGATCGTGAACACGCGCCGCCCGGGCAGGGTCGTCCGCTCCACGAGGAACGCCCCGCCGACGCCGATCGCGATGCACGCCGGAACGCCCAGGAGGAGCAGGCCGATGGAGTTGAGCAGAAGTTCGCCGACGCGCGGCCGGAAGATCAGGGGCCCGAGGGTCGCCCACCCCGTCTGGATCGCCGTGGACACGACGAAGCCGATCGGGATCAGCGTGACAAGCACGACGACCCCGACCGTGACGAGGAGGCCGGTCGGCGCGCGGCGCCGACCAGCCGTGAGAGCGGTCACCGCTAGATCAACCCGGCTTCCGTCATCAGATCGGTGACCTCGGTGCTGTTGAGCTTCGACGGGTCGATCTTCGGGGCCTCGAGCGACGCGAGGGAGGGGAGCTTGCTGTTCGCGGCGACGTCGGACGCGACCGGGTACTCGTAGCTGGTGCCGGTCTGCAGGATGTCCTGGCCGCCCTTGTCGACGATGAACTTCAGGAACGCCTGCGCCGCCTCCGCGTGCTTGCTGGACTTCAGCACGCCGCCGCCGGAGACGCTGACGAAAGCGCCCGGATCCTGGTTCTTGAAGTAGTGCAGCTTCGTGTTCGCGCTGTTCTGGGCGCCGTCGGCCTGATCGCCGAACCAGTAGTAGTGATAGATCACGCCGCCGGGGATCTCGCCCGCGTTGACGGCCTTCATGACGGTCGAGTTGCCCTGGTAGGCGACGGAGTTGGTCTTCATGGCCTTGAGCCACGCCAGCGTCGCGCTCTTGCCCTTGAGGTCGAGGTAGGCGGAGACGATCGCCTGGAAGTCGGCACCGCTCGGCGACGCCGCCCAGCGGCCCTTCCAGGCAGGAGTCGCGAGGTCGTCGAGCGACTTCGGCAGCTGGCTCTCGCTGAGCAGCTTCGTGTTGTAGACGAAGACGGTCGAGCGGGCGGCGATCCCCGTCCATTTGCCCGTGCTCGGTCGGTACTCGGACGGCACGGCGTCGAGCGTCGCCGCGTCGACGTCGGCGAAGAGACCGGCCTTCTCGACGAGGGACATCGCCGGCGAGTTCTCGGTCAGGAAGACGTCGGCGGGGGACGCCTGCCCCTCCTGCACGATCTGGTTGGCCATCTCGGAGTCCGAGCCGTTGCGGAGGACGACCTTGACGCCGGACTCCTTCTCGAACGCGTCGGCCCACGCCTGCGTGAGCTCCTCGTGCTGAGCGTTGTAGACCGTGATCGTCTGGCCCTTGATGGAGCCGCCCGTCGAGGCGGCCGGGCTCGCCGCGCAACCGGCGAGGACGAGCGCGGCGACGGTCGGGAGGGCGAGGACGGCGGCGAGACGCGAGAGCTTCATGGATCCGTTTCGGGTGTCAGGCGGTGTAGGGAAGGCTTGCCTAACACTAATGAAGCGGCCCGTGCGGCGCCTGGGCGGTCGTTCGATTCCGAGAGGTCGCGAACGATCCGGAGCCGTCTCGGCCCGACGCCGTCGCTCAGTGGAACCCGGCCACTCCCGTCGTCGTGCCGATGAAGAGGTGGCGCAGCCCGGCGCTGGGCGTCGCGAAGTGCGGCAGCGTCGAGCCGATGGTGATGGTGAGGTGGTGGCTCCCCGAGACCGAGTTGATGCTCGAGAGCGTGCCCTGCGGGTACTGAGCCGCCCAGATCTGCGTGCCGACCAGGATCGGGGCGCCGTTGACGCCGGTGAGCTTCGGGCGCACGGTCTTCGTCTTGAGATCGACCGGCTGGATGCCGCCGCCCCGGCACGGGACGAACACCGTGTCGGTCGCCTGGTCGTAGGCCGGGCCACCGTCGGGGTCGCTGCCGCAGACCCCGGAGATCGACTCCACCTGGGTCAGGTCGGATTGGCGGAGCACGTAGGCGACGTCGGTCTTCCCGACCGAGAAGACGCGGCCGCCCGAGAGGAGCACCGGGTTGCCGGTGGAGAGGTCGGCGTCGCCCCCTGCGATCCGATCCTTGTACGACGCGAGGACCCGGAGGTCGGGTGAGAGCTTGACGACGCTCTCCGTGTACAGCTTCGGGTCGGGACCGCCCTGGGGCGGATCGGGGTTGGCGTTGCCGGTCGTCACGTAGACGTTCCCGGCCGCGTCGACCGCGGGAGCGCCTCCTGCCATCCAGATCGCGCCGCCCTCGCCGTCGGAGGCGACCTCGAAGGTCTTGAGGGCGGGGTCGCCGGAGGTCGCCGCGCTGACGACCCAGCCGTGGTAGCTGCCGCAGTCGCCGTTGTTGCCGCCGAAGCCGACGTAGACGCGTCCGTTCGCGAGGGCGAGCCCCGTGCGCTGGAGCAGGTTGACCTGCTTCTCGCCGGCGGGCATTGTCGGGTCGACGTCGCGCTGCAGCGTGACCGCGCCGGTCGCCAGACTCATGCCGACGAGGCGGTGCTGGACGATGTTCGCGTCGTGGGTGGCGCGCTCCGCCACGACGTACAGCGTGCCGGTCCTGGTGTCGACGACCGGGGTGCTCGTGATTCCGAGCGGGTCGACATTGCCGCATCCCGCCGTCGCCGCGACGTTCGTCAGCGGTGTGCCGACCGAGCGCGACCAGATGATCTTTCCGGAGGCGGGATCGAGGGCCACGACGCGATCGTTCTCGGTCGCGGCGTAGACCCGACCCGAGGCGACGACCGGCTGGCCGTAGACCGCCCCGCCGAGATTCGCGTTCCAGACCGTGTGCGACGGGTAGATCCCCGAGTTCGCGGGGATCGCGCCGGTCCGCGCCTGGTCGGCGTGATAGCCGGCCCAGGTGGTCACGTCCTGGATGGGCGGGGAACTCGCGCCCGTGGCGGGGAGCGCCCCGACGGTGGCGAGGAGGGCGGTCGCGGCGAGGGTGGTGAGCCCCGCGGCGACACGTCGACGTGTGTTCCAGTGGATCCGATCACCGGTCATGGCGTCACCCTAGGCCGGAACTCGTTGCACTGTCCGCACGAATTTCGCGACCAAGGCAACAACTGCGCGCCGCGCACTTGACCGCGTCGGAATCGCGCGCCGATAATGGACCCGAACTTAGATTTACAGTCTAAATTTATTGAGCCGCGCCACTCCCGAAGCGCCGCTCACCGCTGACGACCGAAGAAGAAAGTCATGACGAACACCACTCTCTCCCCCTCCGACGCTCTCCTCGGTCCCGATGCGGACTGGTGGCGCCAGGCCGCCGTATACCAGATCTACCCGCGCAGCTTCGCCGACGCGAACGGCGACGGCGTCGGCGACCTCCGCGGCATCCTGTCGCGCGTCGACTACCTCAAGGGCCTCGGCATCGACGCCGTGTGGATGAGCCCCTTCTATCCGTCGGCCCTCGCGGACGGCGGATACGACGTCGACGACTACCGCGACGTCGATCCGCGCATCGGCACGCTCGCCGAGTTCGACGAGCTCGTCGCGGCCCTCCACGCCCGATCGCTCAAGCTCATCGTCGACATCGTGCCGAACCACAGCTCCGACCGTCACGTCTGGTTCCAGGAGGCGCTGGCCGCGGGGCCCGGATCGCCCGAGCGCGACCGCTACATCTTCCGCGACGGCCTCGGCGAGAACGGCGAGCTGCCCCCGGCCGACTGGACCAGCACCTTCGGCGGTCCGGCGTGGACCCGCGTGGCCGACGGTCAGTGGTACTTCCACATGTTCGCCAAGGAGCAGCCGGACTGGAACTGGGCCAACCGCGAGATCCGCGACGACTTCCTGAAGACCCTCGCGTTCTGGGCCGACCGCGGCGTCGACGGCTTCCGCATCGACGTCGCCCACGCGCTGACGAAGCGCCTCCCCGAGCCCCTGCCGACCGCTGCCGAGCTGGCCGACCCGACGCTCTTCCCGGTCGGCGACCACCCCCTGAGCGACCGCGACGACGTGCAGGAGGTCTACGCCGAATGGCGCGAGCTCTTCAACCGCTACTCGCCGCCGCTGACCGCCGTCGCCGAGGCGTGGGTGCCCGCCGATCGGCGCGTCCGCTACGCGAGCCGCGACAGCCTGGGCCAGGCCTTCAACTTCGACCTGCTCCGCGCCACCTGGAATCCCGAGGAGTTCCGCACGATCATCCGCGACAACCTCGCCCTGGCCGGACAGTCGGGGGCGAGCAGCACGTGGGTCTTCTCCAACCACGACGTGGTGCGCCACGCCTCCCGCTACGGCCTGCCGAGCGGCGGCGAGGGCAGGGAGTGGCTGCTCTCCGGAGGCACCTCCGAGGTGGAGGACCGCGACCTCGGCGTCGCCCGGGCCCGCGCCGTCAGCCTGCTCGCCTTCGCGCTGCCCGGCAGCGCCTACCTCTACCAGGGCGAGGAGCTCGGTCTGCCCGAGGTCGTCGACATCCCCGAGTCGGAGCGGCAGGATCCCGCGTTCTTCCGCAACCGCGGCGTCGAGATCGGCCGCGACGGGTGCCGCGTGCCCCTGCCCTGGACGACGGAGGGATCGTCGTTCGGCTTCGGCTCGGGCGACTCCCACCTTCCCCAGCCGGTCTGGTGGGGCGACTACTCGGTCGAGACGGAGGAGGCCGACGACAGCTCCACCCTCCACTTCTACCGTCGCGCGCTCGCTCTCCGACACGAACTCCAGACCGCCGAGGAGCTCTCCTGGATCGATGCGCCGGAGTCGGTCGTCGCCTTTCGCCGCCCCGGCGGCTGGGTCTCCGTGACGAACTTCGGTGTCGAGTCGGTGGAGCTGCCCGCCGGTCGCGTGGTCATCGCCAGCGGCGCCCTCGACGGCGACCGTCTGCCGGCCGACACGACGGCCTGGATCGTGGTCGACGCCGACTGACACCTCGCGCGGGAGGCTCGTGTCGGGGGTCGCCGCTACGGTGGCGGCATGACCGGGCACGAGTCTCCTGCGATGTCCGCCTCCTCGGAGGCGACGTGCACCGAGCGTGCCTGCACGCGGGCCGCGGTGCCGGGTGCGCCGGTGCGGCTCTGCGACCAGCATCTGGCCGTGGCCGCGGAGTGGTCCGGGCGGGAGCACGGCGTGGTCGACCTTCTGCCGGCGCCATGCGTGGCGTGCGGCTCGCGGCTCGGCGTGCATTACCCGTCGGGGTGGCTCTGCGCGACCTGCGAGTGGCGCTTCGGCGACGCCCCCGACGGCGAGCTCCCGCCGCCCCGGGTCGACGTCGTCTACTACATCCGCCTCGGCGACCGGCTCAAGATCGGCACGTCGTCGAACCCCCGACAGCGATTGGCGCGCCTCTGGCACGACGAGGTCCTGGCGTTCGAGCGGGGAGGGCGCGAGGTCGAACAGCGTCGGCACCTGGAGTTCGCCGAGCACCGCCTCGGCACCAGCGAGTGGTTCGGCACCTGCCCCGAGCTCGACGCGCACGCGCGCGCCCTGGGGGCCGGCCGCGTCGACCCCTGGGCCGAGTACGCGCGCTGGCGGAGCGAGGCGCTGGCCCTGCGCGGGTGACGGTCGCGACGGTGGTCTGCCGCGGCGGCCGCAGTGAGCACCGGTAGCCGCCACCGCAGGAGCCCCGACTCAGCCCCGCAGGTACGCGTCGACGAAGAGCGGACCCCTGATCACCCGCAGCTCGTCGACGATCTTCGCCATCGTCGTCTTCGTCACGCCGGAGACCTGGAGGTCGTGCGGACCGAGCGCGGGGAGGCGTCCGGTGCGGATGCGCACCACCTCCCAGCCGGCGTTGCGGAGCGCACGGTCTTTGCGCCGGTCGGCCTCCTCGCGCCGGCCGACGTGCTCGAGCCCGTGACGGCCGGTGGAGTCGTACTCGAGGGCGACGCGCAGCTCGGGCAGCAGGATGTCGGGCCACGCCTCGAGGTGGTCGAAGAACGGCCGGGCGAGGCGGACGGCCGTGAAGCCCGTCGTGAACTCGAGCGTCTCGACGAGACGCGCCCGGAGGTCGGCCTCGACCGCGGAGGCCGGCGGCGGCGCGCAGGCGCTGGCGAAGGGGGTGCCGGCGGGGAGCTGCGGGGTGACGGGGCAGAGGGGCTTGGGGATCCTGCGTGCCCGGGGCTTCTGCGGTGCCCGCGCGGCGGCTGCGGACGCGGGTGGCGACGGGGGTGGCGGGAGCGGCGGTGCCGGCATGAGCTGCGGGCCAGCGGGCACGTCGCGGGGTGTGTCGGTGATGAGCGGGGGAGAGACGAGCCGAGGCGTGCGCGGCTTCGCGAGCTCGGCGCAGTCGGGGCACCAGGAGGAACGCCGTCGCTCGCGCCCGGGCCGGGACCGCTGCTCACCCGGAGTGGCCACGAAGACGTGGCCGACGTCGCACTGCCAGGTGAGGAAGACGTCGGCCGCGGGCGGGATCTGACTGAGGACGATGCCGCCGTTGAACTCGGGGTGGTACTGGCGCACGAGGACGGGGAATGACAACCACGCCTCGCGGTATCGCCCCACGGCGTAGGGCACGGCGGTGCCACGCGACATCCGTCGTCGCGCCCACCACATCCCGATCGGCTCCGGCACGCGGGCAGGCTACGACGAGCCACCGACACGGTAGCCGCCCGGGACGCGGAACGGGGCCGCCGCCTCGGAAGGCGTGCGGCCCCGGTCGGGCGGAACGAAGGGTGGGACTAGAGGACGCGGGCCTCGGGCTCCTCGTCGGTGTCGTCCGACGGGATGAACACGTCGTCGACGCGGACGTTGATCTCGGTGGCCTGGAGTCCGACGACCGTGGTGATGGCCTCGGCGACGGCGCGACGGACCTCGTCGGACAGCGTCTGGAGGGCGACGGGGTACTCGGCGACGATCACGATGTCGGCGGCGACCTGCTTCTCGCCGACCTCGACGCTCACGCCCTGACCGCGGTCCTGCTGGTTGATCGCCGTGCGGAGGGCGCCGATGGCGCGCGTGGCGCCCTTTCCCAGGTCGTGCACGCCGGGGACCTCGCGGGCGGCGATGCCGACGACCTTCTCGACGACGCCCTCGGCGATCGTGTTCGTGCCGCTGGACGACGTGGAGACGGTCGTGGTGGGGGTGGCGGTGCGGGTGACGTCGGTCATGAGATCGTCTCTTTCTCTGGTTCGGGGGCGCATCCGGTTCGGGATGCGGTGCCGATCACTCGGTCACGGGAATGGGACGCAGCGGCGACGGAGACCGTCACGGCATTTCAGACGACTCCCAGGAAACGCCCGCAGGTCTCGTCGACACCTCCGTCGACGCCGCCGTCACCGGCGTCGCAGCGTCTCGTGGGGATGCTCGCCGAAGCGCATCGCGTACGCCGACGAGAACCGGCCGAGGTGGCCGAAGCCCCAGTGGCGCGCGATGTCGGCGACGGTGGTCGTGTCGGGATCGCCGGCCCGCAGCTCCTGCCGGACCCGGTCGAGACGGACCTGACGCAGGTAGGCGATCGGCGTGACGCCGAGGTGCTTGCGGAAGGCCAGCTGGAGGCTGCGAGGGCTCATCCCGGCGGCCTCGGCCATGTCGGCGGGTGTGAGGGGACGCTCGGCGCCGTGCTGAACGAGATCGACGGCGGCGCGGATCCGGTGCAGCCTCGGGCCGAGCAGGGCCTCGGGGAGCTCGGGGGCGTGCCACGGCGCGAGGCCGAGCATGGCGATGGCCACCGAGCGGTTGGCGGCGTGGCGCAGGAGCGGCGGGGCGGCTCCTCCGGTGATCGTGGGGCCGGCTCCTGCGATCGCTCGCCGCCACCGTTCGAGCGCCTGCGGGGTCGGGCGGGATCTCGGGTCGAAGGAGACGGGGCGGGCCGGAGAGCCGTGCTGTTCGGCCGCGATCTCCTCGAGCAGATGCGCGCTGACGTGGGCGAGGTGGAGGCGGCTCGGGCCGAAGTGGAACTCGAAAGGGACGCGGTGCGGCAGCAGGATCGGCTGCGTGCCGTTCGTGGTGACGGCGCTCCGCCCGGATCCGATGACGCCCTGGCCGCCCTCGATCCAGCCGGCGACGTACTCGTGCAGGTCGGGGATCTCGCCGGACCGGTAGCCCTCGAACGTCGACACGCGGAGGGTCACGTCGTCGTCACCGGCGAACGCGTAGCGGTAGGCGAAACGTCGTTCGCTCGGCCCGAACTCGAAGTGCCGACCCTCGTAGATCGCCTCGTAGCGGTCCTGGGCCTCCTCGAGATCGTGCCCGGACACCTCGAATCGTCGCTGGGGCGCGGTCGCCACCGGTCCTCCGTTCTGGCAGCCCCGGTCGGGGTGCCTCTCTAGGACGGTTCGAGGAGCCGTTTCGTCACGCAGATCGTGAGATCAGGCGCGGATCGTCACCGGGGTCCCGACGTCGGCCCAGCCGAAGACCGTCGCGATCGTGGCCAGGGAGAGGTGGATGCAGCCGTGCGAGCCCTGGGTCGTGTAGAGCGGACTCCCGAGCGGGAACGTCTGCCACGAGGCGTCGTGGAACCCGTCGCCTCCGACGAACGGCATCCAGTACTGCACCGGGTCGTTCCACGGGCCGTTGACGTCGCTGCCCGCGAGAACCGTGTTGCGGATCTTGCCCGTGATGGCGAACGTGCCCGTCGGCGTCGCGTCGTGGACGTTCGTGAGAGCCGAGGCGCCCGTCGTCACCGGGGCCTCCGTGAGGAGCGTCGTGCCGGTGCAGGCCCAGAGGTGCTGCTCGGAGATGCTGACGTAGACGTGCTTCGCCCCGGCGGGGGTCCCGACGCAGGCGGCGGCGGCAGCGGGCGCGGCCGGGGTCGGTGCCGGGCTCTGACTCGCAGGAGCCGCGACCTTCGTCGCAGCCGGAGCCGCTGGCGGCGTCGTCCTCTGCACCGGGGCGGACAGGGGCGCGGAGCTGCGGTGAGCGCTCGGCTGCGGTGCCTCGGCCGCGGGGGCGGTCGCGACCGCGCTGCATCCTGCGATCAGGGCGACCGCGGCCGTGGCTCCTGCGATCGCTGCGAGTCGGCGGCGGTGGCTCATGGCTCCCCTTCGGTCGTCTGCGCCCCGTTGGGACGCACGCCCTACGACGCTACGTCGTCGCACGGATGCGGCCGCACGCCGGAGGCGCTTCATGTGCGGATTCGAATCCCCGGGCGACGCTGCACCCTCGTGTTCGGCCGTCGCGGTGGTCCTAGGACCACCGCCGCAGCCGAACACGAGGGTGCAGCGGGCAGGGGCCGCGGCTACCGCCGCCGGTGGGTTCGCGGCAGCACGATCCGGTTCCACAGGCTCAGCGCCAGCGGCACCATGCCGGCCGACCACACGAGCGACGCCACCACGTCGGAGACGTAGTGCACGCCGAGGTACGGGAACGCCGACGTGACGACGAGTGCCACGACGATCGCGACGACGGCGACGACCGGCTGGTACGACTTCCCGCGGGCCAGCAGGATGAGGGCGATCGCGAGCGACGCCACGAAGACGGTGTGCCCGCTGGGGTACGACGGGTCGGTCTGCGCGGGGACGAACGGGTGGAGGAGCTGTGCCGCATCCGGCCGAGGGCGGTGCACGAGGATCTTCACGATGTCGCTCGGCACCCAGCTGATGGCCACGACGGCGCCGAACGTCACGCCGAGCCGGATTTTGCGGGTGACGGCGATGATCGCGATCACGATGAGCAGGGTGAGGACGATGGCCTGCGCCGGGTCGAAGATCCAGTGTGCGCCCGTCGCCAGGGCCACGAGCACGGGGTTGTGAGCTCGGCTCAGCGCCTGGTCGATCGCGAGGTCGCCCCGGGTGAAGGCGGCGCCGCGCACCACGGCGAACCCGAAGGCGGCGACGAGGACGACGGCGACGACGCCTGCGACGATGCCCTTCGACTGCTGCGTGCCGAAGGCGAGCATGCCGGTCGGGGCGGTGGTGGGCGGCGTTCGGAGGGCATGTCGGGTCGTCTGCACGCCTGACGGTAGCGACGGCGCTCTCAGAAGCGTCTAAGAGCGTGACGTTTCGCCGTCGAGATGCGTCCTACAGGAGACCCCGGTCTCTCCGGGCAACAGAAAGCGAACCAGATGATCCGCCTCCTCCGTTACGTGCCCGTCGTCCTCACCGTCATCGGTGTGATCCGCAAGAACCGCCGTGCGTCCGCTGCGAAGGCCGCCCGAAAGGGTTCGCGTCAGTCCTGACCCGAGCGCCGCGACCGCACGTAGTCGCGGTGCATCGCGGTCTGCGAGAGCGCGCTGAAGGCGTAGAAACCCCGGAGCGCCTCCCAGCCGAGGGTCCAGGTGAGCTGCGAGGCGATGCGCCAGACCGTCGCCCGCGGATCCCGGGCCAGGATCCCCTCGACCTCGCCCGCCCGCACGAGATGGTGCGCGGCCGATTCGCGGGCGCGCTCGCCGAGCCCCGAGAAGCGGTAGCCGTGCCCCGGCAGCACCTCGTCGTCGGGATTCTCCGCGACGCGCTCGCAGCTCTCCAGATAGTCGGCCAGCGGGTTCGTGGTGCTCGGCCCGCCCAGGCCGAGCCCGGCGAACAGGGTCGGCAGGATGTGGTCCCCCGAGAACAGCAGGCCTCGCGCGTCGTCGCGCAGGCAGAGGTGCCCCGGCGTGTGACCGGGTGTCGACACGACCGTCAGGGCGAACCCGGGCACGTCGAGCAGGTCGCCGTCGCGCAGGATGCGGTCCACGCGCACGTCCGCCAGCGGCACTTCAGGTGTCGCGCGGCCGGCCGCCCCGCCCGCTGCGTCGTCGGACAGCGCTGCGTCGTCGGCCAGGTCGAGAAGCTCGCGCCGTCGCTCGGCGGGGACGCCCCACTCGTCGATCAGCCTCGTCAGCTCGGTGGTCGAACGACCCTCGCTCGCGAGCCGTGGCAGTGCGGCCGCTTCCGCCTCGTGCAGCTGGAGGACCGCGCCCGACGCCTCCCGGATCCTCTCCGCCATGCCCAGGTGGTCGGGGTGCAGGTGGGTCGCCGTGACCGTCGCGACGTCGGCCGGGCCGTGCCCGAGGGAGCGGAGGGCCGCGGTGAACGACGACCAGTTCTCGTCGGAGTCCCAACCGGGGTCGACGACGTGGAGCGCGCCGTCGCGGTCGCGGAGCAGATAGAGCAGCGAGTAGGGGAGGTGGTCGCCGGGCATCGCCTGCCCGAGCGCCCAGACGTCGTCGCGGACCTGCTCCAGCGGGGGGACGGTGCCGCGGTAGGACGCCTCGGCCTGGCTCGCACTCGTCGCCTGCATGCTCTCGACCCTAGTCACGGTCGCCCCGGGGCTCCTGCGCCCGCTATTCGCCGGTGTCGCGCGCGGAACTCGACCTGGGCGAGTCGAACGTGAGGTAGCAGGAGGCGGCGCGGTCGCCGGCGGACCAGGCGTCGCCGGAGGGGGTCAGGACGTCGAAGTCGAGGTCCGAGTCGCTGTAAGCCGTGCCGACGTAGTCCGAGAACTTGGCCGTGCACGCGGCGTCGGCGAGGTCGTAGGCGACCCGGCCGCTCTCGTCGTCGGTCTCCGGCACGGTGACGATGCCGAAGAGCTCGCTGTCGTGGGACGAGGTGCACGGCACGGTCTCGACGTCGCCGTCCGTGTCGGACGCGTCGCCGAGGTCGAAGCAGTCGCCCGTCCGGAGGTCGGTCACCGGGGTGGTGCCCACGGCACCGACCGGTCCGCTCGTCGCGCTCGATCCCGACGATCCGGCGAGGCTCGTGGCCGCGAGAGCTATTCCCGCCGCACCGCCACCGAGCACGAGGAGGCCGCCGACCACCACGGCCCCGGTGATCACGGCCCGTTTCGCGAACGACATCGGTGGCTTCGTCGGGGTCGACCGGGCGGTCGCGGTCCAGGCCTGCTCCGGGAGCGGCGGCGTCGAGAACGGTGACGCGGTGTAAGCGTGCCCGGCGAACGGCGATGCCGAGGCGGGTGTGATCGACGGGATCTGCGGCACGGCGGGAGGCGTCCACGCCGAGAGCGCACGCAGGAGCCCCGGGTCGGCGTCGCCGGGCGCGAGCGTCGGCACCCACGAGCGGAGCAGGGAGACGAGAGAGGCGGCGACCTCGGCGGCCGTGGCTTCCGCGGTCACGTCGAGGGGCTGCAGGATGCCTTGCCCGGCGCCCTCGTCGGATGCCTTGTCGACACCGCCGATGGACCACCCCGATCCCGGCGCCGCAGCCGGCCCCGCCGTCGAATCGGCCGGGGCCTCGCCGGACGCCCGCGCCACGGTCACGTCGCGCCGCTGCCCGATGCGGAGCCGAAGGACGCCGGCGCCCAGCGGCCCGGCCCCGTCATCCACGACCGTGCCGGCCCCGGGGAGCAGGCGCTTCAGGGCGGTGTCGACCTCGCGGGCGGTGGTCGGCGGGGCGTCGTCGGTCATGCGGTGTTCCTGTCGGTCCGGGCGGCTCGCGCCGTCGTCCCCGAGAGTACTGGCCGCGGCGCGCGGCGACGAGCCGCAGGGCGGACCTCAGCGCCGCAGCGTCTCCGCGGGGCGCTCCCCGAAGCGGGCGGCGTAGGCGGCGGCGAAGCGGCCGAGGTGCGCGAAGCCCCAGCGGGCGGCGACATCGGTCACGGTCGCCTCGCGGCTCTCGAGGGCGAGGAGATCCGCGTGGACGTGGTCGAGCCGCACGTCGCGCAGGTAGGCGTTGGGCGTCGTGTCGAGCTGCGACGCGAAGGCGCTCTGGAGCCCGCGGACGCTGAGTCCGGCCGCCTCCGCGACGGTGCCGCTCGAGATCGGCAGGTGCGCGTGGGCGTGGATGTACTCGACGGCCACCCGGAGGCGTCCGTTCCGCGGCAGGAGCACGGCCGGCGGGATCGGCGTGCCGCCGTGCGCGAACGTGTCGAGCAGGGTCGTGGCCGCGAGCCGTTTGGCCTCCGAGAGCAGCAGCGGTGTCGGCTCCTGCCCGATCACGGTCCGCGCGACCATCGTGACGGTGCTGCGCCACCGCCGCAGCGCCTCGACCTCGGGCACGACGGCGTGGGCGAAGTCGAGGGGCCCGGCGAGCAGCCCCTCGTGCTCGGCGGCGACGCTCTCGAGATACGGCGCCGAGAAGTGGATGAGGTTCTGTCGGTAGTCGACCAGCTCGAAGGAGAAGGGCTTGCCGCTGGGGAACATGAAGGGGCGGCCCACGACGATCGCCGAGTCCTGTCCGTCCGCGCTCAGGGATCCGGCTCCGCTGGTGAGCCAGCCCACGATGTACTCGTTCTCGGGCTGGATCGTGCCGTCGATCTCGCCCAGGAACATCGACGACCGGAGCGACATGTCGGCGTCGCCCTGGACCGTGTAGCGGTAGCTGAACTCCGACTCGGACTGCTCGGCGCGGAATCCGGCGCCGTTGTAGCCGTCCTCGTACATGGCCCGCGCCTGGTCGAGGTCTCGGCCGGCGATCTCGGACCGGATCAGCGGGGTGGGCTCGGTCGTCATCGGGTGAATCGTCGCACGGCCCAGGGGGCCCGACCACCGGGGAGTTCGTTTTCCGGCTAGATCAGCGGTGGCCGGAGGGGCCGAGCAGCGTCGTCATCGCGATTCGGAGGGGCCGCTCGAACGCTTTCGGCAGGCGTCCGCTGTGGCAGTCGTCGCTGCGGATCCCGACCAGCATCGAGGCCTCGTCGGCGCGCGTGCCCCACTCCTCGACCTCGTCGACCCGCAGGATGCACGGCGCGGAGTGATCCCGATCGCCATCGAGCACGATCCGGTCGCGGAACAGGCTGATGCCGCAGCTGTGGCCGTCGATGCTCCCGCGGCAGGCGAAGAGCGTCTCCGGGTCGAAGCCGTCGCCGAGGTCGCCCCAGAACGGGTCGACGACGTCGTCGGTTCTCTCGGGCGTCCTGTCCACAGCCGGTGTCCGATCCTGATCCTGGGTGAAAACGGCCCGGAACGCACGCATCTGCGGCAGTCTCGACCCTGTTTTCGTGCCGTCGAACCTGATCCGTCGACGGCTATCCACAGTTAACACGCTTTGCCGAACGATGTGGTCCGCTCACGGGGAATCGGGTGCTTCCCGGCCGCTTTGCGCACTGGCGCGGCGAGCGGGTCGAGTCATCGGGGGTATGGCCGAGGGCCCGTCGCGGTGTGCGGCGGGCCCTCGGGTGGTGCTGTGGTGCGGGTGGTGTGGTGTTGTTACTTGATCTGGGCGGTGATGGTGGCGACGCCGACGAGGAGCTGGCTCTTGACGGCGTCGGTCTTGAACGTGGTGTTCAGGAGCTTGGCGGCGTCGGCGGAGACGTGGACGGTGGTGCCGGTGAGGACGGCGTTGTTGCCTTCGACCTGGAGGGGCTTGAGGGTGCCTCCGTAGAGGTTGAAGAGGTCGGCCTGGACGACGGCGACCTTGCCGTTGACGGAGACGTCGCCGTAGAGGATCGAGTTGCCGGGGTTGATGGTGAAGTTGGAGAGGGTGACGGTGGTGCTGCCGGCGGTGAGGTTCAGGCCGGATCCGTCGTGCTCGACGATGCCCTGGACGTAGGGGCGGTAGTTGTCCTTCGGGTTCCAGTAGACGACGCTTCCGCCGGTGATGGGGAAGGAGATGTCGCTGCCGGCGAGCTTCGCGGTGCCGGCGGTGGAGGGGGTGAGGCCGAGGGTCTTCAGGGCGCCGAGGAAGCCGGAGTCGAGGGCGACGGAGGTGTCGCCGCCGAGGAGGGCGGGGACGGCTGCGGCCGGGGCGGGGATGGAGGACGACGACGACGCGGCGAGGTGCACGGTGGGGGCGGCCTGGGCGGCGGTGAGGCTGGCGCCGGTGATGCCGGCGACGAGGATCCCGGCGGCGGCGAAGCTGAGTCCGGTCTTGGTGGTCTTGCGCATGGTGTGTCCTTACGTTGTGTGGAACGTGACGGTTGTGTGGGTGTTGCCCCGGTGTTTCCGGTGTGTGGGGCCGGTGTTTCCGGGGTGTTGACCCGATGTGATGTGTTCGCCGCGGGGCGGGGGAGGGTTTGGTCCGGGGTGGCCCCGTTACCGATTCGTGACCGAACGGGCCCCGGGGAGTCGTGAGCCGGGCATCCTGCGGGCCCGCGCCATGATGGTGGGAGGACGGCCGGAGGAAGAGGGACACGTGCAGAAGGACGCGGCGGACACGCTCGGCATCGATGGCCTCTACGTCGATCCCCTGTGGCGCATCACGGTGCGCCTGACGCCGCTCGAACGCGACCTCCTGCGGACGTGGTGGGTCCGTCGCCTGGGCTTCGTCGCCCACGCAGGAGCCGCGACCGTGACCACGACGCAGTCCTACTCGCGGCTCACCCACTCCCTCGGGCTGCTGTCGCTCGTGGCGCACTTCGCCGAGGACGACGAGGTCGCCCGGGCCGCGGCCCTCGTGCACGACATCGGCCACCCGCCCTTCAGCCACACCTTCGAGGGCGTGCACGGGCTCGACCACCACGTCCTCGGGACCGAGCGGCTGCTCGCCCTGGGCGACGTCTTCGCGCGGCACGGCGTCGACGCGGAGGAGGTCGACGCGGTCGAGCGGGGTCGCGTGCCGTCGGCCCTCCACGGGCTGGTGGGGCCGCTCCGGCTCGACCACCTCGACTCGTTCGTGCGGAGCGGCCGGTCGCACGGCCGCACGCGGGAGTCGCCCCCGGAGACGTTGACGCGGCTCCGGCTGCTCGACGGAGTCGTCGACACCGACGCCGGAACCGCGGCCTACCTGCGCGACCTCGTCGAGGCGGAGGCCCGCGCGCACTGCTCGCCGGCCAACGTGGTGGCCACGGGGGTCATGCGGCACCTGGCCGAGACGCTCCTCGAAGACCTCGACGACGCGTCGCGCCGGGTCGTCGCGGCGATGACCGACGACGAGTTCTGGACCCTCCTGCTGGCGGACCCGCGGACCGCGGAGGTCGCCACGAGCCTCCGGCGGGACCCCGCCGCGTGGCGGGTCCGGCCCGGCGGCCCCGGCGTGAGCCCTGCCGCGGGTGAGATCCCGTTCACCATCCGGCGCCTCTACCTCGACCTGCCGCTCGTCGACGGCCGGCCGTTCCCGCCGGGCGAAGCGCCCGACGCGCGGCTCTCCTACCTGCTGTCTCGCGGCGAACATTAGGAGAACGCGGTCATTCCGGTCGATTCAGCGCGGAACCGCCCGCATCACGCGGGAACGACCGCGGTTTCCGACCGTCTCCGTCGCGCGACGGCTCCCGTCGCGGCCGCGGAGACGCCGACCGTCACGAGCGCACCCAGCAGGATCGCGGCGCCCTCGCCCGGCCGCAGCGTGCCCGCCTGGATCCCCAGCGTCACGGCGGCCACCGGGACCCCGAGCTGTCCGGCCGCGGCCACGGCCTGAGGCCAGGGGAGACCCGCAGCGCGCGCCGCCCCGTGCACCACCACCGCTCCGACCCCGAGCGTCACCCCGAGCGCGATCATCGCCGGATGCGCGACGACGCTGCGCAGGTCGAGCGATGCCCCCAGCCACACGAAGAACAGCGGCCCGAAGAACCCCTCGGTGATGCCGAAGAGCTGCCGGGCCAGTCGGTGCGGTTCCCCGACGGCGGCGAGGACGAGCCCGAGGGCGAATCCGGCCAGCATGATCGAGAGGCTCGCCGCCTGCGCGATGGCCGCCAGCACGAACAGGACGAGGAGGCTGAGGCGCAGCTCCATCGCGAAGCGGTGCCGCTCCGAGAAACGGTGCAGGGCGCGGCGGCTGCGCTCCCGTCCCGGCCGGGTCAGGGCCACGCCGAGGACGGTCGCGACGAGGGCGATGGCGACGGCTCCGACGGCCGCGCCGAGCGCCCGCTCCGGGGCGACCACGAGCGGCAGGGCGACGACGCAGGCGATGTCGGCGAGGGCGATCTGGGCCACGAGCTGCGCGACCGATGCCGACCTCACCCCGAGCGAGCGGAGCATCGGCAGCACGAGGGCGCCGGAGGACGAGGCCAGGAGCACCCCGTACACGGCGGCGTGCCCCGTGTCGAACAGGGCCGCGATACCGATCCCGGCGACGGCCGACACGACCCCGACGGCGACCGCCCCGAGCGCGCCACGGCCGATCGCCCCCCGCACCGCGGGGTCCTTGACCGGGATGTGCGATCCCACCACGACCATGGTCAGTCCGAAGCCGATGTTCGCGAGCAGCCGGAAGTCGTCGACGGTCGGATCGACCAGCCGGAGCCCCGTGGTGCCGATCAGGAGGCCGCCCGCGAGCTCACCGACGACCACGGGCACGCGCCAGGAGGCGCGGGCCGCGAGGAGGGGCCCGAGGAGTCCGACCAGGACGACGAGCGCCAGCAGCGAGAAGCTCACAGGGCTCACAGTAGTGAGCCCCGAGGGCGGGGTCAGGCTCGAGGCGCGGCGTCCTCGATCAGGCGGATCTTCACGTTGACGGCGATCCCGGCGTCGGGGTCGGAGGCATCGGCCCCCAGCATCCTGCGCAGGAGCTCGCCCACGGCCCGCGCCGTGGCGGGCGCCGGCGACGACGAGACGGTGGCGATGTGCGCCGTGACGGTGGTGAAGCCGTCGGCCCGGTCGATGTCGACCAGCGCGTCGGGGCGGCGGAGGTCGAGCGACACGGCGACGACCTCGGCCGCCGCCTCGAGGGGAGGGCGCGCCGGGTAGACCCCGGCGACGCCGTCGACGGCGCGGACCGCCTCGGTGAGCCTCCGGGAGAGGGTGGCGTCGTCGATCCTGCTGTCAGTCATGGTGGTGATCCCGGCGGGGGTAGATGTCGTCGACGGTGATGTCGATGTCGCCGACGACGAGTTCGGTGTGCTGGACGAGCGCCTCGCGGATCCGGTCGCGCAGGAGGTCCACGGTGGCGTCGAGGGGGAGCCCGAACTCGATGGCGCAGGTGACGTCGACCCGGACGACCTCGCCCGGGGTCGCGACCTCGCCGTCGAGGGAGCAGCGGCCCACGATGACGCCGCCCGTGGCGTCGCCCGTTCGACGGACGAGCCCGCGGACCGCCGCCTCGGTCAGGGTGAGGCGGAGGGCAGGATCCGGGTGGCTGATCGGGACGTCGCGACCGGGTCGGATCTCGTCGCGGATCGCCTCGAGAAGTCGGGCGATCCACGGCTCGTCGCGCGCCGGATCCCGCGTGGCCTGGTTCGCGAGGGCGTCGGCGGTGAGCTCGGAGAGCCGTGTCATCCCGCTCAGGGCGAGCCGGCACGCGGCCGAGCCCTCGATGGAGGCGTCGTAGGGGGTCCGGCCGCGGTCGAGGTAGTCGGCGAGCTCGTCCATGGTGTGGCCGTCGAGGCCGTCGTCGGGCAGGGCGTTCGCGTCGGGGGTCATCGCCATGCCTCCATTTCGCGGAGCAGGTACGAGCGGGCCCGGGCCAGGAGGCCGCGGACGGTGGAGACGGGAAGGTCGAGCGCGTCGGCGATCTCCTGGTAGCTGAAGCCGGCGGTCTCACGGAGTAGCCAACACCGTCGCTGATCCTCCGGTAACCGGTCGAGGGCCTCCCAGGCGGCGTCGAGCTGGAGCCGCGCCTCGACGATCCGCTCGGGAGAGCGTTCCGGCGGGGCGGGCGGGTCCCAGTCGTCGATGTCGTCGTGGGTCCGGCGGACCCGCATCCGATCGATGGCCTTGCGGCTGACGATCCGCATCAGCCAGTTGCGGATGTGCGCCGGGCTGTCGAGGTCGCCGAGGTGACGCCACCCGGTGAGGAACGCCTCCTGCACGACGTCGTCCGACTCGATGTCGGAGCCGAGGAGCTTCGCCGCGAACACGCGCATCAGGGGGCCGTGCCGCCGGGCGAGACGCTCGAACGCCAGGATGTCGCCGTCGACGGCGCGGGAGGCGAGGGTCGCGTCCGAGGCGCCGAGCAGCGGGTCGTCGTCGCTGATGATCGCCTCCTCCGGCGTCTCGAGGTCCGCCGCGCGCGCACCGTCCCCCCGTGCCTACCAGTCCCGGCGTCCGCCGCCAATCCGGCTGGCCGGAAAGCGAGTGCCGAGCGGATTTGTGACATTCGTCCTCGCGGGATCGTCCTAACGGTGGCTCGCTGCGCTCCTCCCCGGGAGGACGTGCTCCGGCGGCCGAGATCGCGAAGGACGTCCATGCAGCATTCCCACCTCACGCCCGCCGAGGGGCGCTCCTTCGAGACCGTCGGAACGGACCCCCGGGTGGCGTCCGCGGTCTACGCCGAGGCCCTCGGCGGTGCCGACCTGCGCGTGACGCCCGTGTCGGAGGAGTTCACCTTCCGGTACGCCTCGCTCGGCAACGACCGCGTCGCCCTCCGCACCTCCGACTGCGCCGGGTCGCTCGCGGGAGACGTGCACCACCTGCGCGACTACGTCGTGGCCTGGTTCCGCGCAGGAGCAGGCCTCCTCGATCTCGACCGCTTCCGTCGGCGCGGGTCGACGCTCCCCTTCCTGCTCCCCGCGGAGCGCCGCTTCTCCGTCGACTTCACCCCGCACCGCCAGAATCTCGTGCACTTCGGCCCGGCGTTCCTCGAGGACGTGGCCACCGAGTTCCATGCGGGTCCTCCGCAGCCGGTGTCGTTCGACCACGAGGCGGATCCGGACTCCGGCCTCCTCGGCCGCTGGCGGACCGCCGTCTCGGACGCGACCGCGGCGTTCCTCGAGGCCGCGACGGCGCCGCTCCTGCGGTTCGGCGTCGAGCTCAACCTCGCGCGCGCCCTCCTCGCTCTCTTCCCCTGGCGGGCGTGGGACGTGCCGCTGGTCCTCCGGAAGCCGTCCATGGCCAAGACGAGGCTGGCCCTCGACTTCCTGCAGCACCACGCGCACGAGCCGGTGACGCCGGCGGACGCTGCGCGGGCCGCGGGGCTCCACACCCGCTCCCTGCAGCTCGCCACCCAGCGCCACCTGGGGGTGTCGCCGTCGACGTATCTGCGGAACGTCCGCCTCGACCGGGCCCGTACGGAGCTCCTGCGAGGGGATCCCGGTCGGACGACCGTGGGTGCCGTCGCGCGGGAGTGGGGGTTCGGGAACCTCGGTCGGTTCGCCGCCGCCTACCAGGCGAGATTCGCCGAGAAACCGAACCAGACGCTCCGGAGATAGCCGCTCGATTTTCCTCCGTCTGGCCGAAAAGCGAGTCCTGCACGATGGTTTCCTGACAGAAACCTGAGGGGTCGTGACGTCAGGGGCCCGGGGCACGACTCAATGATGTGACCAGCGAGTGCCGGTCACCGCAGCTCCCGCCCCGGGGGCAGCGCTTCACGTTTGTTGTCAAGGAGAACGCAATGAGCAACGTCACCCCCACCAGCACCTCCGTCGCCAAGAGCACCCCCGCTCACAGCAGCGCTTCCGGCAAGAACACGATCGCCGACGGCGTCGTCGAGAAGGTCGCCGGCATCGCCGCCCGCGAGGTGCCCGGCGTCCACGACCTCGGCAACGGTGCGGCCCGCGCGATCGGCGCCATCCGCAACGCCATCAACCAGCAGGACCGCGGCCAGGGCATCTCGGTCGAGGTCGGCGAGAAGCAGGTCGCCGCCGACATCATCGTCGTCGCCGAGTACCCGGTCGAGCTCCAGAAGCTCGCCGACAGCGTCCGCTCCGCCGTGACCGAGGCCATCTCCACGGTCGTCGGCATGGAGGTCACCGAGGTCAACGTCACCGTCTCCGATGTCTACATCCCGTCGGACGACAAGGACGAGGACGACGACACCGAGAGCCGAGTCAAGTGACCCCGACCACCAAGGGCATGCTGATCGGCGCCGTCCTGGCGCTGACGGCCGTCGCTTTCGGCTTCTGGGCCATGATCCTCGTCGCGATCGCCATCGCGATCGGGTACGGCGTCGGACGTGTCGTGGAGGGCAAACTCGACCTCCACTCGCTCTCCGACACCCTCCGCGGGCGGCGGTCCTCGTGACCGCGGCGGTGACGGCCGGCGCTGTGACGGCCGGCCCTGGCCTCCACGGCCGCACGAAGATCACTTCGCGCGCCGTGCGCCGCGTCGTGTCGGCCGTCACCGCGGAGGCGCTGAGCGTCGACGCGTCGGACGTGAGCGTCGAGCTCGTCGACGACCGCGGCTCCCTGACCGTGATCGCGAAGTCGCCCATCCACGTCCGCCCCCTGGGCGACGTCGGTCGGCGCTCCTCCGGCACGCTCCTCGAGCGTCTCGGTGCGGCCCAGACCACCATCCGGGACCGCTGCCTCCAGCTCACCGGTTCCACGATCGGACGCGTCGACCTCCGGATCACCGGTGTCGATCTCCGCGAGAGAAAGAGGGTGTCATGACGAACCCCGCCATCTACCGTCGCGTGGTCCGCCGCGAGACGCACTCGTCCCGCTCTGGCGTGGCCATCGTCCTCGCCGTCCTGCTGATGCTGGTCTTCGCGTGGCTCGGCACCGAGGCGGTGCTCGCCGCCCTCGGGCAGCCCGCGCTCCTCGTCTCGCCGAAGGACGCCGCAACGGCGGTGCTCGGTGCGGCCTCCGCGCCCGTCGCTGCCGTCACCGCGGCAGGAGCCGTCGTGGCCGTCGTCGGGATCATCCTGATCGTCGTGTCGTTCGCTCCCGGTCGCCGCGGTCGCCGCGGGGGCTCCATCGACCGCACGGCGGCCGTCGTCGACGATCGCGTCATCGCGCAGAGCGTCGCTCAGACGGCCAGCTACGCCGGTGACGTCGACCCCGACCAGGTGCACGTGACCGTCGGTCACCGGACCGTCGAGGTCGAGCTGCAGCGCACCTCCGGCCGTGCCGTCGACTCCCGGAGCATCCAGGAAGCGGTGGACTCCGAGCTGGCGTCCTACGACTTCAGCCCGAAGCTCCGGGCCCGGGTCCGACTCTCCGAGAAAGCGAAGGTCAACTGATGAACAGCACGAACCGGTTCCTCAACCGTGGCCTCGTCTTCCTCGTGGGGCTCGTGCTCCTCGTGGCCGGCGGTGCCGTTGCGGCGGGAGCCCTCATCCCCAGCGTGCAGAAGTCCGTCTCGAACGGGGCGAAGGACGCCTCCGGTCCGACCGGTGACGCGCTCTCGGGCGGCCAGCCCTGGATCCTCTGGGTGTCCGCCGCCGTGGCGCTCGTCCTGATCGTCCTGCTCCTCTGGTTCGTGTTCCGCCAGGGTCACGGACGCACCTCCACCCTCCTCCGGGTCGACCAGGCGGCAGGAGCGGGAAGCCCCACGGGCGGAACTCTCACCGTCGACGCCAAGGTCGCCCAGGAGGTCCTCGAGGAGGCCCTCTCCCGGGATCCCGCGATCGTCTCCGTCGACGTGGTCGCCTTCGAGATCCGCAAGCAGAACGTCCTGAGGGTCACGGCGCACACGCGCCGCGGCGTCTCGCCCGTCGCCATCCGCGCGTCGGTCGACAGGGCGGTCCGCGAGTGGGACGAGCTGCTCGGCGCCGAGACCCCGGTCGTCGTCCAGATCGTCGGCGGTCTCCGCGCGAACCTCAGTTCCACGGCCCGCGTCGCCTGACGCGTCCGACCCAGCACAGCGCCTGCTCGCCGGTCGCCGGTCGCCGCCCTCAACCGGGCGGCGACCGGCCGCGGCGGGGCGCGCTCCGACACGGATGGAGAACATCGTGAGCAACAAACGGCCCGTGAGCCGATCCACCGCCGAGCAGCGTGCTCAGCAGGCCCAGACCTACCCGACGACCTCGCGCCTCCTGGCCGAGGTGTTCGGAACCTTCCTCCTCGTCTTCGGCGGGGTGGGGACCGCCCTCTACGCATCGGCGTTCCCGGACGCGCAGAACGCCACGGGCGTGGGCTTCCTCGGTGTGGCCCTCGCCTTCGGCCTGACCGTCATGGCCGGCGTCTACGCCGTCGGACACATCTCCGGCGGCCACTTCAACCCCGCCGTCACCGTCGGTCTCGCCATCGCGGGCCGCACCGAGTGGCGGCACGTGCCCGGCTACATCGTGGCGCAGCTCGTCGGCGGCGTCGTCGCCTCGAGCGCCCTCGCCGCGATCGCCGCCAACGGGCCGAGCGGCTACCTCGCCGCCGCCCAGGCCAAGGGCTTCGCGTCGAACGGCTTCGGCGCCTCGTCGCCGGGCGGGTTCGGCCTCGGGGCCGTCCTCCTGACCGAGATCATCCTCACCGGCGTCTTCGTGACCGTGATCCTGTCGATCACCGCCAAGCCGGAATACAAGGCGATCGCCCCCCTCGGCATCGGCCTCACCCTCACGCTGATCCACCTGATCAGCATCCCCGTCAGCAACACCTCGGTGAACCCGGCGCGCTCGATCGCCGCCGCGGTCTACGGCGGCCCCACGGCGCTCGCGCAGGTCTGGGTCTTCATCGTCGCCCCGCTCGTGGGCGCGGCCGTCGCGGGCCTCCTGCACCGCCAGCTCTCGCGGACGCGAGCGCTCACCCTCGGCGACTGACCGAGCCCCACCACAATCCCTAGGAGCCACTCATGACCGACGCCACGCGTCCGCAACCAGCCACCATCGACCTCGGCGGGATCGACCGGTCGCACCCCGGTGGGGAGAGCACGCTCCACCTCGTCGGGACGACCGTCGCCGAGACCGCCACCGCCGTGACGGGCGTCCACCACCTGGGCGGCGTCGCGGCACGCACCCTCGACCGCGCGCGCCGTGCCGTCCTCGGGACGAGCACGAGCCCCGGGGTCACCGTGGCCAGCGCCGACGGCGTGACGACCGTCGACCTCGACCTCGTGGTCGAGTACCCGCACCCCGTCGTCGCCGTCGTCGAGGAGACGCGGCGCCAGGTGATCCGCGCCGCCTCGCAGCTCTCCTCCGAGCCCGTCGAGGTCAACATCACCGTGACCGACGTCCACGGTCCGTTCGACACCGACCCCGTCGAGGTCCTCGACGACGCGGTCGCGTCCGTCTCGGCCGCGACCACCGCCGCCACCGACTCGGTCAAGGAGACCGCCGGCAAGGCCGCCGACGTCGCCCGCGACGCCGCGGGCCGGGCGCAGGAGGCGGCGGGTCGCGCCTCCGATGCCGCTCTCGACGCGGCGGGTCGCGCCGCCGCAGCCACGCAGGAGGCAGCCGGTCGAGCCTCCGAGGCCACGCAGGACGCCGCGGGTCGGGCCTCCGACGCCACGCGGGAGGCGACCGACCGGGTCACCGACACCGTCGGCGCTCTGGTCGACACGGCTCGGGACAAGGCCGCCGACGCCTCGGACGCGCACGCCGACGTGGTCGACGCGGCCGCCGCGAAGACCGCCGACGCGACGGATTCGGCGCGGAGCCGGACCGCCGACGTCGCGGACCGCGCCGCCGACACGCTCGACGATGCCGCCAACAGGGCCGGCGACGCCGCCGAGGTCGCCGCCGACAAGGCCGGCGATGCCGCCGAGGTCGCCGCCGACAAGGCCGATCACGCCGCCGACCGCGCGGCCGATGCGGCGGACGACGCCGCGGACGCGGCTCACGACGCCTCCGACGCCGCCCACGACGCAGCCACCGCGGCCGACCGGGCCGCCTCCGACTCGTGAGGGGCCGCGGTTCGGCCGTGCGATCGCGCGGGGTCCGACGACGTCGGCCCCGCTCGGTCTGGGCGGCGCTCATCACCGGGACGGTCCTCTGCGTGGCGATCGTCGCCGGGATCCTGCTGCCCGTCCTCGGCCTGATCGGAGCGGCGGACGCGACGACGATCGGGGCCCTCGACGTCCCGGTCGGGGCCGTCACGGCATCGATCGTGATCAGCTACCTCGTGGCGCTGGTGTTCCTCGCGCTGACGTACGCGTCGCGCATCGGGGCCGTCTCGTGGATCACCGCCGTCGCGGCCGTGATCGCGACGCTGGTCGGCTCCGTCTGGCCGCTCGTCGCCACGGCGCTCGCGAGCGTGACCCAGGTGCAGGACACCATCCCGTTCATCCAGAAGCTCATCGGCCAGGTCACCGGGCTGCACTGAGCGCGGCCGCCGGCGCGGGGAACAGCGCTCCCGTCGGCGACCGAGCGCTCGCTACTGGGCGCGCAGCAGGTCGATGAACTCGTCGGCCATCGCGAGCTGCTCCTCGAGCTTCGCGCGGCGTTCGGCCGCGTCGACGACGAACGCGTCGAGCTCCTCCCGGAGCTCCGCGGTCGCCGGGCCGCCGTCGGCCGCGTCGAGCGCGTCGATGATGCGCAGAAGGTCGGCCATGGCCTCGAGGCTGAAGCCCAGCGGCTTCATCCGGCGGATCAGCAGGAGCCGCCGGAAGTCGCCCTCCGTGTACAGCCGGAAGCCGCCCTCGGTGCGCCCGGAGGGCTTGAGCAGCCCCACCTCGTCGTAGTGCCTGATCGTCCGGAGCGACAGGCGCGAGCGCTCGGCGAGCTCGCCGATGTGCATCGTCGCGAGGAGTTCCTCGGCCGTCATCTCGTCTGCCATGGGTCCATCCTCTCAAACCAACCCTTACGTCAGGGTAGAGTTGGCGCGGCGCAACGGTGAGCCTCCCGATCCCGTCCCCCGACCTCCGGAGCCGCTCGTGTCCACGACCGTCCTCAGCGCGCTGCGCCAGCCGCGCCAGCTCTCCCGCGAGGTGCTCGCGGGCCTCGTCACCACTCTGGCCCTCGTGCCCGAGGTCATCTCGTTCTCGATCGTCGCCGGCGTCGATCCGATGGTCAGCCTCGTGGCGTCCATCGTCCTCGCGATCAGCATGTCGATCCTCGGCGGACGCCCCGGCGTCATCACCGCCGCGGCCGGATCCGTCGCCCTCGTCATCGCCCCGCTCGTCCGCGAGCACGGCGTGGAGTACGTCCTGCCGACGGTCGTCCTCGCCGGGGTCGTGCAGATCGCCTTCGGCTTCGCCGGCCTCGCCCGCCTCATGCGCTTCATCCCCCGGTCCGTCATGACGGGCTTCGTCAACGCCCTCGGCGTCCTGATCTTCGTGGCGCAGGTGCCGCACGTGATCGGCGTCCCGTGGCTCGCCTACCTCCTCTTCGCCGTGACGCTGGCGATCATCGTGATCCTGCCCCGGTTCACGAAGGCGGTGCCGTCGCCGCTGGTCGCCATCGTCGTGGTGACGGCGGTCGTGATCGTCGCCGGGCTGACGGTGCCGAACGTCGCCGACGAGGGGCCGCTCACGGGCATCCTGCCGGGCCTCACGCCCCTGACCGTGCCGCTCGACCTCGGCACCCTGCAGATCATCTGGCCGACCGCGCTCAGCGTCGCGTTCGTCGGGCTGATGGAGAGCCTGCTGACGGCCAAGCTCGTCGACGAGATGACCGACACCCCTTCGCACAAGGGGCGCGAGTCGTGGGGGCTCGGCGTGTCGAACATCCTCGCCGGGTTCTACGGCGGGATCGCCGGATGCGCGATGATCGGTCAGACGGTCCTGAACGTGAAGACGGGGCGCGCTCGCACCCGCATCTCGACGATCGTCGCGGGGCTGTTCCTCCTGGCGCTCGTCACGGGGCTCAGCGGCATCATGGGGCGGATCCCGATGGTCGCGCTCGCCGCGGTGATGATGGTGGTCGCCGTGACGACGGTCGACTGGCACAGCGTCAAGCCCTCGACCCTCAAGCGCATGCCGATCCCGGAGACGCTCGTGATGGGGGTCACCGTCGCGGTCGTCGTCGCCACCGACAACCTCGCCTACGGGGTCGTCGTGGGGGTCGTGCTCGCGATGGTCCTCTTCGCCCGGCGCGTGGCCCACGTCATCAGCGTCGAGCGCGTCGCCGACACGGTCGGGGCCGTCCGCTACGACGTCCGGGGCCCGCTCTTCTTCGGCAGCAGCAACGACCTGGTCGAGCGCTTCTCCTACGCCGAGGACCCCGCCGAGGTCACGATCGACCTGCGGCACGCCCAGATCTGGGACGCCTCGACCGTCGCGGCCCTCGACGCCGTCGAGACGAAGTACCGCGACCACGGCGCGCGGGTCACGATCGAGGGGCTCGACGAGCGGAGCACCGGGTTCCACCGCCGGCTGACCGGCCGCTTCGGGGCCTGACGGGGCGACGCGTGGGCGACGCCAGAGGAGTCAGAGCCGCGCGATCCGGTCGATGTCCTCCGTGAACTGCCGGGCGACCTCCTCCGAGACGGTGGCCCTCGTGTCGGCGATCGCGCGGAGGTAGTCGTCGAGCTGCGGACCGGGGGAGTCGGCTCCTGCGCCCGTGTCGAGGGCGTGTTCGAGCGCCGACTGCGAGGCGCGCCGGGCGGCGTATTCGATGTCGGCGGGCGAGAACCCGGCCGTCGGGGCGACCAGGGCGTCGACGTCGATGCGCTCGGCGACCGCCTCGGGGATGTACCGCGACCAGATGGAGGCGCGCGCCTGATCGTCGGGCAGCCCGATCGGGATGACGTAGTCGAACCGCCCGTGCCGGAGGAACGCCTGGTCGAGGGCGCGGATGAAGTTGGTGGCGCAGACGAGGAGCCGGTTCGGCCGGTCGCGGAACGCCGGGATGATCTTCAGCAGCTCGTTCGTCACCCCCTGCATGGTCGACGGCGGCTCGCCCCCGCGCTGCACCGCGATCTCCTCGACCTCGTCGATGAACACGACTGCGTGTTCGAGCTCGTCGATCCGCTCGAAGATCTGGCGCAGGGCGCCCGCGAGCCCCGCCGGGTCGGCGGCGAGACGCGAGGGGAACACCTCGACGAACGACCACTCGAGCCGAGAGGCGATGGCGCGGGCGAACGTGGTCTTCCCGGTGCCGGGCGGACCGAACAGCACCACCGCGCTCGGCGGGACGACGCCGAACGCCGCGGCGAGGTCGGCGTTGGCGAGCGGCATGACGAGGCGTCTCTCGAGGAGGTCCTTCTCGGTCTGCATCCCGCCGATCTCGTTCCAGAGGCCCCGGGGCAGGAGCCGCCCGCCGACCTCCGCGAGCGTGTCGAGCTCCTTGCGCTGGACGGGGAGCTGGCGTTCGAAGTAGCGGAGGTTGCGTTTCGCCTCGAAGCCCTGGTCGCTGAACGCGTCCACGCGGCCGGCGGTGTCGGGCAGCAGGACCGACAGCTTGGAGAGGCCGAGCGGGGCCATGTCGCGCTCCAGGGCGGCGAGCATCGTCCGGCCGACGCCTCGTCCCTGCCAGTCCGACCGCGTCGAGAGGAACACGATCCAGCCCTGAGCGTGCGCGGCGCGGCCGACGGCGGCCCCGATGACCTCGTCGTCGTGCACGGCGACGACGGCGTGATCCTCCTGGCACGACGACAGGACCTCGGAGAGGCCGTAGACGGGGTCGTAGCCGGACGCGCGCATCTCCTCCCAGAGCCGCAGGATGGCATCGACGTCGTCGGGATGGAAGTCGCGCGCGCGGAACGGGGTCATCGCATCACCTTCGAGTCGAGACGCCGAGTCTCGCACGGAAACCGCCGCGATGGCCCGTGCCTTCTCGAGCCCGGGGGTCACCCGCCTGACCGGCGGCTGTGCGCGGCCTCGATAATCGACGGGCTTCGGCGTAGTCTTCTGGGATCGAAGGCGTCACACGTCTTCGCGGCGGTCTGCCGGGGCGCCCCTGCCCGTGAAGCTAGCGTCCCGCCCGGATCGTCAGGGCCGTACCTCGTGTTGAGAGGTGCGGCCCTTCTCGATCCGACCAGCGGATGTGTCATGACGACCCACGGATCGACGTCCCCTGCCGTGAAGCCAGACGCTGACCCGTGGGTCGCCGCTCGCCGACCTAGACGGGCGGACTCCCTCAACCTACGAGAGGTCGGTCCGTGTTTTCTACCCCTTCCCAAGGAGGACGCCGCGCGGTACATTTTTCCCAGGTCAGAAAGTCTTTTAGAGAGTCTGTCTCGCTAGTCTCTCTAGCGACTACACTGATCGGATGTCACCCCGACTCGCGAACGGCACCCCCGCCTCGGAGGCCCACGCCGCCTCGGGCTACTGGTTCGACGCCTCGGCGGAGGAGCGATCCGTCGCCGTCCTCAACGCCCTGCGCGACTACCGCACCTCCGAGACGGCCATGCGTCAGCGGACCCGCGACTCGATGGGCATGGGCGACACCGACCTCAAGGCCATCCGGTTCCTCCTGGCTGCTCAGCGACGCGGCGAGACGGTGAATGCCCGTGAGCTCGCGGACCATCTCGGGATCACGACCCCCTCCACGTCGGTCCTCATCAAACGGCTCGTCTCCAGCGGCCATCTGGAGCGCCGCGCGCACCCGACCGACAGGCGCGGAGTGCTGCTGACGGCCACCGAGGGCTCCGACGACGAGGTGCGCGCGACGATGGCGGGCATGCACGCGCGGATGATCACGGCCGCCGAGGCCCTCTCGCCGGAGGAGGCTCGGGTCGTCACGACGTTCCTCCGCGCGATGGCGACGGCGCTCGAGCCCGACGCCGAGCCGCACTCTCCCACGGCATGACGAAGGCCCCCGATCGCTCGGGGGCCGTGACGTCAGCGGGGCTCAGGCGACGTGCGACACGGCCGAGGGGGCCTGGAAGAAGTCGGCGTACGAGGGCTCGGCCACAGCCGCTGCCGGGGGTGCGATGCGACGCGAGCGCGCCTCCGGCCGGCGCTCGAGGGTGGCGTAGGAGCGACGGCTCCGCTTCGGGTAGGTGCCGATGCGGACGGCGGAGACGCCGGCCTGGCGGATGTACGTGCTCACGCGAGGACCCCCAGCGTGACCATGACGGCCGCGATGAGGCAGCTCGTCGCGGAGAGGGTCGAGACGGCCACGATGGCGAGGGTCTTCTCGCGCTCGGACTGCCGGATCTCGGTGAAGGGGCTGCGATCGGTGGCCTTTTCGGCGCGCAGAACATTCATCAGTTCAACTCGTTTCTGGCGGCCTGCACCGCCTGAGGGGAACGCTTTCCAGGAAGCACCGCCGTGAACCGGGGCTTCCGACACCGCCGTGAATCGGTGTCTATGTAGGAGTATGGATCGCGTTACCTAGTTTGTCTAACCATGATTCGAGAGGCTGCGCTTTGCGGATAAGCCTCTCGAAACGTGCTTCAGAGAGAGATGCCGAGACGCATGGCGACGGTCGCCACGAGCTTCTCGTGGGGCAGTCGCGCGAGGTCGCGGGACGACGAGGGCCGGGGCGCGGTGGCGTCGGTCTCGGGGGCGTTCGCGCTCACGAAGCCTGGGCGCGCTCGGAGAGGCGGGGCGACGCGAGCGTCGCCGGTTCGCCGATGAAGTCGGCGTAGGTGGGTTCGGACTCCTGCGAGCCGAAGGTGATCGAGGCCTCGGTGACGGGGCCGGTGGAGGAGGCCCCGGTGGATACACCGTGGCGCGCTCTCGTCGTCGTGTCGAACTGGGTCATGGAGACCTGCGATTCACTGAGGCCGCGTAAGACCTCGTCTCGTCCGGGACACCGCTCCGCGCACCTGGACCCCGCGTATTCGGTGCGGAGAGAGATCGATGCAGAGAGAAGGGATGTGTCGTCCCGATCTCTCGAAGGGTAGGGCACGCCACCGACATTCCGCTATCCGACTTCGTTAATCGGCTTAGCGATTCCGCCCGACAGAACTCAGACGGGGAGGGGCGCCGCCCGGTCGAGGGAATCGGTCACGGCGGACAGGAGGACGACGACCCGTTTCGCCTCGCGCGGGGTCAACGCCGCCAGGCGTCCCGCGAGTCCGTTCCTGCTCTCCCCCAGGGCTCCGGACAGGCGGGAGTGAGCGTCGTCGGTCAGTCGGAGCAGCTGCCCGCGACCGTCCAGCGGGTCGGCGTGCCGGGTGACGAGGCCGCGTGCGACGAGGCGTCCGAGGAGGATCGTCGTCGCCGCGCTCGTCACGCCGAGGTTCTTCGAGATGTCGCGGGGCCGCACGCTGCGTCCGGCGCTCTCGAGCCGCGCGAGGTACTGCAGGGCACCGAGGTCGTTCGCGCCGAGGTCGAGGATCTCGCGCATCCGGCACCGGAAGAGCGCCTCGGCGTCCTGGAGCGAGTACAGCGCCTCGATCACGGAGCCGGCCGGGGTGTCGGCGTCGTAGACGACCCGGGACCCGGTCGGGATGGAGGTGGAATAGGGGCTCATGGCGTGCCTTTCAGACGGCCCGCGAGCATCCGCTGAAGGAGACGGTGAACATCCGCAGGTGTCCATCGAACCACGCGCGGCCGAGAACTAGCGGCCGGCGGCCATCCGGAGTCGTCCTCGGCGCGGTGCCGCGGCCTCGGTGGAGTCCGGCGCGGAGATCCGACCACCCTCGATGACGCCGAACGAGTGGGTGGTGTCGGTCAGGACGATCCCGATGAACTCCCCGCCCTCGGGAACGCCGTCCTCGAGGCGGGACACGAGCCCCCGCCGGGTGGCGTAGTCACGTTCCAGGCGCTGAGTGACACCGTCTTCGTCGCGGAACAGCGCGTAACCCCGCACGTGTCGCCTCCTGGAACCGTTGTCGCTCGTGAGGCAAGGCTAGCCAATCTAGCGAGATCCTGCCCGGTCGGGTTCCGAACCGTCTGTCTGTCCCCCCTTCTGGACGTCGCGTCCGAGGTGAGTGCGTGGAAGGCTCATCCGGTGCCCTTCCCCGCTCTGCTCGCCCGTGTTCGTCCCTTCGCCATCCGCATCCTGCTCGTCGTCGTCCGGCCGCTCCTGCTCCTCCACTTCGTCGTGTACAGCCACACGGTGCAGCACTCGGCGTTCCCCCGGGACCTCGCCGAGCGCTCGCATCCCGGCGCGGACCCCGTGCGCCTCCTCTTCGTGGGGGACGTCGCCGTCGCCGGCTACGGCGTGCTCCGCGAGGGGATGGCGCTTCCGGCGCAGACCGCCCTCCACGTCTCGCAGGCCAATCGCCGCGGGGTCGACTGGGAGAACGTCGGCGGCTTCGACTTCAGCGCCCGCACGGCCGTGCGCGCCGTGCGGGGGCACGCCTCCGGAGTGGACGTGGCCGTCGTCGCCCTCGGGATCCCCGACGTCCTCCTCGTCACGAGCAGCCGGGTCTGGCGTCGCAACCTCCGGCGGCTGATCGACGTCATCCGGACCGAGAGCGACCCCGGGACCCGTATCCTGCTGGCCGGACCGCCGCCCATGCACCGCTTCCAGCCGCTGCCGACCGTCGCGGGGCGCGCCATCACGGCGCAGCTGCGTCGGCTCGACCGGGTGATGGAGGAGCTGGCCGCCGAGATCGACGGAGTCTCCTTCGCCGCGTTCCCGGACCTCCGGCTCGACAGCATGTTCATGAAGGACGCGTTCTCGTTCCGGGCCATGCACCGCATCTGGGCGCAGGAGCTCGCGCTCCACGTCGAGCGGGCCGCGCGCCTCCGCGAGGGCCACGAGCTCGCCGCCTGACCCGCGTCAGGCGCCCTGTCGCTCCTGCTCGCGGTCCCGCTCCTCCTCGCCGGCCCGGCGGCGCTTGCGTCGGAGGTCGGTGAGCCCCAGCACGAGCGCGGCCCCCGAGAACACCAGCGACACGAGGAGCGCGAGGCTCAGCGAGTCGGCGAAGTGCGTCACGTCGCGGGAGGGGCTGCCGACGGCGGTCGAGACGGCCGCGGATCCGACCAGGGCGAAGAAGACGGTCCCCAGCACGGTCTGACCGGTCGCGGATCCCACGCGCTGCGCGGTCTGGAGGACGCCTCCCGCGGCCCCGCCGATCCGCGGATCGACGTCGGCGAGCGTCAGCGTCTGGTTGGGCGTCACGATCGACCCGCCGGCGACGCCGAGCACGAACAGGGGCAGGGCGAGGCGCAGGATCACGGTGGCCGGGTCGGTCAGATCGGGTTCGCCGCCCACGACGAGCCCCGTGGCGACCGTCGCGACGAAGAACGCCGTGACGGCGCCGACGACCAGGGGGCGCCCGATCCGCGGGACCAGGCGTCCCGCGACGGGAGCGCCGAGCACCGACCCGAGGGCCAGCGCGGAGACGCCGAGGCCGGACGCGAGCGCGCTGAACCCGAGGCCGTTCTGGTAGTACAGCGACAGCACGAGCGGGATCCCGGTGTTGCTGCAGAAGAAGACCACGGCGAACGCGACGCCGGTGACGAACGTCGGCACGCGGAACAGGCGGAGGTCGAGCAGGGGTGAGGCGTCCTCCCGGGTGAGCCGCGATTCCCGCCGCACGAACAGCCCGAGCAGGAGCGCGGCCGGCGCGAACAGGAGGAAGATCCACCCGCTCCGCAGCTCGTTCACCTCCACGATCGGGAACAGGATGCAGAGCAGCGCACCGCCGAGCAGGAGAGCGCCGCCGATGTCGAGGCGCTTCGAGGAGGCCGAGCCGGTCGGCTGCGCCTTGGGGACCCACAGGAGCGCGAGGATGACGGCGGCGATCCCGATCGGCACGTTGATGAAGAAGACGAGGCGCCAGCCGAACTCGGGTCCGCCCGCGGCGATGAGGAGCCCGCCGACGACGGGGCCGAGCGCCGTCCCGACGCCGACCGTCACGCCGAGACCGCCGAACGCCCGGCCGCGCTCCGACTTCGGGAAGGCGTTCTGGATGTAGCCGGAGACCTGGGGGCCGAGGACGCCGCCGAAGAGACCCTGCACGACCCGCGCGGCGATCAGGACGCCCGGGTTCGGGGCGAGGCCGACGCAGGCGCTGGCGAGGACGAATCCCGTGACGCCGATCAGGAACATGCGGCGGCGACCCCGCGTGTCGCCGAGGCGGCCGCCGATGACGGGCATGAGGCCGAACGCGAGGATGTAGCCGCTGACGATCCACTGCAGCTCCGCGGCTCCTGCGCCCGTCGACCGGCCGATGGACGGGAGCGCGACGTTGGTGACGCTGACGTCGAGCAGGGCGCTGAACTGACCCATGAGCATGACGAAGAGGGCGCGCCACCGACGCGGGTCCAGCTCGGGCGCGGAGGACGCGGAGGAGGCGGGGGAACTCACGACGGTCGGGTTCGGCGGGCCCCGCGGGGCCCGCGCCGGGAATCGGTGCGCACGAACCGACGATAGGCCTCCGCGGCCCGGACGGCGCGATGTCCGATTTCCGCACCCTGGACGTCGTCAGGGGGACGACGTCGACCGAACTCGGAGACGAGGCGCGTAGGAACGAGGGAGCAGGTCGCACGAGCGGCCGGGAAGGCAGACATCATGACCGAGATCACCGCCCACCACGGGCTCTTCAAGGACACGAACCTCCACGTCGACGACACCGGCGGTTCGGGTCGCACCGTCGTCCTCATCCACGGCTGGCCCCTCTCCGGCGAGTCCTGGAGCAAGCAAGTCCCCGCGTTCGTCGACGCCGGCTACCGGGTCGTCACCTACGACCGCCGCGGCTTCGGTCGCAGCGACAAGCCGAAGACCGGCTACGACTACGACCACCTCACCGAGGACCTCCACACTGTCCTCACCGAGCTCGACCTGAACGACGTCACGCTCGTCGGCTTCTCGATGGGTGGCGGCGAGGTCGCCCGCTACTTCACGAAGTACGGCACCGAGCGCCTCCACAGCGTCGTGTTCGCCTCCGCCGTGCCCCCGTACCTGATGCACACCGACGACAACCCGGAGGGCCCCCTGACGAAGGACGCGGCCGCCGGGATGGCCGCCGGCCTCACCAAGGACGAGGACGCCTTCTACGACGAGTTCACGACCGGGTTCTTCTCGGTCGACGGTGTCCTCAAGGTCTCCGAAGCGGACCGGCAGGATGCCCTGCGGCTCGCCAAGCAGGCCGACAAGACCGCCGCGCTCGAGGCCATGGCCTCCTTCGCCAACACGGACTTCCGCGACGACCTCACCAAGGTGACGGTGCCGACGCTGGTCATCCACGGCAATGGCGACGCCACCGTTCCCTTCGAGGGCTCGGGTGCGCGCACGCACAAGGCGATCGCGGGTTCGGAGCTGCACGTCATCGAGGGTGCCCCGCACGGCGCCAACGTGAGCGACCCCGACGAGTTCAACCGCGTGGTGCTGGAGTTCCTCAAGCGCTGACCCGTTCTGTCACGACGACGGCGCCCCGGCACGAGCCGGGGCGCCGTCGTCGTTCGCGGTCGGCGGGGGTCGACGGTGCGGCTCAGGCGCTCCCGCGCTCGTCGAACGCCGCCCAGGAGCGCTCGATGTCGCCGAAGTGGTCGATCGACCACTGCTCGAGCGCCTTGAGTGGTTCGCGCAGGGTCGAGCCGGCCTCGGTCAGCTCGTACTCGACCCGCGGCGGCACCTCCGCGTAGACGGTGCGCGTGACGAGCCCGTCCTGCTCCAGCCCGCGGAGCGTCTGGGTCAGCATCTTCTGGGAGATCCCCGCGACCTGGCGGCGGATCTCCGTGAAGCGGCGAGGGCCTTCCGCCAGGGCACCGACGATCAGGACGGTCCAGCGGTCGCCGATCCGGTCGAGGACGCGCCTCGTCGGGCAGCCCTCCAGGTAGGGGTCGAGGGCCGGCGGCTCCTGCGAACCGGGCTTCTGAGCGGAGCCCGAGCCTGTGATGGTTACCACAAAGTGCCTACTTCCGAAAAGTGACCAATGGACATAGCGTAGCGATGAATCGTCCCCACGAGAAGGAGTAGCACCATGGCCACCATCACCGTCGTCGGAGGAACCGGATACGCCGGAGGCTCCATCGCCCGCGAGGCGGCCCGCCGCGGCCACACCGTCGTCTCGTTCAGCCGCACCGTCCCGGAGGGCGACGCGCGCATCGACGGTGTCCGCTACGAGACGGGCTCCATGCTCGACGCCGAGGCGCGCGACCGTGCGGTCACGGGCAGCGACGTCGTCGTCTCCGCGCTCGCTCCCCGCGGCGAGCTCGACGGTCGCATCGTGGAGGCCGACGACGCGCTCGCGGCCCTCGCCCTCGAGCGCGGCGTGCGCCTCGGTGTCGTGGGCGGCTTCAGCTCCCTCCGCGGAGCCGAGGGTGCACCGCGGTTCGCCGAGACCGGCGACCTCCCGCCCGAGTTCGCGAGCGAGGCGCTCCAGATGAACGAGGTCCTCACGCACCTCCTCGGCTCGCAGGATGCCCTGGACTGGTTCTTCGTCTCGCCCGCGATGCAGTTCGGCTCCTACGCCCCCGGCGAGGCCCTCGGTCGCTATCGCGTCGGCGGCGAGGTCGCCCTCTTCGACGAGGCGGGCGTCTCGGCCGTCAGCGGCGCCGACTTCGCCCTCGCCGTCGTCGACGAGATCGAGACCCCCGCGCACCGCCGCGCCCAGTTCGGCGTCGCGTACTGACGCGTCGCCTCCTGACGCAGCGAGGGCCCCGCGGATTCCGGTGGGGCCCTCGCCGTGTCTGCTCAGGGGAGCGGTCGCGGAGACCGGGTCAGCGCGTGTAGGTCAGCGTGTTGGAGACCGACACCACCGTGACCACCGTCGCCATGATGAAGCCGCCGATGTAGGGGTTGCCCGTCTGGCGGTAGATCTTCCGCGTCACCACGGCGGCGACCGGCAGGATCACGACGACGGGGAACAGCCAGATGCTGTTGATCCCCCCGAAGCCCGGGATCAGGTCGCCCGTGACGAAGAAGTGCGAGTACTGCGCGATCACCAGGATGATCGGCGCGATGCCGTTCGCCAGGGCCAGCACGGCGGTGTTCCCCCACTCGCGTCCCCGGATCGTGAACCGGTTGAAGGCGTTGATCGCCACCGAGTTCGCGAAGAAGTAGACGAGGAAGAACGGCAGGTAGATCAGGGCGATCGCCAGTTTGTTCGGGGTGAAGGTCGGCACGGCCAGCACCCAGAGGCGGAAGTCGGTCGTGAAGAAGTACGCCAGCACGAAGACGATCAGGAACGCCGAGACGACCACGATCAGGCCGAGCAGGATGCCCTGGCCGAACTTCCTCCACCCGGGCAGGACCCCCGCCTCGCGGAGGTCCATGCCGTTCCGCCGGCCGAAGAGCCGGTACGACACCACCATGATCACGATGGACACGACGCCGTTGAGCGCGGCCCAGAGGCCGATGATCCACACGGCTCCCTGGGGGTTGACCGGCGGGTCGCCGAGGAAGCTGACCGTCCCCACCGCCGTGTTCGCGCTGATGATCCAGTAGCTCACGCCGGAGATGATCGCCGAGACGACGAGGCCGCCCCAGAACCAGAGCAGTCCGTCTCGTCCTCGGAGCGGCGGGACGACCTTCGGCGCGGAGCGGAGCCCCGCGAACGCCCGAGTCTCGAGGAGCGCCGTGGCGAACGCGACGAGGAAGATGCCGAACCCGACGAGGCCGAGCGCGTTGAACCCCTCCTTGAACTGCCAGATCTGCGATCCGGCCGGGATCGGGTTCGGGGCGCCCAGCGACTTGTCGAAGAACGTGACGACCGACGTCACCTCCTGCTTGGAGAACGGACCCCACGGGTGCGTCTGCGCCGGGTTGTCGATCTCGCGCATGACCTTCCGGCCGTCGACCTCCTGCGTGTACGTCGTGTACGGCTTCCGCATCGACGTGCCCTGGGGGTCGGCGCCGAAGTGGAGGAAGGACTGCGCGTTCGGCGTCCCGATGTACTCGCGCGGCGGTGTCAGCTCGGCGCCGTCCTTGTCGTAGGAGCGGAAGAAGAACTCGTCGTACTGGTCGGCCTGGACTCCGACGTCGCGGTTGCCGTAGTAGTCGACGTACTTCCCGGCGGTGTCCGTGTAGATCGGGTCGTTGTCGACGAGATAGACGGACCGGATGAGCGGGGTCGCCGCCTGGTCGTCGATCGGGATCGCGAAGTTGGCGGCCCGGGCTCCGTTGGAGTGGCCGCTGATGCCGATCTTGGCGGTGTCGACGAAGGGGAGGCTCGCGATCTCCTTCACGCCGTCGTACATGCCCGTCGCCGCGTCCATCTCGTGGCCCTCCTGCAGCGGGTCGGACGAGGCGTGCCCGTACATGTCGATGGACAACACGACGTAGCCGCGGCGGGCCAGCTCGACGTAGTTGGAGTCTTGCATCTCCTTGTTGTTCCACCAGCCGTGAGCGAGGACGATGGCGGGGCGCTTGTCGGTGGCGCTTGCCCCGTCGGGCACGAGGAGCAGAGCGCTCATGGTCTTGCCGGACCCGGTGACCCAGCTCATGTCGCGGATCTTCACCGCTCCGCCGGACGTCTGGACGATCGAGGCTCCGATCGACGAGACGAGCATGAGCACGAGCGAGAGGACGAGCCAGAAGAGCGGCCTTCGGTGTTTCTGTGCGTTCACTTTCCCTACTTCTTTGTCGGGATCCGCCCGGGCCCCCCTGAATGACGCCCGGGATCTTTCTCTGGATCAGCTTTGAATCAAACAAGACCGTTCGGCACCGTGCAAGGAATCCGCACATCTGTGCGGCCCGATGAGCTCGCCGTCGTCGATAGGTGCGCTCGCAAGCTTCCGCCCGTGCACATCCGTGCACGTTCCCAAGGTCCGCCGGTTTCCCTCAGTCGAGGGCGCCGCCACCGATGCGGGCGTCGACGCGCGTCGTGAGCGCCGTCTCGACGACCGCCGTGATCGCGGCCGCCATGTCGGCGAGGGGGAGCGACGGCCGGTCGGTGCCGGCGGTCTGCTCGGGGCTGTACGGGACGTGGACGAAGCCGCCGCGCACCGCATCCTGCGTGCCCGACAGGGTGTGCATGAGCCGGTAGAAGACGTGGTTGCAGGTGTAGGTGCCGGCGGTCTGCGAGATCACCGCCGGGATGCCGAGGGCGCTGATCGCCGCGACGGACGCCTTGATCGGCAGCGTGCTGAAATAGGCCGCCGGAGCCCCGGGCACGACGGGCTCGTCGATCGGCTGGAACCCGGTGTTGTCGGGGATCCGCGCGTCCTCGACGTTGATCGCGACCCGTTCGACCTGGACGGCGGTGGCCCCGCCCGCCTGGCCGACGCAGATCACCACGTCGGGCCGCGTCTCGTCGACGGCCCGCTGCAGCGCGTCGTCGACCCGGGAGAAGTCGACGGGGAGCTGCCGGACGTGCACCTCGGCGTCGCCCGTCCACGCGTCCCGGACCGCCTGGACCGTCGTCCACGACGGGTTCGTCGTCTCGCCGCCGAACGGCTCGAATCCCGTCAGCAGGATGCGCGGTGTCTCGGCCATGTCCCTCACCCTGCCACACGGCGGCCCGGCCGGGACGGCCCCGGGCCCGGCGACTACGGTGAAGCGCGAGCCGTCGTCCCGAGACGCCGCCCCCTTCCGGCGTCGGCGACCGCTCCGCCCGAGAGCCCCGCCACGCGTGCGCCCGGGCGACCCCGAGAGTGAGGACACCCCCATGAAAGCCATCCAGATCAGCGCTCCCGGCGCCTCGCTCGAACTCGTCGAGCGCGACATCCCCGAGGTCCCGCGAGGCCACGTCCTCGTCAAGGTCGCGGCGAACGGCGTCTGCCACAGCGACACCATGCCCGGCGCCGGCATGGCGTCGTCCTACCCCCGCGTGCCCGGCCACGAGGTCGCGGGCACGGTCGAGACCGTCGGCGAGGGCGTCACCGTCTGGACGCCGGGGCAGCGTGTCGGCGTCGGCTGGTTCGGCGGTGCCTGCTTCGAGTGCGAGTCGTGCCGCCGCGGCGACTTCGTCTCCTGCCGGGTCGGCAAGGTGACCGGCCTGTCGTCCGACGGCGGGTACGCCGAGTACCTCGTGGCTCCTGCGGACGCCCTCGCGGCCATCCCGGACGCCCTCAGCTTCGAGGAGGCGGCTCCGCTGCTCTGCGCCGGCGTGACGACGTTCAACGCGATCCGCACCAGCGGCGTGCGTCCCGGCGACCGCGTCGCCGTGCTCGGTCTCGGCGGTCTCGGCCACCTCGGCGTGCAGTTCGCCGCCAAGCTGGGCTTCGAGACGATCGCGATCGCGCGCGGAACCGACAAGGCCGACTTCGCCCACCAGCTCGGGGCCGACCACTACATCGACAGCACGAGCACGGACGTGGCCGCGGCCCTGAACGACCTGGGCGGCGCCGATCTCGTCATCGCCACGGTCACCGACGCGGCCGCGATGTCGGCCGTCGTCCCGGGGCTGTCGCCGCGCGGTCGACTGATCGTGCTGGGGGTCCCGGAGGACGCCCTGAACGTCTCGGCCGTCGACCTCGTCCTCGGCAGCCGCGTCGTCGCGGGACACGCGTCGGGCACGGCCAAGGACTCTGAGGACACCCTCCGCTTCGCCGCGCGCACGGGCGTCCGGCCGATGATCGAGACGTTCCCGCTCGAGGACGCCGCCGAGGGCTTCGACCGCATGATGTCGGGCAAGGCGCGCTTCCGCGTCGTCCTGACCACCGCCTAGCGAGGCTCGTCGCGGGTGGGTGCCGATCGTCGGCCTGGAGCCGGATCGGCCCTCTCCCGCGGCCCCGACGCGTCCAGCGGTCGGGTCGTCGGCGGCTTCCACGCCGTGCCGTCGGCCCCGACACCGTGTCCGTCCCGATCGCCCCGGCCCGCAGGATGCTCGGGGCGAAGCCCCAGGAGCAGTAGCGTCACCAGCCCCGACGTCATAACGATGCCCATCACCGGGTCGCCGTCGGGCCGCAGCGCCGCAGTGACGGCCTGGACGATCGCGATGCCGGCGACCACGCCGAAGTACACCCGCAGTTCGCTCGCTCTCATGCGTCTCCCTCCCCGGGGCCCGCAGAACCCCATCCCGTATGAGATACAAGTATGCGGGACGGAGAGACGCATCGACGGGTCAGTTCGCCAGGTAGCTCCGGAGAGCCGAGACGACGACGTCGTGGTCGACCACGTCGGGCTGGCCCGAGCCGGTGATCGTCCCGACGAGCGTGCCGTCGACGACGATCGGGAACGCGCCGCCGTGCGGGGCGTGATCGGCGTCCTCGGCCGCCTTCTCGCCCAGCGCCTCCGCGCGCCGGCGGACGAGCAGCGAGGGGACGCCGTCGCGACGGGCCACGTTCGATTTGCGGCGAAGCCACTCCGTCGTGCCCTCCTCGACGTCGCCGAGCGCGGCCTTGTAGACGATGTGGTCGCCGATCACGATCTGCACCGCCAGGGCGAAGCCGCGCTCGCGGACGATCTCCGCCGCGAGGGTCCCGAGGGCGTAGGCCGCCTCCTGGTCGAAGCTGTCGAAGGTGAGCTCGGCCAGCTGCTGCTCGATCTGCTCGGCGGTGAAGGTCGGGAGGTCGTCGTCCTGGGTCATGCCCTCATTCTGGCGCCGGACGGCTCCGGACCGCGCGGTCAGGGTGTCGCGTCGCGGCTCGACACGTATGATTGTCCTCACAAAGGTCCCTCACGACGGCGGGAGCACGATGACCGAGACCGGGCTCCCCTCCGACCTCTTCGCCGACCTCGACCGCACCGGGCCGGTGCCGCTCTGGTACCAGATCTCCAGCCGGCTCGAGGCCTCGATCCTCAGCGGTCGGCTTCCCGCCGGCGCGCGCCTCGAGAACGAGGTCGGGCTCGGCGAGCGGCTGGGCCTGTCGCGGCCGACCATCCGCCGGGCGATCCAGGAGCTCGTCGACAAGGGGCTCGTCGTGCGGCGCCGGGGGATCGGCACGCAGGTCGTCCACGGTCCGGTCACGCGCAACGTCGAGCTCACCAGCCTCTACGAGGATCTCGAGGCGACCGGGCAGAAACCGACCACGCGGCTCCTGCTGCACGAGATCGCCGAGGCCGACGAGAAGACGGCCACGGCGCTCGGCGTCGATCGGGGTGCGCCCGTCAACCGCATCCGGCGGCTCCGCCTCGCCGACGACGTGCCCGTCGCCGTCCTCGAGAACTTCCTCCCCGTCGACGTCGCCGAGTTCACCGCCGCCGACCTCGCCGACCACGGCCTCTACCAGCTGCTCCGCCTCCGCGGCATCACCATGCGGGTGGCGAAGCAGCGCATCGGGGCGCGGGCCGCACACGACGACGAGGCCGAACTGCTCGAGATCGAGCCGGGCGGCGCCCTCCTCACGATGACGCGCACCGCCTACGACGGCTCCGGCCGGGCGGTCGAGGTCGGTCAGCACTGCTACCGGCCCGACCTCTACTCGTTCTCGGTCACCCTCGTCGACAAGTAGGGCCGGGCTCCCGCCTCAGGAGCCGGTGGCCGCCGCGATCCGCGATCGGATCTGCTCGAGCTGGTAGCGGCTGACGGCGTCGACGTCCTCGTCCTCGGCGAAGACGCTCGAGACGACGACCGTGTCGGGCCGGTCGAAGAAGTCGAGCGCGGCGAGCCCTCCGAAGAAGGCGTCCCAGTCGACGTCGCCGTCGCCGATCTTGAGGTGCTGGTGGACGCGCGCGGCGGTGCCGGGCGGGTTGGTGATGTAGCGGAGGCCGTGCGACCGCCGGTGGTCGAACGTGTCGGCGACGTGCACGAGCCCGAGTGTCCGACCGGCCCGGGCCATGATGCCCGCCAGGTCGCCGCCGTAGTGGAAGGTGTGGCAGGCGACGTAGGCCAGGCCGACGTGGGACGAGTTCAGCCCGCGGATGATGCGGAGCGCTTCGTGGCCGTCCTCGACGAAGTCGTCGGGGTGCGGGTCGATGTAGACCTGGATCCCCTCGCGCTCGATCAGCGGGAGCAGCTCCTCCATCGACCAGTAGAACTGCCGCTCGGACTCCTCCGAGAGCTCGGGGCGGCCGCTGAACTCGGTGTTGATGACGCCGACGCCGAGGCGCGCGGTGATCTCGATCACGCGCTTCCACTGCTTCACGGCTGCGCGACGCGCCTCCTCGTCGGGGCCGGACCAGCGCAGCACGGGCAGCACCGAGGCGATCTCGACCGAGGCGGCCCGGCAGGCGGCGGCGAACGCGTCGACGAGGTCGTCGTCGGCCCTCGGGTGCCGGAAGAACGGCAGGAAGTCCCGGTGCGGCGTGAGCTGAAGGTGGTCGTAGCCGAGCTCCGCCACCTTGGCGGGCAGGTCGAGAAGCGCGTGGCTGTGGTGCAGCGGCGTCGGGTCCAGCGCGATCCTGACCACGGTCAGGCCCGTTCGAGCGCAGGAGCCACGGCGCCGGGCAGGTCGTAGAAGGCCGGCTTCGCGAGCGCGTACTCCACCTCCACGCGGCGTCCGGTCTTCTGCGCCGCGACGCCCGCCGTCGCGACGACGCTGGCCAGGTAGCCGTCCCAGGCGCTGGGACCGTCGATCGTGCCGCGGCGGGCCGCGTCGACCCAGCGCTGCACCTGCGTGTCGTAGGCGGCCCCGAAGCGCTCCTTGAACGTCGGTGGGACCGCTCGGCCGGTGCGGCCGCCGGTGGTGACGTCGATGCCGGACTCGCGGCCGATGGAGGCGACGCCGCTCTCGAACACGGCGTCGGTGGTGACCTGGTAGCCGAACTGGACGTTGACGTTGATCTCGACGATGGCCATCGTGCCCGACACGGTCTCGAGGATCACGATCTGGGGCTCCGGGAGGCCCTCCGGGGCGAGGGAGTTGCGGCGCGGTTTCTTCACCTCGACGGCGACGATCGGCTCGCCGACGACGAAGGGCACGACGTCGATCTCGTGGATCACGGAGTCGAGGATCAGCATCTCCTCCGAGTAGCTCGGCGGCGTCGTCGCGTTGCGGTGCGCGCAGTGGAGGGCGAGGAGCGCGCCGTGCTCGCCGGAAGCGACGAGGGCGCGGAGGTCTTGGTAGCCCCGGTCGAAGCGGCGCATGAAGCCGACCTGGATGTGCGGCCGGCCGAGTCGCTGCTCCGCCTCGAGGACGCGGAGCGAGGCCGCCTCGTCGGTGGTCAGGGGCTTCTCGCAGAGGATCGCGAGACCGCGGTCGAGGGCGGGCAGGAGCACGGCCTCGTGGAGGAAGCCCGGGGTCGCGACGATGACGGCGTCGATCTCGGTGGTGCCGAGCGCCTCCTCGAAGTCGACCGCGGTGATCGCTCCGGGTGCTGTGGCGGCCGCAGCGGTGGCCCGCGCGGTGTCGGGATCGACGACGGCGACGACCTCCGCCCCGCTGATGGTCGAGGTGATGCGCGCAACGTGGTCGGCGCCCATCATGCCGGCGCCGACGACGGCGACGCGGAGGTTCTCGGACGGGGAGGCGGTCATGGGGGTTCTCCTTCGGAGGGCGGGGCGGCGATCGGGTCAGACGAGACGGGTGCGGGGCGAGCAGCTGAAGAGGTGCTGGCGGGTCCGCGTGGCGATGCCGAGCGGGAGGTCGATCGAGGCGACCGGGAACATGTCCTGCTCGACGATCGCGAAGATGTCGGGGTCGATCTCGCTGACGGCCTCGATGATCGGGGCCAGCTCGGGGACGCCCTTCGGCGGCTCCACCATCACGCCCTGGGCGACGGCGTCGCCGAACGGGACGTCGTTCTTGAGCACGGTGAAGCGGAGGTCGGAGTCGACCTGCTTGAGGTGGAGGTAGCCGATCCTGCTCGGGTGCTCGGCCACGAGTCGGAGGGCGTCGCCGCCGTAGTAGGCGAAGTGGCCCGTGTCGAGGCAGAGGTTCGTGTAGCGCTCGTCGGTCTCGCGGAGGAAGCGCTCCGTCTCCTGGTAGGTGCCCACGTGACTGTCGGCGTGCGTGTGGAACTGCTGATGCACGCCGAACTCCTCGAACAGCGCCTTGCCGAGCTTGTCGTGGCCCGCGCCGAGCTTCGACCACTGGTCGTCCGTGAGGGTCCGGGCCTCGAGGACCTCGCTCGTGGCGTCGCTCCGCCAGAGGTCCGGGATGACCACGAGGTGCTCGGCGCCGAGCTTCGAGGCGAGCCCTGCGACGGCGAGAGCTTGGTCCCACGCGCGCTGCCACTGGTCGTCGCCCTTGTGGAACCCCGTGAAGACGGTGCCCGCCGAGAGGCGGAGGTCACGCCTGCCGAGCTCGTCCTCGAGCTGGTGGGGGTCGGTCGGCAGGTAGCCGTAGGGGCCCAGCTCGAGGTAGCGGTAGCCGGCCTGCTGCACCTCGTCGAGGAACCGCTGCCACGGGATCTGGCTCGGGTGCTCGGCGATCCACACGCCCCACGAGTCGGGCGCGGTGCCGATGCGGAGGCCGGGGTTGGCGGAGGCGGTGACGGAGTCGGTCATGGCGGCGGTGCCTTTCGAACGGGAGGGGAGGTGCGGTCAGCCGAGGAGCGGGCGCTGACGGGCCCGCTGCTCGCGGTAGCTATCGAGCGCGGCGCGGGTGCTGTCGAGGGTCGAGACCTGGGCCACGGGGACGTCCCACCAGCCGTCGCCCTCGGGACCGTAGATCAGCGGGTCGCTGTTGACGTGGATGAACGTGCTCGTCGTCGAGGCCTTCGCGGTCGCCACGGCACGGGCCAGAGCGGGGATCGCGTCGGCGGTCGGGTCGATCTCGATGACGTCGATGCCGTAGCTCCTCGCGTTCATGGCCAGATCGACCGGCAGGATCTCGTCGCCCTGGAAGTCGAGGGCGTCGCGGTCGAGTCGGCGGTACAGCGTGCCGAAGCGGTCGGCCCCGACCGTCTCGGACAGGTGGCCGATGGAGGCGAAGCCGTGGTTCTGGATGAGGACGACGATGATCTTGATGCCCTCGGCGACGGCGGTCACCAGCTCCGTGTGGAGCATCAGGTAGGAGCCGTCGCCCACCATCACGATCACGTCGCGGTCGGGGGCGGCGCGCTTGACGCCGAGGCCGCCCGCGATCTCGTAGCCCATGCACGAGAACGCGTACTCGACGTGGTAGCCGAGGGGGTCGCGGACCCGCCAGAGCTTGTGGAGGTCGCCCGGCAGCGACCCCGCGGCCTGGACGACCACGTCGGTGGGGTCGCTGGCCCTCTGGACCGTTCCGATGATCTCCGGCTGGCCCGGCAGGGCGAGGCCGGACGGGGCGAACGTCTCGTCGACGAGGGCGTCCCAGCGCGCCTTCTCGGTCGCGATGCGCTCGGCGTAGGCGGACTTGACGGAGTGGCCGGAGAGCGCCGCCGTCAGCGCCTCGAGCGCCTCCCGGGCGTCGGCCACGACGGGGAGCTGCGACCCGTGCTTGTAGGCGTCGAACGACGCGATGTTCACGTTGACGAAGGTCACGCGGGGATCTTGGAACGCCGTGCGCGAGGCCGTCGTGAAGTCGCTGTAGCGGGTGCCGATGCCGATCACCACGTCGGCCTCGGCCGCGATCGCGTTGGCGGCGGCGGTGCCGGTGGCGCCGATCCCGCCCAGGTACTGCGGGTGGTCCCAGACGAGCGAGCCGCCTCCGGCCTGCGTCGTGCCGACGGGGATGCCCGTGAGGCGGGCGAACTCGTCGAGCCGCCCCTCGGCGCCCGCGTAGAGCACCCCGCCACCCGCGACGATCACGGGGCGCTTCGCCGCTCGGATCGCCGCGACGGCGCGGTCGAGGGGGCCGCGTTCGGGTACAGGGCGCCGGAGGTGCCACTCGCGCGGTCGCAGGAACTCCTCGGGCACGTCGAGCGCCTCCGCCTGGACGTCCTCCGGGAGGGCGATCGTGACGGCGCCCGTCTCGGCGGGATCGGTGAGGACCCTCAGGGCGGACAGCGCGATGGAGAACAGCTGCTCGGGAAGGTCGACCCGGTCGAAGAAGCGCGACAGCGGCCGGAACGCGTCGGTCACCTGGATCGAAGTGTCGTGCGGCAGCTCGAGCTGCTGCAGCACGGGGTCGCTCACCCGCGTCGCGAAGGTGTCGCTCGGCAGGAGCAGCGCCGGCAGCCGGTTCGTCGTGGCGAGGGCGGCCGCCGTGAGCATGTTCGCGGCTCCGGGCCCGACCGAGGCGGTGCTCGCGAAGGTGGCGCGGCGGCGGTGCATTCGGGCGAAGCCGACGGCCTGGTGGACCATCGCCTGCTCGTTCCGGGCCTGGTGGTAGGGCAGGAGCCCGGGACGCTCCACGTGCAGCTGCTTGAGCGCCTGGCCGACGCCGGCGACGTTGCCGTGGCCGAAGATCCCGAAGACGCCGGGGATCGTGCGCTCCCGGACGTCGCCGTCGACGGTCCACTGGTTGGCCAGGAACTCGACCAGGGCCTGGCCGACGGTCATGCGCTTCGTCGTCATCGACGTCGTCCTTTCGGTGCTGCGGTGGGGAGGTAGGGGAGGCGGGGGTCCGGCTCCTGCTCGGTCCACTGCGAGCGGACCCAGGCGTGGTTCGGGTCGTCGGTGATGTTCCACACCCGTTCCGGGTCGGGACCGGCCATGACGTTCAGGTAGTAGAGGTCGTACCCGGGGGCGGCGGCCGCGGGGCCGTGGTAGCCGAACGGGACGAGTGCGACGTCGCCCGTCCGGACGAGGCGGTTCACGTCGATCCGGCCGGCGGGCGAGCTGTAGGTCGAGAAGAGGCCGAACGGGTCGGATGCCTCGGGGGCCGAGGCGCCGCGGGTCACCTCCGACTCGAAGTAGTAGATCTCCTCCAGCCGCGACTCGACGCCGGCGACCTGCTCGTCGTGCTTGTGCGGCGGGTACGACGACCAGTTCTCGGCGGGGGTGACCACCTCGCAGACGAGGAGCTTCTGCGCGTGGAGGCCCGCCGGGGTCCCGAAGTTGTGGACCTGGCGGGTCGAGCGGCCCGCCCCGCGGATCTCCACGGGGATGTCCGCCGCGCGGAGCACCTGCACGTCGAGCACCTGGTCGGCAGGAGCCTCGGCCACCGCGACCCGCCCGGCGCCGCTCACCGTCGCGCTCGTCCCGACGCCGAGGTAGACGAGGTCCGCGGGCCCGTCGAACACGGAGGCGCGCCCCGCGAGGCGCTCCGTGCCGGAGCCGCCGCGGGCGTCGGCCCACTCGACGACGACGTCGCCCGTGAGCGGCACGACCATCCGCTCGACGTCGCCTGACGGCAGCGTCAGCGGGGCTTCTGCGCGCAGGTCGGCGACGCGGAGGCCCGTGTGCTGCCAGCCGGCGAGCCGGGTGTCGACGACGGACTCCCACCCGTCGCGCGCCAGCGAGCCGCGGGGGTGGAACCAGGAGGGATCGGTGCTCATGACGGGCCGGCTCAGTTCTGGGGGAAGCCCAGGTTGATGCCGCCGTGGCTCGGGTCGAGCCAGCGGGAGGTGATCGCCTTCTCGCGCGTGAAGAAGTCGAAGCCCTGCAGCCCGTACGCCTTGCTCGAACCGAAGATGCTGTCTTTGAAGCCGCCGAACGAGTAGTAGGCGACGGGCACCGGGATCGGCACGTTGATGCCGATCATGCCGACCTCGATCTCATTCTGGAATCGGCGCGCGGCGCCGCCGTCGTTCGTGAAGATGGCGGTCCCGTTGCCGAACGCGCCGGCGTTGATGAGGGCCACGCCCTCCTCGTAGGAGGCGACGCGCACGACGGAGAGGACCGGGCCGAAGATCTCCTCGGTGTAGACGCGGCTCGTGAGCGGCACCCGGTCGATCAGGGTCGGGCCGAGCCAGAAGCCGGAGGCGTCCCCGTCGACCTCGATGCCGCGGCCGTCGACGACGACGTCGGCGCCGTCCTCGAGGGCGACGTCGATGTAGGAGGCGACCTTGTCGCGGTGCTGCCTCGTGACGAGGGGGCCCATGTCGCAGCTGCGCCGGCCGTCGCCGATCGTGAGGCCGGCCATGCGGCTCCGGATCTTGTCGATCAGCTCGTCGGCCACGGGCTCGACCGCGACGACCACGCTGATCGCCATGCAGCGCTCGCCGGCCGAGCCGAACCCCGCGTTGATGGCGCTGTCGGCGACGAGGTCGAGGTCGGCGTCGGGAAGGACGAGCATGTGGTTCTTGGCCCCGCCGAGGGCCTGGACGCGCTTGCCGTGCCGGGCCGCCGTCTCGTAGATGTACTGCGCGATGGGTGTCGATCCGACGAACGAGATGCTCTTGACGTCGGGGTGCTCGAGCAGGCCGTCGACGGCCTCCTTGTCGCCGTGGAGGACGGTGAAGACGCCGTCGGGGAGGCCCGCCTCGCGGAGCAGGTCGGCGAGGAACATGGCGCTCGACGGATCTTTCTCGGACGGCTTCAGCACGACGGTGTTGCCGACGGCGAGGGCGATGGGGAAGAACCACATCGGGACCATCGCCGGGAAGTTGAACGGGCTGATGATCCCGACGACGCCGAGCGGCGACTTCGTCGAGTAGACGTCGACCCCGGTCGACACCTGCTGGGAGAACTCGCCCTTGATGAGGTGCGGGAACCCGGTGGCGAGTTCGACGACCTCCAGGCCGCGCGTGATCTCGCCCAGCGCGTCGGAGAGGACCTTGCCGTGCTCGCTCGTGAGGATCTCGGCGAGGTCGCCCTTCCGCTCGTTGAGGAGCTCGCGGAAACGGAACATGATCTGCTGGCGCTTCGTGATCGACATGTCGCGCCAGGCCGGGAACGCCTTCGCGGCCGAGGCGACGGCCTCGTCGACCTCGGCGCGGTCGGCGAGCGACACGGTCTTCGTGACGACGCCGAGCGCCGGGTCGTAGACGGGAGCGGTGCGGCCGCTCCGGCCCGGTCGCTGCGTTCCGTCGATCCAGTGGGCGACGAGGGGCAGGTCGGCCTGGCTCGACTGCTCGGTGGGGCTTTCGGTGGTCATCGTTCTCTCTGTCCGATCGGGGTGGGGGTGCGGCCTCGCGGGCCGCCTGTCGACGAGTGGGGGAGTCGCGGTCAGGTGCCCGCGGCGACGGGCGCGTGGACGAGGCCGGCCGCGATGTCGACGGCGCGGGCGACGTCGCCGTCCTCCGGGTAGAGCAGGGTGCGACCCACGACGAGGCCGCGGACCCCGGGCAGGGCCAGGGCATCGGACCAGCGGGCATAGGTCTCGACGGGAGCGCCCGCGGGGTCGCCGCCGAGCAGGAGCGTCGGGAGCGTGGTCGAGGCCATCACCCTCTCCATCCCGTCGACGACGGGGAGCTTGAGCCAGCTGTAGGCCGACGACTCGCCGAGCCCCGAGGCGATCGCCACGGACCGGATGACGGCGTCCGTCGTGAGATCGTTCACGATCCGGCCGTCGACCCACGAGCTCAGGAAGGGCTCCAGCATGATCGGGAGCCGCAGGGCCGCCGACTCGGTGACGGCGCGCGCGGTCGCCTCGAGGGTCGCCGCCGTGCCCGCGTCCGACAGGTTGACGCGCACGAGCAGCTTGGCGAAGTCGAACCGCGAGGCGGCGATGCTCTCGGCCGAGTAGGCGGTGAAGCGGTCGTCCATCTCGAACGAGGCGCCCTGGAGGCCGCCACGGTTCATGCTGCCGACGACGACCTTGCCGTCGAGGGCTCCGAGGAGCGCCAGGTCGTCGAGGATGTCGGGGGTGCCCAGCACGCCGTCGACACCGGGGCGGCCGAGAGCCGTGACGAGGCGGCGGAGGAGGTCGTAGCGGTCGGCCATGGCGCCGGAGTCGCCGCGCACTCCGAGCGCGCCGCGGGCCGGGTGGTCGGCCGCGACGATGAGGAGGCGACCGTTCTCGCCGAGGGGGGCGGGGCGGTTCCTGCCGGCCAGGATCTCGGCGATGCGGTGCGGCGCGGAGGCGCGCACGGAGCGGAGCCGCTCGAAGTCGGCGTCGGAGACGACCCGGTCAGACATGGAGGGACTCCTTCAGCACGGCCTCGACCTCGGCGGTCGTGGGCATCGCGGTCGAGCATTCGAAGCGCGTGGCGACGATCCCACCGGCTGCGTTGGCGAAGCGGAGGGTGCGGTCGAGCGACCAGCCCTCGAGGAGCCCGTGGCAGAGGGCGCCGCCGAAGCCGTCGCCCGAGCCGAGCCCGTTGATGACCTCGACCAGGTGGGCGGGGACCTCGACGCGCTCCTCGCGCGTCTTGGCGAGGACCCCCTTCGGCCCCTGCTTGACGATCGCGAGCTCGACACCCCGCTCGAGCAGCGCGTCGGCGGCCCGCTCCGGGTCGGTCTCGCCGACGGCGATCTCGCACTCCTCGCGGTTGCCGACGGCGACGGTCACGTGCTCCAGGGCCCGGGCGACCTCGGTCGTCGCGGCCTCGGGGGAGCTCCAGAACATCGGCCGGTAGTCGAGGTCGAGGACGGTGAGAGGCCGACGGGCGCGGGCCCGCCAGGCGACGTGATGAGCCTCGCGGCTCGGCTCGGCGCTGAGGCCCGTGACGGTGGCCCAGTAGACGCCGGCCCGCTCGACGGCGCCGAGGTCGAGCTCGGAGGGGTCGATCACGAGATCGGGAGCCGTCGGCTGACGGTAGAAGTAGAGGGGGAAGTCGTCGGGCGGGAAGATCTCGCAGAAGGTGACCGGGGTGTTGAGCCCGGCGACGGTCGAGATGAAGCGCGTGGAGACGCCCAGACGGCCGAGCTCCTCGACGATGTAGCGGCCGAACGGGTCGGCGCCCGTCCGCGTGATGACTCCCGACCGCCGACCGTGCCGGGCGGCCGCGATCGCGACGTTGGTGGCGCTTCCGCCCACGGACTTGCTGAACGTCTCGACCCGCTCCAGCGGCACGCCGGACTGCTGCGGGTAGAGGTCGACGCCGATGCGACCGATGGTGAGGACGTCGTCGGGCGTCGTGTCGGTGGTCGTCGTCATGCGGTCGTCGTTCCCTTCGGGGCGGGCGTGCCGGACTTCACCGTGTAGATGGCGCCGGTGCTGAAGTCCTCCTCGAGCTGCTCGAGCGAGCGGCCGTTCGTCTCGGGAACCCGCGTCACGGCGAACACGAGCGAGGCGGCGTTGAGCACGGCGAAGACGAAGAAGGTGGTCGAGATGCCGATTCCGGCGACCAGGATCGGGAAGAGGAGGCTCACGAGGAAGTTGGTCAGCCAGAGGATCAGCACCGTGAGCCCCATGCCGACGCCGCGGAGTCTCAGCGGGAAGATCTCGGAGAGCATCAGCCAGACCAGCGGACCGATCGTGCCCTGCATCGTGCCGACGAAGCAGATGACGAAGACGAGCACGACGACCGCTCGGACCGTGCCCTGCGGCAGCAGGAGCGACGAGAGACCGATCAGGAGGTGGAAGAGGGCGACGCCGGCGAACCCGAAGATGAGCATCGTGCGGCGGCCGACCCGATTGATGATGCGGAGCGCGACCAGCATCGCGACGACGGCGATGACTCCGGCCCCGACGTTCGCGATCAGGGCGCCCTGCTGCGAGAAGCCGGACTCCTCCAGCACCTTCGTGCCGTAGTACATGATCGAGTTGATCCCGGTGAGCTGCTGGGCGATGGCGAGGCCGATGCCGATGAAGAGGATCTTCCGGAGCCACGGCTCGGCGAGGAGGTCGGCGATGCGGGCGCTCTTCGCCTCCTTCTCCTCCTCGGCCAGCTCGCGCACCTCGGCCATCTCGGCGACGGCGCGGTCGTGGCTGCGGATCTGCTCGAGGACGTTCAGGGCGTCGTCGTCGCGGCCCTTGGCGATGAGCCAGCGCGGGCTCTCGGGCACCCGCATCATGCCGATGAACAGGGCGATGGCCGGGAGGACCGCGACCGACAGCATGGAGCGCCAGACGTTGTCGTGTTCACCCCAGACGCTGCCGATGACGGCGTTGATGGCGAAGGCGGCGAGCTGCCCCGAGACGATCATCAGCTCGTTGCGGCTCACGAGGCCGCCGCGCTGCTCGGTGGGGGCGAGCTCGGCGAGGAAGACGGGCACCGTGACCGACGCACCGCCGACCGCGATGCCGAGGAAGAAGCGCGCCCCGGTCAGGAACTCCCAGGTCGGCGCGAGGACGCAGGCGAGCGCCGCGAAGAAGAAGAGGACCGCGAGCGTGTTGATCGTCGGCTTGCGGCCGAACGCGTCGGAGATGCGGCCGATGAAGAAGGCACCGACGGCCGCGCCGACGAGGATGGCGGCGACCATGATGCCCTCGCTGGTCGGCGTCAGGCCGAGGCTCTTCTCCATCGACGTGAGCGCGCCGTTGATCACGCCGGTGTCGTAGCCGAAGAGGAGGCCGCCGAAGGTGGCGATGACCGCGACCGTGCCGAGTCGCTTCGTGTGCGGCCCCGAGACGAGTGCGGGGAGGGCGACCCGCTGGGCGCCTCCTGACGTGTGGGTGACCACGATTCCTCCGTTGGTTGTGGCTCCTGGCCCCGCGTCGCTGCGAGACCCCGCCCGATTTCGACGACAGGACGAGACTAACTTTGTGACTATGTCCTGTCAATACGACTACGTCACCTCGAGCTGTCGGCACGAGGGTGCTGTCGTCGAGTGCCATTCTTCCCGACTCGGCCGCGCAGGAGCCACGGCGCGGGACTTTGGGCACTGGGACGACGGCGGGTCACCCGCGACGCTCTCCCCATGACCATCACCCTCGCGCCGGCCATCGGCTCCCTGCTCGCACCGAGCAGCGGCCGACTCATGTCCCGTGTCGCCGAGCGCCTCGGGCGGTTCCAGGCGGAGGCGGAGGAGTCGCGGCGACCGCCGCTCGGACGCATCCTGCTCGTCTGCGGTGACGGCTGCAGCACGGCGCTCGTCGCGGACCACGTCGGCGCCGCGCTCGCGAGCGGCAACAGTGTCGTCCTCGCGTTCGTCGAACAGCCGTCCCCGTCGCTGCGGTTCTTCGTCGACCGGTTGACCGCTGCGCTGCCGCCGTCGGCGTTCGAGTGCCTCCGGGACACCGGGGGTTCATGGGCGCTGCTTCCGCACGTCTACGTCGTCGCCGTCCTCACGACCCTGCACATCGTCGTCGGGGACGCACGCCGACGTCACGGCGACGCGTCGCCCGGCCACGGGTCGCCGCGCGCGCTCCTGCGCCTCTACTCCGCGCCCGGCCCGAAGAGCAGCAGCTCGACGCCGTGCTCCGCGACGTCGACGGTCACCGGTGCCGTCCCGTCGGACGTCGGGAGGCCGAGGTCGCCGCGGGAGAAGGTCAGTCGCTGCGGCCCCGCGAGGGAGAAGACAGCGACGGCCGTCTCCGACCCGATCCTGCTTCGCCAGACGACGAAGTCGCTGTCGCGCACGATCTCCCGCTGACCTGACCCCTCCTGGCTGAGGCGCTGCAGGAGCGGGTCGGCCAGGAGGGCGAGCAGCTCCGGTCGGGTGTCCGGCAGATGCCCGCCGAGGAAGAGCGGCGACCGGGCGATCGCCCAGAGGGTCAGCATGCTCCGCTGCTCGTCCGGCGTCAGCCGCGACTGGCGGTCGTCGCCGCGCTCGGCCCGGATGCCGATGCGCCCGAGCGGCAGCATGTCGAGGTCGGGCCAGCGCCCGTCGCCGGCGAAGGGGGCCCAGCGTGCCGCGCGCTGGAACTGCTCGCGGAGGTCGTCCCAGGTGTCCCAGAGGTCGTCGCTCACGCGCCAGAGGTCGGCGTGGGCACCGAGGTGTTCCGCGCGCTCCAGCGACAGCTGCCGCCCCGGCGACAGGCTCAGGGCGATGTCGCGTCCCGACCGCTCGATGGCCAGCGCGTACGCCTCGATGTCGCGCTCGCGGTAGGGGAAGAGGACGTCGTCGAGCTTGATGAGGTCGACGCCCCAGCCGGCCAGCATCGCCACGAGGCCGTCGTACCAGGCCTGACCGGCCGGATGATCGAGGTCCACCCCGTAGTTGTCGGGGTTCCAGGTGCAGAAGGCGTCGCGGTCGGCAATCCGATCGGCGGTCACGTCGGTGCCCGCGACGGGGAGCCCCGCGTCGACGGCGGACCGCGGGATGCCCCGCATCATGTGCACGCCGAAGCGGAGGCCCAGGTCGTGCACGGCTCCGGCGAGCGGGCCGAATCCTCGTCCGTCGGCCGCCGACGGGAAGCGGTTCACGGCGGGCTGCGGGCGTCCGTGATGGTCGAGGGTCGGCTCGGACACGGGGCGGTAGCCGTGGCTCCCGGTGACCGCTTCGGCCCACTGGATGTCGACCACGATCGTGTCCCAGTCGGCGGGGAGCAGGTGGTCGTGCATCCAGCGGGCGTTGTCGAGGACCTCCTCCTCGGTCACGGTCGTGCCGAAGGCGTCCCAGCTGTTCCAGCCGCGCGGGGGCGTGGTCAGTCGTGCGCGGGTCATGCGGTGCCCGCCCTTCCCACTCGTCGTCGTCGTGTCCGTCCATTGTCCATCGGGTGTGTCCCCCGCGCGAGAGCGATCAGGTCAGACCGAAGCCGAGCTGCAGGCCGAGGCTCGTGACCGAGACGACGACCCAGAGCAGCCCGCCGAGGAGCAGGGGTCGTGCTCCTGCCCGCCGGAACCCCGCGAGATCGGTCGACAGCCCGATCGCGGCGAGGGCGACGGTGATGAGGAAGATCGACACCGCGCTGAGAGGGGCGTGCGTCGACTGCGGGATGAGCCCAATGGAGTTGGCTGCGGCCACGACGACGAATCCGATCAGGAACCAGGGGACGAGGCGGAAGACGTTGGGCCTCCGTCGCTGAGGGGCGCCTCCGAGGGCGACCTGGTCACCGCCCTCGCGACCGCTGATCCGGCGTCCCGCCCACGCCGAGAGAAGCAGGGCGATCGGGATGATCATGAGGGTCCGGACGAGCTTGACGACGACGGCGAACTGCGTCGCGGCCGGCCCGTAGGTGGTGGCGGTGGCGACGACGGAGGACATGTCGTTGACCGCGGTGCCCGCGAAGAGACCGAAGGCGTGCTGGCTGAGTCCCAGGGCGTGGCCGAGGACGGGGAAGAGCAGGACCGCCGCGACGTTGAAGAGGAAGATCGTCGAGATCGCGTAGGCGACGTCGATGCTGACCGCGCCGATCACCGGCGTCACGGCCGCGATCGCCGAAGCGCCGCAGATCCCCGTGCCGACGCCGATCAGGGTCCGGAGGTCTCCGATGATGCCCAGGGCCCGCCCCAGGAGGTAGGCGGCTATCCCGCAGACGAGCAGCGTGCCGAGCATCACCGGAAGCGATTCCAGGCCGACGCGGCCGATCTCCGCGAGGGAGAGTTGAGAGCCGAGCACCACGACGGAGAGCTGCAGGATGAACTTGCTCGCCGTCGTGATCCCGGGCGCGAACCGGGCGCCGGGGCGTCGGATCGTCGCCAGTGCCACGCCGAGGACGATCGCCGTCACCGGGGCGCCGACGAGCGGGACGAAGCGGCCGACGACGGTCGCGACGATCGCGATCCCGAGGGCGAGGCCCAGGCCGGGGAGTCTGGCGGAGAAACCGGTGCCCGGGGCGGGGCTCGCGGTCGCGGTGGAGGAGGTGCGCTCGGTCATGCCCCCATGGTCGTCGCGCGCGTCCGCGGGCGGAACGGTCACCCCGCTGTGGCGTCACAACGGGCCGTTGTGACCGCCGACCCTCGGTCAGGCCCGGAGGGTCGCGAAGAGATCCTCGGCGAGGGGAGGCAGCGGTAGCGAGCGTCGCCAGAGGGCCGTCAGCGGTCGGGTGAGCGCGAGACCGGTGACGGGGACACGGCGCAGGATGCCCCGGGCAAGGTCGTCCTCGACGGTGGCGAGACTCACGACCGCCGGGGCGACACCGGCTGCGACGGCGGCCCGGATCGCGCTGGTCGTCGAGAGGACGGCGCGGGGCTCGGGCATCGGCTGCTCCTGCCCCAGGGCGTTCAGCGCGAGTTCGAGGGTCCGCCTCGTTCCCGATCCGGCCTCCCTCACGATCAGCGGAGTGGCGGCGAGCTCCGCGGCGGCGAGGGGCTCCGCGCGGGCGGCCCAGGGGTGCTGCGGCGAGACCACCACGACCAGGGAGTCCTCGCGGATCGTCGCCGAGGCCAGGTCGTTCGGGATCTCCGGCGTCTCGATGAGGCCGATGGCGGCCTCGCCCCGACGCACCTGGTCGATGACGAACGCGGAGTTGCCGGAGGCGAGTCGGAGCGTGGCACCGGCTCCGGCACGCTCCTGGAAAGCGGCCATCCAGCGCGGCAGGAAGTGCTCCGCGATCGTCTGGCTCGCCGCGACGGTGAGCACGGCGCTCGCCGACGGTCGCAGGGACCGGAGCGAGAGGGCCAGGTGGTCGGCGGCCTCGAGGACGGGCGCGGCCCACTCCGCCACGAGCCGGCCCCGAGGAGTGAGCGCCGACCCCTGCGGTGTCCGGTCGACGAGGGTGAAGCCGAGCAGGCTCTCGGCAGCCCGGATCCGCGACGACGCGGCCTGCTGCGACAGGCCGACGCTCTCCGCGGCGCGTCCGAATGTGCCCGTCGCTCCGATGGCCGCCAGGATGCGCAGCGTGACGAGATCGGGGACGGCTTCGGTCACGACACCCCCGCGCGCGCTGCCGTCACGGGCTCCGGAAGCGCGACGGGCTGCCGTCGACGGCAGACGAGGATCAGGACGAGGCCGACCACGGCGGCCAGGATGGCGACGTCCTCGTTGATCTTGAGGCCGGCGAAGTAGAACTCCGTGGGGTCGTCGCGCATCGACTCGAGGACGGCCCGGGCGGCTCCGTACCAGAGGAAGTAGAAGCCGATCGCCTGTCCGCGGTGGAACGCGAAACGGCGCTCGAGGAGGAAGATCAGCAGGAGCGCGCCGCCGATGTTCCAGATCATCTCGTAGAGGAACAGCGGCTGGAACAGGGTCCCGGGCGGGGTGTTCGGCGGGTAGGCGGGGCTGCTCGAACTGATCTGGAGCCCCCACGGCAGCGTCGTCGGGCTGCCGTAGAGCTCCTGGTTGAAGTAGTTGCCGAGCCGGCCGAAGGCCTGCGCGAGGAGCAGCCCGGGGGCCAGGGCGTCGGCGAAGGTCAGGAAGCGGACCCCGGCCCGGCGGCAGCCGATGTAGGTGCCGATGGTCCCGAAGAGGATCGACCCGAAGATGGCGAGTCCGCCCTCCCAGATCGCGAAGATGTTCCAGAGGTTGTCGCCGGCGGCGAAGTAATCGGTCGGGTGCGTGACGACGTGGTAGAGCCGGCCGCCCACGAGGCCGATCGGGATCGTCCAGAGGGCGATGTCGATGACCTTGCCGGATTCGACGCCTCGCCGGACGAGCCGCCGGTTGGTGACCGCGACGGCGATGATCATCCCGACGAGGAGGCAGAGAGCGTAGAAGTGGACCGTCAGCGGGCCGACCTGGACGAAGCTGATGGGTGGAGAAGGGATTCCTGCGGCAGCCAGCACTCTCGACCTCTCTCTTGGGGGCGTCCCGTCCGACGAACGGTGCGGACGAATCCTACGACCGCCCGCCAAGGGCCCGGTGCCCGCCAGCTCCGTCTAGCGCGCGACCCCCGCCACCCCGAGCCCGGTCACGGTCCCCTCGACGGCCGCCGTCTCGACGCCGTCGGGCCACCGCAGGCGGACGCCCCGCTCCAGGGTCAGAGACCCCATCTCGGCCGTGGCCGCCAGCTCCGACGCCATGCGCGACCGCCCGGGACGGTCCGCGGTGAGCATCGCGAAGCCGGGGAAGCAGGAGAGCCAGTCGCCCAGGGCCGCCGACGCCGGAGCCGGGACCGCGTCGACGTCGATCACCGCGCCGTAGCCGCTGGCCTCGGCGAGCATCCCGGCCGTACCGACGAGGCCGGCCATGCTGACGTCCTTGGCGGCGGCGGGGCGGGCTCTCGCGACGGTGGCCGCGAGCTCCTGCAGCTCGGAGGATCGGCGGATCTCGGTGGAGTTCCACTGGGAGCCGTGGTGTCCGACGCGCCAGTCGCCCGCGAGGTCCGCGGTGAGCGAGAGCCGATCGCCGAAGCGTCCGCCGCCGCCGGGGACGGGGTGCGACGTGCGCCCGAGGGCGGTGACCGTGAGCGACGCGGGGACTCCGACCTGCGTGTGGCCGCCGAGGATCGGGATGCCCCAGGCGGCGGACGCCTTCCGGAGACCCGACATCACGCGGCGCACGAACGCCGCGTCGCGACCCGCGACGGCGTCGAGGAGTCCGGTGGCCGTGGCGCCCATGGCGGTGAGGTCGTTGACGTTGACGAGCACGCCGCACCAGCCGGCCCACTCCGGGTCGCGCTCGACCATGGAGGGCAGGATCGCGTCGCACGCGGCGATGACGTCCGTCCCGGGTACGGGAGCCCCGTCGTCGCCGACCCAGCCGGGGCCGCCGAGCGACGCGTCGGCCGCGTCGCCACAGGCCGAGTGCGGTTCGAGGAGCACCGCGAGGTGCGCCTTGGTTGCGTCGACGAGGCGCTGGTAGCGGTCGATCGGCCAGCGCATGGTGAGGTGGTCGACGCCTCCGACGACGGTGGACCCCGTCTCCTGCCAGCCGAGGCGCCGGAACAGGACCGACGACCGCGTCTGCACCGTCGCGTCGAACCGGATCACGCCGAGCTGCTCCGCGAGGGCGCTGGCGGCGCTGACCAGGGCCGACCCGATGCCGGCCGCGCTCCGGGCGGAGGGGGCGACGACGAGTCGGCTGCCGGTCCACCAGCCGATGTCCCGCGGGGTCGCGGGAGCGATCCGCACGCCCCCGACGACGGTCCCGCCGGATGCCCGGGCGACGAGCACCACGGTGCGCGGATCGTCGTCCAGCCCATCGCGGTCGGTGCCCGCGAAGAGGCCCTGCTCGTCGACGAAGGCGTCGTGCCGGAGGCGGCGATAGGCCGCGACGTCGGCGGCGTCGGCCCGCACGACCAGGAACTCGAGGGCGGGGGCCGGGCGGGCGGGTGCCTGCCCCATGAGCGCCGGCACGTCGATCAGGGTCACGTCAGCCCCCGGCCGTCTGGAGAGCGGAGCAGGCGCCGCAGGCCGCGCATCCTGCCTTCTGGTCGGAGCCGCGCATGCCGGCGGCGACGAGCGCTTCCGAGACGCGCACCGTGATGTCGTGCAGCACGGACCGCCCGGGGGCGGTGGCGCCGTCCACGTCGGTCGCGAGCGTCCCCTGGAGCGGGCGGAACGGCACGACGAACGGGTAGACGCCCATCTCGATCAGCTCGCGGGCGGAGTCGACCATCTCGTCGGGGTCCTCGCCCAGCCCGACGAGCAGGTAGGTCGACACCTGGTTGCGTCCGAAGACGCGCACGGCCTCGCGCCAGGCGGCCCGGTACTCATCGAGCGGGACCCGGGACTTACCCGGCATCCAGCGGCGCCGGACGCGGTCGTCCATCGACTCGACGTGGATGCCGATCGAGCGGGCGCCCGCCTCGTACAGGTCCGTGATGGTGCGGAGGTCGGCGGGCGGTTCGCACTGCACCTGGATCATGAGGTCCGGCACCGCCCGCTTGACGGCGCGGACGCACCGGGCGAGGTGGGTGGCGCCCCGATCCCGTCCGTTGGACGTCCCCGTGGTCATGACCATCTGCTCGACGCCGTCGAGGCGCCAGGCGGCCTCCGCGACCTCGGCGATCATCGTGGGTGTCTTGACCGCGACGGTGGCTCCCGAGCGCAGCGACTCCTCGATCGAGCAGAAGCGGCACCGTTCAGCGGGGTCGTACCGGATGCAGGTCTGGACGACCGTGGTCGCCAGCACCTTGGCGCCGTGGAGCCGCGCGATCTTCTCGTAGGAGACGCCGTCGGCAGTGGCCAGGTCGTAGAAGCGGGGCCGGTCGACCGGCGACACCTCGAGGCCGGTGTCCTCGCCGTCGAGCAGGAGCTTCCCGTCGTCGACGAGGTACGGACTGTTCTGGTCGACGGGGATCGCCGACTGCATGCCCTGGAACAGGACGTGGCCGTCGTCGCTCGGCCCCGCCCCGCCCTCCCGGTGCACCGGAGCCGCCACCCGGATCCCGCGGATCGCGATGTCGACCCGGGTCGAGAGGGCCCCGCCGTTCGTGATCGTCATCAGCGCCCCGGTCTCAGACCATGTAGGTGCTGTTGATGATCGCGCCCTTGCGCGCGTAGTGGATGACGGCGTCCTGCACGTCGAGCGGGTGCGCGGGGATCACGCCCTCGATGAGGTCCTCCTCGCGGTTGCCGTGGAGAGCGAGGCCGAAGCGGCAGCAGAACACCGTGCCGCCCTCCTTGATGAAGGTCTCGAGCGCGTTGTTGATGTTGTTCTCGCCGGGGAACCCGTCGGCACCCGTCGTCGGGAAGCCGCGGTTGGCGATGCAGTTCATCGAGCCGGGGCCGTAGAAGTAGAGCACCGAGGTGAAGCCCTTGCGGAGGGCGCGGATGGCCTGGAGCGTGGCGACGAACGAGACCGACGACTCGTGGGCGATGCCGTGCACGAGTTGGAAGTAGTACTCGTCCTTCGTGGCCGTGTAGTCGGGGAAGATCTTGGTCGAGCCGTACATGTTCGAGCCCTTGGGCATCGAGGGGTGGGCGATCTCCGCGCGCGATTTCTCGCTGTTGTCGATGATCTGCTGGTCGATGTCGATGTCGCTCATGAGGGTGCTCCTTGGAGGGAAGGTCGTGAGGTGCTCTGAGGTCTCGCTGGTGATTCGAGTCTTGGTCGCGTTTGTTGCTGTCTCGTTTCGGTCTCGTTGCAGCTTCCCGCCGAAACCATCTCTTATTCCCGCTGTAACCAATCGGAAACACGTCCTGACGTTCACTGGAGGCACCGCAGGCCCTGCGGCGCCCGTCCGTCCCCGACCGCAAGGAGCCCCGATGGCCATCACCGTCGCCGCCGTCTCCGCGAACTTCACGCGAGACCTCGACCAGAACTACGACCTGATCGCCGAGCTCGTCGCCGAGGCGCGCGGCCGGGGCGTGCAGTTCCTCGTCCTCCCCGAGGCCGCGATCGGCGGCTACCTCTCGTCGCTCGGCAACCACGGCGACACGATCAAGAACACGACCCGCTCGCTCCCACCGGCCATCTCGCTCGACGGTCCCGAGATCCGGCGGCTGCAGGAGCTGGTGGGCGACCTGGTCGTGTGCATCGGCTTCTGCGAGCTGGCCGACGACGGCGCGACCCGGTACAACGCCGCGGTGTGTCTCGACGGCTCGCGGATCTACGGCTCCTACCGGAAGGTCCACCAGCCCCTCGGCGAGAACATGTCCTACTCGGCCGGGGACGTCTACGAGGCGTTCGACACCCCCGTCGGCCGCGTGGGGATGCAGATCTGCTACGACAAGGCGTTCCCGGAGGCGGCCAGGTCGCTCGCCCTCGACGGGGCCGAGATCATCGTCAGCATGTCCGCGTGGCCCGCCGCGCGGACCGCGACCGCGGAGAACCTCCAGGACGACCGCTGGACCTACCGCTTCAACCTCTTCGACGTCTCCCGAGCCCTCGACAACCAGGTGTTCTGGCTGGCGTCGAACCAGGCCGGCACCTTCGGCTCGCTCCGCTACGTCGGCAACGCCAAGGTGGTCGACCCGGGCGGGAACATCCTCGCGACGACGCTCCTCGACTCCGGCATGGCCGTCGCCGAGATCGACGTCGAAGGGACCTTCGCGGCCATGCGGGGCGGGATGTACCACCTGCGCGATCGACGGCCGGATGCGTACCGCACCGGCGAGTTCGAGGCCCGCTCGACCCGCCTCGAGGTCGAGGAGGAGCTTGCTCATGCCTGAGATGACCTTCCTGGTGCGCTGGCCCGACGGCACTGAGGCGTCGTGCTACTCGCCGAGCCTCGTGATGCACGACTACCTGACGACCGGCGGCGTCTATCCGGTCGACGAGTTCGTCTCGCGCTCGACGGAGGCGCTCGGGGTCGCCAGCGTCCGCGTCGCCGAGCGCTACGGCTTCGCCTGCACCTCGGCTCTCGCGCAGGCCGACGAGATCCGCTCCGCCGCCTCGGCCTTCGCGGTCGGATCGGTGGAGATCCTCCGGATGGAACCAGGGCTCCCCGCATGATCCCGGACGCCCGCACCGACACCGAAGGCGCACCCCGCCGCCGCGTGGTCGACGGCTCCCACGTCGACGTCGCGATCATCGGCGGCGGCCAGGCCGGCCTCTCGCTGAGCTGGCACCTGACCCGCGCGGGCACCGACCACGTCGTGCTCGAGCGCGACACGATCGCCCACGACTGGATCGATCGGCGCTGGAACGCCTTCACCCTGGTGACCCCCAACTGGCAGTGCCGGCTGCCCGGCTACCCCTACGACGGCGACGATCCGACGGGCTTCATGAAGCGCGACGAGGTGCACGCCTGGATCCGGCGCTACGCCCGGAGCTTCGCGGCGCCCGTCGTCGAGGGGGTCCTCGTGACCCGGCTGCGCGAGGGGCGGGCAGGATACGAGGTGGTCACCGACCAGGGCACCCTGACCGCCGACCAGGTGGTCGTCGCGACCGGCGGCTACCACCGCCCGGTCCTGCCCGCCGCGGCCGGCCGCGTCGCCCCCCACATCGTGCAGGTGCACTCGGCCGACTACCGCTCGCCCGAGGCGCTCCCCGAGGGCGGCGTGCTCGTCGTCGGCTCCGGGCAGTCCGGCGCGCAGATCGCCGAGGACCTCTTCCTCGCCGGCAAGCGGGTCCACCTCGCCCTCGGCTCCGCGCCCCGGTGCGCCCGTTTCTACCGCGGGCGCGACTGCATCGACTGGCTCGACGAGATGGGCGTCTACGACATCCCCGTCGAGGCGCAGGTCGGCGGGCTCACGAAGCGGGAGTCGACGAACCACTACATGACGGGGCGCGACGGCGGCCGCGACATCGACCTCCGCGCGTTCGCCAGGGACGGCATGGCTCTCTACGGCCGGATGACGACGGTCGAGGGCACCGCCCTCGGCTTCACGCCGACGGCGGAGGCCTCGCTCGACCACGCCGACTCCGTCATGGAGTCGATCAAGACCAACATCGACGAGTACATCGAGCGGGCCGGGATCGACGCGCCCACCGAGGCCCGCTACTCGCCGGTCTGGCGGCCGGAGCGGGAGGTCGAGGCGCTCGACCTCGACGCGGCAGGCATCGCGAGCATCGTCTGGGCGGTCGGCTTCCGCTCCGACTACGAGTGGATCCAGGTCGGCGTCTTCGACGGCGCCGGGCACCCGACCCATCGTCGCGGGGTGACGTCGGCGCCGGGCCTCTACTTCCTCGGACTGCCGTGGCTCCACACCTGGGGCTCGGGCCGGTTCGCCGCCGTCGCGCGCGACGCCGAGCACCTGGCGTCGCGCATCCTGACGCACGAGGCGCCCGCCCTGTTCGAGCGCGAGCCCGTCTCGGGTTGACTGAGGGCATGCGCATCGCTCAGGTGACCTACTCCACGAAGCCCCGCGGCGGCGTCGTCCACACGTTGGCCCTCGCCGAGGCGCTCGCTCGCCGCGGACACGAGGTCACCGTGTGGACGCTCGGGCGCGGCGGCGACGACGTGTTCTTCCGCGACGTCGACCCCGCGGTGTCGATCCGGGTCGTGCCGTTCCCCGAGCGGACGGGCGAGGACGTCGGTGCGCGCATCCGGCGGTCCATCGAGACGATGCGGGACGCCTTCGAGCCCGACGACCACGACGTCGTGCACGCGCAGGACTGCATCTCGGCGAACGCGGTCGGCCGCTGCATCCGGACCATCCACCACCTCGACGAGTTCACGACCCCCGAGCTCGTGGCCTGCCACGACCGCGCGATCCGGGAGCCGATCGCCCGCCTCTGCGTCTCCGCGGCGGTCGCCGCCGAGGTCGAGGCGGGCTGGGGCCTCGTGCCGACGGTCATCCCGAACGGGGTCGACGCCGCGCGCTTCGCGGAGGCCGACGGCTCGCCCTTCCGGGAGCGGTTCGGCCCCTACGTCCTTGCGCTGGGCGGCATCGAGCCGCGGAAGGGCAGTCTCGACCTGCTGGAGGCGATGGCCGGGGTCTCCGGCGCGCGACTGGTCTTCGGCGGCGGCGAGACCCTCTTCGACTACCGCCCCTACCGCGAGGCGTTCGACCGGCGCCTCGCCGAGCTGGGCCTACCCGTCGAGATCCTCGGCGTCCTCGACGAGGCGGACGTCGCCCCGCTCGTCGCCGGAGCCTCGGCGCTCGCGTTCGTGTCGACGAAGGAGGGCTTCGGGCTGGCCGCCATGGAGGCGCTCGCCGCCGGCGTGCCGGTCGTGGCGCGGGACCTCCCCGTCCTCCGCGAGGTCTTCGGCGACGCGGTGACCTACGCCGCCGACGTGCCGGCGATCACCGCCGCCCTGGAGCGGGTCCTGTCAGGTGACGCCCCTGCTCCCGCCCTCGGGATGCGGCTCGCCCGCTCGCACGACTGGGACGACGTCGCGTCCCGACACGAGAGCTTCTACCGACGGCTCGCCGGGGGAGGCGACCATGGCCAGGCTCTCGATCTCGCGGATCATCACCTCGCTGGCTGAGCAGGATCCGGCCCGCGTCGTCGCGATCGACGACGACACCCGGTTGACGGCCCGCGACCTCGACCTCCGCTCGAACCGGCTCGCCCGCGCCTACGCGGCCCTCGGCGTCGGTCGGGACGACCTCGTGACGGTCTCCCTGCCCAACTCCGTCGAGCTCGTCGTCGCGGTGTGCGCGATCTGGAAGCTGGGGGCGACGCCGCAGCCGGTCTCGACCGGCCTCGACACGCGCGAGCGGGAGGCGCTGGTCGAGCTGGCCCGCCCTGCCCTGGTCGTCGGCTTCGAGGTCGCGGGCCCTTGCATCCCGCCCGGCTTCGCGCCCGATCCTGCGCTGTCGGACGGTCCGCTCGCGGACGCCTGGGCCGCGTCGTGGAAGGCGCCCACCTCCTCCGGCAGCACGGGGCCGCCGAAGATCGTCCTGGCGACGGCCCCGGCGCTGCAGGATCCGTCGCGCCCGGTCGCCGAGTTCCTCCCCGTCGGCGGCGTCCACCTCGTCTCCGGGCCGCTGGTCCACTCCGCGACGTTCACCTACTCGTTCCGGGCGCTGATGACCGGGGCGACCCTCGTGATCCTGCCGCGGTTCGAGGAGAGGCGCGTGCTCCGGGCGATCGCCGAGCACCGGGTGACGTGGGCGCTCCTCGTGCCGACGATGATGAGTCGTCTCCTCCGGCTGCCGGAGGCCGAACGGGCCGGCGCCGACCTGTCGTCGCTGGGGACGGTGCTGCACCTGGGTGCCCCGTGCGCGCCGTCGGTGAAGCGGGCCTTCGCCGACTGGGTCGGCGCGTCGACCCTCGTCGAGGTCTACGCGGGGAGCGAGTCGAACGGGCTCGTCATGATGCGCGGGGACGAGTGGGCGGCGCACCCCGGGAGCGTCGGCCGCCCGATCGGCGGCACGACGCTGTCGATCCGCTCGCCGTCGGGGCAGCCGGTCGCCACGGGGGAATCGGGGACCATCTGGATGCACCGCGAGGGCGGGCCCACTTACCGCTACGTCGGAGCCGCGGGGCGACGCACCGACGACGGCTGGGACACCCTGGGCGACCTCGGTCACGTCGACGCCGACGGCTACCTCCACGTCGAGGATCGCGCCGACGACACCATCAATCGCGGCGGCGTGACCGTCCACCCGGTCGAGGTCGAGCGCGTGATGGAGGAGCACCCGGCCGTGCGGTCCGCCGTCGCGGTCGGGATCGCCGACGACGACCTCGGGCAGCGGATCGAGGTGGTCGCCGACGTGGCCGAGTCGGACGTCGAGGCGGCGGAGCTCCTGGCCTGGGTGCAGGAGCGGATCGACCGGGAGCGTCGACCCGCCGCCGTCCACCTCACGCGGGAGCCCGTTCGCAGCGACGCGGGCAAGACGAGCCGTCGTACGTTCCGCGCCCTCGTGGAGGCCGGGCGCTTCCGCGCCTCCGGCTAAGGTGACCGCCATGGGATCGATCACGATGGGCGCCGTGGCCGCGCACTTCGGCCGCGACATCGACAGGACCCTGGTCAAGCTCTCCGGCATGATCGAGCAGGCGCGCGATCGCGGCACCGACCTCTTCGTCCTGCCGGATGCGACGCTCGGCGGCTACCTCTCCGACCTCGTGCATCCGGGTACCGGCGAGCTCCCCCCGGCCGTCGAGCTGGACGGCCCCGAGATCCAGGCGGTCGCCGAGCTGGCCGGCGACATGGTGGTCTGCTTCGGCGTCGCCGAGCGCGCGCTCGAGGGCGGCGCCGAGGTCCACTACAACACGGCCGTGTGCGTGCAGGGCGGCGGCGTCCTCGGCACCCACCGCAAGGTGCACCTGCCCCTCGGCGAGTCGGAGGTCTACCGGGCCGGACGCTCCTTCGCGGCCTTCGACACCCCCGTTGGGCGTCTGGGCATGCTGATCGACTTCGACAAGACCTACCCGGAGTCGGCGCGCACCCTGGCCCTGGACGGCGCGACCATCCTCGCCTGCCTGAGCGCGTGGCCGGCGAGCATCACCGACCGCTCGGACCGCCTCCGCAACGACCGCCAGGCCCACCTGTTCGACCTCTACGACTGCGCCCGAGCGGCCGAGAACCAGGTCTACCTCGTCTCGTCCAACCAGACCGGCGTGCTGGGCGGGCTGCGCTTCCTGGGTCAGGCGAAGATCGTCGACCCGGCGGGCGAGATCGTGTCGAAGACCTGGGCGAAGGGCGGCCTGGCCGAGGCGACGGTCGACGTGGAGGCGGGGGTGGCACGGGCCCGGCGCACGATGAACCACCTCCGCGACCGGGTGGAGGCCGCATACGGGTCGGACACCCCCGTTGTGGGGGCGACACGATCCCCGGGGCGTGCGTAGGGTCCGAGGAAGCGAGGGGTTCTCCCCCCGCGGATCCATTTCGAGGCCCTGCCCCTTCCGGTGCAGTCGACGACCCAGGGACGCATGACCTCTCGCGCAGCTTCTTCAGGCAGCACCGCTTCCGCCTCACCCGGCAGCGGCACCGGATCCTCGACGGTCATCACCGTCGACGATCTCCTCGCCCTGGCCGGACGCGGTGATCGCCGCGCCTTCGCCGCCCTCTACGATCGGACGGCCGCGCGCGTGCTCGGCCTCGTGACGCGCTCCGTCCGCGACCCCGCGCAGTCCGAGGAGGTCGCCCAGGAGGCGTACCTCGAGCTCTGGCGGCACGCCCCTCGCTACGACGCCGGTCGGGGCGACGCCCTGAGCTGGATGCTCGCCATCGCGCAGCGCCGTGCCGTCGAGCGGATCCGCGCCGTCGAAGCGCTCTGACCGTCGGCGCGGCGGCACGGCGACTCGGCATCGAGAATTGTCAGCACGCTTCCGATGGAAACGCTCTAACCTGACCCTGCCGGATGGTAACCGGCTGGCACGTCGCGAGGGGATTCTCCTGATCCGGTTTCCTCTTCTGGGATGGCCGCGGCCCTTCGGCTCTTCGGAGCCGGAGGGCCTGCCTGTTTCCGGAGCCGGGTCGTCGCGACGCAACTGCGCTCTCGCGCCTCTTTCCTCGATCCTGTAGGATCTTGCGCATTCACACCTGGTCCAATGGAGGAGCACACGTGACGCGACTGTGGAATGAACCCGGCGATTTCGTCGACGAGATGATCGAGGGTTTCGTCCTCGCCAATCGCACCTACGTCAAGCAGGTCCGCGGGGGAGTGACGCGGGCGACTCGCTCGTCGGAGCCCGGCGTCGCCCTGGTGATCGGCGGCGGATCCGGCCACTACCCCGCCTTCGGAGGCCTCGTCGGCCCGGGCCTCGCCCACGGAGCGGCCATGGGCAACCTCTTCTCGTCGCCGTCGTCGGTGCAGGTCGAATCCGTCATCCGCGCCAGCGAGCGCGGGGGAGGAGTCCTCCTCAGCTACGGCAACTACGCGGGCGACGTCCTCAACTTCACCGCGGCGCAGGAGGCCGTGGCCGCGGACGGGATCGAGTGCCGCACCGTCCTCGTCACCGACGACGTCTTCAGCGCTCGCCCCGAGGAGCGCTCCAGCCGCCGGGGCATCGCGGGCGACCTGACGGTGTTCAAGGTGGCCGGCGCCGCCGCTGCCGAGGGGCTGGACCTCGACGACGTCGAGCGCGTCGCGATCTCGGCCAACGACCGGACCCGGTCGATGGGTGTCGCCTTCACCGGCTGCACGCTGCCGGGCGCCGACGAGCCGCTCTTCTCCGTCCCGGAGGGTCGCATGGCCGTCGGGCTCGGGATCCACGGCGAACCGGGGATCGACGAGACGGACATCCCCACGGCCGACGGCCTCGCGGCGCTGTTCGTCGACACGCTCCTCGCGGAGGCCGAGATCCCCGACGGTGTCGATCTGGACGGTGCTCGAGTCGTGCCTCTCCTGAATGGTCTCGGGTCCGTCAAGACCGAAGAGCTCTTCATCGTCTACCGCCGCGTCGCGGCCCTCCTCGAGGAGCGGGGGCTCACCATCGTCGACCCTCAGGTGGGCGAGTTCTGCACCAGCTTCGACATGGCGGGTGCCTCCCTGACCCTTCTCTGGCTCGACGACGAACTCGAACGCCTCTGGACCGCGCCCGCCGACACCCCCGCCCTGACCCGCGGCTCCGTCGCCGACGACTCCGCCCTCGTGGACTCGCCCGATTCGACGGCGTCCGGTCCGGAGGTCGTGCCGGAGTCGTCCCCCGAGTCGCGCGACGCGGCCCGTCAAATCACCTCGATCCTCGAGACGATCGTCGCCACCGCCGATCGCGACACCGTGGAATGGGGCCACCTCGACTCGATCGCCGGCGACGGCGACCACGGGATCGGTATGCAGCGCGGCGCCCGGGCGGCACTCGCCGCGGCGGAGACGGCCACGACCGCAGGAGCAGGGGCCCGCACGGTCCTCACCGCCGCGGCCGAGGCCTGGGCCGACCGCGCCGGCGGGACGTCGGGGGCGCTGTGGGGAGTCCTCCTCCGGAGCCTCGCCGGCGAGCTGTCCGACGCGGCCTCGCCGCTCGCCTCGCAGATCGCGGAGGGCGTCTCGCGGGGGCGGGAGGCCGTCATGACCGTCGGGAAGGCGGCCGTGGGCGACAAGACCATGGTCGACGCCCTGGTCCCCTTCGCCGACGCTCTGGCCGCGGAGGTCGACTCGGGCTCCGACGTCGCCGCCGCGTGGCGGATCGCGGCGGAAGCGGCTACACGCGGCGCGGAGTCGACGGCGGCCCTCACTCCCCGGCTGGGGCGCGCGCGGACGCACGGCGACAAGGCCGTCGGCTCGCAGGATCCCGGCGCGGTGTCGTTCGCGGCCATCGCCCGGGCCGTCTCCGAGCACCTCGACCACCGACCGGAAGACGAAGCGGCAGGAGAACGATGAAGACGTGGAGAGTGGCCATCGGTTCCGATGACGCGGGCTTCGACTACAAGGAGGCCGTCAAGCGGGATCTCGAGACCAGCGAGCGGGTGGTGTCGGTCGTCGACGTGGGCGTGGACGCGTCGGGCGGGACCAACTATCCGACGGTCGCGACGGCGGCGGCGGAGCTCGTCGCGAGCGGGGAGGTCGACCGCGCGATCCTGTTCTGCGGGACCGGTCTCGGTGTCGCCATCGCCGCCAACAAGGTCCGCGGCGTCCGGGCCGTCACCGCGCACGACAGCTACAGCGTCGAACGCAGCGTCCTGTCGAACGACGCCCAGGTCCTCTGCCAGGGGCAGCGCGTCGTCGGCCTGGAGCTCGCTCGGAGGAACGTGCGCGAGTGGCTCACCTACGAGTTCGACGCCTCCAGCGCCTCGAACGACAAGGTGCGGGAGATCGACGCCTACGAGGCGCGATGACTCGGCCGGCATGACGCTCATCGGCGTGAGCCTCAAGATGTACTTCGGCCACGCGCAGACGATCGAGTGGTGCCGTGCGGTCCGGGCGATCGCGGACGACCACGAGGCGATCGCCAGCGGGGCGGCCGAACTCTTCGTCCTGCCCACGTTCCCGTCCATCCCCGCCACCCGGGAGATTCTCGCCCCCGTGGTCGGGGTCGGAGCGCAAGACATCGCCACGGACGACGCCGGTGCGTTCACCGGCGAGGTCAGCGGCAGCGTCCTGGCCGAGCTCGGCTGCACCCTCGCGGAGATCGGGCACGCGGAGCGCCGGAGACTCTTCGCCGAGACCGACGAGCAGATCGGCCGGAAGGTCGCGGCCGCCTTCCGCAACGGCCTCACCCCGCTCGTCTGCCTCGGAGAGGTCGAGCAGGGGGGTGCCGAGGCGGCGGTCGCCGAGTGCTTGCAGCAACTCGGCGCCGCGCTCGCGGGGTCCGATCGGCTCAGCCTGACGGGGCCGCTCGTCGTCGCCTACGAGCCGGTGTGGGCGATCGGGCAGCCGACGGCGGCCCCCGTGGCTCACGTCCGGGACGTCGGCCTCGCCCTCGGCGCCCACCTCCGCGGCCTCCCCGGGCGCCAGGGCTCGCGCGTCCTCTACGGCGGCAGCGCGGGCCCGGGCCTCCTCACGGAGGTCGGCGACGCCGTCGACGGGCTCTTCCTCGGGCGATTCGCTCACGATCCGGAGGCCGTCCGGAGCATCCTCGACGAAGTCCCTAAACTGTCGCTGTCATGACCGACCCCCTCTTCCCCGTCGCGGCCGTCCAGTCGCTCGAGCGGCGCGGCCTCCGCGACCACGTCTACGACCGGGTGCTCGACGTCCTGCTCGGCCCGTCGGTCGAGCCGGGCACTCGGCTGTCCATCGACGCCGTCGCGCGAGAACTCGGAGTCTCGCCGACCCCGGTCCGCGAAGCGCTCGTCCAGCTGGAGCGGACGGGCCTCGTCACTCGCGTCGCGAACAAGGGCTACCGGGTGGCGCCGCCCCTCGTCGCCGAGCACCTGGACGCCCTTTTCGACGCCCGCGCGGTGCTCGAGGGGGGAGCCGCGGAGCTCGCGGCCCGTCACGCCGACTCGCTGCTCCCCCTCCTGGAGGAGGCCCTCGAACGCCACACCCGGACGGCCGAGCGGGTCAAGGAGGCGGCACGCACGGGGGAGCTCCCCCTCGAGCTCATCCGCGAGTACTTCGCCGACGACTGGAACTTCCACCACGTCATCTTCGAGAGCACGGGCAACCCGTTCCTCCTCGACATGTCCGACTCGATCTCGACCCGGGTCCACCGGATGCGGCAGACGGTCCACACCGGGGCCACCGACGCCGGCGACGCCGTCACCGAGCATCGCGCCATCATGCGCGCGTTCGCGGTCGGACCTCAGACGGCCGGGCAGGCCATGCGCGATCACATCGAACGGGTGCGGGAGCGCTCCCGTCACGACTCGGAGGTCTGAGCCCGCGGCTCCTGCCCTCAGCCGAGAGGCGGGGGACCGAGCTCGTCGAGGAGCTTCGACATGGCGACGTAGGCGCGGTTGCGGTACGCGACGAGCTCGGCGGTGCGCTCGGCCGGGACGTCGAGATAGCCCGCACCCGACTTGGTCCCGAGGTGTCCGGCCGCCACGTGGTCGGCCAGCGACCGGGGAGTTGCGAACCGCTCGGGCCACCGGGTCTGGAGCGACTCGTAGCAGAACGCGTAGACGTCGAGCCCGGCCATGTCCGCGATCGCGAACGGGCCGAAGAACGGGAGGCGGAAGCCGAAGGTGGTGCGGACGATGGTGTCGACGTCCTCCGCCGTCGCGATCCCCTCCTCGACGATCTCGCTCGCCTCGGTGAACAGGGCGTACTGCAGGCGGTTGAGGACGAAGCCGACGCTGTCCGAGATGCGGGCGGTCTGCTTGCCCGTCGCGCGCACGACGCTCTCGGCGAGATCGACGGCCTCCGCCGTGGTGGTCGCGTGGGGGATGAGCTCCACACCCGGGATGAACGGCGCCGGGTTGGAGAAGTGAACTCCGAGGAAGCGCTCGGGGCCGACGACCGCTGTCGCCAGTGCGCCGATCTGGATGGTGGACGTGTTCGAGCCGATGACCGCGTCCGGCCGAGCGGCCTCGCTGATCCTGCGGAGGGTCGCGTGCTTGATCTCGATCTTCTCCGGGACGGCCTCCTCGATGAAGTCGGCCCCGGCGACGGCGTCCTCCACGGACGCCGCCGGCGTGACGAGCGCCCGGATCCGCTCCACCGCGTCGGCCGGGAAGAGGCCGTCGGCCACGAACTGGCGGGCCTCCTCGAGGAGGCGTTCGTGGTTGGCGGCGGCGATCTCGGCCGTCACGTCGGCGAGGGACACCGGCACTCCCGAAAGGGCGAGCATCTGGGCGATCCCGCCCCCCATGTAGCCGGAACCGACTACGGCTGCTGTCATGGAACTCATCGTCGGGTTCTCCTTCTCGTGATCACTTCTGGGGCAAGAGCGTTCGGATGTACGCCTGATTCGTCGCGCAGACGCCCAGGCTGTCGCCGCCGTACTGCTCGGCGAGGATGATCCCGCGGAATCCGACGTCGACGGCCTCCCGGAAGACCTGCCGGTAGTTGATGAGGCCGGCCTCCATCGTCGACGGCGCGGACGTCGCCCACGATCCGTCGCCGGCCTCGTCGCGCGAGTAGTTCTTCACGTGCAGGTAGTTCGCGTACGGCAGGGTGGCGGTGAAGACGTCGCGCCAGTCCTCGACCGGTCGGTGCAGCCGGATCAGGTTCGCCACGTCCGGATTCAGGCCGACGTTGTCGAGGCCCACGTCCTCGACGAACCGGACGGCGCTCTCCGCCGTGCCGAGGTAGGTGTCCTCGTACATCTCCAGCGCCAGAGGCAGCCCCACGTCGGCCGCGTGCTTCCCGAGCTCGCGCATGGAGCGGACGGCCCGCTGCCAGACGTCGGGATCGTCGGGGTCCTTCGGGCCCTCCGCCGTCCAGAACCAGAGCGCGCGCCGCTGGGCGTCGCTGAAGGGCTGATGCAGCCCCGTCGAGAAGACCTTCATCCCCCACTCGGCGGCTCCGTCGATCGTCCGGTGGGCGTACTCGAGGTTCTCCGCCTCTCTGCCCGGCATGATGACGCTGCGCCTCTGGAGGTGCACGGAGGGGATGCCCACCCCGTGCGACCGGGCGATGTCGAGGAATTCGTCGCGTCGACCCGGCTCGAGGTCGGCCGGGCGCACGTGGCTGTCCGCGAGCTCGGCCAGCCGGAATCCGACCGACTCGATCTGGGCGAACATGTCGTCCCAGACCTCCGCGGGGGCGTCGTGGAGGGCGACGCCGTGCCTGTCGACGGGCGGGAAGGCGTGGAGGCACGTCGCGATCGGCCAGGTCTCGGCCGTCCAGGTCGCGGGGTCCCAGTTCTGGTCGTTCGGCGTCGGGCTCACGATCCTCCATCGGCTCGGGGTGCTCTGAACATAGATCCTATAGGAAAAATGGCGGAACGCCCGCGGACGAACCTGTCTGGATCGGCGTAGGTTCACTCTCGCGTCACCACCAGTGCAGCTCGGCGACCAGTCGACCGCTGCGTCCGCGAGAACCGGAAGAAGCATGACTGATACCGCCAAGTCCACCCGCCCCGCCGCTCCTGCCTCACCGACGAGGGGACGATGGTGGATCGTCGTCGCGGCCCTCCTGCTGCAGTTCTCGATCGGCGCCGTCTACGCCTGGAGCGTCTTCAGCACGGCGCTGAAGAGCCCGAAGGCGATGGGCCTCTCGAACCCCGAGGCGTCGCTGCCGTTCGAGGTGACGATCGGCATGATCTTCATCGGCACCTACATCGGCGGCCGGATCCAGGACAAGCGCGGCCCGCGACCCGTCGCCATCACCGGTGGCATCATCTACGCCCTGGGCTCGCTCCTCGCGTCGCTCGCCCACGACCACAGCCAGTTCTGGCTGCTGATCCTCGGCTACGGCGTCATCGGCGGCTTCGGCCTCGGACTCGCCTACATCGTCCCGATCGCCATGCTGCAGAAGTGGTTCCCCGACAAGCGCGGACTCATCACCGGTCTGGCCGTCGCCGGGTTCGGCTTCGGCGCCGTGCTCACGGCCCCGGTGGCCCAGTCGCTGATCGCCGTGCACCCGGACAACCCGACGTGGGCGTTCCTGCCGCTCGGTCTCGCCTACCTCGTGCTCTCCGTCGTCGGGGCCGCGTTCTTCCGGAACCCGCCGGAGGGCTACGAGGTCCCGGGCTGGGTGCCGTCCACCAGCGGCCGCGTCCGTGACAGCCTCCGCGAGTACACCGGCCGCGAGGCCCTCCGCGCACCGCAGTGGTACCTGCTGACGGCGATCCTGACCCTGAACACCACGGTCGGCATCTCGCTCATCTCCCAGGCCAACTCCAGCGCCGTCGACATCGCCGGGTACACCCTGACCGGAGCCGCGGGAGTCGTCGGCGTCCTGGCGCTCTTCAACGGCGGCGGTCGCATCTTCTGGGCCTGGATCTCCAACCGGACCGGCAGAATGCCCGCCTTCGGCCTGATGCTCGGCCTCCAGGGCGTCTGCCTCCTGCTGATCCCGCACGCGGGCAACCCCGCGTTCTTCGTCGCCCTCGCCGCGATCGTCTACCTCTGCTACGGCGGCGGCTTCGGGACGATGCCCGCCACGGCCGGCGACTTCTTCGGCGTCAAGCACGCGGGAGCGATCTACGGCCTCATGATCATCGGCTGGAGCCTCGGCGGTGTCATCGGCCCGCCCATCATCGCGTCGCTCGTCGGTGCCGACAAGGCCTACACGATCGGCTACACGGTCATGGGCATCATCGCCCTGGTCTCCATCGTCCTGACGGTGATCACGCGGATGCCCCGCTCGAAGGACGCCGACGCGAAGGGCACGGCTGCGAAGGCCACGACGGCGACGAGCACGACCGCCTGAGCCTCGGATGCCGGACGCGACGCCCGTGGCCGACCTCGAGTCAGGCCGCGGGCGTCAGTCGTTTCTTGACGACCTGCGAGAGCCGGTGCGCCGGCCTCTCGACGGCCTTGTAGAACAGCCAGCCGACCAGGAGCGACAGGGGCACCGACACGAGTCCGCTCCAGTTCTGCAGGGGCTGCGGCAGGAGCTGGGCGACTCCCACGACGACGGGTTCGTGCGTCAGGTAGAGGCTGAACGAGATCATGCCGAGCCAGCGGACGACCCTCGTCGTGAGGAAGCGGCGGGCTCCCTCGCTCCCCATCGCGATGACGACGAAGAGGGCCGCGCCGAGCAGGACCGGAAAGGCGGTGACGCCCAGGAGCCGCGGAGGCAGCACGGGGGCGAGCGTCCACCGCGCCGTGAGCAGGAGCGACGCGACCACCGTGAGCGCCACCCAGGCGTTGCCGGGACGCGCCGAGCGGTTGACGCGCTCGAGGAGCGCGGTGAGCCGGGGGAGTGCCGCGGCGAACAGGGCGCCGATGCCGAAAGCCGGCAGGTACTCGAGGCTCGGGTGCGTGCTGAGCGCGACGGTGCCGACCGCGCTGACGGCGGCGAGCACGAACACCAGCTGCAGCCAGACCCGTTCGAGCTTCACGGCGAGGAACACGAAGAGCGGCAGCAGGAGCGAGAACAGACCTCCCACTGCAGCGACCACAGCGGCCCGTTCAGGGTGTTGGCACCGTCGAGGAGCACGGCGTCGCGGGCGATCTTGAGGAGCGTGACGGGTTCCGCGTGATCCTGCAGGTACGCCCCCGGGGCCTGGGCCAGCGACTCGCGCGGCAACACGGCGATGATGAGCAGGCACCAGGCGATCGCCGCGAGGACGGGCAGGTAGAGCCGCAGGATCCGGGACGGGTAGTAGGCCCGCCACGGGAACCTCGCCGCCCTCAGCACCGGCAGCGTCAGCACGAAGCCGCTCAGGATGAAGAAGACCAGCACGCCCTCCGTCCCCGAGAGGACGATGCGTAGCGGCGAGTAGTCGAACCAGGCCCAGGAGCCGGCGCCGCGGCCCGTGAACTCCGGGTCGGAGAACTGCGGCACGACCATGACGGCGTGGTAGAGCAGCACGGTGGCGGCGGCGACTCCGCGGAGTCCGTCGAGGTTCTCGAAGCGGCGCGGGGCGGCAGGAGTCGTGGGTGCGGCGGGAGCCGTGGCTTCGGCGGGCGCGGGCGAGGCCGGGCCCTCGGTGTCAGCGGTTCGGGCCGCGGGTGAGGTCACCCGCCTGAAGCTACGGGTCCTCCGTTCGGAGGACAAGCCTCCCGAACGGGGTCGGGTGCTGCTGGGCCGGCATCCGGCGCCGTTCGTCAGTTGAGGATCTCGCCTCGCCGCTCGGGCGGTACGTCGACGATGCGCTCGCGCCACTGCTGGAGGGCTTCGGGCGTGAGCCGGATCCAGTCGGTGATCTCGGCGAGGACGCGAAGCGGCTCCGCGCTCCGGTACGACCGGGTCGGGTTGCCGGGGAACTTCTTGTCCGTGACGTTGGGGTCGTCCTCGAACGCGCCGGTGGGTTCGACGAGGTAGACCCGCGGAGTGCGCTGCTCGGAGGCGAGCTCGGCGGCGATCTCCGCCGCGAGGCCGGCGCCGTCGCGGAGGGCTGTGAAGTAGACGTGGTTCATGATCACGTCGGGCCGGTAGTTCGACGGGAAGCCGGGCGAGAGGTGGTCTCCGGCGCGGAGCTCGGCGGTGGTGCCGTGATAGAACGGCCCCGTTCCCTGGGATGCGGTCACGCCGGGATTGTACGACCGCCGTCGAGGCGAGACCGTCCTGAAGGTGTCCTTCGCTAAGCGAGCCCGTACCGTTTCTGCAGCTCGGGGATCGCCGAGAAGTCCCCGACGAACCAGGTCCGAAGAGAGGCATTCCACTCGTAGGCTCCGCCTCGCAGCCCCTCGATCCACCAGGTGACGAGTGTGCAAAGCGATCGGCAGCGCCCCCACGTGTCGTTGAATTGACCGAATTCGGGCGTCGTCTGGTGAACTTCTGGCGGATTCCTCGGTCCTGGATTGCAGTCGACGGCTTTGCTGTAGTTGTCGAGTTCGAGGCGAAGCCATCCTTTTCCTACACCCCAGGTGATGTCCTCTAGTCCGGGCTCAGGCTCTTCGTACATCGGGAGGTGGACCAGGACGTACATCTCGATGGCTTTCTCGAGGCTGGCTGGGTGAATCCCCGGCAAGGGAACACTGGCGCCATTCGCCCAGGCGAACCAGGAGATCAATTCGCTCGTCGGGGTCATCTGCAACGCCGCCAATTGAGAGCGCACCGCCTCCTCTGACAGGCCCGGGCCCAAGTACTGCCGGGCGTCGAAGCCGGCCGAGATCATCTCCACCTCGTAGGTCACGAGGAGATCGGCCAGGAGGGACGGCGACCAGCTCTCGACGACCGGAACCCCGTCGACGAGTCGGATCTCTGGGAGTTCGGGTCTGTTCATCAGCGGTCTCGGCAGATCCAGGTGGTGGGAGGCGAAATCATGGGCACCGACAGAAAAGCACGTTCTCGCGATCTCTGGGACGCACGAACCGCCATCGGGCGGCACGCCGACAGAGCGGGAGGCTAGGACCCGGCTGCCTGGAGGCCCCGCCGGGGGCCGTCCCGCATCAGCAGGTACTTCTGGAAGACGCCGTCGCGGCCGGTGTGCTGCCGGAGATCGGCGAACCGCCAGCCCGCATCGACCGCCTCCGGGTGCAGCTCGAGCGTCCCGCCGTCGGCGCACGCGACGGACTCCGCCGTCCAGGTCGTGACGGAGGGCAGGTTCAGGGTGCCGATGTGCGCCTGCGCGCCGACGTTGAAGGTCCGATCCACGTGCACGTCGTCGGCGTGGACCCCGGTGAAGAGCTCGTCCCCCCACGGGAACCAGCTCGTCGGCCGCAGGGCCTCGTCGGGCAGGTCGGAGAGGAGCTCCTCGAGGTTGCCCCGCCACTTGGTCCGGTCGAGCCGGTCGAGACCCAGGCGGACGATGAACGCAGGAGTCCCCCATCCGGCACCGGTGCCGCCCAGGAAGTGACCGTCGGCCATGATCACCAGCCGCGCCGTCTCTCCCGAGTCGAGAGCCCAGGAGGCGTAGAAAGCGTTCTCGAGGCGTTTGTGCCGCGCGATCGACCCGAGCCGGCTCGTCTTCCGCTTCGTGGGCGCCGCCTTCGGGACGTGCCGCACGCGTCCCGGTCGGCCTTCGACCGCGTCGCGGACGGACTCGACCAGTGCCGCCACGGCGGCGACGGTGAAGGACGTCGTCTCGGTCGTGACGTCGTACGGGCCCAGCGCGGGCAGGCCGCCGGTGCGGAGGCGCACCACCGTCCATCCGATGCCGGCGAGGAGGTGGTTCCGGCGGCGGTCGGTGTTCTCCTCGCCCGCGTGGGTGTACCCGGAGTCGAACTCGACGCAGACCCTGCTGCCCGTGACGAGGAAGTCGGGGGTGAGGACGGGCCAGGTGCCGCTCACTTCGTCGAACCCGCACTGCAGGGCGCTCCGTCCGGGGTGCAGCGGCAGGCCGGCATGGATCAGGCGCTGCCGGAGGTCCTGCTCCGTCTTGGACGTCACCGGGTTGTGCGAGGCGACGACGGTCCCGGCAGGATGCTCGGGGCCCGGCACCGCACCGTTCGGAGCGAGACGCGGCGGAGGTGGTGTCACCCCCGCATGCTGCCCTGGTTCGCTGACAGGCCCCTTCGGCTTCGGGCTCGACCGTGTTGACAGCGTCGACGAGCGCTGTCTATAGTCATGGAATCGTTCCCATGGAAACGATTCCACAGCCTCGGCTGACAGCGACCCACAACGGAGTGCCTCGATGAACAACGTCACGATCAAGGACGTCGCCGCGCGCGCCGGCGTCTCCGTGGCGACCGCGTCGCGGGTGCTCTCCGGCAGCTCGGCCACCTCCGTGGATTCGCGACGGCTCGTCGAGCAGGCCGCTCGGGAGCTCGACTTCCGCCCGAACCTCCAGGCACGCGCGCTGCGGGTGACGCGCACCGACACCATCGGCCTCCTCGTCTCGGACGTCCGCAACCCCTTCTTCGCCGACCTCGCCCACACCATCGAGCAGGCCGCGCTCGAGGTCGGCTACGTGACGCTCCTCGGCAACGCCAACGAGCGGGCCGACCAGCAGAACCGCTACCTCGACACGCTCATCGCCCGGCGCGTCGACGGGGTCATCGTGGCCCCCCAGGGCGACGACACCGGCACCGTGCAGCAGCTCGTCGCCCGCGACATCCCGACCGTCTTCGTCGACCGCGTGATCCCGGGCATCGACGTGCCCACGGTGACGACCGACAGCTCCACGGGCATCCGTCAGACCGTCGCCCATCTGAAGGCCAACGGGCACACGAGGATCGGCTACATCGCCGGTCCGCAGAGCGTGTCGACGGGGCGCGAGCGGTTCACCGCCTACCAGGAGGCGATCGCGGAAGCGGGTCTCAGCCAGGATCCTGCGCTCATCGTCTTCGGCGACTTCCAGGCCGCGAGCGGATCGGCCGGCGTCAGCAGCCTCCTGGCCCTCGACGAACCCCCGACCGCGATCTTCGCCGCCGACAGCCTGATGGCCGTCGGCGCGATCGCGATCCTCCACCGCCTCGGCTTCCGCATCGGCTCGGACATCGCGCTCGTGGCGTTCGACGACATCGAGTGGTTCTCGCTGCTGGAGCCCGCCCTCAGCGTCGTCGCCCACAGCGTCGAGGACATGGGGCGGGTCGCGATGGAACTCCTGCTCGAGGTCATCGCGGGCAGGACCCCCGCGTCGGTCCGACTGCCGAGCGAGCTGATCGTCCGCGCGTCCTCCTCCACCCCCTTCGACGGACGTCGCGCGAGCGCACGGTCGCGCTCCTCCGACACCTCTCCTCTCCACCCCAAGGAATCCGCATGACGACACGACCCCTCCTCACCCTGGACAAGGTGAGCAAATCGTTCGGCCCCGTCCAGGTCATCTCGGACGTCACCGTCGACGTCCATGCCGGGCAGGTGCAGGTGCTCCTCGGCGAGAACGGGGCGGGCAAGTCGACGCTCATCAAGATGATGTCCGGCATCTACCAGCCCGACGGCGGCCGGATCCTCGTCGACGGCGAGCCCGTGTCCCTCCCGAACGTCAGCGCCGCCGAGCGCCTCGGCATCGCCACCATCCACCAGGAACTCAACCTCGTCGACTCCCTGAGCGTCGCGGAGAACGTCATGATGGGCCGCCTGCCCAAGCGCTTCGGCCTGCTCGACCGCAAGACGCTGCGCCGTCGGGCCGAGGAGGCGCTCGCCACGATCGGGCTCGACGTCGACGTCGACACCCCCGTCGGGGAGCTCGGGATCGCCCGGCAGCAGCTCGTCGAGATCGCCAAGGCGCTCAGCGTGGACGCCAGGATCCTGATCCTCGACGAGCCGACGGCCGCCCTCACCCGTCACGAGACCGAGAACCTCTTCCGCGTCGTCGGCGACCTCCGCGCTCGCGGCGTCGGCATGCTCTTCATCAGTCACCACCTCGACGAGATCGCCGAGATCGGCGACACGGTGGCCGTCCTCCGGGACGGACACTTCGTCGCCGAGGTCCCCGCGTCGACGCCCGAGGACGAGCTCGTCCGTCTCATGGTCGGCCGCAGCATCGAGGAGCAGTACCCGACAGGCGACGCCGTCGTCGACTCGTCGAACGAGGTGCTGCGCGTCGAACACCTCACCTCCGCCGGTCGCTTCCAGGACGTGTCGCTCACGGTCCACGCGGGGGAGATCCTCGGTATCTCCGGCCTCGTCGGCGCGGGCCGGACGGAACTCGTCCGCGCGATCGCAGGAGCCGACGGGTACGACTCGGGGACCGTCACCGTGCGCGGAAAGCGCCTCGCGGCCGGGAGCGTCAAGGCGGCGATCCAGGCGGGCATCGGGCACGTGCCCGAGGACCGCAAGGGCCAGGGCCTCGTGCTCGGCGCCTCCGTCAACGACAACCTCGGCTTCGCCACCCTCGCCTCCACCGCGCGAGGCGGCCTCGTCGACTTCGCCGGGCAGAAGCGACGGGCGGAGGAGGTCGCGACGACGCTCCGCATCCGGATGAACGACATCGATCAGCCCATCGGCTCGCTCTCCGGCGGCAACCAGCAGAAGGCGGTCTTCGGCCGCTGGATCCTGGCCCGGTCCACCGTCCTGCTGCTCGACGAGCCCACCCGCGGCGTCGACGTCGGCGCCAAGGTCGAGATCTACGAGCTCATCAACCGCATCACCGAGGCCGGCGGAGCCGTCGTCATGGTCTCGAGCGAACTGCCCGAGGTCCTCGGCATGAGCGACCGGATCCTGGTGATGCGGGACGGCCGTATCGCCGGCGAGCTCTCCGGCGCCGACGCCACCGAGGACGCCGTCATGACCCTCGCCGCCCGAGACGTCGCCGACGTCGACGTCGCCTGAGCGCCGTCACCCCACCCGCTTCCCCCTCTTCCGCGTACAGCGCAGTACCCACAGAAAGCACCCGCATGTCATCGATCGCTGCGAAGGCCCCCACCCGGTCCTTCTCCTTCACGAAATTCCTCGCGAACAACGGCGCCCTCGTCGGGCTCGTCGTGCTCTGCATCGCGCTGTTCATCGCGACGCCCGACTTCCTCACGGGCCGCAACATCCTCAACATCGGCATCCAGGTGTCCACCGTCGCGGTGCTCGCCTTCGGAGTGACGTTCGTCATCGTCGCCGGAGGCATCGACCTGTCGGTCGGGTCGGTCGCCGCGCTCGCGTCCATGAGCTCCGGCTACTTCTTCAGCACGTCCGGGCTGCCCGGGTGGCTCGCCCTGATCGCGGGCCTCGCCGTCGGCATCATCGCCGGAGCCGTCAACGGCCTGGCGAGCGCCTACGGCAAGCTGCCCTCCTTCATCGCCACGCTCGCCATGCTGAGCGTCGCGCGCGGCCTGACCCTCGTCATCTCGGACGGCCGACCGCTGCCGACCTCACCCCAGGTGTCGTTCCTCGGCAGCGACATCGGGCCCGTCCCCGTGCCGATCATCGTGCTCGTCATCGCGGCCGTCGTGGCCTCCTTCCTGCTGAACCGCACCGTCCTCGGCCGGTCGATGTTCGCGGTCGGCGGCAACGCCGAGGCCGCCCGGCTCTCCGGCCTGCCCGTCAAGCGCATCGTGGTCGTCGTGTTCGCCCTCTCCGGGCTGTTCGCCGCCCTCGCCGGTCTGCTCCTCGCGGGCCGCCTCGACTCGGCCCAGCCGCAGGCCGCCAGCGGCTACGAGCTCGACGCCATCGCCTCGGTCGTCATCGGCGGCGCCTCCCTGGCGGGCGGCGTCGGCCGGATCTCGGGCACCTTCATCGGCGCGCTCGTGCTCGTCGTGATCCGCAACGGACTCAACCTGCTGAACGTCAGCTCGTTCTGGCAGCAGGTCGTCATCGGCCTCGTCATCGCGATCGCCGTCGGGTTCGACGTGCTCCGTCGCAAGACCCGCAGCAGCTGACCCTCCTCCCTTTCTCCCTCCATCACCACCATCACCCACCACGCAGCAAGGATCCGACGATGAAGTTCTCCTCCACCACCCGCAAGGCCGCGACCATCGGCGCCGTCGCCGCACTCGTCCTCGTCGGCACCGCCGGCTGCAATCGCGCGAGCTCGGGAGCCGGTGCGAACCCCAAGGTCGTGCTCTCCCTCTCCACCCTCAACAACCCGTTCTTCATCGAGGTCCGCGACGGCGCCAAGGCGGAAGCCGCGAAGAAGGGCGTCGACCTCGAGATCGTCGACGCGCAGAACGACTCCGCCCAGCAGTCGAACCAGCTCCAGACGGCCGCATCCGGCAGCGCCAAGGCCGTCATCGTGAACCCGGTGGACTCGGATGCCGTGGGTTCCTCGGTCTCCGCTCTCAACAAGGGCGACATCCCCGTCGTCGCGGTCGACCGGACCGTCAACGGCGCGACCACCGCCTCCTTCATCGCCAGCGACAACGTCGCCGGCGGCGAGCAGGCTGCCGAGGACCTCGCGAAGGCGATCGGCGAGAAGGGCGACATCCTCGTCCTCCAGGGACAGGCCGGCACCTCGGCCAGCCGCGACCGCGGCAAGGGCTTCGCCGAGGGCATCAAGAAGTACCCGAACATCAAGGTCGTCGGGGAGCAGACCGCGAACTTCGACCGCGCCACCGCCCTCGACGTCACCACCAACCTCCTCCAGGCCCACCCCGGCATCGTCGGCATCTTCGCCGAGAACGACGAGATGGCCCTCGGGGCGATCAAGGCCCTCGGTTCCAAGGCGGGCACGAGCGTCAAGGTCGCCAGCTTCGACGGCGAGGACGACGGCCTCTCCGCGATCAAGGACGGCACGCTGAGCAGCACCATCGCGCAGCAGCCTGCCAAGCTCGGCGCCCTCGCCGTCGACCAGGCTCTCCTGGCGATCGACGGCAAGGCCACGAAGACGGTCTCCGTTCCCGTCGTGTCGGTCACGAAGACCAACGTGGGTGACTTCAGCAAGTGAGAGAAGAAGCAGGATCCGTCGTCGTCGTGGGTTCGCTCAACGTCGATCACGTGGTCACCGTCGAACGGCACCCGCTGCCGGGCGAGACCGTCATCGCGAGATCGCTGACGTTCCTTCCCGGCGGCAAGGGCGCCAACCAGGCCGTCGCCGCCGCGCGTCGCGGTGCCGCGACCACCATGATCGGCCTCGTCGGCGACGACGGGGACGCCGAGATCGCGACCAGCCTCCTCGCGGAGAGCGGCGTGGACATCGCCGGCGTCGGCACCGTGGAGGGGCCGACCGGTCTCGCGACGGTCACCGTCGACGCGGCGGGGGAGAACACGATCGTCGTCGTTCCCGGCGCGAACGGCAGGATGACGGCGGACGTGGTCGAGCGGTCCGCCTCCGTCATCGGGGGTGCGGCGGTCGTGATCCTGCAGGGCGAGATCCCGGCCGACGGCATCGCACGGGCCGCACAGCTCGCGACCGGTCGGCTGCTGCTGAACCTGGCACCCGTGATCGAGCTGGGCCCGGACGTCGTCCGCCGTGCCGACCCGCTCGTCGTCAACGAGCACGAAGCGGCCCTCGTGCTCGGGCACCTGCGGCCCGGGCAGACCGTGCCCGAGACCGAAGCCGAACTGGTGGCGGGCCTGCAGGATGCGGGTGTCCCCAGCGTGGTCATCACGCTCGGGGCCCGCGGCGCGCTCGTCGCCGATGGCGACGACGTGCACGCCGTGCCGTCGCCCCGGGTCGTCGCCGTGGATTCGTCGGGAGCGGGCGACGCCTTCGTCGGTGCGCTCGGCGCAGCGCTGGCAGCGGGGTCGACTCTGCTCGAGGCTGCCCGGCAGGCGGTGCGCGTAGGTGCGTTCACCGTGCAGCGGGCGGGGACGCAGGCGTCGTATCCGACGCTCGCGGACGAGCTGCCGAGTGTGTCCGAGGGCGAGGACTCCGGGGCGGGTTCTCCGGATGCCTCGCGCGGCGCAGGGACCGACTCGATGGCGGTGCCGACGTGAAGCGCGCGGGGATCCTCAACGCGTCGCTGAACGCCGGGCTGAGCCGGCTCGGGCACGGCGACCTGGTCGTCGTCGCCGACTGCGGGCTGCCCGTCCCTCCGGGGGTGCCGTTCGTCGATCTCGCTCTCGTGCACGGGGTGCCGCGCTTCGAGGACGTCCTCGACGCCCTGCTCGGGGACGCTGTGTTCGAGACCTGCGTCGCTGCGACGGAGGCGCAGGGCACCGTCGCGGACGAGTGGCTCACGGCGCGCTTCGACCGCGTCGACCACATCGGCCACGAGGCCCTCAAGGAGCGTTCGTCGGACGCGCGGCTGTTCATCCGGACCGGCGAGGCGACCCCGTTCGCGAACGCGCTGCTGTACTGCGGCGTCCCGTTCTGACCCGTGGCTGGAAGTGCGACGGTGGCTAGCCTGGAGCGATGACCACCGAGTACTACCTGATGAACCGTCACGAGGGTGTGCCCGGCTACGAGCCGGAGTACTACCGCGTGACCGGCGCCACGCAGTACAGGCTCAGAGAGGGCGCCTGGGTCGAGCTCGGCGCGAAGGGCACGTACAAGAACGAGCCGCTCTGGTGGCGCATCAATGGCCACGAGGATTTCAGCGAGATCACGGTGGAGGAGCTGCCGCCGGGGACGCCGGCCTGATCGGCTCGCGTGCCGCGCCGCCCAGATGGAGCGCCGTTTTATTCAGCGCCGCACGCGCTCCGGTCTGGCCGAGGCGAAGACTCAGGGGTACTTAGGGGGCCGCCCACGGGCTATGGATAGCGAGAAGGCCGCCTTAGCAGTCAAGCTCAGCGACGAGGGCGAAAAGGCCGTAGACATTGCCAAGACGCTCGGCCTCTCCCGTACCCACCCTCTACAGGTACCTCGCGGCGTCTTGTCGGCGATGAGGGCCGCAGGCGACGCGCTGGTGGTCTTCCCGCGCTGTCAGTTTCGGACGGGGAATAGCGCGGCGGCGACGTAGAACACGGGGAACGTAGCTACCGCCACAAGGCCTGCGATGATCCCGAGCCGTCTGGCGCGACCAGGCTCCGTGCCAGCGACGAGCGCAACTCCGACGACGATCACGATGGTCAGTGGAAGAGCAACGATGGTCACTCCTCCCGCCTCCGTCAAGAAATGTAGCGGGCGATCCATTGGCTCGGAAATGCCCTGCAACGACCACGCAAGCACGACCGACTCCAGCACAGCGAGCACGCCCAGTACGACGGCAGCTACCCCAGCGACCCGCCTCCACGTCCACCGAGGTTTTTCCGTCGCGTTCCCATCGGTGACATTGTCAACCTCGGTCACTTGGACTCCCCTCAGCGCCGTGTAAGGGCTTGGCGTCAGTCTGACGCAGCGGGCAGCCGCTGGCCTCCGCCGCAAGGCTGACTTACGGCGGCGAGTCGTCGCATCTCGCCGCGCCGAGGGCATGTCCATCGTCGCAGCGATCCGCCATCTTGCTGAAGACTCTGATGCTGCACAACCACTACCTGGAAGGAGCGGTATCTGGGTCGCGTGTCATCGGAAGCGTCGCTGGGTCAGCCTCTGCGCCCACGTGCAGCGACTGATTCCCGACGTGGCGGATGACCGAAAGCATGCCGCCCAACTACGTGGAGACACTCGGGATGAGTCTCCCCATCCATTGGTCCAAGCGAAGGTTCTTGGATGCATCGGGATCGACGTCCTTGACGAGCAATTCAAGCGTGGCACGAGCAAGCCCTGCCCCAGCTCGTCGCGACACCTCCACGACACGTCGTGCCTCCTCGTAGAGCTCTACAACATCAGTCGCCAGGTCGCGGTGGCCGGGTCGATGCCGTCAGAAATGGGGCGCACCTGGATGCCTCGGTCACAAAGTCCCGACACCGTGTTCAGGACGTCGAGGAGGGAGCGGCCAGTCGGTCGATGCGCCTCACGACGAGGGTGTCTCCGTCGGTGGCGTGCTCGAGCAGGTGCCGCATCCCGGGCCGGTCGGCGGCGTTTTTCCTGCCCGAGGTGACGTCGGAGAAAATGTCGCGTTTTTGGACCCCTGAGAGAAGAGTGAATCGATCTGAACTTGGGGGTCTTGGTTGGTGGCGCTGATGTGGGTGAAGCCGAGAAGCCTCATCCAATCGTCACGTCTCAGAAACCCCTAGAAACAGGCCGACACGACGAAAACTTGTGAGACAACATTCCGAGACATCAATGCCGTTCGACGATTTGCATCAGATGTGGGGGAGTGGCCTCGATCGTCACTGACCATTGGTGGGCGCGTGAGACGTCTCGTAAATCCTTAGTTTTTCGAGACGCGGTCTTACGCGAGAGCATTTCGACCCAGCCGTCAGTCAATGTCACCTGGCTCTCTTTCGGCACGTGGAACAGAGAATGGCGCCGGCGGTACCTCCGCTCGGCAAGCACCGCGACAGTACGGCGTGCAGGCTCGCGTCTCCATGCTGTAAGCGCTGTTTACGCCCTCAACGAGTGGTCACCGTCCCATTTTCGGCGCTAGACACGGTCGATCAATTGACCCCGGTCCCCTAGGAGTTGCTTTGATTTCTGAGACGACGGTAGGCCCAAGAAAGAACAGCGGTCACGCCGGCACCGACAAGAAGTGGTCCTAAAAAACCGAGGATTTCACCCCAGCGCTCGTAGCGACTGACTGTGATGGTCGCCGTGAAATCATCGACCTCGCCGGAAAGCTTTACCGGCCAGATGTTTGCGAGCTGCCCGAGGAAGGTGACATTGCGAACGTCGTAGGTAGATGGGAACGCGGATGAAACGGTACCGACCGAGCTCGTATGAAGCGCGACAACGGGGCTGGCCGAGGAGCCGAAAAGATGCTCGATGGTTGTTGTTCGCTCTCCAGGAATCGCTGCTCCGGATGCGACGGCCACCTGGAACATCCACGAATCGAAGCGCGACCTCGTGAGCCCCGGAAAGTCCGGCAGCTCAAAACCGACCTGAGCGGCAGTGCCTGATTCGACGTGCTGGTTACCACTCTCGATGTTGCCGCGCGTTCCGGGGGTTGAACTAGGCAGATGAACCCAAATGAGAGTGCCGAATGACTTGCAATCGATGTCCCAGGTGTAGTCACTTGACTTGATGCTCGTGGTCTCGCGGACGTCGAGCACGCCTCCCGGCAACTTCAGCAAACTCTTGTCACACGTCAATCCGCGCGAAAGGCCAGAAGTCACGCCGCGTCGTAGCGTGACCTGCGCGGAGTTGGAGTGGTTGGGTCCGGGGCTACCGACTGAAAGAATCGACTTGACGGGTAGGAGTAGGCCAACTTCTGCTTTTCCATCGTTGTCGGGCAAATAGATCGGGTTTACGCGGAACAGTCCTGACAGGGACGGGTGCCCTGGGGAATCAAAGTTGGGATACAAGTCAATAGAGGGATCGTCCGCCGGCATGAACGGAGTCGAGGGGGCTGACTCTTTATTGAATAATGGCGCATGGTCATTCGCCAAAACAGCAAACGAAGGCGTGTCCGAAGGCGGCTTTTCCGCCCATGAGCGCAAGCTCACCATGCCTGACGCCACGATGACCGCTACGACTGCAAGGAAAAGAAAGCCAGCGATGGTGCGATGTATTTTGGTCCGCGTCGGAAGCGGCTCTGCGTGACGAGCGGAAATTGTCGGTGCCGCTCGTTGCTGGCGCTGCCGATGGTTCACGGGCCCCTTTACGTTCACCTGCTGCCGCTGCGGAGATGGACTGGTGCGATCACGTCAGGCTACACGTTGGATAACTCCTGTGACGCTGAAGCGAGCATTTAGCGAGGCATCCTCATGGCGCCATACGAAGCGTTGTTGTGCATTATGAGCGGCTTTAGCCGCGGGCTTGACGCGACAGGTTCCTCGCTGCTCGGCAACGACAACAGGGAAGTCGCCGTGTTTCAGGGCGACGGGTCAGACGTTTGCAGGGTGTCGCACGTCAGGCCCGTTGAGGTAGGGCACGATTCTGCGAGTCACCTCGACCGGGTTGGTGCCGGCGCCATGATCGATTTGAAAAAAGAAGGGCCTCCGCTCATTGGCGGTCTACGCCGGTCGCCTCCGAAGAGACGCCCGCGGCGTCTGAAAAACTTTTAGTTTTCCAGAACATATCTCAATCCTGGGCAGTCGCCGGACGCTGCACTAGCAATGTCAAACGTTGCCCGACCTGCGTCGCCGTCGCGGCATAAATTCTTTAAACACAGACCGCGAAAGGGAACAGATGCACGAGGCCCGCTATCCGACGACGTGGACGTTCAACCTGGACGAGCGGACCACTCACATGTCGCTCGTCTCAACGAGCCCTACGCAGCCACCGGTACCCGCAACTCCACCCGCAATCCGCAACGCGCTTTCCAACTTCGCGCGTTCGTCTTCGACCCAGAGCGACGTCGTCGCCCTCCTTGACGTGAGCGCCGACTTGATGGAGGTCTCCGTCATCCACTACGAGTTCGCTGCGCTGGCGGTCGACAAAGCCCTCCAGGCTCTCGAGCTCACGATCCGCCTTAAAGTCGACCAGTCGGCCAAGGCCGGCATGAGTCGTCTCATCGGGACACTTCGGAAGGACTACGCCCTCCGGCCCGAGCTCGACGAACTCCTTCGCGACGTGCTGCATCTGCGAAACAGCTGGGTCGGGCACCCGCGAGGCGCGGTCACCTACTCGATGGTGTCGGCCGTCGGCTTCCTGAGCCACATCTGCGCCGCCATCGCGGAGATCTCGGACTTCGACCGACACTAGGTACGAGGCCCAGGCGGCTCGGGTTTGCGTTTGGTGAGAAGTTTCAAAACGCGATATGCATTGTCGCTCCGCTCGCCGCGCGAAAACGAAGCCACCATGGCGACCGTGGCGACGAGGGCGAAGTACGCGAAGCCGAGCACCGTAGCCATGTTCGCGACGGGTGCAAGGATCGCCAGGTAGAAAGCAAGGTCAGACAAGGTGTCTCCAACAACTGGCGCGAGCTCCCCACCGTTCAACGCCGGTCCTTAGATGACGGGTCGACCAGGTATCGGCACAGATGGCTCTGCTGTTCCGTCCCTTCACCGAATGTCGAATCCGGCCTGTGGGGAGGCCGGGCAATCGGTGAGCGGGAGCGGAACTGCCGTGTTGGACCAGAGCCGATGGTGCCGGCGCCGGAATCAACGTTTTTTTCTTTTGCCCGTGAAGCTATCCACGGGCGACGAGGTGTCGACGTTGGGCGTCGACCCTTTGCCAAAGCTGTCACTCGCTAGAGAGGAGGACTCCCGGTTATCTGACCGAATTGGCCTTTTACCCGGGCAGCTACTCATTCTGAGCGGTGCCGCTTCGCAAAATAGGATACACCATGCATCCGACATATCCTCGAAGCTGCTCTCGTTGGGCTCTGGGTGATATGCCAACGCGGCCTCGCCGGTCACCTGTTCAGATGCGGCGAACCTGCCTCGTGCGGTCTACGACGTCCCGCCAGGCAAAATCGACGGCGTCGGTCGTCGTGAAAAGCATTGAGTCTCCTTGGTGCTCCTCAAATGTGGACACCTGCTCAGATGCGGCGATGGTCATAGCTTCCGGGTCTTGTACCTGTCTGAGTGCCCAATACAAGGTCGAACCTGACCTTGAGGCATCGGAGGGTGTCCGTGGTCGCCCGTACGGTGCGGGTCATGGGTGTCCAGGGGTCGGGTGAAGCGATCGCGAGAATCTTGCGCCGCCCGATACCTATGCATCCGCTCGCGGTCCCGCCGATTCCAGGAACATGGGGCACCTGGCAAGTGCGCCGTGACCGGGCCACCCCGGTCGGCTACGTGAACATGCGTTCTCTCGAGGGCCGACACGTTTTCGATGCCTACGCACACTGCCGCGACGACAACGGTGGTCGCCCCTGGTTACGCACCTTCGACACCCTCAACTCCGCCGTCGCCTGGATGATCCAGCACGAGGGGAAGATCCGAGAGTTCAACGACCGGCACGATGACGAGCCGGAGGAGTGGCCGGCCTAAACGCGGCCGAACTCGTTGGGGAGAAGTCGGCCGGTGAATTGGCTCGGCACGATGCCGCTCGACCGTGGTCCGCGTACGGTTTCGATAGCGGCTGGTTCCTCCAATCGGTCGCACCAGCCCTCGGGCGTCGGGACCGTCCCAGATTCGGATTTTGACCCACCCGGGGGCTTCTCCATGCCCGCCCATCGGCGGCGCCTTGCGCGTCCTCGGGACGGACATTCAGAGCAGGCCGGCCCGCCGGCAGGTCGCTGCGCTGCCCAGTGGCGAAGTGGTGCTGCCCTGTCTGGCCCTGCGGGCCGTCGTTGTTTTGCCGGAAGCCTGCGGCAGCGTACGTCCGTCCGGGCTGCGCGCAAGCCGCTTCGCGGCCGGTCCTCCGACAACTTCGGCCCGCGGCAGCTGCGCTCCCTTGTTTCATGCCGAACTTCTCTCCTCCCCGCCCCTTCCGTGGTTGCACTCCACCCTGCCGTCCTTCTCGACACTTCGTGCCTTCAGGCATAAAAACGAAAGGGAGAGGAAGAGCACATGACCACCACCACCCGCACCAAGAAGACCACCGCCCGCAAGCCCGCCAAGTCGATCGAGGAGAAGAAAGCGCACGCAGAAGCCCTCCACGAGTCGATCACACACCAGGTCGAGCAGCTGCGTGATTCCGAGCGGTGGACCGCGTTTCTCGACTTCGCGCAGGCGTTCCACGCGTACTCGATCAACAACCTTTTGTTGATCCTCAGCCAGCGAGAAGACGCCTCCCGCGTCGCCGGGTTCCGCACCTGGCAGGGCCTTAATCGTCAGGTTCGTAAGGGGGAGAAGGGCATCCGCATTTTTCGGGTACTCGACCAAGAAGGTGACCGAGGAAAACGAAAACGGCGACGAGGTCGAAAAGAAGATCGCGCGGTTCCCGATCCTGTCGGTGTTCGATATCGGCCAGACGGAACTGATGGACCCCGAGCAGGGCGACCCCGGTACCATCACCGCCCAGCCCACCGGCGCCGACGACCACGGCATCGCGGACGCCCTCAGCGCCTACCTCACCGAGGGAGGCTGGACCGTCGAGCGTTCCAGTCTCCCCGGCACCATGAACGGCGTGACGCGCCCCGAGACGATGACCGTCGTCATTGACAAGGACCTCTCGCCCGAGCAGGCCGCGAAAACGACCATTCACGAGCTCGCGCACGTGCTCTTGGAGCACACCGAGGACATGGCTGAATACGCCGAACACCGCGGGCTCATGAAGACCGAGGCAGAGAGCGTCGCCTACGTCGTCGCCGGGCTCGTCGGTTTCGACACCAGCGCGTACAGCGTCGGCTACATCGCCGGGTGGGCAGACGGGTATACCGACCTGATCAAATCCACGGCCGCGCAGGTGCTGCGCACCGCGCACCGGGTCGCCGGAATCTTACGCCCAAGGACGAGGCCACCGACGACGCCGAAGACGTCGCCTAAGCCACCAGCACAGGGAGGGCGGCCGTACCGCCCCTCCCACCCCGAGAAGGGAACGAACCATGATCCTCACCTACAGCCGCCCCGACACCCTCGGCCAGGACCTCGACCCCGAAGCGCTCACCCTCGACCTCAGCAGCACCGGAACCACGTGCAGCGGGTCGACGTACGACGTCGACGGGTTCTCGTGGAGCTGCACCCGCGCCCCGCACCCCGGCGACGACCGGCACCAGGGCGCACGCGCCCTCCCCTGCCAGGACGCGCCCGTCGTCGGGCTCGAATGGGAGTACCAATACAGCCTCGGCAAGGACACCGGGGGAGACCTCGACGAAGCCGCCCCCGTGCACAGCATCACCGTCACGGTGTCATTCCCCGACCGGGCGGGCGGCGTTGACCTCGAGAAGATCCGGTGCGCGGTCCTTGACCTGTTCTGGGAAGGTGACGCCGACGACGTGCAGCTCGTCGCCTCCACCGCCCACACCCGCGAAGCGGTGGCCGAGCTAGTTGACCTTGCCCAGCGTGGACAAGAGGACTTCAAGCACCAAGCCGGATACGGCGACTACACGGCGGCCGACGTCGACGCGGCCCGCACCCGCTGGCACGCCGTACAGCAGCTCACCGCCGAGGTGACCCGCCACATTCCCCAGAGCTGACAGGACCGCCCCGGCCGCCCGGCCGGGGCGAGGGGCCAGCCCCTCGCGCACCCCGGGACGAACGGGGGTCGGCGAAAACGATGGTTTGCGGATGCCGTTAGTGGTGCGACACGATCTCCGTCGTGCTCGACACGAGGTGACCGGCGGGGAAGACCTGCTTTCGTAGCCCGTCCTCTTCAAAGACGTGTGCGGCTCCTGGGAACGCTTCGAAGGGAAGCGGATTGAGCGCATTGGGATTGTGGAAGACGGTAAAGCCGTCGATCCAGTCCTCCTCGTAGCCGAGAGTAACCATCTGCGAGAAGGCTTCCTCAACACCCGTGTTCTCTTCCGAGAAGCGTCGTCCCTCGTGCTTCACGGCCACACGCGGATCACCCATGCCGGCCGCGACTCCCATGCGGTTGAACTTGGTCAGCGTTCCAGCCGCGTTGAATGCGACAGCGCTGACGTGCTCCGATTCGGGCAGCTTGAAGAAGCCCGAAGGGAACTCCTTCGTACCCCACTTGATCTGAGCAACCGGCACTTCGACCCGTTGCATCTTGCCCTCGATCTCCACGTCTTCGATGCGCACACCGTAGAGGTACTCGTAGAGGGCCGATTGGCTCCAAGTCATAGAGAGGGGATAGTGGAAGTCCTGGATCGCGATGACGAACGGGATAGTCAGATCCAAGCCTTCGCGGGTCCAGTACCCCTTCTTGTTCAGCTTCTCCCACAGCCGACCCGAGAACCGAGTCGGCAGGTAGTTGTGCACGTACTCGAAGATGTCTTCCTCGGTCGTGGGGAGCGGCACCACCTGATTGGCAGGCGGAGGGTTCGAGGTGGTTGCTTCCACATAGAAGTCGCCAACGATGCCTCGTGCCAAGAAGTCAGGCGCAGGCTTGGGCTGCTCTACCCGGTGGCCCGCCTCTCTCAGCACGGCCCATAAATAGAGTTCCCAGACCCGCGCATCGAAGCCGGTCGTCTGAAACTGCTCGATGTAGGAGCCATCCTGGTTCTCGTACCAGCGCATAGCGACCTCGATCAGCCGCTTTGCTGCGATGGCACTCAGGCTGTCACGAAGGTACTTGAAACGTTCGTGCAGCTTGTTCTCCTTCGCCACCTTCGCGAAGAAGTCCACCAAAGGCTTCTGGTCGCCCTGTGCTCGCTCGTTGTCGTAGTCGTTGTGAACACGAGCCATGCTCACCGCAGTCCGCTCTACGGCCTCGCGAATGCTCGCGTGGTCTTGGATGATGTCCACGCCGCGATACCGCCCAGCGAGGTCCGGGGCCAAGACGGCGCTGTGTAGGTCCTTGTCGGTGAGGTCCAGGAAGATCGTCCCGAAGACCCGTGCGGGCTCGATCTCCAGCCACTCAACCTCTTTGATCGGCGGTAACCATCCTGGTCCGCGCGCCCAAACCACATGAGCTCTGAACCGCTGCTCGGACACGGCTCGAATCTCGACGGACTCCACTTCTTCGTTCCCCACCGGGTACCCCCTTGTTGGTCATCTCAGGCTAGGGGCAGGTTGGATCATCTGTCGGTCATGGCTCGCACTTCGTCCGGTGCTGTTCCAAAACGATCGTTTCTGCCGTGTCCTGACGGCCTCGCGGAGAGCCCTGTGTGGAGTTGATCGCTTGATGGCGGTGGTCTTTGATCGCTGAGTGTCGGAGTCCGCGCACGGTAACCAACCCTTTCCGTCCGTATCGAGCCGAAGTTGAAAAGGGGCCCACCCAAGTCGTGGGCCTCAGGGAATGGCGTATTCGGCAAAAGCCTCCGCTCAACTTCTGGCCTCAGCACTTTCATCTCTCTCGATTCGAAGGCGTAGTCCGGCAGGGAACGATCATGCAATATGCGGGCGAGGTCAGCCTTCGAAAGTCCGGGGCGACGTGACTCGATAACCCTGCGCGCAGTGAACTCATCCACTTCGCGGGTCAACCAGGTGAGCCACATGCGGTCAACAAACAAGCCCCAGAGCTGTGGGTCGTCGTCGTGGCGTAGGGCTTTGTATTTCGCCCAGGTTGAGAACGACTGCCACGCCGTGTAGAAAGCTTCGGCTGTCTCGAGGCCGGTTCGGGAGACGTCGTTCAGCATGCCCAGGCCCGTTTGAATCGACTTACCTCGCTCGGCGATCCTGCCCTGAGATTCAACCCAGGCGGTCACCTGCTCCGGCGGTTCGGTTCGTTCGAGAAGTGCTTGCCAGTGCTGCGCGATGAGCGCTCGGAGCGGGTCGAGGGGCGTTGTCTCAGGATCTGAAGGCAGCTGCTCCAGAACTGGCAGTCCTGCGACTTGTTGAGTGTCGCGTAGATCTCCCAACGGGAACCGGTACCCCCATTGCCGGAAGTACTGAACCTCACCTAGGCCTCGCAGAAGTCTTTCGCATGCCGAGGTGACCGAACTGACGATCTCCATCAGGGTCACCTCAACCTTGAGTAATGCATCAGGTTCCTGACCGTTCTCCTTCTCGTGCAGGAGGGTCATCTGGACTTGCTCGGCCTGCCGCTCGAAGGCCCAGATGAATTCGCCGGGCTCATCGGCCCATTCCGCCGTTGCAGAAGAAGCGCCGCGCAAAAGTGACCGGACGGCAGCCAGCAGGGCGGGCAACGTGTCCATCAAGTAAGAAGCGGTGATGCTCGCGGTGAGATCGTGAAGGCGAAGGTCAGCCGTGAACCACCCCTGGCCAGAAATACGAAAAACGATGAGTAGGGAATTCGAGGGCGAGTCAGTGTCCGCCATGTCGTTGGTCATCGGTTTGCACTTGACGAGCGTTGGGTGCGCTGTCCAACCGGCGTGCAGGGTCCGGCGTGAGGTGACGCGGCTGGCGCCGCATCGATACCGTAACCAACTGCGATGCCTACCGGTAGCTTCCAACCGACAAAAGTCGTTCTGAGGAGTCCGTTGGAGCACGTAAGCCGGACGAGGACCCTTCGGCCGGAGAGTCAGCCTGGGACAGCGCAGAGCGCCGCGACGCGCACGCGGAGCAGATGGCAGCTCAGGGCATCGAGCCCGACGCCGTTCAGGCTCAGTACGGTGCGGACGTGTCCAACGCCAAGCACCCACGACGAGCCGTCACGCCAGGACGGGCACCAGCAAAAGCCCGGAAGGCGTCGACGCAATCCGTCGGCGCGCAGCGGGAGCGTGGAAAGCGCGGCCGTTGAGCACCGACTACGAAGGAGATTGGGACCTGATACTCGCGGCTCTGGCCGAGGACCTTGTGCGCAAGGCGAATCATAAGTGGTCTTTTTTTAAGCGCCGAATCGTGTGGGTCGTGCCGGTCAGTTACCGGCATGAGTCTGATGACCCATATGAGACCTTCAACGTCGTGGTGCAGGTCTCACGGAAGCATGTCGCAGTCGTCTGGCCCTATGGGGCCGACTCCGGCCTATGGCGAGTGAACCCCAACGGGCAGAGTGCTGCGTCGTCACAGACGAAGTCTCAAAAGAGTCGTATCCGCCAAGAGATTGAAGGATCTTTCGCCCTGGTGGCTCAACGGCTGTCTGCGACCGCATAGCTAGACGAACGCAACAACGCCGCCCCAAAGGGCGGCGTTGTTGCGTGGTGCCTCGGCGACGCCGGGAGAGCCGATCCTGGCACACCTCCGGCGTGCTGTTGCTCCGCTGTCCCGGTCCGGCGAGGAGTGGGTCTTCTGAGTCGGGGACGTTGCGGACGTCCAGGTACAGGGCTGGCGGCGGCGCGTACGGAAGGAGATCTCCAGCTGGAGCGGGCGGGTTGTCGCGTTGACCGCCGCGGGCGTGCCGCCGACTCTGGAAGAGCCGGCAGCGCACCCACTGCCTGGCAGATTGGCTCTCTAAACCAGCAGCTCGACGGAAACCATTTCTGCCACCTTTCCGGCGATCACCTCGAAGGAATCTTCTGACGTGTCGAATCCATGGCGGGATCCCAGGAGAGGGCTAACGGCCCTCAACTCCTCGTAGGTCGTGCCGTGGACGACGGGGATGAGAAGATCGCGCGCGAGCAAGGCCGACAGCTCCTTGTCGGAGACGCCACCGTTCTCGATGCGCTTTAAGAACGCAGGCGTCACGAGAACGAGGCCCGTCCGAGACTTGGCCAGCCCCTTGTCGATTTCCCGCATGAATGGCTGACCCAGAATGATGTCTCGCTCGCTGAACCAGACGGACACATCTTTGTTTTCAAGAAGGTCATTGAGCTCGGTAGCGGCGCCCCGGCGGTCGTCCCAAGCGTGGCAGAGGAAGACGTCTCGGATGACGGAATCCTGACCAGCGCGCATCTCGATCTGGCGGCGGTAGGGCGTGAGTGCTTTTACCTGGTCGGGCGTATAACTCAGGGTCGACGTGGAAGGCGACCACGACGGCCTCGCGGCGCGGGCGCCTGCGCCACCGCTGGCGGCAGGCCTACTCGAGCCCGACGAGGAACTCCGGTAGGCAGGCTGCTGGTAGAAGGAGCGAGAGGGGTACCCGTAGCCGCCTCCACCATGAACGGGGCAGTTCGCGCGCCCGCTTGCCGTGTGATGCCCTCGACGGGGAGCCGTGCACCCGCTCATGAGTAGATCCTCAGCTGGTGAAGAGGACGCATGCGTGCATTCATTCTGTATTTCCTTGCCTATTGGTGGAGGTGGCGGGTGGGTCTTTTGCAGAGACAGCCAGCTCTCGGATGGAAGCGACAGGTAGTCACCTATTGCAGCCCGATACTACATTTAGGGGCCGACATCGGAAGGCATAACTAGATGTGGTGTTACACCGGTGTAGTTATCCACATACCCTTACACAGGTTATGAACAGCCCCAGGGCGTGTTGCCGGGTGGAAGCGTGAGTTATGCACACCCTGTCTGCGTTCCGAAATTTCAGACCGGTCTGTGCATCGTGGGTCCGCAAACGTACATTCGGCCGCGGCGGGCGTCACCGCCAGCGCCTATGGATTTGAGGCCGAGGGTCGTCTATCGTGAAAAGCGCCTCCGTTGGTGTGCATCGAAGGGTTTTGCAGAGACATTCGGTGCGCTTGAAGCACGTAAAGCCCCTATGCGTAGGGGCTTTATGGCTTTTCGGCCGGTGGCTCTAACGGCCGCCAACGATCGATGAGCCTTTCAGGCGAGAAAGTTACAGGTCCGGTGTCAGCTCGATTTTCGTGGGCCCAAATCACGAACGTTCTCCCGCTTGGAACAGAGGGGCGTCACTGAAGTGGGGACGCCTTGCCGATCCTTTAGATCAGCGTGTGGAAGACATCGAAGACAAGAAATCCGACAGTCCCGATTGATCGGACGAGCCCAGGCCTACAGCACGGCTGCCGCATCTTTGGGAGATCGACATTGTGAGCGGCGATCATCCCAAGGGCCTTCGCCATATGCTCCCGAATAGCGGCAAATGCCGCGCCATCCAGTCAAAAGTTTCAAGTACGGCGAGACGAGTCTCACTTACCTTGAGAAACGACAGCCAGCCCCGACGAAGAGTGGAGCGAGTGACGGGAATCGAACCCGCGCTACCAGCTTGGGAAGCTGGAGTTCTACCATTGAACTACACTCGCGAACCGCGCCCGAGGGCGCAGTCAGACCAGCATACCGAACCGCTACGACACCACCGACACGATGCGCACGTCGACGGAGGCGGCGGGCAGCGCCTCCAGCGCCAGCCGGTCGATGAGGGCCGCGGCGACGGTCCGGGCGACGACGGGCCCCGGGTGCTCGCCGTCCACGACGACGTCGAGCTCGACGAGCGTCTCCGTCTTCGAGACGACGATGTCGACGTCGGGGAGGCTCGGCATTCCGGCCCCGGTGGTCACGGCGACCGCGAGGCCACCCATGACGCGGCGGGCGAGTCTGGCGACTCCGGGGCGCGGCTGCACGCGCAGCACGCCGGGCACGGACGCCGCCAGGTCGCCGAGACCGTCGGCGAGGTGGCGGAGCCCCGCGGCGTCGAGCGAGCCGATGCGCTCGAGGCGCTCTTCCGGATCCTGCAGGGTCATGACGCCCCTCCCTCGGTCTCGAAGAGGTGGATGTCGCCGACGACGATGTCGACGGCCTCGACGACGAGCTCCGTCTGCTCGAGGAGCCGCCGCGTCACCGCCTCGCGCACCTCGTCGGCCATCGCCGGCACGAACTCGCCGCGGAGGGCGCTGATCGTCACCTCGACGCGCACGGTCGAGCCGGGCTGCTCCACGTCGCCGGTCAGCGCGCACGAGATGACGACGGAGCCGGGCACCGAGTCGCCGGCCTCGCGGATCAGCCCGCGCACGGCACCCTCGGTCATGTGCAGCCGGTAGCGCAGGTCGCCGGACCCCAGGGGGATGTCCCGGCCGGACCGGGCCTCCTGCCGGACCCTGTCCATCACACCGCTCAGCCAGCCCGGGTCGGGAGCGGGAATCGCGGCAGCTTCGTCGGACACGAGCTGCCCCGACAGCACCCGCAGGCGCTCCAGGGTCGCGAGCTGGCTGGACACCTCGGGGTCGTCCTCGATCCGCGGATCGTAGGGGGAGCGGCCTCGGTCGAGGTAGTCGGAGAGGCGCTCGAGCGTCACGCTCTGGTCGCTCATCGCCAGGCCTCCATCTCTCTGGTCAGGGTTTCTCGGGCCCGGGCGAGTTGCCCGCGGGCCGCGGTGGTCGTGATGCCGAGGTTCTCGGCGATGCGGGCGTACGACTCCCCGCCGATCTCGCGCAGGATCCAGGCCTGCCGCTGCATCACCGGCAACCGGTCGAGCGCGGCCCGCAGCCCGACCATCGCGTCGGAGGTGCCCGCGAGGCGCGCCGGGTCGTCGACGTCGGAGACGGGGAGCACCGCGGCGACCGCCTCGTCGTCGATGTCGGACGACGGCTTGCGCGAGCGGATCAGGTCGAACGCCTTCCGGGAGACGATGCGCATCATCCAGCCGCGCACCGCATCCGGCGTGGTGAGGGTCGGCAGCTCGCGCCAGATGGCGATCGACGCCTCCTGCACGGCGTCGTAGGCGTCGGCCCGCGACGACGTCAGGCGCGTCGCGTACGCCGTCATGAGCGACAGGTGCCGGCGCAGCAGGACCTCGAACGCGTACTCGTCGCCGTCCGCCGCCCGTCTCGCGAGCAGGCCGTCGGACGCCGTGTCGAGCCGCGAAGGAGCGGGGCCGGGGGCCGCTTCGTCTTCGAGGGGTCGTTCCGTGACGTTCACGACTCCGATTGAACCCTGTTCCGCAGGATTTCGCGTGCCCCCCAAAATAGTTTCCCGAACCGCGTGACGTTTCGGCGACTCGATCCGTCCCATCCCCAGAGCGCGCCGAGCATCCGGCGTCTCGACCCCGCAGCACGAGAAGGAGCAGCCCATGGCCGACAGCAAGAGCACCCCGAAGCCGGCCTCGGCCGGCCGCGTCGACAAGGTCGTGACACCCGTCACCACCGTGACGACGCCCACGACCGCCGCCGCTCCCGGCAAGACCGTCATCGCCGACAGCGTCGTCTCCAAGGTCGCCGGCATTGCTGCCCGCGAGGTCCCCGGCGTCTACGCCCTCGGTGGCGGAGCCGCTCGCGCGTTCGGCGCGATCCGCGACGTGATCGGCAACACCGACCTCACCCAGGGCGTCCGCGTCGAGGTGGGCGAGACCCAGGTCGCCGCCGACGTCACCATCGTCGTCGAGTACCCGACCCCGATGCACGCCGTCGCCGAGCAGGTCCGCACGGCCGTCTCGCAGGCCATCACGCAGCTCGTGGGCATGGAGGTCGCCGAGGTCAACGTCGCCATCAACGACGTCCACATCCCCGGCGAGGACGACAGCGACGAGGCCGTCACCGAGAGCCGCGTCCAGTGACCGCCACCACGACCGGCATCGCCGTCGGCGCCGTCCTCGGCGTCGTCGCGGTGGCCTTCGGCTTCTGGGCCTTCATCCTCGTCGCCGTCTTCATCGCCCTCGGCGCCCTCGTGGGGCGCATCGCCTCCGGCAAGCTCGACGTCGCCAGCCTGACCGACGTCCTCCGCGGACGGCGCTCCTCCTCGTGACCACCGCCGCCACGACCGGCCCCGTCATCCCCGGTCACGTCAGCATCGCCCCGCGGGTCCTCCAGAAGGTCGGCGGGGCGGTCGTGGCGGAGACCCTCGTCGTCGAGCGCCGCGACGTGCGCGTCGAGGCCCGTGACGACGACGGCCGCCTCGCCCTCAGCGTCGAGACGCCGCTCAGCATCCCCGCGTTGACCGCCGACGTCGTCGTCCCCGCGGGCGGCGTCCTCGGAACCGTCCGCTCCCTCCAGGAGACCGTGACCACCCGCGTCACCGAGATCACCGGCCGCGCCGTCTCGCGCGTCGACGTGACCGTGACCGGCAGCCGCCTCGAGAAGACAGGCCCCGTGCGATGACCACCACAGCCCCCGCGGGTGACAGCCGGCAGGATCCCCGGCCCGGCGCCGCGACCTCGCCCGTCCCCGCCTCGGCCTACCGCCGCATCCTGCGCCGCGAGACGCACTCGTCGCGCTCGGGCGCGACGATCGTCGTCCTCGTCCTGCTCGCGCTCGTCGCCGCCTACCTCGGCGTCGAAGCCGTCTACGCCGGGCTCGGGCTCAAGCCCCTGCTCTTCTCGCCGACCGACGTCCTCGCGACGCTCGTCTCCGCGTCGACCTCGCAGGCCGGGATCGTGATCGGAGCGGGCGTCGTCGCGGCACTGCTCGGCATCGTCCTCATCGTGATCGCGCTGGCCCCCGGCCGTCGTGGACGCCACACGATCGACGACCCCCGGGTCGCCGTCGTCGTCGACGACCAGGTGATCGCCGCCTCGCTCAGCCGGCGCGCCCGCCTCGCGGGAGGCCTCGCCTCCGGCCAGGTCAGCGCCTGGGTCTCGCGCCGCAGCGCTCAGGTCACGATCACCCCCGCATCCGGCGCCTCCACCGACGAGAGCGCCGTGCTCGAAGCGGCGCGCGACGACCTCGACACGATCGGGTACCGTCCCGCTGTGACGCCGCAGGTGCGCGTCAGCAACTCCGGAAGGCTCGGCGCATGACCACCTCGAACCGCTTCCTCAACCGCCTCTTCCTGCTCGTCGCCGGGCTGATCACGCTGCTCGTCGGCGCCGGCCTGGTCGTCGCGGCACTGCCCGGCACGGCGGTCGTCCGCGACGCCGTGAAGAACGCCCGCGACGCGCAGGCGACCGCTCTGAAGAACACGCCCCTCGCCGTGGGCGGCGTCACCTCCAGCTGGCTCGTCTGGGCGCTGGCCGTCCTCTGCCTCGTCGTCGTGATCGTCGCGATCGCTGCCGCCGCCACCCGCGGACGCGGCCGGATCGACCGCGTCCTCGAGGCCGACGAGCCCGCCGGCCGCATCGTCGTGTCGTCCCGCTTCGCCGAGACCGCCCTCGTCGACGCGCTCTCCGCGCGCCGCGACGTCGCGTCGGTCAGCGTCGCCGCCTACCGGTTCAAGCGCGCGCCCGCCCTCAAGGTGCGGCTGCGCATCACCGCAGGATCCTCGCCCCAGCCGGCCGTCGAAGCCGCCTCGGGCGTCGTCCGCGGTCTCGATCGGCTGCTTGGGGAGGAGCGGCCGCTGCCCGTCTTGATCGAGGTCGTGGGTGCGTCGCCGGTGCGTCCCGGAGCGGACTCCCGCGTCTCCTGACCGGTTCTCCGTCGACCGGATCGATGAACGCCCCCGCTGTGATCGCGGGGGCGTTCGTCGTCTGCTGCTCGTCGCAGAGCTCTACGGAGTGAGGAGCAGCTTGCCGATGTGGTCGCCGCCCTCCATCCGGCGGTGGGCGTCGGCGGCGTCGGCCAGGGGGAACACGCGGTCGATGATCGGCCTCACCGATCCCGCGGCGATGAGCGGCCAGACGTGCTCGCGCACGCCGGCGATGATCGCGACCTTCTCGGCGAGGGGGCGGGCCCGGAGCGTCGTCGCCCAGATCCGACCCCGCTTGCCCATCAGCGCGCCGAGCTGGAACGTGCTCGCCGAGCCGCTTTGGTTCGCGATCACCGCGATGGTGCCCGCCGTGGCGAGGGCGTCGATGTTGCGGGCCAGGTAGTCGCCGCCGACGAGGTCGAGGATCACGTCGACGCCGCGACCGTCGGTCGCCGCCTTCGCCGCGGCGACGAAGTCGTCCTCGCGGTAGTTGACGCCGATCGCGCCGAGGCTCTCGCAGAAGGCCACCTTCTCGGCGGAGCCGGCCGTCGCGACGACGCGGGCTCCGACGGCGATGCCGAGCTGGATGGCCATCGTGCCGATGCCGCTCGTGCCGCCGTGGACGAGCAGCGTCTGCCCCTCGCGGAGGCCGCCGTTCTCGAAGACGTTCGACCACACGGTCGCGGCGACCTCGGGGAGGCCCGCGGCGTCGACCAGTGTCGTCATTGCAGGTTGGGGGAGGACCAGCCCGGCGTCGACCGCGACGCGTTCCGCGTAGCCGCCGCCGCCGAGCAGCGCGCAGACGCGGTCGCCGATCGCCCAGCCTGAGTTGTCGGACGCGGGTGCGTCAGCGGGGGAGGAGCCCGCCCGGCCTGAGTTGTCGGCTGCGTCCGCGGGCGCGGCAGCAGCAGCGGCAGCCACCAGCGCCGAACCGAGGCCCACGATCGTGCCGGACACCTCCATGCCCGGCCCCGCCGGCGATCCGGGGGGCGACGGGTAGCTGCCCTGCCGCTGGCCGATGTCGGCCCGGTTCACACCCGCCGCCGCGATCTCGATGAGGACGTCGTTCGGGCCCACGACGGGCTCCGCGATGTCGGCGAGGACGAGGGCCTCGGGGCCGCCGGGCTGGGGGATGGTGATTGCGCGCATCCCTCGATAGTGCACCCGCCGCCGGTGACGGCCCCAGCGTGCGGCGCGCCCGGCCGCCCCCGCGCGCTGGCCGCGGGCGCCGGTCGGTGCCAGGATGCTCGGGTGAGCACCGACATCGAAGAAGCCATCTGGGACCGCGCCGAGCTGCGAGCGGGCGGCGACGCCCCGGAGGCGGGCGACCAGGCCCTCTCCGCGCTCCTGCGGGTGCACGCCGAGGTGTCCAGCAGCGGCTTCGAGGACGCCCTCAAGACCCTCACGCGCAGCGACCTCGAGGAGGGCGCGGAGGGCTTCGAGTTCTTCGGCGCGCTCGCCGTCCGCGATCTCGTCCTGGAGGCGAGCGACCTGGACGTGGTGCCCGACGATGAAGACGACGACGCGCCCACGGCCGACGAGGTCGACGAACGCCTGGACGCCCTCGACGACCGCTACGCCGAGCTCGTCCCGTCGGAGTCGGCGCTCACGGCGCTCGTCGCCACGCGCTACCGCGACCACCCCGACGACTTCGCGCCCGTCGGCTGATCCCCACCGGCTGACCCCGCCCGCGCGGCCGACCTCCCGCCCGAGGTCACTAGGCTGGCGGCGTGCTGCTCTCCGACCGCGACATCAAGGCCGAACTCGAGCTCGGCCGCATCGGGCTCGACCCGTACGACCCGAGCCTCATCCAGCCGTCGAGCATCGACGTCCGGCTCGACCGGTTCTTCCGCCTGTTCGACAACCACAAGTACCCGTTCATCGACCCCGCCGAAGACCAGCCCGAGCTGACGCACCTCGTCGAGTCCAGGCCCGATGAGCCGTTCATCCTGCACCCCGGCGAGTTCGTGCTCGGCTCGACCTACGAGCTCGTCAGCCTCCCGGACGACATCGCCGCCCGCCTCGAGGGCAAGAGCTCGCTCGGGCGCCTGGGTCTCCTCACGCACTCGACGGCCGGATTCATCGACCCCGGCTTCTCCGGCCACGTCACCCTCGAGCTGAGCAACGTCGCGACGCTTCCGATCAAGCTCTGGCCGGGCATGAAGATCGGGCAGCTCTGCTACTTCCGGCTCTCGTCGCCGGCCGAGAACCCCTACGGATCATCGATCTACGGGTCGCGCTACCAGGGGCAGCGCGGGCCGACGGCGTCGCGCTCGTTCCAGAATTTCGTGCGCACCGACACGGGGGCGGCTCCGTCCTCCGCGCAGGAGGCCCGGGGCTGACCCGCACCGCGGCTCCTGCCGCCACGCCTCTGCCGGCGCCAGGTCGACGCGGTTCTACGCGGGCCAGGCCTGGAGCTGCCACCCGAGCCACGGGCTCCACGCGAACGGCGTCGCCTCGACGGACGCCCGGAGCGCGTCGGGGGCGATCCACGCCCACTCGGCGACCTCGTCGGCCGACGGGTTCGGCTCGCCCACGGCCCGCGCGGTGAACACGGGGCAGATCTCGTTCTCGACGATGCCGGAGGCGTCGACGGCGCGGTAGCGGAAATCCGGCAGGATCGGGGTCACGCCCTCGACCTCCATCCCGAGCTCCTGGAAGGCCCGGCGCGCCACGGCCTCGGCGGGCGTCTCGCCCGGCCCCGGGTGGCCGCAGAACGAGTTCGTCCAGACGCCGGGCCAGGTGGCCTTCGTCAGGGCGCGCCGGGTGACGAGGATGTCGCCCTCGGCGTTCGTGACGTGGCAGCTGAACGCGAGGTGCAGCGGCGTCGTCGCCGTGTGGACGGTCGACTTCGGCGTCGTTCCGACGGGGGTGCCTGCATCGTCGACCAATACCACGAGTTCGACCGTCGAAGTCGTCGCTGCGGGTGTCTCGGGCTGGAGAAGTGCCTCAGGTTCGGGGTTCATTGCGTTGTAGTCTGCCAGAGTGGACAGTGATCACCTGCTCGAGAAGGCCCGGGCTCGGGTCGCCGGAGGTGAGCGCGCCTCCCTGGACAGTCCCGTCCGCGTCGACTCCGTCTCCGCCGAGGCCGAGCTCACCGGCTCGCACGACGCCGGTCCCGGCGAGGCCGGCATCCGTGAGGGCGGCGCCCGCGAGGGCAGCGCCCGTGAGGGCAGAGACCACACCGAGCGCGTCGACGCCGTGCTCGACACCTTCTTCCGCGAGGCCAAGGCCCGCGCGAGCGTCGTCGGGGCCCGCTACGTCGAGCTGTGGGACGTCCTGGAGCGCAACTCCGTCGGAGGCAAGCGCTTCCGCCCGCGCATGGTCGTGGCCGCCTACGAGGCCCTCGGCGGTTCCGACACGGAGGCGTCGGCTCTCGTCGGCGCCGCGTTCGAACTCCTGCACACCGCCCTGATCGTCCACGACGACGTGATCGACCGCGACTTCTCCCGTCGCGGCATCCCGAACGTCTCCGGCAGCTACCGCGACACCGCGACCACGGCCGGCATCTCCACCCCCGCGGCCGAGCACCGGGGCATGTCGGCCGCCGTCATCGCGGGCGACCTCGCCCTCACGGGTGCGAGCCGGCTCCTGCTGGGCGTGACCTGCGCGGACGCCTCGCGGTCGCGGCTCCTGGAGATCCTCGACGAGGCCATCTTCGTCAGCGCCGGCGGCGAGCTGCTCGACGTCGAGCTGTCGCTCGCGCCCGACGTGCCGACCGTCGACGAGGTGCTCGAGATGGAGCGCGCCAAGACGGCGGTCTACTCGTTCGAGGCGCCGCTGATGGCGGGAGCCGTCCTGGCCGACGCACCGGAGGAGATCGTCGAGGCCCTCGGTGAGTTCGGCCGCGAGGTGGGCATCGCCTACCAGATCGTCGACGACCTCCTCGGAGTGTTCGGCGAGGAGCGCACGACGGGCAAGACCACCACGGGCGACCTCCGCGAGGGCAAGCGGACCGTCCTGATCGCGCACGCCGCGACGACCGACGACTGGTTCTCGATCCGGCCGTTCGTCGGCAAGGCCGATCTCACCGAGGAGGAGGCGGAGCACGTCCGCGCCCGCCTCACCTCCTGCGGCTCGCGCGCTCGCGCCGAGATCCTCGTGAAGGAGCACGCCGCCCGCGCGCTCGCCGTCCTCGAGCGCGACGGCATGCCCGCCGACCTCCGCAGGGTCCTCCAGCCCGTGGTCGACACCGTGCTCGAGCGCGTCCGATGACGCGTCTCGCGCTGTACGACCGCGTGGCAGAGGAGACCTCGAGCGGCGTCATCCACCGCTACTCGACGTCGTTCGGGCTGGCGTCGCGGCTCCTGGGGGCCGACGTCCGCCAGCACGTCGAGAACATCTACGCGCTGGTCCGTGTCGCCGACGAGATCGTCGACGGGCCCGCCGCCGAGGCGGGAGCCGACCCGGCCACCGCCGCCCGCCTGCTCGACGAGTTCGAGCGCGAGACGGAGCAGGCCGTCGAGCTGGGCTTCAGTGCCAACCTCGTGGTCCACGCGTTCGCCCGCACGGCCCGCGCCACCGGCTTCGGCAGCGACCTCAGCGCCCCGTTCTTCGCCTCGATGCGCGCCGACCTGAGCGCCAGCCACCACGACCAGGAGTCGTTCGACCGCTACGTCTACGGCTCCGCCGAGGTCGTCGGCCTGATGTGCCTGCGCGCGTTCCTGCAGGGCAAGCCCTACGACGCGGCGACGCTCGCCCGCTTCGAGGCCGGCGCCTGCGCGCTCGGCGCGGCCTTCCAGAAGGTCAACTTCCTGCGCGACCTCGCCGACGACTTCCAGACGCTCGGCCGCAGCTACTTCCCCGGAATCGACCCGACGTCCTTCACCGACGCCGAGCGCGATCGGCTCGTCGCCGACATCGACGACGACCTCCGCGTGTCCGGAGCCGTCATCCCGCACCTTCCGCGCAGCTCCCGCCGCGCCGTCGCCCTCGCTCACGGGCTCTTCGCCGAGCTCAACCGCCGCCTCGGCGAGACGCCCGCCGCCGAGCTCATGCACACGCGCATCCGCGTGCCCAACCCCGTCAAACTGCGGATCGCGGCCGCCTCGGCCGCCGGCCGCGTGACTCCTGCCCGCACGACCGCGCTGGGAGGCGCCTCATGACCTCACCCTCCGTCGCCCGCCACGGCAAACGCGTCGCCATCATCGGCGGCGGGATCTCCGGCCTCGCCTCCGCCGCCCTCCTCGCCAAGGAGGGCCACGACGTCACGCTCTACGAGAAGTCGTCCCAGGTCGGCGGGCGCGCGGCGTCGTGGGAGTCCGAGGGCTTCCGCTTCGACCTCGGCCCGAGCTGGTACCTCATGCCCGAGGTCTTCGACCACTTCTTCCGCCTGATGGGCACGACGGCCAGCGAGCAGCTCGACCTCGTGCCGCTCGACCCCGGCTACCGCGTCTACTTCGAGGGGCAGACCGAGCCGATCGACATCCCGCAGGGGCTCGAGGAGAACGTCGCGCTCTTCGATCGCATCGAGCCGGGGGCGGGCAGCCGGATCCGGGAGTACCTCGCCTCGTCGCGCGACACCTACGACATCGCCAAGAAGCGCTTCCTCTACACGTCGTTCCCGTCGCTCCTGCCGCTGCTGCGCCGCGACGTCCTGACGCGCCTGCCGACGCTGGCGCGGCTCCTGCTCGAGAGCCTCGACGGCTTCGTCGGCAAGACGGTGCGCGACCCGCGGCTCCGGCAGATCCTCGGGTACCCGGCGGTGTTCCTCGGGTCGTCGCCGTTCCAGGCGCCGAGCATGTACCACCTCATGTCGACGCTCGACCTCGACGACGGCGTGCTGTACCCGCAGGGCGGTCTCACCACCGTGATCCAGCGGATCGCCGCGCTGGCCGAGGCGGCCGGGGTCACGATCGTGACCGACGCGACCGTCACCCGCATCCGGACCTCCGGCGGGCGCGCCCACGCCACGGGCGTCGAGTGGCGCGACGCCGCAGGGGTCACCCGCTCCGACTTCACCGATTTCGTCGTGTCGGCCGCCGACCTGCACCACACCGAGACGGCCCTGCTCCCGACCGAGCTGCAGTCGTACGGCGAGGGCTACTGGCGCGACCGCAACCCCGGGCCGAGCGCGATGCTGATGTACCTCGGCGTCGAGGGCGAGCTGCCCGAGCTCGAGCACCACACGCTGCTCTTCGCCCGCGACTGGAGCGACAACTTCGGGCGGATCTTCGGCCGCGACAAGTCGATCCCCGAGCCGCCGTCGCTCTACGTCTGCAAGCCGTCGACCGTCGACCCCTCGACCGCGCCGGCGGGCCGCACGAACCTCTTCGTCCTCGTGCCGCTCCCCGCTCAGCCCGAGCTGGGTTCCGGCGGCGTCGACAACTCAGGCTCGGCGACGATCGAGGCCTTGGGCGACGCCGTGATCGAGCAGATCGGCGAGTGGGCGGGCATCCCCGACCTGAGTTCTCGAATCGTGCTCCGCCGCACCCGCGGCCCGCAGGACTTCGTGGACGACTACAACTCGTGGTCCGGCAGCATGCTCGGCCCGGCGCACACGCTCGCCCAGAGCGCGATGTTCCGCGCCGGCAACGTGTCGAAGAAGGTGCGCGGCCTGTTCTACGTGGGCGGGTCCGTGCGGCCCGGCATCGGCCTGCCGATGTGCCTCATCAGCGCCGAGGTGCTGCTGAAGAACCTCCGGGGCGACACGAGCACGGAGCCGCTGCGGGAGCCCGCGCCCGTCCGCGCCGGCCGCACTCCGGCCTGAGTCCTCGACCGTGGGACTCCTCTACCTGCTCGGCCTCCTCGTCGCCCTCACGGGCATGGTCGTGCTCGACCGGCGCTTCCGGCTGTTCTTCTGGCGCGATGCCCGGCGGGCCCGCGTGGTGCTTCCCGTCGGCGTGGTGTTCTTCCTCGTCTGGGACGTCCTCGGCATCCACCTCGGCATCTTCTTCCGCGGCGAGACGTCGTTCATGACCGGCCTCCAGGTGGCACCCGAGCTGCCCGTCGAGGAGCTCTTCTTCCTCACCCTGCTCTGCTACCTCACGATGAACCTGCTGGCCGGGGTCCCGCTGCTCCTGTCGAGAATGCAGGTTGGGCGAGACGAGCGATCCTCGTGACGTACTGGGGTCTCAACGCCGTGTTCCTCGCGATAGCCGCCGCGGCGGGGATCGCCGCCTTCGTGACGCTCCGGCGCCGGGGTGCGACGCTCGGCAGGAGGCGCGCTCTGGCCTGCATTGTCGGCGCGGGCATCCTGCTCGTCATGACGGCCGTCTTCGACAACGTCATGATCGGCATCGGGCTCGTCGGCTACGACGCCGCGAAGATCAGCGGCGTCTTCATCGGCATCGCGCCTCTGGAAGACTTCTCGTATTCGGTGGCGGCACTCGTCCTGCTGCCGTCGCTGTGGGTGCTGCTCGGCGCCGGGAGGGGAAGACGCTGATGACCACGTCGACGACCGACAACCTGCGCGCGCTGTTCGTGGTCTCGCGGCCGCTGAGCTGGGTCAACACGGCGTTCCCGTTCGCGGCGGCGTACATCCTCGGCCGGGCCGGGACGCCCTCGACGAACGACCTCTTCTCGACGATGTCGAGGCAGGACACGGTCTACCAGCCCCAGTCGCCCACTGACAGCGCCATGTGGTCCGTGCTCACGATCACCCGCGACGCGTTCCAGTTCGGCCAGGTCGACTGGCTCGTGGCGGTCGTCGGGATCCTCTTCTTCCTCATCCCCTACAACCTCGCGATGTACGGCATCAACGACGTCTTCGACTACGAGAGCGACCTCCGCAACCCCCGCAAGGGCGGCGTCGAGGGAGCGATGCTCGACCGCAGCTTCCACCGCACCATCCTCCGGGCCGTGGTCGTCGCGAACGTGCCGTTCCTGGTCTTCCTCGTGCTGGTCGGGAGTCCGCAGAGCTGGCTCGTCCTCGCCGTCAGCGTCTTCGCCGTGATCGCCTACTCGCTTAAGGGGCTCCGCTTCAAGGAGCGCCCCTTCCTCGACTCGATCACGTCGAGCACGCACTTCACCAGCCCCGCCGTCTACGGTCTCGTGCTGGCGGGCGTCGCCTTCACGCCGCAGCTGTGGGCGCTCCTCGCCGCCTTCTTCCTCTGGGGCATGGCGAGCCACGCGTTCGGGGCCGTGCAGGATGTGGTGGCCGACCGCGAGGGTGGCATCGCGTCCATCGCGACCGTCATCGGTGCCCGCGCGACGGTGCGCTTCGCGTTCGCCGCGTACGCGCTCGCCGGCGTGCTGCTCCTCCTGACGACCTGGCCGGGGCCGCTGGCGGCGCTCCTCGTCCTGCCGTACCTCGCCACGGTCGCGCCGTTCTGGAACGTCTCCGACGCGGACGCCGCGACGGCCAACCGGGGCTGGCGGCGGTTCCTGCTCATCAACTTCGTCTGCGGATTCTTCACGACGATGCTGCTCATCTGGTGGGTCGTCCTCTCCCGCTGATCGCTCCGCGACGACGTCGGGCGTCCCCCGGTTGCCGAGTGAAGCCCGTCGATCTGGTCGCCCGGGCCGGGCCTGTGCCACCGTTGACCAAGACCATCCCCCGATTTGAGGAGAACCCCATGAAAGGCAAGATCCTGTTCGTGGCCGGACTAGCGGCCGGATACGTGGTGGGCGCCCGTGCGGGTCGCCAGTCGTACGAGAAGATCAAGCTGCGCGCCGACAAGGTGTGGCACGACCCCAACGTCCAGCGCGGCGTCACCAAGGCCGAGGACTTCGTGGCCGAGAAGGCTCCCATCGTGGGCCGCAAGATCCAGGAGACGGCGCAGGACGCCGCTCACGCAGCCACCGAGAAGGTCCGGTCCGCGACGTCCAAGTCCGACCCCGAGACCCCGAAACTCTGACACCCCTTAGGCTCAGCGCATGACCGACGCGACGACGGACGAGCGGGCCGCCGGGAGCAGACGCTCCCTCGGCGGCCTCCTCTCCTCCCTTCCCGACCTCATCTCCCGTCTCATCAGGGGCGAGATCGCCCTGGCCAAGGGCGAGCTCGTGGCCAAGCTCAAGGCGGCGGGCGTCGGCATCGGCCTCCTCGTGGCCGCGGCCCTCTTCGGCTTCCTGCTGCTCGAGGTGCTCGTGGCGGCCGCGGTCCTGGGGACGGCGACGGTGTTCCCGGCCTGGCTCGCCGCGCTGCTCGTCGGCGCGGGGCTCCTGGTCGTCACCGCGATCCTCGCCCTGGTCGGCGTGCGGGCCCTCAAGAAGGGCGTGCCGCCGGTTCCGACCGAGACCGTCGAGAGCGTCAAGAGCGACGTCCGCGCTTTGAAAGGGGAGGGCCGCCGTGAGTCCGAAGAGCACTGAGCCGAAGAGCACCGACCCGAACGGCACCGACGAGACCGCAGGAGGCCCGGAGAAGGGCTCCAAGCGCTCGAAGTCCGACCTGGCCGCTCTGCAGGCCGATGTGGCGGCGACGCGCGACGAGTTCGCGGCCACCCTCGACGCCATCGAAGACAAGCTCAACCCCAAGACCCAGTTCCGAAGGGCCCGCGGGGCGATCTCGAAGATCGTGTCGCGCTCCAAGGAGTGACCCGGAGAAACCCATGGCTCTCGTGAAGACCCGCTCGGAGACCGACGTCGATCCGGACGACCCGCGGAAGCCGGAGAGTCCGTCCGACCTCACCAAGCGGACCTGGATCTACACGTTCAAGAAGACCCTGCGGGAGTTCTCGAGCGACCAGTGCACCGACCTCGCCGCGGCCCTGACCTACTACGCGGTGCAGGCGCTGTTCCCCGGCCTGCTCGCGGTGGTGTCGCTCCTCGGGCTCTTCGGCCAGGCCGGCTCGACGACGACGACCGTCCTCGACCTGCTCGGGCGATTCGTCTCGGCCGACATGCTCAAGACGATCAGCGGCCCCATCGAGGAGCTCACGAAGTCGAACGCCGCGGGCGTGGCGTTCGTCGTGGGCGTCGTCGGAGCGCTGTGGTCGGCCTCCGGCTACGTCGGCGCCTTCGGCCGCGCCCTCAACCGGATCTACGCGCAGGAGGAGGGGCGTCCGGTCTGGAAGCTCCGTCCCGTCAACCTCCTGGTCACCGTCATCACCGTGATCCTCGTCGTTGTCGCGGCGCTGATCCTCGTGCTGAGCGGTGGGGTGGCCCAGACGATCGGCTCGTTCATCGGGCTCGGTCCGACCGTGGTCCTCGTGTGGGACATCGCCAAGTGGCCGGTCCTCGCGGTCATCATCGTGGTCGTCGTCGCGGTCCTCTACTACTTCGCGCCGAACGTCCAGCAGCCGAAGTTCCGCTGGCTGAGCCGAGGCGCGCTCCTGGCGATCGGCGTCTGGCTCCTGGCGTCCGTGGGCTTCGCCTTCTACGTCGCGAACTTCTCGAGCTACAACAAGACCTACGGCGCCCTGGGCGGTGTCATCGTCTTCCTGCTCTGGCTCTGGATCACGAACATCGCCCTGCTCTTCGGAGCCGAGTTCGACGCGGAGACCGAGCGCGGGCGCGAGCTGCAGGCGGGACTCGAGGCGGAGGAGAGCATCCTGCTGCCCCCGCGCGACACGCGCCAGATCGACAAGAAGGCCGCCAAGCACGCGGAGGACGTGCAGCAGGCCGTCACCGTCCGCGAGAAGGCCGTGGAGGACCGTCGACGCGAGGAGGCCGCCGAGGCCGCTCGCCCGAAGAACCCGAGCGACGACCCGACCTACTTCGTCTGAGCGGGCCCGCGGCCGGACCGGCTGCTCAGGCGATGAGCTTGAAGATCGCCCCGGTGACGTCGGCCAGCTCGGCCAGGCGCCCGTAGGGCGTGTCGACGGCCGGGTCGAGCACGCGACCGCCGAGCTCGACGACTCGCGAGACGGCCGCGTCCACGTCGGCCACGCGGAAGTAGACCCTCCAGGCCGCAGGATCGCCCGCAGGCCAGTAGGCGGTCGCGTCCATGACGCCCGCGTAGGGCTTCTCGTCGACCATCAGCTGCTCGTAGCGGAACTCGTCCGTGTCGCCCATGCTCGCGGTCTGCCAGCCGAAGGCCTGCTGATAGAACTGCACCTCGTCGTGGAAGTTCGTGGTGTGGAGCTCGAACCACGACGGCGCTCCGACGGTGTCGAGCACTCCGAAGCCGCGGTGCTGCTCCGGCTGCCAGGCGCCGACGACGGCGCGATCGGCGTCGACAGCGACGAGCATGGTCCCCAGCGGGCCGACGACGTGCGGACCGCCGACCACCATGCCGCCCGCACCCGTCACCGCCGAGGCCGTCGTCTCCGCGTCGCTCGCCTGGAGGTAGGTGACCCAGGCGTCGGGCGACTTCTCGGGCTCGGGGTTCTGCGCCATCCCCGCGACCTGGGCGTCGCCCAGGGAGAAGTTCACGTAGTCGCCGAAATCGGGGCCGGTGTCGACCGACGACCAGCCGAAGAGCGCCTCGTAGAAGGCCCTCGACGCGTCGGGATCGCTCGAAGACAGATCGATCCAGATCGGTGCACCGGTGGGGAAGACGGGAACGGTGGGCATGGTGCACTCCTCGGGACGGCGGATCGTTGCGGCCGAGGCTACGCCGATCCGCCTCCCGGCAGAAGTGTCTCCCGGCTCAGAACGAGAAGCCGAGCTCCGCGGGGTAGTCGCCGCGGGCGGTGAGCTGCTCGGCGGCGTCGCGGAGGTGCGAGAGCGTGAGCCCCAGGATGCCCGGACCGAAGCTGACCCGCGACACCCCGAGCTCGGCCAGGCGCGCCAGTGGCACGGACGACGGGCCCGAGATGACGGAGACCTTGCCGTGGATCTCGTCGAGGGCGCGCTTGACGAGGTCCTCCGTCGAGAGACCGAGGACGAACGCGACGTCGGCGCCGGCGTCGAGGTAGGCGTTGGCCCGGGTGACGCTGTCGTCGAAGGTCGAGGGGTCCGCGGCGAGGCCGTCCACGCGCGCGTTGATGACGATGGGCACGCCGGCGCGGTCGCCCGCGGCGCGCGCGGCGGCGATCTTCGACACCTGGGTGTCGATCTCGTAGAGGGGGGCCTTGGCCTGGCCGAGGCTGTCCTCGATGTTGAGCCCCGCGGCTCCTGCCTCGATGAGGCGCCAGACGTTGTCGAGGGTGCCGGCGGCGTCCTTCGCGTAGGCCTTCTCGAAGTCGACGGAGACGGGGAGATCGACGGAGCGGATCACGAGCTGCGCCGCGGCGAGCGCCTCGTCGACGTCGAGACCCTCGCCGTCCTCGACGCCGTGGGCCTCGCTGATCGAGTGGCTGGCGGTGGCGAGGGCCTTGACGCCGGGGACGCCGGCGACGATGCGGGCGGTGATGCTGTCCCACACGTTCGTGACGATCAGCGGGTCGCCGGGGATGTGCAGGGAGCGGAGGAGTTCGGCCTTCTCGGCCGTGGACTGGGTCGACATGGCCTCAAGCCAACCAGGCTGCGGCGCGTGACGCCAGGGGCCGCTCCGCCCGGGAGCGTCGTCCCGCGCCGACCGAGCGCACGCCGCCGACCGTCTCGGAGTCGGTGATCTAGAAGTCGGTGATGCAGTACACCGGCCGCTCGGCCGCGAAGAACGCCGTCGCGCGGGCGACGGCCCGGTCGTCGCGGGCCGTCACGAGGCCGGCCTCGGCGAGCAGCCCCACGGAGACGCCGCCCAGGTAGAGCGAGGCGAGCGTCGCGACGTCGAGTTCGAGGTCGGCGACCGCGGTCGCGGGCTCGGCGGCGCGGCTCACCCGCCCCGAGCCTCCTGCGGCGTCGATCGTGAAGACGCCGTCGGCGTAGCCGAGCGCGTCGTGCAGGCGGAGGGTCAGGCTGCCGTCGACGGGGTAGGGGCGCGCCTCGAGGGCGGCCACCGGGTCGAGGACGCGCAGCCAGATGTGGTCGGACTCGCGCAGGGTCTCGAGCGACCGGCTGTCGACGAGCGCGTGGAGCACGGCGTTGTCGACGGCGGAGGTGCGGTGCGTGATCCGGTCGACGAGGTCGACGCGGCCGAGGAACTCCCAGAGGGCCAGGTGCGCGTTCGCGTCGCCGGCGACGAGGTCGACGACCTGCAGGGTCGTGACACGGTCGGCGTCGATGATGCGATAGACGACGTAGCCGTCGACCCTCTCGGACCCTTCGGCGTAGTGCACGGCGGCCCGGACGCTCTCGTCGGGCTTGCCCTCGTCGGTGGCGAGGCCGAGCAGCCCGTTCCAGAGCTGCAGGTGGCGGTCGACGGAGCCGGGGGTGCGCGCGTGGAACGCGGCGAACACCTCGCGCGCAACCGCGGCGAGGTCGTGGGCCGAGGCCAGTTCGACGCGGCCCGCAGGATGCGCGTGGAGACCGAACGGCCGGTCGCGGCGCACCACGATCGAGCGCTGCCTCACGGACGGGCCGAACCCGAACCGTCGGTAGATGGTCGACTCGCTGGCGGTGAGCGCGGCCAGCGCGTGACCGGTGGCGCTCGCGTGGGCGAGGCGGTCGGTCATCAGGTGGCGCAGCATGCCGCGGCGCTTGTGGGTGGGGCGCACGGTGACGTCGGAGATGAGGTACGACGGCACGAGCGACGAGCCGCCGACGTTGATCGTCTTGGTGAAGCCGGCGTAGGTGCCGACGGGCCAGTCGGCGTCGAGCGACGAGGCCGGCGGCTGCTTCGCGTAGACGCCCGTGAAGACCCGACCGTCGTCGACGGCCCCGAGGGCGGCCTGCAGGACGCCCTGTTCACCGCTCGACTGGTGGAACGCGATCCGCGTCGCGCCGATCCACGCGGCCGTCGCGGCGTCGGGCGCCCCGTCGACGAGGACGGGGTCGAAGGTGCGGAGGTCGTACGTCTCGTCGAAGGAGCTCATGCTCCCAGCCTAGGGGTGCGCCCGAACGCGCCGGAAAGGGCAGTCGTTCCTACCAGCACTTGCGGTTGTGTATATCAATGTCTAATATTGACTGAGGCGCTCACGATCCGGGTGCCGCCTTCCGAAAGAGAAGCTCGTGTCCTCCCCTGCCGTTCTCACCCGAACCATCGCCTCGCGCGACTCGCACCGACCCACGCGTCCGCTCCGCTCGAGTGTCCTCTTCTCGCTCCTGGCCAACGGCTTGCCACCCCTCGCCTCCCTGGCGAGCGCCCCGATCCTCGCGCAGGCTCTGGGGGTCGATGCGCGCGGACAGGTGGCGGCCGCGACGGCACCCCTCCTGCTCGCGACGGCGGTCGCGACCTTCGGAGTGCCGGCGGCCGTGACGCACTTCGTCGCTCGTCATCCGGCGATCGAACGTTCCCTCGTCCGCGGTGGTTCCGTCCTGCTCCTCCTCACGGGCGTCGTGACATCGCTCGGGGTCTTCGCCGTCAGCGCCGTGCTGGCGGATGGAGAGGAACGGCTCCGCGGACTCCTCCTGCTCGCGCTCCTCGCCCTCGTGCCGACCCTGATGGTCGGTCTGCTCCGCGCCGTCGCGGCGGGGAGGCACGCCTGGCGCTGCATCTCCGCAGCTCAGGCGATCACGGCCTTCGTCCGGCTGGGGGCGCTCACCGTCCTCTGGTCGACGGGTCGTCTCGACGTCACGTCGGCGGTCCTGGTGCTCGCGGCGGCCCCTGTGGCGGGCGGGATCGCCTATCTCTCGCTCGCGCGGAAGGGCGGCGTCATCCGCTTGGAGCCCACCGACGCTCCGCCCGGTCTGCTCGCTCTGGGGTCGTACGGCATGCGTGTCTGGATCGGCTCCATCGCCGGCATGATCCTCCTCCGGCTGGACCAGACCCTCCTCACCCCGCTCTCCGGCGTCGAGCAGCTGGGTCTCTACGTCGTTGCCGCGAGCATGGCGGAGGTCCCGCTGATCATCACGAACGCGGTGCGCGACGTCGTCTTCTCCGCCGACTCGGCTCGAAGCGACGACGCCCGCCTCCTACGGGCATCACGGCTGACGACGAGTCTGACGGGCGTGGCAGCCCTCGTCGTCGCCGGTGCGGCACCGTTCGCGCTGCCACGTCTCTTCGGGCCCGAATTCGAATCCGCCCTGCCCGTCTGTCTGGTCCTCCTGCTCGCCACGGTGGTCGGCAATTCGCTCGCCGGGATCGCCCTCAGCGCTCGTGGACGCCCTGGCCTGCGGAGCGGAGCCCTGGCAGTGGCATGCCTGGTCAACATCGCTCTCGTCGCGATGCTGGCCCCGAGTGCGGGTGCTCTCGGTGCGGCCGTCGCGACGCTCGTCGCCAACGCCGTGGCCGGGTCCATCACCATCCTCACCTTCTCCCGCCTCCACGGCGTCTCCCCGCTCTCCTTCCTGGCGCTCCGCCCTGGTGACCTGCAGCCGCTCGCGGATGCCGCTCGTCGGATGAGCGGTCGGGGCGTATCCGCTTCGCGGGAGGTGGCCGAATGACGAGCCGCTCGTTGACCATGCGAACGGTGACGTTCGTCCGAGCCCGCGTGCTGATGGCCCTCTACGGACTTCTCTCGTCCTTCGGCCGACGATCGCTCGTCGAGCCGGACGGCCCGGTCGTCAGCCTCACGAGCTACGGTCAGCGCGTCAGGGTGGTCCACCTCGCCATCGAGTCGATCGGGCGCGGGCGGAAGCGTCCGTCCCGCATCCTGCTCTGGCTCGATGATCCGGGCCTCGTCGAGGCCCCTCCGCGCTCGCTTCAGCGCCTCCTCGGGCGTGGCCTCGAGATCCTCGCCTGCCCGGACTACGGGCCCCACAAGAAGTACTTCCCCTTCGCCCTGACGCGCGAGGAACACTGCGACACCCTCGTCTCGGCCGACGACGACGTTCTGTATCCGCGGCAATGGCTGGCTTTTCTAGCGAACGCCTCGATTCAGCAGCCTGAGGCGATCCTCGCGCACCGTGTCGATCGCGCTGCCGTCGCCGACGGCGTCATCGCTCCCTACGCCTCCTGGGGACGCGCTCACGACCCCGCACCCAGTCCGCGGAACTTCGCCGTCGGGGTGAAGGGGGTGCTCTATCCTCCCGGTGCGCTCGACGAACTCCGCGATGCGGGCAACTCCTTCGTCGAGACGGCCCCCAGGTCCGCCGACATCTGGTTCAACCTCGTGGCCCTGCGTCATCGTCGCCCCGTCGTCCCTGTGGAGGGTCTGCCGATCCGGGCCATCGTCCCGATGCGGGGAGTCGACCTCGGCGAGTCGCTCATGGAGTCCAACGTCGTCAGGGGCCGCAACGATCGCCTGCGCGACGTCCTCTTCACCGAGGCGGAGCGTCAGGCGGTTCTTCGCGACGACTACGACTGCCTGTGAACGCCGCGGTGCCGCCGCTCAGTCGAGCGCGCGCTGCACCGCGTTCACCCGCAGCATCAGCAGGAGTCCCAGCAGCAGCACGAGGGCGATACCGATGATGCCGAACCGGGTGTCGCCGGTCACGGCCACGAAGAGCGTGAAGAGGGCCGGAGCCAGGAAGCTCACCGCCCGCCCGGTCGTCGCGTAGAGGCCGAACACCTCGCCCTCGCGGCCGGGAGGCGTCACGCGCGCCAGGAACGAGCGGCTCGCCGACTGGACGGGGCCGACGAAGAGGCAGAGGAAGAGCCCGCAGATCCAGAAGCCGAGCTGCGCCGTCCCCACGAACAGCACGACCAGAGCGGCGATCACGAGCCCGACGAGCGACCCGACGATGATCCGCTTGGCGCCGAGCCGGTCGTCGAGGCTCCCCGCCGCGAAGCTGCCCAGGCCGGCCACGAGGTTCGCGGCGACGGCGAAGTAGATGACCTCGCTCGACGAGAAGCCGAACACCTGCGACGCGATGATGGCCCCGAAGGTGAAGACGGCGGCGAGCCCGTCGCGGAAGACCGCGCTCGCGGCCAGGAAGAGCAGGATCTGCGGGTTCTTCCGGTAGAGCGCCGCGATGGTCCGGCCGAGCTTCCGGTAAGAGCCGATGATGCCCACGCGCTCGCGGGGGCCGTCGTGGGCCGGGATCTCGGGGACGTCGACGAGGAGCGGGATCGCGAAGACCCCGAACCAGACCGCCGCCACCAGGATCGCCAGCCGCACGCTCCAGACGCCTCCCGCGGGGGTCGACGCGACTCCGAGCAGGCCGGTCCGCCCCTCGACGCCGAAGCTCTGCAGGAAGAGGACGAGCAGGATCACCAGCAGCACGATCCCGCCGATGTAGCCGGCGCCCCAGCCCCAGCTCGAGACCCGGCCGATCGTCTTCGGCGTCGACACCTGCACGAGCATCGCGTTGTAGTTGACGCTCGCGAACTCGAAGACGAGGTTGCCCACCGCCAGGAGCGTCGCGCCGAGCAGCAGCGACGACGGGACGGGCGCCACGAACACCATGGCGGCCATGACCAGCACGAGGATCCCGGAGTTGACGCCGAGCCAGAACTTGCGGCGGCCGGAGCCGTCGGATCGCTGGCCGAGGACGGGTGCCAGGAGCGCGACCAGGATCCCGGCGATCGTCAGCGCGGTGGAGATGACGGTGGCGTTCCCGGCCTTCGCGAGCACGAGCGCGGGATTCTTCGTGTCGTCGCCGGCGGCCTGCACGATGGCCGGGTCGACGAACGACGAGCTCGCGAGGTAGGTGCTGAAGACGAAGGTCGTCACGACGGCGTTGAACGCGGCGGATCCCCAGTCCCACAACGCCCAGGAGACCACCCGGCGGCGTGGGATCGGGGTCGTGTCGGCCAGTGTCGCCTCGGTCATGGCTCCTGCTCTCCGTCGTCGTCGGCGATGGTGACGCGCGTCGTCTCGCGGCCGTCCGAGGCGAGGACCGTCGCGATGGACTCGCGGCCGTCCGGCAGGAGCCGCGCCACGACGCGCCCGCTCGTCGCCGCGTCGAGCTGCTCGACCAGGGTCGTCTCGATCCGGTCGCGAACGACCGTCGGCATGTCGGCACCGGCGCGATCATCGAGGAGCGACACGTCGACCCCGCGCGAGCGCGCCCGGGTGGCCGCCTGCGCCACCTGGACGGTGGCGAGGTCGCTCGCCCGGAGCTGGTCGCGAAGAGCGGCCTCGACGAGCGTGAAGTCGCGGCGGTCGTCGTCGGTGATCTCGGTGGCGGTCAGGATGCGCTCCAGCGCGGGCGTCGCCACCGCGCGGAGCTGGTCGAGGCGCGTGTTCTGCTCGTCGAGCGCGGCGGTGGCGGTCGCCTGGGCCCGCACGCTCGCGAGCTCGGTCCGCTGGAGCCGCCGGATCGACGTCCGCGTCCGCGCGAGCAGCAGCGCGAACAGCGACACCACGACCATCAGCGCCGCCGAGCGGATGACGAACCCGATCCCGGCGGGGGCGCCCCGGCCGACCTGGACGCTCCAGGCGATGGTCAGCGCCGACATCAGGAGGAAGCCCACCCACGACCAGGTGGCCCGTCCGCGCAGGGTCAGCAGGAAGAGCACGAAGGTGACGGCACCCCAGATCCAGGTCGCCCAGCCGGGCCAGCCCCGGTCGGGGAGGTCCCAGACGCTGCAGGAGGCGAGGGTCGTCAGGGCGATGACGACCAGGGTGAGGCGGAGGGGGAACGGGTCCATCCGCGGCAGGGTCACCAGGTAACCCGCGACGAGGACGGCCGCGAGAGCCCCGATGGACACGACCGGGACCTTGTAGAACGGCAGCCCGTAGATCATCAGGGCCACGTGGACGACGGCGAAGAGCAGGAAGAGGGCCGTCGTGCCCCGGCCGGTCAGCTGGAGGAAGCTCGGGGTCGTCGTCGGCGAGGTCATGCGGCGGCCCCGGTCCGCGCCCAGCCCATCGTGACGCGCGTCCCGATCCCGAGGGCGCTGTCGACGGAGGCGAAGCCGCCCTCGAGGGTCGCCATCCGGTTGAGGATGCTGACGCGGACGCCCAGGCGCTCGGGCGGGATGCGGCGGCTGTTGAAGCCGCAGCCGTTGTCGCTCACGCGGATCTCGATCGCCTCGGGCGACGTCGTCACCGTCACGAGCCGCCACGGTGACTGCTCCACCTCCTGGTCGGCGTGCCGGAGCGAGTTCCGCACGGCCTCGGCCGTCGCCTCGAGGAGGGCCAGCGCGATGTCGGCGGGAACGGGCGCGTCGCCGTCGAGGTGCGCCTCGAAGCCGATCCCGTCGCTCTGTGTCGTGACCGACGAGCGCAGGCGGTTGACGAAGTCCTCCTGTGCCAGCGGTTCGGCGGACAGGAGGGTGTCGTCGCGCAGGGTGGCGAGCGTCGAGGCCGCCAGCTCGCGGAGGGCGTCCGTGGGGACTCCTTCGGCGCGCGAGGCGATCAGGAGCGACGACAGGACGTGGTCGTGGACGAGCGCGTCGACCCGGACGCGCTGCTGCACCCGCGCCGACGCCTGCGCCTCGCGAGCCGTCTTGGCCCGGGCGGCGGCCGCCGCATCGTCGAGACGCTGCGTGCTCCAGCGGCTGATCAGCGTGATGGCGACGAAGACGCAGTCGAAGAGGAGGTTGTAGGCGAAGTCGAGGACGGCGACCGAGGCCCCCACCTCGGGATCCGCGAGAGAGCGGATGATGCCCGAGAGGACGGCCGTCACGATCACGTAGGTCCAGACCCAGCGCCGCCGCCAGCTGATGGCCACGACGATCGCCGGCACGGCCATGAGGTCGTTCGTCCAGGGGGAGCCGCTGTCCGGCAGGGACGAGGCCGTCATCGCGAGGGGGAACGTCGCCATCGTCACGAGGAAGATCCCGGCGTAGGTCGTCGCGATGGCCCGCAGGAGGCGCAGCGGCGCCCACATCGCCAGCACGGCGAGGACGGCGGGCCCGATCCCGGCGATCAGCCAGGTCGTCAGCGCCCACCACGGGGTCAGGGCGGCGAACTGGCCGAGGGCCTTCTGCGAGCCGACGATCGTGTAGACGACGCCGCCGACCCCGATGGAGAGGTACAGGATCCGCGTGATGCGGAGCTCGGCGTCGCCCGGCGTCCGGGCCGGGCGCGTGGTCACCCGAGCCGCCGGTCGTCGGTGAGCAGGCCGTCCTCGGCCGCGCGCCGGTGGAGGTCGACCTTGGTGTGGGCGGGGCGGCCGGCGTTGGCGTACTTGGCCCGGATCCTGCTGACGTAGTTGGCCACCGTCGCCTTGGAGAGGTTCGTGAGGTACGCGACCGACTGGGCCTTCTCGCCGGACGCGTAGAGCGCCAGGATCTCGCGCTCGCGGGCGCTGAGGCCGGCGTCGGCCAGGGCCTCGTCGCCGTCGATGGCCGCGGCCCAGTCGAGCCCGGCGACGGTGGTGCCCCTCGCGGCGTCGCGGATGGCGTCGACGAGCTCCTCGACCGGCTGCGACTTGCGGACGATGCCGAGGGCGCCCGCCTTCGCCGCGGCCCGGATCGCCTGCGGGTCCTCCGCCGCGGTCAGGATCAGGACGTCGGCCCCCGCCGCGACGAGCGTGCCGATGTTGTCGGTCGCGCTCGACCCGTCGCCGAGTCGGAGGTCGAGGACGACGAGGTCGACCGGGGTCGCGTCGAGGTCGAGATCGCGGACGGTCGGGGTCACGGCGACCACCTGGATGTCCGCGAACTCGCGGAGGAGCTGGGCGAAACCGACCGCCACGATTTCGTGGTCCTCGACCAGAGCCACGCGTAAAACCGGCAGCGGCGTCTGGTCGCTCATCGATCCTCCCGAGGAAAGTCTAGGGTTGCGCAGGTTCGGCCACCGTACCCCCCGTTCGGGTGCCATCACATCTACTACTGTCGGCGGGCCCGGGCGGCTGCCAGGGTGGTTCCGTTGGACCAGATCCGACCTCGATGCCCGAATCATCGAGTGTGCCAGAGGGACTGCCGCGCCGGAGCGGGGGAAGGCCATGACCGGTGGGGGGCCACGGTCAGGTCGGCTCCAGCGCGGCAGAACCCCTTGCGGGCGCCCCTCTCTTCTCTCTCCTCCGCCGCATCCGCGTGACGTCACCGCAGGATGCCCGGCCGAGGTCACGTCGCGCCCGCCGCCCCCACGGCCTCTCCTTGAGTCGACCACACTCAACTTTCAGGCTTCCCGCTTGACTCTCCGCGAGCGATGGCTAAACTTGAGCCTGTCGGACTCAACCCCGGCGATCAGACTTCGCAACACCAAGCACGACGAAGGAGAAAAGCCCCATGGCACGTGCAGTAGGAATCGACCTCGGTACCACCAACTCGGTGGTCGCGGTCCTCGAGGGCGGCGAGCCCACCGTCATCGCCAACGCGGAGGGCCTCCGCACCACCCCGTCGGTCGTCGCGTTCACGAAGGACGGCGAGGTGCTCGTCGGTGAGACCGCGAAGCGCCAGGCCGTCACGAACGTCGACCGCACCATCTCCAGCGTCAAGCGCCACATCGGCACCGACTGGACCGTGGGCGTGGACGACAAGAAGTACACCCCGCAGGAGATCTCGGCCCGCATCCTCGGCAAGCTCAAGCGCGACGCCGAGCAGTACCTCGGCGAGGACGTGACCGACGCCGTCATCACGGTCCCGGCCTACTTCAACGACTCCGAGCGTCAGGCCACGAAGGACGCCGGCGAGATCGCCGGCCTCAATGTGCTCCGCATCATCAACGAGCCCACCGCCGCCGCCCTCGCGTACGGCCTCGACAAGGGCAAGGAGGACGAGCTCATCCTCGTCTTCGACCTCGGTGGCGGCACGTTCGACGTCTCGCTGCTCGAAGTGGGCAAGGACGACGACTTCTCCACGATCCAGGTCCGCGCGACCTCCGGTGACAACCGCCTCGGCGGCGACGACTGGGACAACCGGATCGTCGAGCACCTCATCAAGAAGTTCAAGGACGACCACGGCGTCGACCTCTCCGGCGACAAGATCGCGAAGCAGCGCCTGAAGGAGGCGGCGGAGCAGGCCAAGAAGGAGCTCTCCTCCTCCAGCAGCACGAGCATCCAGCTGCCCTACCTCACCCTCACCTCCGAGGGCCCGCTCAACCTCGACGAGACGATCTCGCGCTCGCAGTTCGAGCAGTGGACCTCCGACCTCCTCGACCGGACCAAGAAGCCGTTCAACGACGTCATCGCCGAGGCCGGCGTCAAGGTCGGCGACATCGCCCACGTGGTGCTCGTCGGCGGCTCGACCCGCATGCCCGCCGTCTCCGACGTCGTGCGCTCGCTGACTGGTGGCAAGGAGCCCAACAAGGGCGTCAACCCGGACGAGGTCGTCGCCGTCGGCGCCGCCCTGCAGGCCGGTGTCCTCAAGGGCGAGCGGAAGGACGTCCTCCTCATCGACGTCACGCCGCTGTCGCTCGGCATCGAGACCAAGGGTGGCGCGATGACGAAGCTCATCGAGCGCAACACCGCGATCCCGACCAAGCGCAGCGAGACCTTCACGACCGCCGACGACAACCAGCCGTCGGTCGCCATCCAGGTCTTCCAGGGCGAGCGCGAGTTCACCCGAGACAACAAGAACCTCGGCACCTTCGAGCTGACCGGCATCGCGCCGGCCCCCCGCGGCATCCCGCAGATCGAGGTCACGTTCGACATCGACGCCAACGGCATCGTGCACGTCTCCGCGAAGGACAAGGGGACGGGCAAGGAGCAGTCGATGACCATCACGGGCGGATCCTCGCTCGCGAAGGAGGACATCGAGCGCATGGTGCGCGAGGCCGAGGAGCACGCCGCCGAAGACAAGGCGCGCCGCGAGGCCCAGGAGCTCCGCAACACGGGCGACCAGCTCGTCTACTCGATCGAGAAGCTCCTCAAGGAGAACGACGAGAAGCTCCCGGCCGACGTCAAGAGCGAGGTCCAGGCGGACGTCGACTCGCTCAAGTCCGCACTCGCGGGTGACGACGAGGCGGCCATCAAGCCGGCCGTCGACAAGCTCACCGAGAGCCAGCAGAAGATCGGGCAGGCGCTCTACGCGTCGAGCCAGGCCGATGCTGCCGCCGGCCCCGGTGCTCCTGCGGACGGCCCCGCCGAGGGCGACGCCAAGGCGGACGACGAGGACATCGTCGACGCCGAGGTCGTGGACGACGAAGACGACAAGAAGTAGTCGATGAGCGACGACGCGAAGAACCCCGAAGAAGAGCCGACCGTCCCCGGCGAGGGTCGCACCTCGCCGGAGCCGGGCTCCGAGGACGGCGGCACGGCCGACATCGACGGTGCCGACGACCTGATCCAGGCCGAAGGTCCCGATGTCGAGCTGAGCGCGGAGGACGAGGCGCTGCTCGACCAGGCCTCGACCGACCTCGTCGCCGAGATGCGCCAGGACATGCTCCGGGCGCAGGCCGAGCTCGTCAACTTCCGGAAGCGCGTGGAGCGCGACCGGGAGGCCAACCGCGACGCGGTCATCGCCGAGGTGATCCGGGCCGTCCTGCCGGCACTCGACGACCTCAGCCGCGCCGAGGCGCACGGCGACCTCGCTGAGGGCCCGATGGTGGTCATCGCGCAGAAGCTCCGCGGCGGTTTCGACCGGTTCGGGCTGACGCAGGTGGGTGCCAAGGGCGACGTCTTCGACCCGAAGATCCACGACGCGATCGTGCAGCTGCCGACGCCCGACGTCACCGTCAACACCGTGGCCGACGTCATCGAACCGGGCTACGTGCTCGGCGAGCGCGTTCTCCGAGCGGCCAAGGTCGCCGTCTCGGTCCCCGCGTAACGACACCACCAGCACGATCGGCAGTACCGGCGGCGGGCTCCCTCGGGAGCCCGCCGCCCCCGTAAGATTCAGCATCAGCACCACTAAGGAAGGCGGGTCTCTTGGCAAGCCAGGACTGGTTCGACAAAGACTTCTACGCCGTGCTCGGCGTCTCGAAAGACGTCACGCCCGCCGAACTCAAGAAGGTCTACCGCAAGCTCGCGCGGAAGTACCACCCCGACTCGAACCCGGGTGACGCCTCCTCCGAGGCCCGCTTCAAAGAGATCAGCGAGGCTCACTCGGTCCTCGCCGACCCGGAGCAGCGCAAGGAGTACGACCAGATCCGCGCCATGGGCTCCGGAGCCCGCTTCACCGCCGGCGCCGGTGCCCCCGGCCAGGGCGGCGGCGGCTTCGAGGACGTCTTCGGCGGCATGTTCGGCCAGGGCGGTCAGCGCCGGTCCGGCTACCAGTCGGGCGGCGGCTTCGAGGACATCTTCAGCGGGATGTTCGGCGGTGGCGGCTTCGGCCAGACCTCCGGCGGCTACCGCGGCTACGGTGGGCCGAGCAAGGGGCGCGACATCGTCGCCTCCACCACGCTCGACTTCCAGACCGCCGTCACCGGCGAGACCATCACCCTCACGCAGTCGCAGGGCAAGCCGATCAAGGTCCGCATCCCCGCCGGCGTGCAGGACGGCCAGAAGATCCGCCTCCGCGGACGCGGCGAGCCCAGCCAGGACGGCGGGGAGGCCGGAGACATCGTCCTCACGGTCGCGGTCCGTCCGCACCCCGTGTTCGAGCGCGACGGCCTGAACCTCCGGCTCGACGTCCCCGTGACCTTCGCCGAGGCGACCCTCGGGGCCACCATCGAGGTGCCGACCCTCGCCGGCGAGCCGGTGCGGCTCCGCGTCGCTCCCGGCACCCCCTCGGGTCGCGTCCTGCGCGTCAAGGGTCGCGGCGTCGACGCCAAGGAGGGCAAGGGCGACCTGCTCGCCACCGTCCAGGTCGCCGTCCCGTCCCACCTCAGCGACAAGGCCCGAGCCGCGGTCGAGGCCCTGCAGGAGGCCCTGCCGAACGAGAATCCGCGCGCGGAGCTCCTCGACCGAGCCCGCCAGTAGCACCGCCCGGCGCGTCCCCGCGTCGACACCGAGCCGGTTGGGAGGCCGACATGGACGAGTTCTCACCGATCTTCGCGATCGCGGTCGCGGCCGAGCTCGCGGGCATGCACCCGCAGACCCTCCGCCAGTACGACCGGCTCGACCTCGTCGTGCCGACGCGCACCGCCGGGAAGTCGCGGCGTTACTCGATGCGCGACGTGAATCAGCTGCGGGAGATCGCCCGACTCAGCGGCGAGGGCGTCAGCCTCGAGGGCATCCGGCGCATCCTCGACCTGGAGAACACCGTCGCGTCCCTCTCCAAACGCGTGCGGGAGCTCGAGTCGGCGTTGGCCGACGAGCTCCTCAACCGCCCCGGGTCGCGGGTCTTCGCGGCGTCGTCGTCGGCCGGGAGCGGCGTCGTGCCGCTCCGGCACGGCACCCGGCCGCAGCGGCAGACCGCCGTGGTCCTCTGGCGGCCGACCCGCTAGCAGTCGCTCGCGCGCCCTCTGGCGGGTCGCCGCGAGGAGCGCACCGCCTAGGCTTGCCGGGTGTCCTCCCCCGCTGCTCCTGCCGACAACCCGTCCGACGCCTTCGACTTCTCGGCCCTGCGGCGTCGTCCCGATCTCGAGGCGCCGAACCTCGTGGCCGTCGACGCCGCCGATCGGCTCATCCTCGACGAGGCCGCGCCGAGTCTGCGCACGGCGGCCTCCGGTGACGTGGTCGTCATCGGCGACCATTACGGCGCGCTGACCCTCGCCGCGGCGACCCTGTTCGGGCTGACGGGCATCCGCACCCACCAGGACGCCCTGACCGGGGAGAAGGCCATCGCGCTCAACGCCGACGCGCTCGGCCTCACCGACTCCTTCGCTCTGCACGCGCTCGACGAGTCGCTGGTCGCGGGTGCGCGCGTCGTGCTCCTGCAGCTTCCCCGGAGCCTCGACGCGCTCGACGAGATCGCGAGCCTCGTCGCCCGCCACGCGCATCCGGAGGTCGTGATCTTCGCCGGCGGTCGCCTCAAGCACATGACCCTCACGCAGAACGAGGTCCTGGCCGACCACTTCGACGTGGTCTACGCCGGTCTCTCCCGCCAGAAGTCGCGCGTGCTGACCGCCTCCGAGCCGAACGAGGCGCAGGATGCCCGCGCCTACCCGCTCACGGAGGCGCTCGACGACCCCGTGCTCGGCGGCCACCTCGTGGTGAAGGCGCACGGAGGTGCCTTCGCCTCCACCCGCCTCGACATCGGAACGCGGATGCTCCTGGAGCACCTGCCCGAAGCGGCTCCCACGGCCGCGACCATCGTCGACCTGGGCTGCGGCACGGGCATCGTGGCTGCCGTGGCGGCACGCACCCGGCCGTCGGCCGCGGTGATCGCGTCGGATCGTTCGGAGGCGGCGGTGCGGTCCGCCCGCGCGACTGTCGAGGCGAACGACCTCTCGGAGCGCGTGGCGGTCGTCCGGGACGACGCGCTGTCGACGATTCAGGCCGGGACGGTGGACCTGGTCCTGCTCAACCCGCCGTTCCACGCCGATGCGGCCGTCCAGCCTGAGATCGCGACCGCGCTCTTCGAGGCGGCGGCGCGCGTGCTCAAGCCGGGCGGGGAGCTCTGGACGGTCTTCAACTCGCACCTGCACCACCGACCCGTGCTCGAGCGCGTGGTCGGGCCGACCCGTCAGGTGGCCCGGTCGCCGAAGTTCGTGGTCACGGCGTCGGTCCGGCGCGACGCCGACACCTGAGCCGTAGCCAGCACGTAGTATTTCAGATGTAAACTCGAGGGTCGTAAGCCGAACCGCGGCTTCGTTCGAAAGGACCCCTCCGTGTCACATCTCCCTCGCGGCCTCGCCCTCGGCGTGGCCGCCCTCGCCGGGCTCACTCTCGTGGCCGGCGCTGCCGCCTCTCCGGCATCGGCACTCGATGCCGCACCGAAGCTTCGCGCTCCCGTCCAGAAGACGATCAAACTCGTTCACGAGAACAGCCTGAACGATCACACGATCGTGACCGATCGGGTGTACGACGGACCGTTCAGCAGCCATGTTCCCAGCGATGCTGAGACGGCTGTCCGCCTCGCGACTCGAATCACGGTGAAGCCGGTCGGCGGCGGTGCTTTCACGATGCAGTCGCGGAACTGGACTTCGTGCCTCGTCCCCTCGACAGCGAGCGGAAGTGCCTTTCTGGGGTTCGGCTCCTGCAGCGACGCGGCTGCCCGGTGGACTCAGACGGACGACGGGTTCTTCGTGAGTAGTGCAGGGTGGTGGCTCACCGCTGACGTGGTGTCTCCGTCGACGGGGAACTCCGCGAGTTTCGGCGTCCTGGCTCTCTCCAGGAGCGCCGACGATGCCGCGCTCTTCTCGTACGCCGACGTTCGAGCGGCGGACGGTCTCAACGCCGTCGTCATCTTCGACGACGACCTGGGTGTCGACGCCAAGGTCCTCGGCAGCGGATCGCCGTTCGAGGAGGTTATCCTGCGGAATAGCGCGGGCGACGTGGTCGCGTCGACGGAGGCCGCCTCCGACGGCTCCTTCGAGGTGTCGGTCCCGGCTCCTCATCGGGCTCAGCCGTACATCGTCGACGTGACTCAGACCCTCGGTCAGGGCGGAACCGTGTCAGATCCGGTTCGGGTCTTCATCGACTACGGAGCCCAGGTGACCATCACGTCTCCTGTCGACGGCTCGGCGCATTCCGGCGGAGCCCTCGACTTCTCGGGTCGTGGGGAGCCCGGGGGGCGTGTGACGATCCGCGAGGCGGGCAAGCCCGCCGCCATCGCGACCGCGGATGTCCTCGCCACGGGTGCGTGGACGGCGCGTGGCGTGGTCCTCGACGGTGCCGAGCACAAGCTGGAGGTGAAGCAGCTGTCGAAGGGCAACAACACCACCACGTCGACGGTCACCCTGAACCCGGGCGGCACCGTCACCCCGCCGGCACCCGGCATCGGATTCGAGGTCACGACCCCGAAGAACGACTCGACCATCGAAACCTCCGACAAGCAGGTCACCTTCACCGGCCGCGGCAACCCCGGCAGCAAGGTGACCATCATGAACGGCGCCCGCACCATCGGAAGCGTCGCCAGCGTCCCCGCCTCCGGAAACTGGTCGTTCACCGCGACGATGAACTACGCCGACTACAACCTCACCGCCTACAACAAGAAGGTCCCAACCGGCGCCGTCACCAGCCAGCAGCCGCTCCACATCACCGTCGCGCCCGGTCAGGTCGGTTTCGCGGTCGGTAGCCCCGCCGCCGGCACCACGGTCGACAGGGGCACCTTCGCCTTCACCGGCACCGGCAAGGCGGGCAGCACGGTCACGGTCTTCCTCGGCAGTTCCAAGCGTGGCACGGCCACGACGGCTGCTGACGGGACCTGGACCGTGCCCGTGACCGTGAACACTCCCGGCCGGTACGACTTCACCGTCTACTACAAGGCCAACCCCGCCGACGCCGCGGCTCCCAGCGTCAAGCACGCCCTCACCGTCCGTTAGACGGGACTCGACGGCAACACCAGCACCACCAGAGGTGGCGGGGACACATCCCCGCCACCTTCGTCGATTACGCCGGGGGACGACCTCGAACCAGCGACGCCCTCACGGGCAGACGTTCAGGGCATCGCCAGCGGTGGCCGTCTCCTCACACGTCGGTGAGCTTGCTCGCCTTCGTAGTGGCCGGGCCGCCGTCGATCTGCTCGAAGAGCCAGGCGGTGTTGCGCTCGGTTCCGTCGCCCAGCAGGGCGTCTCGAACTTCCTGTTCGTCCTGCGCCTGTCGCAGTTCGTCGCGCTTGGTCTCGTGGCTGGATTTCGACATGGACGCCTCCCGATAGCGTTTCGTCTTCACGTGCCTCGGCCTCTTCGTCGAGGTGGAGTCAGTGTGCCCCCGGTCAGGTCGCCGCGCAAGAGGACGGTTCGTCCTGCTGTCAGCTCCGCTCCACGTTCTCGATCCGGAGCGAGGCATCGATGTAGGCCAGGAGCGCATTGCCGTAGGCGTTTTCCGCATCCGGTGAAGCGAACGTCTGGATCTCGTCGTCGATCGTGACCGTCACCTCGTAGTCGCCGCTCTCGCCGCGGATCAGGGCGTGGAAGATGGGGCCGAGGAGCTCGCGCATCTGATCCTCGCGGGGGAGCCAGAGGGAGTCGTCGGTCGAGACGGAGTCGAGGGCCCACTCGGTCGTCCCGTTGAACCCGAGTTCGGTGCCGGTCGGATAGGTGTGAGCCTCGATCGTCATTTCGCTGATCGTGAAGACCTCCGCGTCGAAGGCGTCAGTGTCGATGAGGAACCGGTCTCCTGTGGCGGGGTGCCAGCGGAGTCCGGCTTCGGCGAGGGAGCGGGCGAGAGCGACGTCGATCATCGGTCCAGTATTGCTCTCGCGACCGCAGGATGCCCAGGCCGACGAAAGGGCGCCTCCTGGTGGAGGCGCCCTTCCTGTATCTGCGATCGTTACTTCTGAGTCGTCTTATTGCTGCTGCCCTGGTCGTCGACGGCTGCTTCACCACCGTGGGTGATGTCGTTGCCGGTTCCGAAGATCCCGATGTGCTCGACCTTCTCGACGGTGATGGTGTTGTTCTCGCCCTCGATGTTGAGCTGCTTCACGGGGCCCAGGTCGACGGTGCTGCCGTTCGTGAGGACGTTGACGATGTCGCAGCCTTCGGGGAGTGCGATGTCCGAGACATCCTGAATGATGGTCGCCTCCCCGTTCTCGCACATGCCGGATGGTGCCTTGTAGTCGGCATCAGGCGTGCTCGTGATCGTGGGGCCGGCGGTCGGGCTCTGAGTCGAGGTGCTAGCGGGGGACGTCGGGTTCGACGTGGTCGCTGCGGTGGTGCATCCGGCCAGGGCTGCTATGAGAGATGCGCCGAGGGCGATGGTCAGGATCGGGGTCTTGTGCACGGTGTTCTCCGGGTGGGTTGAAGTGAGGGGGTGGCGGGGGTGTGACTCCCCGCCACCGGTTGTGGTGCTGGTGTCGCCGTGGTGCCCGGGTTAGCGGACCGTGAGGGAGTGCTCGACGCTGGGTGCTGAGGCGTCGGTGGGGTTGGCCTTGTAGTAGACGGTGAAGTCGTACTGGCCGGGAGTGTTCACGGTCACGGGCACGGTCCAGGTTCCGTCGGCAGCCGTGATCGCGGAGCCGCGCTTGGAGCTATTAAGGAAGATGGTGACGGTGCTACCCGCCTTCCCGGTACCGGTGAAGCTGATGTTGCCCTTGTCGACCGTGGTGCCTGTAGCAGGGCTGCCGATGGCGAAGCCGAGCTGGCCGGGGGTGACCGTGATCTTGAGTGCCTGCTGGCTGGTGACGGCGCCGGCGGGGACCTTCTTGTAGTAGGCGGTGAGATCGTAGTCGGCGTAGTTCATCGTCGCGGTGAACGACCACTGGCCGTTCTGGTCGACGTCAGCCGTGCCGATGTTGCGGGAGCTGTTCATGATGGTGACCTTGCCGCCCGCGTTGCCGGTGCCGGAGAAGCGGACCGACTTGTCGGTCGTTTCCACGGTGGAGTTGTTGGCGGGGGTGGAGATCACGAACGGGCGAGCGGCCGTGGCGTCGATGACGGTGATGTGGAGCGGCTGCTGGCTGGTGACGGCGCCGGTGGGGACCTTCTTGTTGTAGGCGGTGAGGTTGTAGTCGGCGTAGTTCATCGTCGCGGTGAACGACCAGTTTCCGGAGGCGGGGACGCTGGCGACGCTTCCGATGGTGCGGGCGCCGTTCATGATGGTCACCTTGCTGCCGGGGTTGCCGCGGCCGGTGAAGGTGACCTGCTTGTCGGAGGTTTCGATGGTCGAGTCGTTCTTCGGGGTGGTGACCTCGAATCCGATGCCGGGTGCGGGCGGGGTGACGGTGCCGCCGGGGTTCAGGGTGATCGTCGACGTGGTGGTGTTGTTGCCCTTGGACAGCTGCTTCACCTCCAGCTTGTGCTCGGCGGCGTTCAGCGCGGACGTGTTCAGAGCCCAGGCACCGGAAGCGTTGACGGTCGCGTTACCGATAGGCGTGCTGCCGGCGTTGTCGAACACGGTGATCGTGCCGCCGGGGGTGCCGGTGCCGGTCATGGCGACCTCGCCGGCGGTGTGGTCGGCGTTGTTCGCGGGGGTGGAGATGGCGACTGCCTTGCCGTAGTCGAGGTCGACCTTGACGGCAGCAGACTCGGTGCCGTCGACGGTCTGCGTCACGTTCAGCGCATAGACGCCGCCCTTGTTCGGAGCCGTGATGGGGATCGAGAAGGCGCCGTTGTCGTCGGCGGTGCCGGACGCGACGACCTCACCGGCGGTGTTCTTGATCGTGATGGGCGCATTCGCGGCGCCCGTCCCCTTGATCGTCGCCCGCTGGGCGTTGTCCCCGTCAAACGATCCGGTCGCGGACAGAGACTCTCCAACATTGGCGTCGATAAACTCAGCGGCATCCGCAGAGTCCTTCGACATGTTGAATCGAGTACTGGAGCCGTAGACGACACTCTGATTCGTCAGATACCAGCCGTCGGCCGAGCGAAAGACTCCGCTGCTGGGCTGCGACCAGAGGGCTGAAGTCTTGTCGCATTTGTCTTGGCCGAGGTAGGTCACCGCGGCAGGAGGGCTGTATGCGGCGAGACATTCTTCCTGGCTACCCTTCACGACCTTCAGGTTGAAGAAGTTTCCCTCGCGGGGAACGACCTCCAAAAGAGCTGCGCGCTTCTCTGCATCGGCCTGAAGAGTGACGGTGGTGAGTTCGAGGTTGTTCGCTCCACCAATCGGCTGCTGGGTTCCGGTCGCCCACTGAAAATCGCCGACTTTCGAGTACAGCTTGATGAGTTGCGCCGCGCTCGTCGATGCGGCGGGAGTTGACGCGGGAGCTGCGTTGGCAGCCGGGGCGACCATGGTGGCCAGCGTGACGCCGGCGAGGAGAGTCGCGCCGAGCGCGCTCAGGGAACGTTTCTTGGACATGTGGTGGGTTCTTCCTGTACGGGCCCGACGGGTGCGGGCAACACATTGATACTGAAATACTACAGACTACATTCGAAATGAGCAAGAGTTGGCTGCTGCCCCGCATCTGGCGCTTCTTGAGACCTCGGCGTAAACTTGAGCCTGATCCACTCAAGTTTTTTCGAAAGGACCGGCTCATGGCCAACATGCAGGGCGCTCCCGCCACCGATGAGAAGCAGAAGAGCGCTCTCGAGCAGTACGGGGTCGACCTGACGGCGATCGCCGCGAGCGGCAAGCTCGACCCGGTCATCGGTCGCGACACCGAGATCCGGCGGGTCAGCCAGGTGCTGACGCGGCGCACGAAGAACAACCCGGTGCTCATCGGAGAGCCCGGTGTCGGGAAGACGGCCGTCGTCGAGGGTCTTGCCCAGCGGATCGTGGCCGGCGACGTCGCCGACTCCCTCAAGGGGAAGAGGCTCATCAGCCTCGACATCTCCGCCCTCGTGGCCGGTGCCATGTATCGCGGACAGTTCGAGGAGCGGCTCAAGGCGGTCCTCAAGGAGATCACCGAGTCCGAGGGGCAGGTCATCACGTTCATCGACGAGCTGCACACGCTCATGGGTGCGGGCGGCGGGGAGGGGTCGGTCGCCGCCGCCAACATGCTCAAGCCGATGCTGGCGCGGGGCGAGCTCCGGCTCATCGGAGCCACCACCCTCGACGAGTACCGCCAGTTCATCGAGAAGGACGCCGCGCTCGAGCGTCGGTTCCAGCAGGTCTACGTGGGTGAGCCGACGGTGGAGGACACCGTGGCCATCCTGCGCGGGCTCAAGGAGCGGTACGAAGCGCATCACGGGATCACGATCGCGGACAGCGCCCTCGTGGCCGCCGCATCCCTGTCCAACCGCTACATCACGGGGCGGCAGCTGCCCGACAAGGCTATCGACCTCGTCGACGAGGCCGGCTCGCGTCTCAAGATGGAGATCGACTCCTCGCCCGTCGAACTCGATCAGCTCTATCGAGGCCTCGTCCGCATGCAGGTGGAGGAGCTCGCCCTCAAGCGCGAGAAGGACGCCGCGTCGCAGACACGCCTCGAGAAGCTCCGCGAGGAGATCGACCAGCGGCAGGCCGCCTACGATTCGCTGAACGCTCGCTGGCAGGCCGAGAAGGCGGCGCTTCAGGGCGTCGGCGAGTTGAAGTCGCAACTGAACCAGGCGCGCATCGACCTCGACCGCGCGATGCGCGAGGGCCGCTACCAGGACGCCTCGAAGATCAACTACGAGACGATCCCGCAGATCGAGAAGAGCCTGGCCGACGCCGAGCGCATCGAGGAGTCGGGCGACCGGCTGGTCAACGACCAGGTCACCGACGCCGACATCGCCGAGGTCGTCGCGGCGTGGACGGGCATCCCCGTCGGGCGGCTCCTGGCCGGGGAGACGGAGAAGCTCCTGCACCTGGAGGCGGAGCTCGGCAAGCGCATCATCGGCCAGCGCGAGGCGGTCACCGCCGTGAGCGAGGCCGTGCGCCGCACCCGCGCGGGCATCTCCGACCCCGACCGGCCCACCGGCTCCTTCCTCTTCCTCGGCCCGACCGGCGTCGGCAAGACCGAGCTCGCCAAGGCCCTCGCCGACTTCCTCTTCGACGACGAGAAGGCGATGATCCGGATCGACATGTCCGAGTACGGCGAGAAGCACACCGTCTCGCGGCTCGTCGGGGCGCCTCCCGGGTACGTCGGCTACGAGTCCGGCGGCCAGCTGACCGAGGCGGTCCGGCGCCGGCCCTACAGCGTCGTCCTGCTCGACGAGGTCGAGAAGGCGCACCCGGAGGTCTTCGACATCCTGCTGCAGGTTCTCGACGACGGCCGGCTGACCGACGGTCAGGGCCGCACGGTCGACTTCCGCAACACGATCCTCGTCCTGACGTCGAATCTCGGCAGCCAGTTCCTGACCGATGGGTCGCTCACCAGGGCGCAGAAGCAGGAGGCGGTCGACACGATGATCCGCCAGGCCTTCAAGCCCGAGTTCATCAACCGGCTCGACGACATCGTCCTCTTCACCTCTCTGACCGAAGACGACCTCGGCCAGATCGTCTCGCTCTACGTCGATCGCCTCGCCCGACGGCTCAGCGATCGTCGCCTCGAGCTCGCGGTCACGCCCGATGCCCGGGCCTGGCTCGCCGAACGCGGCTACGACCCGATCTACGGGGCGCGTCCGCTCCGCCGGCTCATGCAGCGCCAGATCGACGACAACCTCGCCCGAGCGCTCCTCGGTGGCGAGATCGTCGACGGCGACACGGTGCTCGTGGAGGTGGCGCCCGACGGGCAGGAGCTCGCGGTCTCGAAGTCCGACCTGACGACGGAGCCCTGAGGGGCGCCAGCGCCCTGAGCCGGCTCAGCGCCCTTCGAGTTCGACAGCGGGGACCGACCAGGTGCCGTCCGGGCCGACGGTCGTCGTCGCGACCACCTCTCCGTTATCGCGCAGCTCGATGATCGAGCCGGGGTCACCCCGGCCGGTGACGTCGACACGGCCGTCGCTCGGGACATCGCTCCCGTCGTCGGGTGACGTGATGCTCACGGCGTCACCGAAGTCGATCGGGACGGTCGTGGCGGGAGAGACGAGTCCGTCGATCTCCTGCGTCACGAGCACGGGGTGCTCGCCGACTCCGAGGGGCGGGAGTTCGGTCGACCAGGCTCCTGCGGTGGCCTGCGTCTCGGCGACGACCTCGTCGCCCGAACGGATGACGATGGTGGCGCCGTCCTCCGCCGTGCCCTGGATCAGCGCGTTCCGGTGCACGTCGTCGTCGAAGACGACTGTGGCCATCGGAGCGTCCGGTCCGGGCCACGGTGGGATCACGGCCTCGACCGAGCCCCTGTCGAGGCCGTCGATCGTCTGTCGCACAGTGATGGTCTCGCCGGCGCGCGGGAGGTCGCGGAGGGTCGTGGTCCAGCGTCCGTCCGCATCCGCCTCCTCGATGCCCGCCCTCCCGTCGACCGTCACGGAGGCGCCTCGAGTGGCGAGGCCCGAGACGGTCGCCTCGCCGACGGCGCCGGGCGTCACGTTCTCGACGCTGAGGGATTTCTCGCCGGCGAGCTTGAGGAGGTCGAGCTGCACGCCGCCGGCGGACTCGGCTCCGCGGGTGACGAGGGTCCGTGTCGCGGCGTCGTAGGCGACGAACGACGAGTCGGACGCCTGCGAACGGAGGCCCCAGCCCGTGCTCACCTCGGCCAGCCGGAACTGTTGCTCCGGGGCGCCGGTGCAGGAGGAGGCGAAGACCCGCGTTCCCGGAAGCCCGGCGTTGAGGCAGTAGATGCTCCGGGAGACGGGGCCGGTGGAGCCGGGGGCGGGCACCGCCCAGGTCGCCGCGCGGGCGTCGGCCTCGTCCTTCGTGGGCCACGAGGACGGCGCGACGGTTCCGTCGGCGAGCGGCAGCGGGACGGCGACCCACGTGGTCGCCGAGGACGTGGCGAGGACGAGGTGCCCGCTGATGCGGACGTTCTCCCGGGCCGCGTCGCCGGCATCGGCGGCGGAGACGGAGGCGGACAAGGGGTCGGCATCCGCAGCGACTCGGGATGGCAGCGCGGCCGCCGGCAGGGCCGCGAGCAGGGCCAGCGCACCCGCGGTCACGAGAGTCTTCTTCTTCACAGGGTTCCTTCCTCGACCGACGGTTCCGTCGGCCGGTCCGAACAATGTGACATATCTCGTCGGGATTGACAACACTGTCGTTATGTCTGAATGATGGAGCGTGCCTTCTCCACTCTGGATCAAGATCTGCGGCCTCTCGACGCCTGCATCCGTCGACGCTGCGGTCGATGCCGGTGCCGATGCTGTCGGCTTCGTCTTCGCCTCCGGAAGCCCCCGCGAGGTCACGCCGGAGGTGGCACGATCCCTCGTCGAGCGGGTGCCGGCCGGGGTGGGGGCGGTGGGGGTCTTCCGCGACCAGCCCGTCGATGTCGTGCTGCGGACGGCGTCGGCCGCGGGGGTCTCGACCGTCCAGTTCCACGGGCACGAGCATCCTGCGGACTTCGAGCGCGCCCGCGCGGCCGGCTTCGGAGTGATCCGGGCGACGACGGCGGAGCGGTGGCTCGGTGAGAGCGACGCCGAGCACGACGAGTTCGGTGCGCATCGCCTGCTGCTCGACGCGCCCGATCCGGGGGCAGGAGCCACGTTCGACTCCGCAGGTCTGCTCGAGACCCCACCGCGCGGGCCCTGGGTTCTGGCCGGCGGCCTGCGACCCGACAACGTGGCCCGGCTGGTCGCGATGCTGCGGCCGGCGGGGGTCGATGTGTCGAGCGGAGTGGAGTCGTCGCGCGGTGTCAAAGACGTCGACGCAATCCGGCGGTTCGTGGCGGCCGCGCGGGGCTGACGTTCCTCGATCGATGGGTCCCGCGAACGACGAACGGCGCCGCTCCCGGCAGGAGCGACGCCGTCGACGGCGGAACGGATCGGAGCGGTGACGGGTCAGTCGCGCGCGAGGACGAGCTCGTCGAGGGGCAGGCGGGTGCGGGGGAGCGTCTCGCGCTCCGCGAGCGGCTCGGGCAGGAGGTGAGCCTCGGCCACGACACCGATCGCGGTCACGGTCACGGGCAGGAATCGCTCGGGGAGCTCGAACGCGGCGCGCAGGCCGTCGACTTCGATGCCGGCCATCTGGTGGGTGTGGAGGCCCTCGGCGTGAGCCTGAACGGTAAGCGCCGACACGGCGAGGCCCAGGTCGTACTGCGCCCAGGTGCGGGCCTCGCCCTCCTCGGTGGCGGTCTCGGCGATGGCGACGACGAGCGCAGCGGCCGAGCCGGCCCAGGCCGTGTTGAATCCCATGAGGTTCGCGAGGATCGTGTCGAACGTCGCAGTACCGCGTCGGCCGACGACGAAGCGCCGAGGCTGCATGTTCGACGCGGACGGAGCCCAGCGGGCGGCCTCGAGAAGGGCCGCGAGCTGCTCGTCGGAGATGGTGGCCTGCGGGTCGAACGAGCGGGGGCTCCAGCGCTCGTCGAGGAGGTCGACCAGGGGAACGCTGGTGTCCGCGTTCCGGACGGTCGAGGGGTGCTGGTTCGTCGTGGTCATGACTGCCTTTTCGTGAGTGTCGGCGCGGGGCGTCGAAACGCCGCGCCAGAGCGGGTGAACGGGGTGGGCAGCGAGGAGAGCGGCTCGGAGCGCACACGGCCAGCCGCGAGCGCCGGGATCGGCAACGGTGTCGCACCCTGGTGACACGGCCCTGTTGGTGACGCGTCACCGAATAGCGTACGCCGGACCGCTTCCGTTCGCATCCTGCTCTCAGAAGCTGTGGATCACGGCCGTGTCGAGCATCTGCTGCGTGACCGAGTACAGCGCGACGATCAGGAGGCTCGCGATCACGGGGAGCCAGAAGGCCGGGACCCTCCGCAGGATGAAGAGGGCCGAGAACACCGTCGAGAAGACGGCCAGCACGATGGGCGCCCCGATCGCCAGGATGCTCGACAGCTGCACCCCCTCGAGGACACGTGCGGCGCTCGCGTCGCGCTGCACGGCGTCGACCACGTAGACGACCGCGATGACGTAGAGCGCGAGGGTGAACAGGGCCGTCATCACCAGGTCGCCGCGCCTCGGGTTGGTCCGTCCGGGGTACCGGACGTGCTTGGCGGGAGGCCTGTAAGCGTCGTCGGGCAGGCCGGGTCGCGCGTCGTCGTCGTCGGCGAGGATGCGCGCCGCCGGGTCGTCGTCGACACCGGCGGTGCGGCTTCGGCCGCTGGCCGTTGCGCCGCGTGGGGGCGGGGGGATCGCAGGAGCCGCGGGCGCACTCTGCTTCACGCCGGACGCGGCTTTCGCGGCAGCACCGCGCCGCGGCTTGCGCGGCACGACCGGGGCGTAGACCACGGGAGCGTCGTCGTCCGCACGATCGGGCCTCGGGGCGGGCTGCTGATTTCGCGGATCGAGGGGAGTGCTCACACGTCCAGTGTCGTCCATCCTCCTGATGGGCCGATGCGGGTGGGGAGGCGCGCGGCCCCGCTCAGTCGTCCTCCCGCGCGCTGCCCGTCGTCGGCGGCACGGCGGCACCCGGTCCGGCCGGCGCCCCGCCCGCGTCGGCCCCGCCCGCGTCGGTGTCGGGAGCCGGTTTCGGCTTCGGCGCCGCCGGATCGGGTTCGGGTGCCGTGTAGACCGGTGTCGCGAAGGCGCTCCCGCCGTAGACGGAGTTGATCGCCGTCTGCACGTTCTTCCAGATCGTCAGCCGCTGGGTGTTCATGGCGCCGTTCGCGCCGTAGATGCGGTACTGGTTCTGATGGCCGTCGATGTTGCCGACCCAGGAGGCCGTGACGACCTCGGTCGTGCCTCCCACGAGCCACGTCTGTTCGGCCCGGTCGGTCGTTCCCGTCTTGCCGAACACCGGGACGCCGTCGCCCGGTCGAGCGCTCGTCGCCGTACCGCCGGTGAAGACGCCCTGCATGGCCGAGACGGTGAGGGCGGCGACCGCGGGATCGATCGCCTGCGAGCACTTCCGCTCCTGTCCGGGCAGCTTGACGCCGTCGGAGTCGGTGACCGAGTCGATGAAGACGGGGGCGCAGTAGACGCCGTCGTTGCCGATGGCGGCGAAGGCGGACGCCATCGTCAGCGGCGCGACGGTGTTGGCGGCGCCGATCACCGATGACGGATACGCCGCGAGCTCGCCGCCCTCCGCAGGATGCACGCCCAGGGACTCAGCGACGTCGCGGATGTCGCAGAGATCGAGCTGCTGCGCCATCGCGACGAAGGCGGTGTTGATGGAGGAGGCGGTCGCCTGACGTGTCGTCACGTGGCCGGGATTGCCACCGTTGTCGTTCTGCGGGGTGAACTTCGTGTACTCGGGACGGCCGCACACCGTCATGGGGCTGAAGTTCCGGGGCTTCGCGTCGACCCACTCGGTCAGGCGGTGCCCCTTCGACAGCCAGTCGATGAGGGTGAAGGGCTTGTAGGTCGACCCCGGTTGGAAGCCGCCCGACTCGCCGAGGCTCTTGTCGACGGCGTAGTTGACGGCCGAGGTCGTGGGGCCGCCGCCGTCGCGGGTGTCGTCGAAGTCCTTGTTCTGCGTCAGCACGATGACGCGCCCGGTCTTGGCCTCGACCGACACGGCGACGCCGCCGAGGTTGTAGCGCGTCTCGTCGTTGGGGGCGAAGCGGGTCACCTGCTCCTTCGCGTTCGCGGTCAGGTCGAGGTCGAGGGTCGTGTAGATGTCGTAGCCGCCGATCCGCCAGTTGCGCGCCCGCTCCTCCGCCGTCTTGCCCAGGGCGGGCAGCGAGGTGACGGAACGGCGGATGAGGTCGCACCACTGCTGGGCTCCTCGCTCGGTCACGGCCATGCAGCCCTGGGTGGCGGGCGTGAGTCTCACGTAATCGGCGACGCGGCTGGCCTTCGCGGCGCGGTGGGCCGCGGCGTCGATCTTCTTCTCGGAGAGCATGCTGTCGAGGATGACGTCGCGGCGGGCGGTGTTGGCCGCGTGGCGTGACGGTGCACCCAGATTGCGCTCGTCGGGGTACTGGACGATCGCGATGAGGCTCGCAGCCTCGGCGGCGCTCAGGCGCTCGGCGCTCTTGCCGTAGTAGTGCTGAGCGGCCGCCTCGACGCCGTAGGCCTGGTCGCCGAAGTAGGCGATGTTCAGGTAGGCCGCCAGGATCTCGTCTTTGGAGAACTGCTTCTCGAGCCCCAGGGCGTACTTCATCTCGGCGATCTTCCGGGCCGGACCCCGGTCGGTCGCCTTGGCGAACGCCAGCTTGCGCGCCTTCGGGTCGTCGAGGGCTTCCGCGCGAGCCACGAGGATGTTGCGGACGAGCTGCATGGTGAGAGTGGAAGCGCCGCCTGCGGCTCCGAGCTCGCTCTTGCGGAGGCTGCCGATCCCGGCGCGGACCAGCGACGTGGCATCGACGCCGCCGTGATCGAAGAACCGGCGGTCCTCCCCGGCGACGACGGCGTCTTTCAGGGTCGGCGAGATCCTGCCGCTCGCCAGGGAGACGCGGTTCTGGTCGTAGAGCGTCGCGAACGGGACGGGCTTGCCGCCTCGGTTGGCGTAGAGGACGTTGCGCTGCGAGAGCTTCCCGACCTCGAGGAATTCCGGCATCTCGTCGAGGGCCTGCAGGCCGGCTCGGCTGCCCAGGCCGACGGCGGCGACGACCGGCGTGACTCCTGCGGCGACGAGGAGCCCCGACACGACGCTGAGTGCGAGGAAGCCGAGGACGGCCGGGGTCTTACGAGGGGAGCGCATGGCTCCAGCGTATGTTACGTGTGGGATGGTTTCCGAAAGAGTTACACCCTGTGGATGACGGGGATCGCCCCAGGGGATGATTCCCACGCCGGACGGACGACATCGGCCTGTCGGACGACATCGTCGCCCGGACGTCAGAGGCCGTGCGCTCCGAGCCAGCCGCCGAGGACGCGCACGAACTCCGCGGGCCGCTCGACGCTGGGCAGGTGGGCCGTGTCGGGGAAGGTCGCACCCGAGGAGTCGGGAACGGTCGAGAGGAGGTACTCCGTGGCCGCGAGCTCCGTCGAGAGATCGTGCTCGCCCACGATGAAGAGCGACGGCACCTCGATGTCGACGGTCCGCTCGAAGGCCGGCGGCTCGATGGGCACCGCCCTCGGAGCGTCTCCGGCGTGACGGACGTTGGCCGCGTTGAGCGCGTAGGCCGTCTCGAGGAAGGCGGGGTCGAGCTCGAGGACGTCGCGCGTCGGCCCGGCGGCCCACAGCTCCGCCTCGAGGCGGTTCAACCGCTCGAGGTCGCCCGCGGCCAGAAGGTCGTCGAGGACGTCGAAGAGGTCGTTCTCGCGCTCCGTCAACTCCACGTCGGGGAACCCGCTGGGATTCGAGCCGACGGTCACGAGCCCCGCGACGCGATCGGGGTGCTCGACGGCGGCGTCGATCGCGATCCGACCGCCGCGCGACGCCCCGATGAGCGTCGCGCGCTCGATCCCCGCCGCGTCCATCACGGCGAGGAGGTCGTCGACGTCCGAGAACGAGACGTCCTCCGTCGAGGTGAGGCCGAATCCGCGGGTGTCGTACCGCAGGATCCGGTGGTCGGCTCCCAGCGCGGGCACGACGGCATCCCACATCCGCAGCGTGGCCACTCCCGCGTGGATGAGCACGAGCGGCGGGCCCGCGGGCGAGCCCTCCAGTTCGTAGTGGAGAGCGGCGCCCTTGAACTTCACCTCAGCCATGACCCGAGGCTAGCCGGGATGACCCTCCGACCACCACGGCCGGTCTCCGCGGCTCCGGCTGCGAGACTGGGGCGATGGGCGGAGTGCTGGTGGGGTTCGGGATCATCGGCGCGATCATCCTGATCGGCTACGTGGTCGGCCGGATCGACCTGCTGGGCGATCAGGGACACCGCCCTCTCAGCCAGCTCGTCTTCTTCGTCCTGACGCCGTGCCTCCTGTTCGTGACGATCTCGAGGGCCGATGTGCACGTGCTCTTCTCGCGCATCCTGCTGGTCTCGGGCGCAGCCGCTCTCGTGGCGGCCGCGATCTCGGTGGTGGTGCTGCGCTTCGTGCTCCACCGATCCGTGCCCGAGACCACCATCGGGACGATGGGCGGCGCCTACGTCAACGCCAACAACATCGGCATCCCCGTGGCCGTCTACGTGCTCGGGAGCGCCACCTTCGTCGCGCCCGTTCTGCTCTTCCAGCTCGTGATCGCCACCCCGATCATCCTGACGGTGATGGACGTGACGACGAATCGCGAGGGGGGCAGGAGTCGCTGGCGCACCGTCACGACGCCGTTCCGGAACCCGCTCCTCATCGCCTCGCTGCTGGGAGTGATCTGCTCGGTGCTGGGGATCCGCCTGCCGGACGCCGTCCTCCAGCCGTTCGAGATCGTCGGAGCGGCGGCGGTGCCGGTCGTGCTCATCTCGTTCGGGATGTCGCTCCACGGGCAGCGGCCGCTGCAGGCGGGGACGGGCCGCGTCGACGTCGCCCTGGCGACGGTGCTCAAGCTCGTGGTGATGCCCCTCGTGGCCTGGCTCCTGGGTGAGTTCGTCTTCCATTTCGGACGGCAGGAGCTGTTCGTCGCGGTCGTCCTCGCCGGCCTGCCGAGCGCGCAGAACGTCTTCAACTACGCCCAGCGCTACGGAACCGGCGTGGTCGTCGCCCGCGACACCGTGCTCGTCACGACGATCGCGGCCGTTCCCGTGCTGGTCGCGGTCGCCGCGCTCCTGGCCTGACGGCGCCTGGCGGCGGCGTCAGAAGATCATCGGTCTGTCGTCGTCGTCGGAGACCTCGAGGGCCAGATCGACCACGACGGGCACGTGATCGCTGGGGGCGTCGCCCTTGCGCTCATCGCGGTCGATCCGAGCGCTCGTGACCAGGTCGGCGAACGGCCCGCTGCCCAGGATGAAGTCGATCCGCATCCCCTCGTTCCGCGGGAACCGCAGCTGCTTGTAGTCCCAGTAGGTGTAGCCCTCGGGGATCCGGGGCCGGACGACGTCCGTCAGCCCCGCCGACTCGAAGGCGGCGAAGGCCTCGCGCTCGGGCGTGCTCGTGTGCGTGTGCCCCTCGAACACCGCAGGATCCCAGACGTCCGTGTCGAGGGGCGCGACGTTCCAGTCGCCCATCAGGGCGAGGGGCTGGTCGGGGCGATCTCTCAGCCACTGCGCCGTCTCGTCGCGGAGGCGGGCCAGCCAGTCGAGCTTGTAGGCGTAGTGCGGGTCGTCGAGCTCGCGGCCGTTCGGGACGTAGAGGCTCCAGAGGCGGACCCCGTCGACCGTCACGCCGATCGCGCGGGCCTCCTTCGGGGCATCCTGCGGGTCGACGCCCTTGGCGAAGCCGGGCTGGCTCGGGAAGGTGATCTCGACCTCCTCCATCGTGAGGCGGCTCGCGAAGGCGACGCCGTTCCACTGGCTCAGACCGTGGAGCTCGATGTCGTAGCCCGCCTCCTGGAAGACGTCGAAGGGGAACTGCTCGGGCTTGCACTTGATCTCCTGCATGCCGAGCACGTCGACGTCCTCGCGCACGAGCCAGTCGACGACGCGGCCGGCTCGGGCACGGATGGAGTTGACGTTCCAGGTCGCTACACGCATGGCACAACGCTAGCGGGCGCCCCCGACGTCGGCCGTTGCCACTCGCCCTGTGGACAACCGGGGGCCCTCGGCGGGGCTCCGGGTACCATGTGGGCTGTGACCGACGCACGCCAGCAGCTCATCGACTACATCAGCGACCTCGCCGTGTTCCACGGCGACTTCACGCTGACCAGCGGCAAGAAGGCGACGTACTACGTCGACCTGCGGAAGGTGAGCCTCGACCACCGGGTCGCTCCGCTCATCGGACAGGTCATGGTCGACCTCATCGCAGGTGTGCCCGACGTCTTCGCCGTGGGCGGTCTCACCATGGGTGCCGACCCGATCGCCGCCGCCGTCCTGCACCAGGGCGTCGCTCTCGGCAAGACCTACGACGCCTTCGTGGTGCGCAAGGAGCCCAAAGACCACGGCCGTGGTCGCCAGGTCGAGGGTCCGGAGCTCGACGGCAAGCGCGTCATCGTGCTCGAAGACACATCCACGACCGGGGGGTCGCCGCTCAAGGCCATCGAGGCGCTCGAGAAGGTCGGAGCCACAGTCGTCGGCGTCGCCGTCGTCGTGGACCGCGCAACGGGGGCGCGCGAAGTGATCGAGGAGGCGGGCTACCCCTACTTCGCCGCGATCGATCTCACGGACCTCGGGCTGGAGCCGTGAGCGACGGGCGTCCTCCGGCGAGCCACGACGAGCCGAGCAGCGCCGACGAGACGGTCGACGACGCCGCGGCGTGGTTCGCCTCGCAGTTCGCCGACGACGATGTCGCGCAGGAGCCGCCTGCCGCACCGGTGACGCCGCCCACCCCCCGCACCGAGACCGACGTCGACGACGCGCAGCCCACCTCGCTCCTGCCGGTCGCGCCTCGCGCCGACCCCGAGCCCACGTCGGCTGACGACGAGGTCTCCCGGCCCGCCGGCGAGGCCTCCGGCTCGGCCGTGTCCTCCGCCGACCTGGAGACGCAGGCGCCGGAGCTCCATGATGCCCGCGACGAGAGCGTCCCGGACACCTCGCTCGGCGAGACCGCACCCATCGTGCCGCGGCGGCTTCCCAGCGCGGCCTCGTTCTTCGGTGAACCGCGGGCTCCCCGTCACTCGGCGAAGGTCGAGACGACCGAGGAGCAGGCCGGCGAAGCCGCGACGGCCTCCGGTTCGCCGGCCGATGACGAGGTCATCGATCCCGATCGCGCCGCGTCCGACTCCGTGGCGGGGGAACCCGCTGCAGGCCAGCCGGAAGGGCCCGATCCTGCCGGGGACGAGCCGCAGGCATCCGACGTGCCCGCCTCGGCGCTGCCGAGCGCGGTTCCTCACCCCATGGCCCTCGACCTGTCCGCTCTGCGGTCGGAGGTGCACGACCCTGCGCCTGCGACTGCGCCCGACGTCGAGCCCGACCCCGCGCCCACGACCGCCGTCGAGTCCGCGACCGTCGTCGAGGCCGATCCGACGGTGCTCGACACTGAATACCTTCCCCGTCATGACGGCCCCGGCGAGACGCCGACCGCGGCCTTCGGCGCCGTCTTCGGCGACCAGCCGGAGACGGAGTCGCCCGCCGGGTCGAGCGAGTCGACCGCCGGGTCGAGCGAGGCACCCGCCTCCGACGAACGGCCGAGCGTCGGTGCCTCTGACCCGCACGACGACAGCCCCCTCGAGCCGGAAGAGCCCTCGCGAGACGTCTCCTTCACGGAGCTCATCTCCGTCCCGAGCGACACTTCTCACCCCTCTGCCGAGCCAGCGCGATTCGACTGGAACGACCTGCCGGCGCCGAGCGTCGCAGCGGAGCCCGTCGTGCTGCCGGAGCCGCCTCTCGGGGCGCCGCTCATCGACATCGCGTCGGCGCCCGCCGATGCCGCAGCCGTGCCTCCGTCGGACTCGCCGCCGATGTCGGGGGTGTCCTACGAGGACAGGCTCTACGAAGCGATGATGGCCGACGAACTGCCAGCCGCCGACGAGACGCCGGTCGCCGACGAGACGCCGGTCGCCGACGAGACGTTGGCCGCCGACCACGAGACGCCCACCGTCGGCCACGAGGCGGAGGCCGCCGATCGCGACGCCGAGGCGGCAGCCGACGCCTCACCGCGGACTGAGTCCGAGCCCGAGGCGGAGCCGGCGCCCGAGTCGGCCTTCGTCCCGGCCGAGCCGGAGTCCACCGTCGACGACACCCTCGACCGCGATCCGTCGTGGGCGGACGCCCCACGCGATCCCATCCCGCCCGCGCTGACCCCGGTCGAGCATCCTGCCGACTCACGACCGTCCGGCGACCCCGTCGACGACCGGGAACCCGCGGCCACGAGCATCCTGCCTGTCGTCGAACCGACGGTCGATGCGCCCGCCTCGCCGCCCCGTGACGCGGATCCTGCCCGTACCGAGGCGATCGAGCGCCCGGAGGTGGCGACCTCGCGACTTCCCATCCAGGACGCCCGCCCCGAGAGGGCGCTCGGCGACGCCGCGGGGGCGCCCGCTTCCGCCTCCTGGAACCTCGCTGCTCCTCGTGCCGACGTCGGACCGATCGATCCCGCGGCGGCGCCCGCGGCGTGGGCGTCGGCTGCGCCGGCCGCAGCAGGGGCAGACAGCGAGCGCGTCCCGTCGCGCTCGAGCGGAGACGGGCCCGGGGCGGGCGGTGGCGGGTTCGCCTCGTGGCCGCGTGAGCGCCGGATCCTGCTCATCGTCGCCATCGGCGTCGCCTTCGTCGTGGTGCTGCTCGGGCTGTTCTTCGCGGCGCAGGCCATCGTCCGGGGGAGCACGGCGTCCGCCGAGACGCCCCCGGCCACCGTGCCGACGACGTCCGCATCCGCGTCGACGTCGGCGTCGGCTCGACCGAGTACGAGTCCCACCCCGAGCGCTCCCGCCTCGGCGGCGCCGACGACGGCCTCGGGCCCCGCCGCCCCCGGCACGCGCGCGTGGAACGTCCTCCGCGGGGGCGAGTGCCTGTCGTCCTTCCCGAACGCGTGGCAGACGACGTACGACGTGGTCGACTGCGCGACCGCGCATCCCGCTCAGATGGTCGCGACGAAGACCCTCGACGGGGCGGCGGGCGCGGCGTACCCGGGCGACGCGGCCCTCCAGAACCAGATCGCCTTCGCCTGCTCCTCGGCGGCCGTCGTCAATCTCAACGCGGCCAAGGCGTACACCGACGTGCGGGTCTCGGGGAGCTTCCCGACGGCGACGCAGTGGTCGTCCGGCGACCGCACCGCCTACTGCTTCGTCAGCAGAGGTGGCGGACAGACGATGACGACCAGCCTCGCGGCGGCGCCGGCCTGAGCCGTCTCCGCTGCGGACCGGTTTCGGTCTCCTCGGGCAGAGCCTCTCAGATCCTGCCGTCCGCGTCGCCGAGGTCGTACGCCTCCGGCGCGGCCGTCACGAGTTCGTGGACCCCGCTCAGCACCTCGGTCGGTCGGAACGGGTACCGGTCGATCTCGGCCTGGTCGCTGATCCCCGTGAGCACCAGGATCGTGTGCAGCCCCGCCTCGATCCCGGCGATGATGTCGGTGTCCATCCGGTCGCCGATCATCGCCGTGTTCTCGGAGTGCGCGCCGATGCGGTTCATGGCCGACCGGAACATCATCGGGTTCGGCTTGCCGACGACGTACGGCTCCTTGCCGGTGACCTTCGTGATCATGGCGGCGATCGCTCCGGTCGCCGGCAGGATGCCCTCCGCACTGGGCCCCGTCGCGTCCGGGTTCGTCACGATGAAGCGGGCTCCGCCCATGATGAGGCGCGCCGCCTTGGTGATGGCCTCGAACGAGTAGTTGCGCGTCTCGCCGACGACCACGTAGTCGGGCGCGGTCTCCGTCATGATGAAGCCGGCCTCGTGCAGAGCCGTCGTCATACCGGCCTCGCCGATGACGAACGCGGATCCGCCGGGCATCTGCGAGCGGCAGAAGTCGGCCGTCGCCAGAGCGGAGGTCCAGATCCGCTCCTCAGGGACGTTGAGACCCGACGCCTTGAGCCGGGCCGCGAGATCGCGCGGCGTGAAGATCGAGTTGTTCGTCAGGACCAGGTAGGGGGTCCCCGCGTCCTGCCACTGCTCGATGAGGGCGGCGGCGCCGGGCAGCGCCTGGTTCTCGTGCACGAGCACGCCGTCCATGTCGGTCAACCAGCATTCGACTTCGTCGCGAGGGGCCATGGAAGGAACCCTAGCGGCGCGACCCGCGAATCCCCGTCCCGGTCGATACCCTTGCAGGATGCCCGAGGAGACGTCGCCCACGCCCGAGTGGACGACCCACGGCGTCGGGCCCTGGCCGGGCGGCGAGAGCGCGTGGCCCGACGACGAGCGGTTCGACGCGGAGCTCCTGCGCGACGGCGACACCCGGAACGTGATCGATCGCTACCGCTACTGGACGATGCAGGCGATCGTGGCCGACATCGACTCCCACCGCCACGGCTTCCACGTCGCCATCGAGAACTGGCAGCACGACCTCAACATCGGATCCATCGTGCGAAGCGCCAATGCCTTCGCCGCCGACACCGTCCACATCATCGGTCGCCGACGCTGGAACAAGCGCGGGGCCATGGTCACGGACCGGTACCAGCGCGTCGTCCATCATCCCGACGTGGCCGCCTTTCTGGCCTGGGCGCGGGAGGCCGGGATCCCCGTCCTCGCGATCGACAACGTGGAGGGCTCCGTCCCCATCGAGACGTTCGACCTCCCCGAGCGCTGCGTGTTCCTGTTCGGGCAGGAGGGTCCCGGTCTGTCGGACGAGGCGATCACTGCCGCCGACGCCGTCCTCGAGATCGTCCAGTTCGGCTCCACGCGAAGCATCAACGCGTCGGCGGCCGCCGCCGTCGTGATGCACTCCTGGGTCGTCCGTCGCGCCGACTTATCCACAGGCGTCTGAGGCGGAGCGCAGGATGCGGCTACCGTTGCTGCATGACCTCCTCGAACCTCCTCGGCGTCCCCGAGACGCACCTCCCGGCTGAGCCCGGCGTCCTGTCCGCGCTCCAGACGCAGCCGCTCGTGGCCGTCGTGACCGCGCATCCGACGTCCTCCCTCGCCTGGGCGCTCCTGTCCGACGAGGCCGCGGCGCAGCCCGGCCGCGAGCTCGAGGCGTACGCCTACGCGCGGGTGGGATACCACCGAGGGCTCGATTCGCTGCGCAAGGCCGGTTGGCGCGGGCAGGGTCCGGTGCCGTGGGCCCACGAGCCCAATCGCGGTGTCCTGCGCTCCCTCTACGCGCTGCGCCGCGGTGCTGCCGCCATCGGCGAGACCGCCGAGGTCGAGCGGCTGACGACGTTCCTGCAGGATGCAGATCCCGCGGCCGTCGCGGCCATCGAGTCCGCCTGACGAGGGCCCGACGTGGAGTCGCTCACCGTAGACTGAGTACTCGGCTGATGCATCTCGCCACGGCGTCGACCGCGGGCATGATCTGGTCGGCGCTCGCGCGATAAGTAGCGGCGCCGTGGCCGTAAGGATCGACCACATCGTCGTTCCCGACGCTCGGCGTGAGCGTTCCACGCTTGGACATGACGAGGGCGACGACCTCGCGGAGTCGTGTCGTCGGATTCGCGGTGAGCAGAGCCAACTCGGAATAGTCGTCGTCGCTGACGGCTTCCGAGAGGTGCCCGAATTCCACGAGTGACAGGGTCTTTCGAACGGCCTTCGGTGCAAGGCGTGCGACAGCCGCTCGGTGCTCGGCGGACAGTGCGAGGACGAGATCCGCGTCGGTGATGTCGCTTTCGGTCAGAGGTTCGGCACGATGAGCGGACAGGTCGATCCCGAGGTGGGCCCCGGACTCGATCGCGAGCCGTGGCGGAACCGTCCCGGAGATGGCGTGAGTGCCGCGGCTCTTCACCACCACGGTCTCCGGCTCCTCGAGGCGCTGGCGGAGCGCGAATTCGGCCAGTGGTGAGCGGCAGATATTGCCCGTGCACACGGTCAGGATGACGAAGGGGCGGTTTCCGTCTTGCATGACCAGAGCGTACCGGTCAGCGATTGACGGACATTCGTATTTGACATATCATGTCTTCATGCCTCCGTTTTTCAAGCGCGGTCGAATGTCCGGAAGCCGGGCATCGACGGATGCGCTACCCATCAGGCTCTTGCCGGAGCTTCGCGCGATTCATGTCGAGCAGGCCGAAGTATTCGCACCCGCGCGGATCCTTTACTTCGCGTGCAACTACGACGTCGCGATGACGGCAGTGCCGGCCGGTATCGACCGTGTCGGTTTCGTCGACGCCGTCCGGATACTCGCGACGAGCAAGGCGGCGTTCCTCGAACTGCCCGAAGCCCTCTGGGTGCGCTTTCTGCCGAGGTGGGTCCTGCTCGCAGGCGTCTGGAAGGTCTCGGGCCTCCTCAGGCGCAGGCGGCGTCGAGCGGTCTTCTACGCCATGGAGCACAACGACCTCGCCACCCTCATCGGTGGTGCCTCAGGAGTTCCGGCGTGGCTGGTCTTCATCTTCCGGCTCGTCGTCGGGGCGAGCGTGAGGCTCTTCGTGGATCGGATCTGCTTCGCCACGCCGGCCGCCGCGGCCGCTTACGGGCGGTTGTTCTTCGCATCGGCGGTGTGCAGTCGAACTCAACTCGAGCTTCCTGCATCGAGACAGGACGTCAAGACGGTCCACGTTGAGGAACTGAGTGTCCTGTTCGTCGGTGTCCTCGAGGAGAGAAAGGGCCTCCTCCTCCTGTTGGATGCCTGGAGGTCCGTCGAAGCCGAGCTGCCGACTGCACGATTGACCATCGTCGGTCCGGGCTCTCTCCGGAGACGGATCGACGAATGGGTGGCTCTTTCCCCCGCCTCCCGCGAGTGCCGGGGGCAGATTCCGCACGAACGCGTCCACGAGGCGATGGAGGAGGCTCGCGTGCTCGTATCTCCGTCGATCCCCTGGGGGCGATCGCGTGAGCAGGTCTGCCTGCCGATCAAGGAGGCGCTCGCGGCGGGGGTGACCGTCGTGACGACGCGCCAGACCGGTCTGGCGGACTGGCTCGAGAATCACGGTCATCAGGTCGTCGACCCCGGAGATCTCGGGGCCGAGTTCGTGACCGATCTCGGACGCGCGCTGGTCCGCGCGCTGAAGGAGCCGGTTCCGCGGGAGCTCGTGAGAGCCGCCCTGCCGCTGATCGACGCGTGGCAGGCGGCGGACGCCTGGCTGCATTCAGGAGACGACTCTTGAAATAAATATTCCACTAAAATACACTATGGAATATGCCGAGCCCGTGCAGTTCCCGTTCTGTTGCGTCCGAGTCGCCCCTCACGCGTGGTGCCAACCCGTCGGCGCTCAGAGTGCTTCCTGAGCTGAGGGCGACTCATCTCGAGCAGCGAGATCATTTCCTGCCCGCGGACTTCTTCTACTTCGAGGAGAACTACGACGTCCGGGGCGCGGACAAACCCGACGGTGTCAGACGCGTTACTCTCGTCTCCCTTCTGCGCGAACTCTGGGGCACGCCGGCGACGGTGCTGGAGCTCACCGAACCGCTCTGGGTCCGATTCCTGCCGAAGTGGCTCGTCCTCGCGTTCTGGTGGAAGCTCTCCGGGATTCTCCGTCACGAGCCTCACCGGCTCGTTGTCTACGCCATGGAGAACAATTCGGTTGCCCGACTCATCGGTGGTTCGAGGCGTGTGCCCGGCTGGGTCGAGCGCACCTTCGCCTGGTGCGTAGGGCTCGCGTCCCTGCTGACGATCGATCGCCTGTGTTTCGCCACGCCGGGCTCCGCAGCGACCTACCGGTCGATGCCGTTCGTCGACCGGATCCCGCAGAACGAGCTGATCGACCTCCCGGCACCCGCTGTCCGCGCACGAGAGACTCCCTCGTCGATGTCGGTCACATTCCTCGGTGTCCTGGAGGAGCGCAAGGGGATTCCCGCTCTCCTGGAAGCCTGGGAAGAAGTCGAACGATGGGTGCCGGACGCCACCCTGCGGGTTGCGGGGCCTGGGCCACTCGGTCCGATGGTCGAGTCCTGGTGCACACAGAGGCCGTCGTCTCGAGTGTCGCTGGGTCACCTGTCGCACGAGGAATCCGCGCAACTGTTATCGACCACCAGGGTTCTCGTGTCGCCGTCCGTTCCCGTCGGGCGTTTTCGCGAGCAGGTGTGCCTTCCCGTCCAGGAGGCTCTTGCCCACGGAGTCACCGTCGTCTCGACCGCAGAGACCGGCCTCGCCGGCTGGCTGGCGGCGAACGGACACCTCGTCGTGAATGCGAGGGCGGACCACCGTCACTTCACGGGCCAGCTCACGGTGGCGCTCATCCAGGCTCTCAGAGCACCACTCGACCCGGGGACGATCCTGGCGAGCCTGCCGGAGGTCGGAGGGTGGAAGCGCGCCAACTCCTGGCTCCACGCCGACTTCACCCTTGGGCGAACGCTGTGATCGCCGCGGAACGCGGCCGCAGCATCTCCGGTCCGGCGGACTCCTCACTGGTCCTGATCATCAATCCACTCGGAGCCGCTCTGGCCCACTACACGTCGGCGCTCGAGTCGAATCTCCGCGAGGCGGGGCGGGCGACCGAGACGCTGTCGTTCCTGGAACCGTCCCGGTCCGGGCGGTCTTCCTGGCGATGGGTGGTCGACTACGCTCGCGCCCTCCGATCCGCGCGCAACCGTGCGCGCGGCTCCAGCGCGAGTCGGATCCTGATCACCTGGCCCGTCCTGGGTCATCTGGATCTCCTCCTCTGCCGTGTCCTCCTCGGAGCCCACGCGACCGCGCACGTGATCCTGCACGATCCGCGACCGCTCGTCAGCGCTCGCGGCTACTCCCGACTCTCCCGATCGCTGGGGAACCTCGTCCGCGGAAGGCACGGGTTCGTTCTCCATTGCGGTGCGGCGCTTCGGGAGGTCCGTCGACAGGGTCTCCCGTGGAACCCGCCGATCCTGCCGCACCCGGTCCTCCCAGACATCGATCAGAGCGCGAGTGGAATGGCGGGAGACGTGAGGCCGGTGGTCAGGGTCCTCGGCCAGTACAAGGCGGACAGAGATCTCGACCTCCTCGCGGGTCTCGCCGAAAGGCTGTCGTCGCGGGTCCGGCTGGAGATCGTCGGACGTGGATGGCCGTCGATTTCAGGGTGGAGCGTTCGAGAGGGGTTCGTCGACGAAGCGACTCTCGCAGAGCTCATCGCCACGAGTGCCGCGGTCGTGATCCCCTATACCCGCTTCTACCAGAGCGGGATCGCCGTGCGGAGCCTCGAAGCGGGCACCCCTTTCGTCGGGCCACGCGACAGCAGCTTGGCCTCTCTCTACAGCGTGGAGTCGCCGCTCCTTGTCGGAGACTGCGAGGGCATGACTCGTGACGCGCGACTGGATCTCTGGGCGGAGGCAGTTCTCGAAGCGGTCGTTTCCGCTCCTGAGCGACTCAGTGGTTTGGCGCGATCCGCGCAACGGCAGTCGTCGGCATCGTGGAATGCCTGGCTCAGTGAGACGGGCTGCTCCAGCGCTGCGGCTTAGCCCGGAAGTCACCGCGACCGGAACTACGAGCGGGATCGCAGAGGGGCGGCAGACTTGTAGAGACCCGACACGAGCTCGTCGATTCGGGCGTCGACGGCGTCGTTCTCCGTGACGGCGGTCTCGGTGAGCCCGGCCATCTCCGTCTCCGACAACCCGACGGTCCAGCTGTGGAGCCGATCGTCCAGGCCCACCGAGGCGTTGTAGTCGCTGTATTTGTAGGGCAGCGCTGTCGGAGCGCCGTCCGAGAACGTGATGGCGCTCACGGGAGTCCGGAGAGCGTGGGAGAGGATGATGCCGTGCATGCCCGAACTGATGACCCGCTCGGCACCGGCTATCGCGGTAACCATCTCGCGGGGAGCCGTGGTCGGGCTCATGATGGTGTAGCCCATCGTCCGGAGCTCGGCGAGCTTCCGACGCCCCGTTGCTGACGCGTAGACGTTGAAATGGGGGACGACCAGGGTTCCTGATCGTCGACGGGCGGCCGGATGGAAGGCTCGCACGGTGAGCCCAGGATCTCCCAGCGGGAGATCTGCAGGTAGGCCGAGATCCCGCCTGGCGTTCGGCCCTCGGATGGCGAGGAATCGATCCCGGATCGGCGTCATCAGCGCGGGATCGATCTGCGTGGCGGCGGCCCCGCTGCCCCAGATCAGCCCTCGTCCCCCTTGCGTGGCATACAGGCCCACGACGGAGCCGATGGCCAGGACGTCCTCTTGCCCGATCGGCGCCCAGGTCACCTCTCTCTCGAGCACGTTCGGGAGGACGTATTCGTTCAGTTCGTCACCGTGATTGGTGAAAGCTCGCGAAGCCGGCCGGAGGAGGTGAACCCAGCCGCGGCCCCGATCTCTCATCTCCACAGCCAGAACGCGAGGTGATCGACGCGGCGACCACCAGTAGGCCTTGAGAGCTGACGACACGTGGTACCCCTCCGATGTGCCCGACACGGATGCGTCAGGCTCGTATTCAGTATACTGACGAGATTCCGCCCGGTGAGAGAAAAGAGAATCCATGCCGTCACGACTCTTCAGGGCTCCCGCGAACGGGCAGACAGGCACGAGGCCGACCGTCAGCATCATCGGAACCCGCGGTTATCCCAGCTATTACGGCGGCTTCGAGACTGCTGTCCGCAAACTCGCGCCCTTCCTCGCCGACGCGGGATGGGATGTCACCGTCTACGGGCGTGACGGTGCCAGCAAGGTCGACGATCCGACGCGTGATCCGCGAGTTCGGGTCAGGGTGACGCGAGGGCTGGAGACGAAATCGCTGAGCACGCTCACGTACGGTCTCAGCGCGGTCATCGACGCGCTGGTTCGCCGCCCCGATGTCGTCCTGATCATGAACGTGGCGAACGGGTTCTGGCTGCCGCTGCTTCGCCTGCGCGGGATCCCCACCCTGGTCAACGTGGACGGGATCGAGTGGGAGCGCGCCAAGTGGGGGCGTCTTGCGAAGACGGTCTTCAAGACCGGAGCGAAACTGACGGCTCGGTTCGGCACCCGGCTCGTGTTCGATGCTCATGAGATCGGCCGCTACTGGTCGAACACCTTCAGGAAGGGCGGTGTCTTCATCCCCTACGGAGGCGAAGACGCTCCGCTCGAGCCTGTGGAGCCCGGGCTCAGCCGCGGAGGCTACGCCCTGGTCGTCGCGCGGTTCGTCCCCGAGAACACGATTCCCGAGTTCGTGGACGCCGCACGGATCATCGCACGCCGGCACGACGTCGTGATCGTCGGCTCCAGCGGTTACGAGGGGCCTCTCGACCAGGCCGTCCGTCGGCTCGCCGAGAGCGAGCCGAACGTGACCTGGCTCGGTCACGTGAGCGACGATCGTCGCCTGTACTCGCTCTGGCAGAACGCAGGCGCCTACTTCCACGGGCACAGCGTCGGGGGCACGAATCCCGCCCTCGTTCAGGCGATGTGGTGTTCCGCACCCATCGTCGCCCGCGACACCGCCTACAGTCGCGAGGTGCTGGCCGACGCGGCGGCTTTCGTGGAGCCCGAACCCCAGCTCATCGCCTCAGCGGTCGAGCGACTTCTGGGTGACCGTGCGGAGCAGGAACGCCTGGGCCGAGCGGCGCGCGCCCGTGCCGAGAGCGACTACTCCTGGGCGTCGGTCTGCTCCAGCTACGAGCGGGAGCTTGCGAACCTCGCCGGACTCGTCCGCGACTGACGCTCTCGACGGACGGTCGCGCACTGCAGATCGTGGGCGCGCCACCGCTCGCACTCGTCTGGGCGATCAGGCGCGGGCTCGCCGCGCGGTGCGGCGAAGGTGGGCGCGCCGTGTACCGGCCATCGTCGGATCAGGCTGACTCGCGGCATCCGAGCCGTAGTAGTCGCCGTAGGCGCCGTACGCGTAGGCGTTGCCGCCCTTCGTAGGCAGCATGGTGACGATGACGCCAAGAAGGCGGCTGTCGATCTTCTCCAGCCGGGCGATGGCCGACTTGACGAGGGGACGACGGCTGCGCTTCGCGGCGGCTACCAGGACGACTCCGTTGCACATCTTGCTGACGACAGCAGCGTCCGTGACGGGCAGCAGCGGCGGTGCGTCGATGAGAACGACGTCGAAATCGTTCGTGAGGGCCTCGACGAGCTCCCGCATCGTTCGGGATCCCAGGAGCTCGCTCGGGTTCGGGGGAATCTGCCCGGCGGGCAGGACCACGAGATTCCCCGACGGGCCCCACGACTGGAGCACGTCGCTCACGCTTGCCCGGCCGACGAGAGCCTCGGTGAGGCCGACGGCTCCCTCGATGCCGAACGTGGCGGCCAGTCGAGGCCGGCGGAGATCGGCGTCGACGACGGCGACGCGGGTTCCGCCTTCGGCCAGGGCGATGGCGAGATTCGCGGTGGTCGTCGTCTTCCCCTCGGAGGGCATCGCGGACGTGACGACGAAGCTGCGTCGGGTCGACTCGACATCGAGGAACTGGAGGTTCGTGCGAAGGTCGCGAAAGGCCTCCGCTCGCGGGCTCCGCGGCTCGAGGTGCACCACGAGAGGTGCGCTCCGCGCCGTCGCGTCGAAACCGATCCCGCCGATGACGGGGGCCTCGGTGATCGAGGCGAGGTCCTGGGTGGACTGGAGTCGCGTGTCGAGAGTCGCGCGGAGGAAGACGAGCGCGATGCTCACGGCCAGGCCGGCGAGCAGGCCGAAGGCGAGATCGATCTTGAGATCCGGTGAGGTGGGAGTCGTCGCCGGAATCGCAGCTTCGATCGGCACGATCTTGACCGGAGTGGCACTGCCGTCGTCCGGGGTCTCGATGTCCTTCACCACATAGTTGCTGAAGCTCTTGCCGATGGCGTTGGCCGTTTCGGCCGCTAAGCGCGGGCTGGTGTTCGTGACGGAGATCTCGATGGACACCGAGTTGGCGGGCGTCGTGGCCTTGACGGACTGAGCGAGCACGCGCGGTGTCGTGCGGAGATGGAGTTCTTCGATGACGGGGACGAGGACGTTGCTGCTCGTGACGAGGTCGAGGTAGGACTTCACTTTGGACTGAGCGGCCGTGCTGCCCTGGCCGACGTCGTACGCGCTCTGCGCCCCGGAGGTCTGGACGGACACGAAGAGCCGGACTTTCGAGGAGTACGACTTCGGGGTGTTGGCGGTGACCGCGTATCCGGCGGCGAGCCCGACGATGGACAGCGCGACGATCAGCCACACGCCCTTTCGAAGGACCCTGAGAACCTCGCTGATTTCCATGACTCTCCCTGACTCGGTGATGATGCGCACGGGCGTGACGCGCTGGCTCGCAGACTTGGGGTTGTGGCAGCCGAACTCAGATTAGCATATTAAATACTAAGCGAAGCAGAGATATTTGGTCCTTTTGCTCGCTGCGCGCTGATCGACGCGGTTTCGTCTCCACGTCGGACGGGGGCCAGCAGGAGGCCGAGGGCGATGAAATACGGGCCGGCGGAGTTGGGGCTCATCGCGACCTCGTTGAAGGCGGCGTTCGACATGAATCCGAGCAGGGTGCCGAGGGCGAACAAGCGTTCGCGGGGCAGGGGGAGACGTCTGGATCGGCCGAGCAGTGTGACGAAGAGGACCGTGAAGAGTCCCAAGCCGACGATGCCCAGCTGGCCCAGGATCATCCCGAAACCGGTCTCGTTGATGCCTGTCTCCGAGCCCTCGCTGAAGAGCCCGGCGAGGACTCCGAGGTTGCCCATCCCGCGACCGAGGGGGTGTTGGGGGAGTTCCGAGAAGGACGAGAGCAGGCCGCCGATGTGAGCGGCGGTGCTTCCCGTCGAACTCGACTGAGTGAATCCGTAGAAGAGCAGGCCGACGATCGCCGTGACGACGATGGCGATGACGTGGACGACGCGATTCGTGTAGTAGCGCGTCCAGAGGATGGCGAAGATCAGAAATCCGAGGAGGGCTCCCTTGCTGACCGCGAACGAGGCCGCGACGACGACGAGAGCCATGACCACCGGCCTCTTCAGGAACCACGCTCCCATGAACGCGATGAAGAGGAACGTCCCGAAGTTGACCGGGTCGGCGAACGAGGAGACCATGCGGCGGAGCTGGTCGCCATCCACCGTCTCGGACGAATAGAAGTTGCCGGGAAGGCCCGTCGCCTGGGCCGTCCCGATCCCCTTGGCGTCCCAGAGGGCCGAGAGATTCGCCGCCTGCCAGAATCCGGGCGTGAAGAGCTCGAAGAACCCGAAGGCGATCACGGCCACCGCCAGGGCGCAGAGGCCGCGGAGGTAGGTGCCGAGGGAGGCTCTCCTCGCCGCGAGGAGCCCGACGAGCGTGAAGAGGATGGGAGTGGCCAGGTTGCGGAACGACGCGAGCGCGGACGTCGTGTTGGCCGAGAAGAGGACCATCGTCGCGAACCCGTAAACCGTCAAGACGAGTCCGACCAGAGCCGTTCGGCGAAGGGTGACGTCGCCCGCGTGCCGGCGCCTCGGACGCGACGCGAGATCTCGAACCTCCCGAGTTGGTTGCGGCCGGGTGACGGACAGCAGGACGAGGAGGACGAGCGTGAAGAGGACGTTCACGATGAGGAGGAACTGGAGATTCGCCGAGTCGAGTGAGCCGGTGACGAGAAGCAGGTAGACGTTCTGCGTCGCTGACAGGACCGTGGGGAGGAGGAGGAAGACACTGAGGTCGCCGCCTCCATCGAGGCGATGCAGGATCGGGACGACGAGGGTGCAGAGCATCGCGCCTGCGACGACGGCGATCTGAACACTCGACGGCAGGTTCGTCGACGTGAGGATCACGCCGACGAAGACGGCCAGCAGGAGGATCGGCGTCGGGTCGAGCGGTGCGGAGCGTGGGATCGGGACAGAATGCATCGGGAGCACCTTAATGTCTGTGTAGAACTCAGAATATCACACTCTGATTTCTCCATCCAGACTCAGGAGACTCAGCCGATCAGCGACGGCCTCAGGTCGCGCAGGGTGCGACGACGGGTCATGCGAGCAGCAGCCACGAACGACAGCAGGAGGGCACCCAGCAGCCAGAGAGCCAGGATCCCCGCATCCTGCCAGGCCGCTCCGAGGCTGCCGCCGTACATGAGCTGACGCAGCCCGTCCACGGCGTAGCTCATGGGGAGCGCGAAGTGGAGCGCTGCCAGCGGGCCGGGGAGCGTCTGCCAGGGGAAGGTGCCGCCGGCGGTCACGAGCTGGATCAGCATGAGCACGAGGCCGAGGAACTGCCCGACGCTGCCGAGCCACACGTTGAGCGTCATGATGATGGCCGCGAAGGTGATCGAGGCGAGGACCATCAGGGCGATCATGGGGCCCGGGTGGACGACGTCGAATCCGAGGACGAACTTCACGATGGCGAACAGGGCGAGCATCTGGACGAGGCCGAGGGCGGCCGGTGTCAGCCAGCCGGCCATCGTGATCCTGCCGGGCGCCCGCACGGCGGTGAGGGCGCGCTTCGAGATCGGCTTGATGATGAGGAAGAGCGCGTACATGCCGATCCAGGCGGCGAGGCTGATGAAGAAGGGCGCCAGGCCCGCCCCGTAGGAGCCGGCGCTCGCGACGGACGAATCCGTGATGGTCACCGGGTCGGCGATCGCGGCGGCCTGCTTGTCGCGGGTCGCGGACGTGGTGGCTGGGATCTTCGTCACGCCGTCCTTCAGGCCGGTGGTGAGCTTCGTGCTGCCCGTGACGAGCTGCCGGGCGCCCGAGTCGAGCTGCGAGACGCCGCTCGCGAGGGTCGAGGCGCCGGATGCGGTCTGCGCCGCCCCCGAGGAGAGCGCCGCGGATCCCGCCGCGGCCTGGGCGATGCCGCTCGCGAGGGCTGGCGTCTTCGCCGCGAGCAGGTCGTTCCCGGCCGCCACCTGGGCGATGCCGCTGGTGAGGGCGGGGGTCTTCGCGGCGAGCTGGTCGGCGCCGCCGGCAGCCTGCGAGATGCCGGCCGCGAGTGTCGGGGCGCTGGAGTTCAGGGTCGCGGCTCCGGCCGCCACCTGGGCGGAACCGGCGACGAGCTTGCCGGTCTGGCCGTCGAGCGCGGTGAGGGTGGGGCTTCCGCCGAGGAACAGGGTGATCTGCGCGGGGGTGAAGCCGGCGGCGGTGAGGCGGGCCGCTGCATCCTGCGGCAGGGTCGCCTGCGTGGCGGCCGCCGCGACGGCGGCCTTGTGGACGGCCGCCGCGTACGCGCCGGTGCCCGTGGCGAGGTCGTTCGCACCCGTGGACAGTCTCTGCGCATCGGCGGGCAGCGTGGCCGTTCCGGAGCGCAGGGTGTCGAGCCCCGTCGCGAGAGCCTTCGTCTGGCCGGGCAGGGCGGTCGTCTGCGAGCGGAGCTGGTCGGCGCCGTCGGCGAGGGCCCGTGTCTGCGACGGGAGAGCGGACGTCTGCGACTTCAGGGTCTGGAGGCCCGTGTTGAGGGTCGAGGCGCCCGTGGAGACCTGCGAGGCCCCGGACAAGAGGGACGTGGCTCCTGCCTTCGCGGTGTCGAGCCCCGAGGCGAGCTTCGTCGAGCCGTCGACGAGCTGCTGCGAACCCATCGCGGCCGTGCCGAGGTCGTCGCGGACGGTGCTGAGGCCGACCAGGAGCGTCGACGCGGCCTGCTTGCTGACCTCCTGCGTCACCGTGGCCCGGATGGTCTTTCCGGCCTGGTCGGCGATGGTCGACGAGAGGTAGCTCGTCGTGTCGTTGGTGGTCAGGTCGATCTTGGCCGCGGACGGGTCGTTCGTCGACGCCGAGGTGAGGTCTTCAGAGAAGCCGGACGGGATCGTGAAGACGAAGTTGTACGTCTCGTCGGTGATCCCCTTGGAGGCCTGGGCGGCGCTGACGACGTGCCAGTCGAAGTCCTTCCCGTCGACGAGCTGCTTCGTGACGCGGTCGCCGTAGTTGACGGTGTGGCCCTGGGCGTCTTTCGCCCCGGTATCGGTGTTGACGATGGCCGCCGGGATGTGGTCGAGCTTGGCGTACGGGTTCTGGTTGGCCCAGAGGTACATGCCGCCGTACAGGAGCGGCACGGTCATGAGGGCGACGAGGGCGAGCCGTGCCAGCGAGGTGGCGGTGAGGCGCTTCAGCTCGGAGCGGATGAGGGCGATGATCTTCACGATTCGCGGCTTTCGACGGCGGGGGCGGAGGGGGAGTCGTCGACGCCGTCGTCGACAGGGAGGGAAGCGGGGAGAAGCGACCGCAGGTGGAGGCCGGCGGCGACGCCGGTGACGAGGAGGACGGTGTAGCCGCGGGCACCGAGGTCGCGCACCACGTCGAACCAGTCGTCGGTGTGGCCGCCGTGTCGCTCCGGCGAGGTGATGACGAGGCCCCGGATGCCCGGGCGGAGGACGGCGAGCTCGCTGAGGAGTCGCACGCGCTCGCGGGTGGTGAGCGCCTTCATCCTGGTGTCCTCGAAGTCTGCGAGCCCCACGGCGTCGAGGAAGCGGCGGGCGTTCTCGCGGCTGCCGCGGTGCCCGGCCAGGGCGAGGTCTTCGCGGACGACGGTGAGGACGCTGAGATCGGCGAACGGCTCGGCGACCGTGGGGGTGTCGACGAGGGCGAACGCGGCGCGGATCGCGGCCGGGTCGTCGACGCCGTCGAGCAGGACGCGGCCGTGCTCCGGTGCCATCCGGCCGCCCGCGATCAGCGAGGCCAGGGTCGGCGCGCCCTCGGTCTCGACCGCGGCGACGCCGGGGGCCGCAGGAGTCGCGACCGCCGAGGTGGGGGGCAGCGAGGCACCCGGGCCGTCGCCGATGCAGATCTCGTCGAGGGTGAGTCTCATCGGGAGGCCTCCGTGGGGGTGTGGTGTGCGGTGTCTGAGGTGATTGCCGTGTTCGCGGCGTCTGCCGTGGTGAGGTCGTCGAGGAGCGCCGCGGCGTCCGCATGGCCGAAGCCCGCGAGGCCCAGGACCGAGAGGACGACGAGGCGCCTCCCCTCGTCGCTCGGGAGATCGTGGCGGTTCGCCTCGTCGAGGACCGAGATGGCCGCGCTCTCGATGAGGCGGGAGAGGCGAGCCGGCTCGACGTCGGAGCGGAACCGGCCGGAAGCGACGCCGCGCTCGACGATCGCGCGGACGTGAGACCGCAGCGGCTCGAGGGCCCCACCCGCGACGCGCGACTGCGGGCCGCGGAGGGTGTGCAGGGCCATGACGCGGATGGGGTCGACCTCCTGCCAAAGGCGGGCGCCGACCGCGGCGAGCTGGACCGCAGGATCGGGGGACTCAAGTGTCGCGGCGACGCTCAGCATGGCGGCGTTGACGCGGGCGGCCCCGCTGGCGGCGAGTTCGCCGAGGAGGGCGTCGCGCGTGGCGAAGTGCCCGTAGACGGAGCGTCGGGACAGGCCCGCCTCGGCGGCGATCGCCTCGAGCGAGGCGCTCGGGTCGCGGTTGAGGAGCGTCGCCGCGGCCTGGATCAGCGCGGCACGGTTCTCAGCGGCGTCGCGGCGCGGGCCGCGGGTGCGCGCGGGGGCGGGCGGCTGCGGCGAGGAAGTGGGCATGCGTCGAGTGTACGCCTAAGTTGCACGGGTGTGTGCACTTTAGTGCGGGGTTCTTCGCGCTATCTCGTGCGCGGTCTGTTGTGAGTTCTCACCGCACTTTGTAATCGTTTCACCCGACTTTATGGTGGGGTCGGTCGACGGGTCGCCAAAGGCCTCTGGAATTGGTCAGGAGCTCGTCCTCATGGCTTCGGCGTTAGTCAGGGCAGTTTCCTCGGAAGGACGATCAGGGAACCTCTAACGGTCGGTGGGTAACTCTCGAAGGAATCCGGTCAGGAGCTGCGTCGCACGGGCTTCGAGTTCAGCGCGCGTTCGGCCCCACGTTCCGAGATCTGTCCATTCATCGTCAAGGCCGATGAAGTCGTCGAGCCGCAAAGGCAGATCGAGGTTCGTGAGGGCCAATCGCGAAAGGGTGCTGACCGCCTGCCGTGTATCGCGGCTCCGCAGCCAAGTACGGGCGACCCACTCGACAGCGATCGCTCTTCGCTCACCCATCGAGGCCGGAACCGTCGCGTGAAGCTCGTCGATGGATGTCGAGAGCAGTTCTTCGACATTCCAAGGGTCGCGCGGGTCTGCACCTGCCAGAGCTCGCACTGCCGGGGAGTCGGCTACGTCAGCCGCGAGCCAACGTGCTGCCAGGTCCGGCAGGGCGTCAGACAGAATCAGTAGAAAGTCATGGAGAACGACCGTCTCGACGGGAGTGGGGAGTACGCCTTCGTCCCAACGCATGGCAGATCTTTGCATGATTCGGGCCGTCTACCGGTGATCCGCAGAACCGGCGGCCGTTTGCAGCCGGACCCTACGCAACGTCTCAGAGCACCGATTGCACCAGGGCGGCCGGTCCAAGATTCTTCGAGTGTCAGCACGCATTCAGACGAAACTCTGCGCGCCAGATCAGGCGTGGGAAGTCGACCGCGTGTTCTCCTCGTCGGTCAGTCGTGGGACGAGAACAGCGCGATCGGGAAGCCGAGAACCTCCGCGGTTTTCGCTGCGACGCATATCCCAAGGGCAGGCCGTGCGAAAGCTGCCCCAAGCCGGACGGCCCGGGCCGAAAGGACGAAGCCGACCGCCACGAGAGCGAACCCGGCAAACCCAACGGGAGCGGCCGCTGAAACTCGCCGTCTGTACGTTTTCGACTCGGCCTACTGGTCGAGGACGTCAGCAGCCTTGAGTACTGCAACCCACGATCACGTAGGAGACGATGAGAAGAACCGACAACGCAACGAAACTGCACGTCCCGGCCACCAGCAGATAGATGCTCAGTGCCGTCACGACAGCCGGGCGGCTACTCGGGCTTCCGGAAGCCAACCGCGGAATCGCGCGTCTGAGCGACAGAGCACAGAGAGCTATCGACAGAAAGAGAGGTCCTGAGAAGATCAGGAGGTTTTCGAAGGGCCCCACGACGTCGGCTCTGGTCTGGTCGTAGGGCGAGACCTCGTAGCGGAACGCAGCCACCGCCAACAGGAGCCCTGGGATGGCGAAGACGACGGCTAACCCCACAAGGCGTCTCCGCCAGGCGCCGATGCGTTCCACGAATCGAAAGCTACGCGCGCAGGGATCATCCCGCTAGTCAGCGGCGGGTTGCTCAGGCCGCCAGTCATTCGCGCGCTCAGGAGCCTCCGACGTCGCAGGCTCTGGAAAGCGTGGCGGTATTCTCGGCTCATGACTCCATCCGGCCTGGTGACGCAGGAACTGCAGCCCGGCGAGACCATCCGCTGGTCTGGGCAGGGCGACCCCTCGGTTGTGTTCTCCTCCTCCGACGTCTGGCTCATCCCATTCAGCCTGCTGTGGGGCGGTTTTGCCATCTTCTGGGAGGTGAACGCCATCACGTCAGGTGCCGGGCCTTTCTTGGCTCTGTTCGGCAGCGTGTTCGTCCTGGTCGGCCTCTATTTCATCGTCGGGCGCTTCTTCGTGAAGGCGCACCGGAAGCGGACGACCGCATACGCCGTGACAGACCGTCGAGTCTTCGTCACCAACGGGCGCAGCACCAGGGAGAGGCCGTTGTCAGAGGGAGACAGGACCATCACGTGGTCCCGCGACCGGCGGCATGTGACGGTTCAATGGAGCGGCGGGACCGACACCCGCACGAGCATGTTCGGCAATTCTCGAAGAGGCATGCCGGGCAACTCGGGACTGGAAGGATTCGGTTCCGCAGTTCCGGTGGCCTTCTACGACGTTTCCGATGGCAAGGCCCTCCTCGACGCGCTCGGCGCACTGGCACCGACGACCTGATTTCCCCAGCCTCGGCACCACGTTCTGCCATCGAGTCGGGTTTTCGCCACGTGGCAATCTGGCCTCACGCTCAGGGCTTCGATTGATCAAATGTCACTACGAGGCGTGTCGCCTCTGCTACTCCGAGATGGCTTGTCGCCATTGCTCGGAGCGCTCGCGGGGGAGGCCAATCTCGACGCGACCGGGGACACCACCCGCGTGGACATGGCCTTCCACGAGTTGCTGCGCGGCCTCATCCCGGACGCGGACTTTCTTCCGCGGCACGGGCCGGCAGCACCCGTGCCGCGAACTGTGAAGCTGAGGAGAAGGCGTCAGGCAGTGACGCTGATGCTCCAGGTCACGCCGAACCGATCCGTCAGCATGCCGAAGCCTGTGCTCCACGCTGACGCTGCCAACGGCTCGACGATGACGGCGTCGACCGCGAGGGCGTCCCAGTAGCCCCGGAGTTCCTCCAGGGTGTCCGAGCCGAGCGAGACGAACAGGGCCTGGTCGGTGATGGTGACGCCGTTCTCTCGGCGGGTCGAGCCGCCGCCGGCGATCGCTCCCTCGGTCTCGCCGGGGATGTCGTAGCCCATGACGCGGAAGCCGTTCTCAGCGGCGACGAGGCCGAACACGACCTTGTCGGAGCCGGGTACGTCGGCCGGCATTCCGAAGTCGGCGTAGGTGTTGATGACGGTGTGGCCGCCGAACACGGACTGGTAGAACTCCAGCGCCTGGCGGGCGTCGCCTCGGAAGTTGAGGTGGGTGGTCGTCTGGATGGTCATCTCTGCTCCTTGATCGATCGGGCCGGAGCGGCTCGATGGGTCAAGCCTCCAGGGCATCTAGGTCAGGATCTGGCCTAGACCCCGCATAGAGTCGGAAACATGACGACGACTTCCCGACTGCTGAATCTGCTGTCCCTCCTGCAGGCCCGCCGGGACTGGAAGGGGTCGCTGCTCGCGGAACGGCTCGACATCAGCGACCGGACGGTGCGTCGGGACATCGACCGGCTCCGTGAGCTGGGCTACAGCATCCACACCACGATGGGCGTCGACGGTGGCTACCGACTGGACGCGGGCAGCGAACTGCCCCCGTTGCTGTTCGATGACGATCAGGCCCTCGCCCTGGCTGTTGCTCTGCAGGCCGCGCCCGGGATCGGAGTCGGTATCGAAGAAGCTGCCATCCGTGCTCTCGCGACGATCCGGCAGGTGATGCCCTCTCGGCTGCGCCACCGCCTCGATGCTTTGCACATCACGACCGTCGGGCGCCCCGGTGACGCACCCCTGAAGCCCATCTCCTTCGACGTGCTGGTCGCAGTCTCGAATGCCATCAGGGACCACGCGACTCTTCGCTTCGACTACCTCGCCCGGAACGCTGCGGACGCCGACGCCGATGCCGACGCCGGGAGCGGTGAGGGTCGGGAGCTTCGCGCGCCTCGCCGGGTCGAGCCGCATCATCTCGTGACATCCCATGGCCGCTGGTATCTCGTCGGATGGGACCTCGACCGGGACGACTGGCGAATTTACAACGTCGACCGCGTTCGCCCGCGAACGCCGAACGGGCCGCAGTTCACCCCGAGGACCGTTCCGGGAGGGAACGTCGACGAGTTCGTCTCCGGACGCTTCAAGGGATCGGAGGTGAACGAGTGGCCCTGCCGCGGAACGGTCATCCTCCACCTCCCCGCGAGCCGAGTCCTCCCCTTCGCCGGCGACGGAACAGTGACCGCCCTGGACGAACACCGATGCACACTCGAGGCGGGATCCTGGTCGTGGGGATCACTCGCAGCAGCATTCGGCCACTTCGACGTGACGATGGAAGTCCTCAGCCCACCGGAACTCGCAGAAGCGTTCGCCACTCTCTCCGAGCGATATGCCGCTACCAGTCACCCCTGGCAGGAGCAGCACGTGTGACGGACCAATGGCGTGCGCCTTCGAAGATGTGTCTCTCTGTGATCAGAGGGCTAGAGGAGGAGCGTCCCGGCCGGGTCGTACAGGGAGACGGTCGGCAGCGTTCGACTCTCGGGCCAGCACCAATCGGTGTCGTCTGCCGTGTAGCTTCGCCCTCGGTCATCCGTGATGGTCGCTGTGGCTGTGAACCACCAGGTGGGCCGTGGGAGGAGCTCCCGAGGACTCTTCCAGTCCTCTCGGGTCCAGCTCGGCAGGCGTGAGGTGAATCTCACCTCGATCGTGGCGTGGGTCAGCATCGCCGCAGGAAGGCCTGACCGGTACATGATCGAGTACGCGAGCTCGCGATAGCGCTCTTGGACGGTCGCCGTCAGTGGGCCCGCGTCACGTGTGTCGAGGAGGTCGATGAGGACGCGATCGTCGGGGAGCGTCTGGGCGCAGAGGACGCCGGGGAGCCATACGCCCCGGTAGTCGTTGTTGCGACTGCAGAACGATGAGGTGACACCACGAACGACGTCCACGAATTGGCGGCGCGTTGCCACAGCTGGCCCTCCCGTCGTGGTCTTGAGACGAGCTTGGCATCGGCTCGCGCTGCCCGGCAGCCCCCACGAGGGAACACCCGGCGAACCTGCCAACGGTCGACCGCCGAGGACATCTTGGGTGCGGAATGTGTCATGGCGCCGCCGACAGGGGCTTACGGTGAACGCGCGAACGACCTATTCGGCGAAGAGATCGATTTCGCGTTGGGTGACGGCGGCCGCTTCTTCCACGCTCGAGAACGTCGGTGCTGCCGAGATGATGTGGGCTCCCTTGAAGTAGCTGACGTCGGCCCAGCCGCCGACCCAGGCAACGAAGTGAAACTCGAGGAACGGGTCGCGGAGGATCGTGAAGCCGAGCGACTCGGGCACCGACACCATCGTCCGATCCGAAGTGAGCGTGTGTGGCCACGTGCCGAGTTCGTCTCGCCAGGTGAACTCCGTGACGGTGCCGACCGCCCTTCATGCATCCGAGTCCTGACGCAGTCGAATAGCCAGCTCATCAAGGTCGACGATGTGATCCACATCGCCATCATGTCGCACCGGCCGGACCCTCACCGTGCGTCTCGGCCCGCATTCGAAGCGGAGCCTCCAGGATCGGGCACGCCCTAGAGTCGAGGCCATGACCGACATCGAGTGGGCCTCCGGGACCTGGACGAACGAGCCCGTCAGCGTGGAGCTGGCCGACGACGGGATGCGTGTCACCGCCGTCGAGGGGAGCGATGCCTGGCGAATCACGTCCTACGGCTTCGTGCACGACACGGAGCACGGCCTGCTCGCGACGCTCGCGCCGGGCACCGCGATGGAGGTGTCGTTCCACCTCGATTTCTCGGCCCAGTTCGATCAGGCCGGGATCTTCGTCAAGGTCGACGAGAGCACCTGGATCATGGCCGGAGTGGAGCGCAGCGACGGCGAGGACAGCCTCGGCGCCGTCGTCACCCGCGGCGTCTCCGACTGGTCGCTGTCGCCCGTCCCGGGCTGGCACGGCAGGATCGTCACCATCCGTGCCAGCCGTTCCGGCGACGCCCTGACCATCCGAGCCCGGGTGGACGACGAACCGTGGCGTCTCGTGCGGGTGGCACCCCTGGATCCTGCTGCCGCCGTCACCGCGGGGCCGATGTGCTGCGCCCCCTCGCGGGCCGGCCTCACGGTCCACTTCACGGCCTGGCGGACCGGCGAGGCGGATGCGAGCCTGCATCCTGACCACTGACTCCTCGACGGTCGGGAGGGGCGGCAGGATCCGGCGGGCACGACGACGAGGATGCCTCGTCGCACACGGCGGGCCGCGCGTGCGGGTCTGCGGGCGTGCCTGCGAGACTTGGGGCATGCCCGTCTACGGTTCCCCGCTGCAGCGCCTCGGTTTCCTCACGATCGGGACGTTCGATCCCGCATCCCCGGCCGCCGGCCACGAGGACACCCTGCGGGTGATCGAGCGCGGCGAGCAGCTCGGCCTCGACAGCGCCTGGCTGCGCCACCGGCACCTGCAGCCCGGCATCTCGTCGCCCGTCGCGATCATGGCGGCCGCGTCGCAGCGGACGAGCCGGATCGAGCTCGGCACCGCCGTCACGCCGATCGGAGCGGAGAACCCGTTCCGCCTCGCCGAAGACCTCGGCACGGTCGACGTGCTCCTCGGAGGACGCCTCAATCCCGGCTTCTCGGCGGGAACGCCGATGAATTTCGACCTGTATCGAGACGCGATCTACCCGGACACGGCCGAGCAGGAAGATCTCGGCTACGACCGCCTCCTGCGCCTGCGCGACCTGGTGCGGGGCGACGTCGTCAGCGCGTCCCCGGGCCGACGCGGCATCGAGGAGTTCAGCGACATCGTGCAGCCCCACAGCCCCGGCCTCGCCGACCGGCTCTGGTGCGGCGTGGGGAGCCTGCGTTCGGCGGTGTGGGCGGGCGAGAACGGATTCCACCTGCTCGCCTCGAGCGTGACCCGGGCCGACGCCGGCACCGACTTCGCCGTCAACCAGCGGGCCCAGATCGACGCGTACCGCGACGCTTACCGGGACGGCGCGTCCGCCCGCGTCTCACAGGGCCTCGTCGTCGTGCCGACAGATACGGCGACGCCGGAGCAGCGGGCCCGCTACACCGCGTACGCCGAGTCGCGGGCCGGTCGCGTCGGAGTGCCCCAGGGGCCCGGCAAACTGCTGTTCGCGGCGGACCTCGTCGGCACCTCCGCCGAGATCGCCGACGCACTGCACGCCGACCCCGCCTACCAGGCCGTCGACGAGGTCGCGTTCGCGCTGCCCTTCTCGTTCGAGCCCGACGACTACGCGCAGATCCTCACCGACCTCGCCGAACATCTCGGTCCCGAGCTCGGCTGGGCACCGGCCGCCGCGTAGCGCCGCCGCGCCGGCTGGCCGCCGCTGGCGCTGACCTCCCAGTGCGGCACCGGTTCCGAGCGTGAGCAGCGTCAGACCCGTCGAAGCTGAGTCACCAGCGCCTCGACGAATGGTGCGGCGTCGTGAGCCCAGCCGGTGAAGAGGCGCACTCGGCCGTTCAGGCGGAGGCGCAGCTTCAGGACGCGCTTGCTGCCTCTCCGTACCTCGCCGACCGACACGATTTCCACCTGTTCGAGCTCATGGACTCGGCTGAGATATCCGTGGAAGAGGATGAAGTGCGAGTGGACGAGCAGGCCTGGGCGCAACTCCAGCCTGTCCACGCCGTTGAAGCCCCACCACGGTCCGGGTGACATCCGGACGCTCCGGCGCGGTTCTTCCCCCTCGATCTGCATGGTCAGACCATACTCATGATCGCCACCGCTCGACGCGGACCGGAGCGGTCACGGAGCGACGCGTTCGAGCGTCACCCACTCTTCGTCGCGGACGTAGCCGAGGGCGCTGTTCGAGGCGAGGATCGCCTCGTTGTCCGCGGACCCGCCCGTGCGGAATCGCCCGACGCCCTCCGAGAGGAGAGCGAGCAGGGAGGCTGCCTTGACGGCGGTGCCGAGGCCGCGTCCACGCCATTCTCGACGCACGACCGTGAAGTCCGTCTCGGCGTCGGTTCCGTCGATGTCCACGAACGTCATGGCGACCAGGTCTCCGTCGGGCGTCAGAGCGCCGAAGGCGCGTCGCGAGGGCGAAGGCGTGGCACGGGACGCGTCGAGTGGCTGGTGCTGCGTCGCGATGCTGCCGGGGTAATCCCCTGCGGTGGCCGCATCGAGGGCCAACACGGCCTCGACATCGCTGGTCCGAAGTTCGCGGATCCGACCGGTGTCGGCGATGCGGGCGATCAGCTCGCTCAATAGCTGCTGGTCCGCGCCATCGGCATCGAGCTGAGCGCCGAACGAGCGAGCGACCACGGCCCAGCCCTGCCGTTGCAGCTCCTGTCGCTCGGGTGCCTGGGCGGGCAGGATGATCGGTTCGCTCACGCCTTGATCCTGGCATGGCACGACGGAGCCGTGGATCCTGCCGCAGGATCGGGTCCAGATAGACGATCACACGCTCCGAAGTGCAGGGCGGATCGGCTGCTCGGTCCCGAACCCGTGCGCGGGACGGCCGCGGGAGGGACTCGTCGTTACGGATAGGTTGATGCCATGCGGGCGCGGGTGAGTGTGTGGACGATCGAAGGCGACGATCTCGACTCGATCGCGCCGGAGCAGCTCACCCACATCGCCCAGTGGATACGTGTTCTGGCGGGGCCCGATGACGGCCCCGGCGAGGAGAGCTTCGATCTGCTGGTCTGCACGCCCTCCTGGCTGGCCCAAGAACTTTCGCGTGGCCCGGCGATCGTAGGGCGGCACCATCTGATCATCGAGAGATGGGACGCCGCTCGCGTCAGAGCGGTCGTCACCGATCTCTTCACCGGCGAGGAGGCGGACGATTGGCAGGATCTGGGCCCCCGACTCGGCCGACTCGGCCACTGGGAGTTCGAGGATTACCGACAGTTCGAGGACCAAGGGAATGGTTCTTCGGGGGGTCCCGGTGGCCTTTTCAGACGACTCATAAGGGCTCTTGTTGACACGCGCGATGATCTGACCCCGTCGACCAGCGAATGGAGAAGCATGGATTCTCTCGGTGACGAACCCGGCGGAAGTCCCCTGCGCAAACTGGTGGCTCGCGCGACGGACACGCCCTACCGCTCCTTCGCCAGCCTTGCCGACGCGGAGCAGACGCCTTCGAGCTGGGTCGTGTTCGAGGGTGATGACGGTGGTCAGATCTATGCAGTCTTTCGAGTCCGCGACATCGAATGTTCCGAAGGTGACCTGAGCCAGCTCCTGGCCGATATCGATGCTCTGTTCTGGGCTGACGAGACGATGGCTCGCCTTGCTTTCGAGGCTCACGAGGAGGGCGGATCGATCCCAGGTGGCATGGGCGGAGGCGTAGCTCGCTCCGGTGGGTGGGTCCACCCCGTCCTCGTCGCAGCATCCTTGGAAGGCCCGATCCGGGACGTGGTGGCCGGAAGGTCGAAGCGGTTGCACGGGGGATAGCTGGCCGGCTGTCGGAAGTGTCTCGCGAGTGCGACTCGACGGTGGCGCAGGGGCGACTTCCCGCGCGCTCCTCAGCCTTCGAACGTGCTGCCCCTCGCGGTGCGGGGAGAGCCCGAGGCTTCTCGAATCGGCGTAGACGAGCGCCGGAGCATGAACGACATTCGCGCATGATTCCCACCGTGAGCCGGAGTCCAATACCGTATGGCCATGCCCGATGTCGGACGCATCGTCGTCGCCTCCTCCGCAGTGCTCGCCGTCGTCGTCGCCGCCGTCGGATTCGGGGTGGTTGTGACGAATCGACCTGACCTCCGTGTCGACGGTGGTGGCACCATCTGCATGCCGAGCGCCACGAGCGGTTCGGTCGCGTTCGGCCTGGGCGTCGAGAACCGCGGTGACGGTCCCGTGACGCTCGGATCCATCGAGGCGAACACGACGTCCGGACTCGCGTCGATCGACTACGCAGCGCTGCCTCCTCGGCGCCTCGACGACGAAACTCCCTTGTTGGGGACGGCGACGCTCGACGACGTCCCTGATTGGTCCTCTCGCAGGCCAGTCGCCGGGACCCTCATTCCGGCGCATTCCCGCCTCACGATCGCGGTCGTTCCCCGTCTCGCCTCCTCGAGAGAGGCAGGATACGTCCGCGGCTTCACCCTGCACCTGACCGGTGGCAGCGGGGTCGAGCACGCTTATCCGTCCGCACTGGTCATGGGTTTCTCTTCCGGGACCGGTGAGAGCGCGGCCGACTGCGACCGGTGATCGCGCGCCGGACACGGCCTTGCCGGCCTGCAGGGCACGCATCGAGCGGGCGGCCATCGTGGAGCGTTCCGCGAGCAACAGATCTCAGCGATACGAGATCCGAGGGCCTGCAACGTTTCGGGCCCGACCGGCCATGTTCTGAGTACGCGAGACCTCAGGAGAGAACATGAACGACGAACAACTCGACGAAGTGCTCGACCATGACGAGCACGTCTGGGACACCGGCGTCACGACGGCACTGGCGGCACTCGTCCGCGCGACGAAAGACAACGTCGACGCGGCCGAGACGAAGAGCCGACCCGCCCGCCGCCGCAAACTGATCGTCGGAGTCGCGCTCGCCGGTGGGCTCCTTGCCACGGCCGGAGCCGGGGTGACCGCCGCGGAACTCGGCATCCCCCCTTTCCAGACGACCGACCCAGGCACGGTGAGGATAGCCACGGCCGTCCCCATCACCTACACGGAGTCGACCGGTACGCAGGTCACCTGCAAGGCGTTCATGGAATTGAGGAATGTCGACAACGCGACGGAGTCGAGTCTCATGGACAGCATCCTGCGTCACGACTGGGTGAAAGTCGGGCAAGAGGCCTACAACGATGCGCACGGGACCGGGGGTGGACAGGCCGCGATCGCGACACGATTCGTTCGTGACATCGACGACGCCCTGTTCGCACAGGCGAAGAGCGTGGTGCCTCAGTTGACCCGAGCGTCGGCAGTTCTCAAGGACGGCGACCTCGCCTCGACGTCGAGCATCCTCTGGGCGGGATCCAGCATGTCCTGCAGCCCGCAGAACGACTTCTGATGAGCAGGTCGACCGTTCCCGAAGCATCCCGGACGTCGCCCTCCGCAGGAGCCCCGACCGGGTCACTCGAAGAGCTGCTGCAGGCGGAGGCTCCGCGTCTCCTGTCGTTCTTCGCTCGCCGGGTGACACCGACCGAGGACGCAGCGGACCTGCTCGGCGGCACGATGCTGGTGGCCTGGCGCCGCCGCGAGGCGATCCCCGTAGACGGCGTCGAAGCCCGCATGTGGCTCTACGGTGTCGCTCGGAAAGTCCTGTCCACGCATCATCGCGGCCTGTCCCGGCGGATCGCTCTGGCGGATCGCCTTCGTGAGGAGATGGCCTCGCAGCCGAACGTGACGGTCGCGGACGGTTCGCGCGACAACGCGGCCGTCGGCTCCCTGTCCGAATCGCTGTCGACGGCCATCGACGAATTGAAACCGGCCGAGCGCGACATCATTCACCTCGGGCACAGTGACGGGTTCTCTCTCGTCGAGGCGGCGGTGCTTCTGCGTCAGCGACCGGCCACGGTCCGAAGCCGCTACCACCGGGCACGCATGAAGCTGAAGGCGGCCCTGCATCCGATCCAGGACTGACGTCGAGGATCGTCTCGGAGCGCACGCCGAATGGGTACGGCGTCAGCCTCCCAGTGCAGCGCCCGCGGTCGCAACCGTGACGACGCAGGCGAAGGAGAAGAAGAGGATGGCGTGAATCGCCGAGGAGGCGAGCGTCCTGACGAACTCACGTGGAGGACTGGTCCTGCTGTTGTCAGACGCCGCGCCACGGTCGACGCCTTGCGCGAGGTCCGACGCGCCTGTGATGTCGCCGGTCGAGGAGACGATCAAGAGCCCGGAGGAGCGACCGATCAGGCTGACGAATTCCGAGACACCGCTCAGGCCGGGGAGGGACCACGTGAAGCATCGCGAGGTGCGAATGTCCATCCTTCGCGGGCCGAAAACCGTCTGCCCCGTGATGACGGACCCGATTTTTCGGGTCGTCCCCGCGTAGCTGAAGGGAAGAAGGATCGTCGGCGACAGGATGCCGAAGATCAGGGAGATGGCAAGGGCGAACTGGGAGAGAAACGGGCCGCCGCCATCGGCAGTGAGATCGTCGATCGACGCTCCCGTCAGCCGGCAGAGCAGGATCATGGCCGCGACGACCGCCACCAGCACCCGCGCCGACCACAGCCACCCGATGGACACAATCGGCCCCACGATCGAGCGGATGCGCCCTGATCGACGTGGCGAAATCCGAGCCCCGCGGATCCGGCGAGCAGGGCCGTCGTGAGCGTCGGCCCCGGGGCTACCGCCCAGCGCACGTGCGAGGGGCTCAAGTGCGAGGCGTCGCGCTCTCCCTGAACCGCCCTCGCGCTAGGACGTGTGCATCGAGCTACTGAACCGGATCTCGTAGATGGCCCCGCCGGCGGGCGCCTTCACCAAGTCCGCGGACCCCCTGCACTGCAACGCCGTCTCGGCGCGGGTGTTGATGGTGATGCGGTAGGCACCGGGCGCATTCGTCTGGCCCGCCCTGGACATGGCGGCGCTGATGTATTCCGTGTCTCCGGCGTAAGGAACGATCTCGTGGAGGAGAAAGCCGCCCTGGGCAGCACTCTCGAAGACCGCCTTGCGAGCAGCGGGCTCATCCTTCTCGACCCGGTAGTAGACCGTGTACCAGGGCTCGTTGTTGGCGCCGTAGCCCGCGTCCCCGTCGTCGCAGATCTTCTGCACGCCGAGTTCGTCGAGGGCCCGCGCGGTGGGAGCGAGGGCCTGCTTCGCGATGTTGATGTGGAACCCGCCGAAGAACCACGTCACCGCCACCCACGACAGCAGGAGCAGCGCCCCGAGCACACCGGCGACGATCGCGGTGGCGCGGAGGATGATCCTCGACAAGGCCATGGGTCACGGTATCCGGCAGCGCGGGCTCGCGGCATCCCTCTGGCGAACGACCCCGACGACACGCGCGGTCGACGGCGTCAGCCCGGGGGCGCCACGCGAAGCAGGAAGGCCGTCCGGGAGTCGCCGACGGATGAACGTCGCGGCTCCCGGGCGGCCCAGCGGTCATCCGGTGTACGTCGAAGTGGACGACGACAGCTGCAGCGGAGAGAGCGTCACCTGGTCGAGGTCGGGGGCGTACGAACTCGGGTTTCCGAGGACGAGCGCACCGTTCGCCGTGGTCAGCTGGAGCGGGACGGTCTTCCACCAGAAGCTGGCGTAGCTGTAGTTGTGACGGAAGATCCCCTGCGTAGTCGCCCCACCGTTCTCGGCGATGGTCATCGTGCGACTGACGACATCCGTGTTGTAGTGGTTGGCCGTGTTCTGCTCGGCGTTCGCGTAGTGGACGCCCAGGTCGTAGAGGCCGGCGGGTGTGCCCGTCGGTCGCGCGATCGTGAGGGTGTTCCCCGAACCGTTGCCGACGTAGGTGACGGCCTTCCCGCCCGAGGCGTTGGTGCCAGCGGCGAGGGTCGACACCCGCGACGCACCGGAGATCGTGCCGCTCTCGGCCTCGATCGTCTTGGTCGAGCTGTCGCCGCCGGTCGCCCGCACGGTGCGGAGGGTGTCGAGCTGCGCCGTCCCCGACGCGGCGGAGACCTGGACCTGCGAGATCCCCGCAGCGAGGTGCACGCGTGCGGTCGAGGTCCAACCACCCGCCGACGTCGACGCGAACCCGCTGAGCGGCCGGCCGTTGACCGTGACGGCCAGCGTCGCGGCCGCGTTCGGCGTCCGGTAATCCAGTGCCAGGTCGTAGTACCCGTCGTCACCCGCGGCGATGAAGAAGGTGTCGCTCGCGGAGCCGGTGACGGACACCAGTGCGCCGTTGCGTCCCTGGCCCGAGACGAACGGTGTCGTTCCCGCCACGCGTCCGAACCGCGCCGGGTAGGAGGCGCTCTCGGCGCCGACCACCTGGGTCAGGTCGAACTTGTCGATGGCGAGGTTGCTGCCGGGCAGGAGCGTCGACCCGTCTCGACTCGTGCGGATCGACAGGGCGTGGGTGCCCGCCGCGAGGTTCACGAGCACGTCCGTGCGGTTCCGGTACGTGTAGCTGAGGTCCGCGGTGTACTGGACGATCTGACTGAACCCGTTGTCGACGAAGAGGGCGTTCTGGCCGGGTGCCGCCTGGGTCCCGTCGTAGATCCCGAGCCGATAGGTGCCGGTGGCCGGGACGGTGACGTTCCAGGTGAGCGCGGAATCGACGTGGCTGAGGTCCCCCACGTCCTTCTTGTTGCTCGTGGCGAAGGTCATCGGGTCCGCGTCGGTGTCCTGCGCGTAGGCGGTGACGTCGGTGAGGGTGGTGTTCTCCGCTTCGACGCTCGTCGACCAGGTCGTGTCCACCGCCGGTGCCGTGGTGGCCGCCGGCGTGACAATGATTCGGTAGGCGCTCATCCGATCGGAGTTCGGGATCGTGATCGACGGCGTGCCGTTCGTCAGCGAAAGCCGCTGCGTCTGGAACGGTTTCGGCTGGAGGGCGCTGCCCTCGTATCCCGACCAGGTGTCACGGGCGACGGTGACGTCCACGGTCGTGCCGAACACGCTCTGGTCGAGTCCCGCCAGGCTGACGGAGACGGCGTTGCCGTTCCCCCCGAGGAGGACGGTTGCCTGTTTCTTGCCGGCGTCGACCGTCGCGATGCCCTGCACGGTCTGCGGCGTATTAGCCTGGGGTGGGGTGACGGCGACCGTGTTGCCGGAGAGATCGGCGTACCACTTCTCCATCCACCAGCCGCCGTTCGCGCTGTTGGGGCCGGCGGAGTTGTCGTTCAGGTTGCCGGCATACGACCAGTAGGCCGTGTCGGCGTAGACCTTGGTCTTCTCGAACATGGCCAACCACTGGATCATCTGACCGGGGACGGAGAGGTCGCTCCGGTCGCCCCACTCGTTGATGTTGATCGGGATGGGGCTCACGCCGACCGACGTCTCGAGGGCGCGGTAGTCGGCGTAGTTCCCGGCGTAGTTGGCGAGGGAGCCGCGGTTCAGCTCGTGCCACAGCGTGAAGTCCGGCAGGGAGCCGTGCGCCTTGCCGTAGGTCAGGAGATCGCTCTCGAAGCCGTGCTGATAGTTGGCGAAGGCGGGTCCGCCGACCAGGGCGCGCGAGTCGACACCCTTGATCGCGGCGTAGACCGTGGCCCAGTCCGAGACGAGTCGCTGAGAGTTGGCGGCGGAGTAGTTGCCGTACCACTCCTGCTCCGGCTCGTTGAAGGGGAGGAAGACGTACTGGGCGAAGTGATTCGGATCGGTCGCTTTCACGGCCTTCACCGCGTCGGTGACGGCCGTGACGTAGGTCGAGAAGTCGGTGGGCCGCGCACCGCCGTTGTAGGGGAAGTCCGGGTAGGTGTCCTGGGTGTAGATGAACAGGTATTTGCCACCGGTCGAGAAGAACTCGTTCGAGACCTTGAGGGCGTCGCCGTTGGGGTGCTGAGCGCCGCCCGGATCCTTCTGGCTGAGCGTGACCGGGTTGGCCCCCGCTGTCACGGCGGACGGGGTAACGCCGTCGTCGCTGAGTCCGTAGAGGGCACCGGCCGCGCCGCCGTGGTAGCTGCCGGTCGACGAGGCGAAGTTCACGGAGACGGCGTCGGTGGCCGCCTGCGCCGGGGGCGCCGCGACGACGCTCAGTCCGGCCACGAGGGCCACCCCGAGTATGCCGGCGCCGAACCGCCGCGCACGATGGTGATGGGCGAAGATCATGATCCACTCCTTTGAGGATTGACACGCGAAAGCGGCTGCCGACCCCCTGGGACCGGAACTGCCGCAAGCCCGACGATACCGATTTCAAAGCCGAATACAAGGCGATCGGCCGTGAAAAAAGTTTCAGAAGAAATCGCTTTCAATTTTCCAAGCGCTATGCTTTGATATCGCTATCACAGCGGTGTGACCCTCCCGCTGAATCGAGCGAGGAACGCATGTCTGAACTGCTGGCAACCACGACCACCACCACCTGGGGCCACCCGGGGCTCACGCTGACCTTCGACCTCCGGGCCGGAGCGGCCCCGACTCTCACGAGCGTGTGGTCGGAGAGCACAGGTCTCCACGAGATCGCCGCCGGCCTGCCTCTGATGGACGTTCTCGTCGTCGACGCCGGTCACGCGCTCGCCAACACCCGCCTCGTCCACACGGCGGTCGGCGAGGACCTCGTCTACGTCTCCCACGACACCCGCGACGACGAGTCAGGGGTCACGCTGGCGATCATCGCGGACGATCCGTCGCGGCACCTCCGGGTCACGATGACCCTCACGAGCCCCTGGGGCGCTCCCGCGTTCACGTCCCGCGTCCGGGTGGAGAACACGGGCTCCGAGAAGTCCGTCGTCCTCCAGCAGGTGGCGACCTGGGCGGCGTACGCCGGCCGCTCGCCCGAGCGCGGTTCCGAGGCGAGCGATTGGGTCTTGACTCGCGGCTACAGCGACTGGCTCGCCGAAGGGCGGTGGACGGGAGAAGCGCTCGACGCGCTGCGGATGCCGGACACGGCCTCGTGGCTCACGGGTCACAACGGGCGCGGTGCCGAGGTCTTCGCGTCGGAGGGGTCGTGGTCGACCGGGAAACACATCCCCGTCGCGATCCTCTCGTCGGCATCCCACGGTTTCGCGTGGGCCTGGGAGGTCCAGCACAACGGCGGCTGGAGGTTCGAGGTCGGTCGGGACATCGCCGACGTCTACTTCGCGGTCAGCGGTCCGACCGACAGCAATCACCACTGGAACGTGATCCTGGAAGCGGGCGAGTCCTTCACGTCGGTCCCGGCGACGATCGCCGTCGGGGCGGACACGACCATCGCCATCGCCGCTCTCACCTCGTTCCGCCGATCCGCGCGGCGTCGGAGCGCCGACAGCGAAGCGATGCCCATCGTCTTCAACGACTACATGAACACGCTCAACGGCGATCCGACCTCGGACAAGCTGGAGCCCCTGATCGACGCTGCCGCGGCGGTCGGTGCCGACGTGTTCTGCATCGATGCCGGTTGGTACGACGACACCAGCGACTGGTGGGATTCCGTCGGCGAATGGCAGCCCTCGACGACGCGATTCCGAGACGGACTCGGCGCGATCATCAGGCGGATCCGCGACCGCGGAATGGTGCCGGGACTGTGGCTCGAACCGGAGGTCGTCGGCGTCAGGAGCCGCATGGCCGACGATCTGCCGGAGGAGGCGTTCTTCAGTCGGCACGGCGTCCGTGTGATCGAGCAGGAGCGCTACCACCTGGATCTGCGTCATCCGGCCGCCGTCGCTCACCTCGACTCCGTCGTCGACCGGCTCGTCGACGAGTTCGGCATCGGTTACTTCAAACTCGACTACAACATCAACCCCGGGGTCGGCACCGACCGCGACGCGGTCAGCCCGGGCTCCGGGATGCTCGATCACAACCGGGCGCACCTGGCCTGGATCGACGGCCTCTACCGTCGGCACCCCGAGATCGTCCTGGAGAACTGCGCCTCGGGCGCCATGCGGATGGACTTCGCGATGCTCTCGCGGATGGATCTCCAGTCGACGTCGGACCAGCAGGATCCCCTGCTCTACCCGCCCATCGCGGCGGCGGCCCCGGTCGCGATGCTGCCGGAACAGGCAGCGAACTGGGCGTACCCGCAGCCGGAGATGTCGCCGGAGACCAGTGCCCTGACCCTGACGACGAGCCTCCTGGGGCGGTTCTACCTCTCCGGGCACCTCGACCACATGACGGACGCGCAACGAGGGATCGTCTCCGAGGCGATCACGATCGCCCGGACACTTCGTGCCCCCGTCTCCACGTCGACGCCCTTCTGGCCCCTCGGGCTCCCGAGCTGGGACGCGGAGTGGGTCGCCATGGGGCTCCTCGCCGACGGCGTCGCGCACGTCACCCTCTGGAACCGGACGGACGCCGCAACCGCGGCTCGCGTCTCCCTCCCTCAATTCGTCGGACACGAAATCGACGTCGTCACCCTTTTCCCGAAGCATCTTCCGGACTGGCCGACGACCTGGGACGCCGACACCGGCGTCCTCCACGTCGAGAAGGGAACGACGGAGCCCGGTGCCCGTCTGTTCCGCATCACCCGACTCCCCTGACCACCACCACCACGAAGCACCACCACACAAGGAGCAGTTCAATGAAGAAAGCTTTGAAAGGGGCCGTCGTCGCCGTCGGCGTCTCGGCGGCTCTCGTCCTCGCCGGTTGCAGCGCCCCCGGCGCGGGCGGGACGAGTTCGTCCGACAGCGGATGGGCGAAGCAGGATGCGAGCCTCAAGGGGACGACCATCACGATCTGGGCGGCCACGAACTCCAACAAGACGGCGGACAGCGTCATCAAGGGGTTCGAGAAGCTCACCGGAGCCACGGTCACCGTCCAGACGATCCCCGACCCCTACGAGCAGGGCGTCCAGACCAAGGTCGCCACGGGCAACAAGCCCGACCTGGCCTTCTGGCAGCCGACCGCGTCGGAGCTGACGTCCCTCAACGCCAAGACCAACCTCCTGCCCCTGACGGGCGCACCCTGGCTGTCGAAGTACACCGGCAATCTCGCCGACTTCACCGGCAAGCTCGACGGGACCCGCTACGCCGCTCTCGTCACCAGCCCCGCCGTCATCGGCGTCTTCTACAACAAGCAGACGCTCGCGAAGGGTGGCATCACGGACACTCCGAAGAACTGGTCGGAGCTGATCGCCGACGCCAAGACCCTGAAGGCCAAGGGGATCGACCCGTTCTACGAGATGGGCGGAGACAAGTGGGCCACGCAGTGGTGGGTGCAGGCTCAGCTCGCCGACGCGGCCAAGGACGGCCTGTGGACCAAGATCAACAAGAACGAGACCGCCTTCACCGACTCGACGGTCCAGACCGCCGTGGACAACTACAAGTCGTACATCGACGAGGGGCTGTTCAACTCGGACATCAAGACCGGCACCCTGCAGGACCAGGCCGCCGCGATCCTCTCCGGTAAAGCGGCGATGGCACTCCAGGTGAACTCCTTCTTCACGACCATGCAGGCGACGTCGACCACGAAGGAGCTCGACGAGAAGATCGGCTTCGTCCCGGTCAGCCCGTCCGGCAACGTCGGCACGTTCATCCCCGACCAGTCCAACGCGCTCGTCGCCTTCAAGACCGGCGACAGCAAGAAGGAGTCGGCCGCCAAGCAGTTCCTGTCCTACTGGATGGGCGACGGCTACGCCGACTTCGTCAAGGACCAGTCCACCGTCTCGCTCGAGAAAGGCGTCGAGACGCCCTCCACGGTGCCGGAGGCCCTGAAGCAGGTCGCCGCGTCGCTGAACACGTCGGTCGGCTCCATGCAGGCCCTCGCGATCGCGAACCCGGACCTCTACCTGTACCTCGACAACATGATCCAGGGAACCATGACGGCCAAGCAGGTGACCGAGTCCACGCAGACCCAGTTCGCCCAGCTGGCCAAGGCCCAGGGCGCGTCAGGGTTCTAACCTCTTCCGACGGGGCGGTCGCCGATGGCGACCGCCCCGTCCCCTCCGAACCGAAAGCACCCCATGACAGCAACTCTCGAACGGTCGGCGGACACCGAGACCCGCCCCCCTCTGAGCAAGGCCCGGCAGGCGGCCGCGCGACGGAACCACCCGCTCTGGTTCCTCCTGCCGGCCCTCGTGGTTCTCGTCGTGTTCTTCTTCATCCCGACGCTCTTCAACTTCGTGTACGCGCTGACGGACTGGTCGAGCTTCAAGTCGGCCATCAACTTCGTGGGTTTCGAGAATTTCGCCACCGTCTTCACCAGCGGCAGCCTCGTGAGCGACCTCCGCATCACGCTGGTCTACGGCATCCTGGTGGCGCTCTTCCAGAATCTCTTCGGGCTCGTCCTCGCTCTCGTCCTGGAGCGGGACACCCGAGTCAACCGGATCGTCCGAGTCGCGTTCTTCGTGCCCGTCGTCATGTCGGCGCTCGCCGTCGGCTACATCTTCCAGGCCCTGCTCAAGCCGGCCGGTGGGCTCAACGAGATCCTGGGTTTCATCACGGGTCACCCGGTCACGATCGCCTGGCTGGGGAACACCACCTGGACGCTCCTGCTCGTCACCCTCATCCACGCGTGGAAGTGGATGGGATTGGCCATGCTGATCTATCTGGCCGGTCTGAAGACGATCAGCACCGATGTCCTCGAGGCGGCCCGCATCGACGGCGCCTCCTGGTGGCAGACGTTCCGACAGATCCGCTTCCCGCTCCTGGCACCCGCCGTCACCTTCAACGTGGCCACGTCGCTCCTCGGATCGATGAACGGGTTCGACATCGTCCAGGCGACGACCGCGGGCGGACCCGGAGGGTCGACGGAGCTGCTCAACATCTTCATCTTCCGCACGTTCGGCCAGGGGCTCTTCGCTCAGGCGACGACAATGAGCCTCGCCCTCTTCATCATGGTCACCGTCCTGGCCTTCCCGGTCATCATCATCCTTCGACGCAGGGAGCGTGTCCTGTGACCGCACTCACCGCACACCGCACGAATCCGAAGCGCCGCCGCCGGCTCGCTCAGCCGATCCTGGCCATCGGCATGGCCGTGGTCCTCCTGGGGATCCCGTTCTGGCTCGTCGTGGCCACGGCGGGGAAGACCAGGGCGGAAGCCCTGAGCCCCAACCTCTCGGCCCCGTCGCACTGGCAGCTCTTCCAGAACTTCGCGACCGTGTTCGACCAGGGCCGGATGGTGCCCGCCTTCTTCGGCAGTCTCCTGATCATGGTGCCGTCCGTCGTCGGCGTGCTGGTTCTCGGTTCGATGGCCTCGTGGGTGCTGGCGCGGCGCAAGAGCCGTGGTACCGCGTTCATCTACGCGCTCGCCATCAGCGGTATCGTCCTCCCACCGGCGGTCGTGACCATCGTGCTCACGCTGCGGTACATCGGCCTCGACGGATCCGTCGTGGGCATGGTCGGGGTCTACATGGGGATGTACCTGTCCACCGTGATCTTCTTCGTCACCGGATTCGTCCGCACCATTCCCGTCGAGCTGGAAGAGGCGGCGCGCATGGACGGCGCGGGACCGGTCCGGGTGTTCGTCACGATCATCCTGCCCCTGCTCGGACCGACTCTGGCCACGGCGACGATCCTGATCTGCCTGTACATCTGGAACGACGTCTTCTACGCGCTCTTCGTGCTCGGCGGACGGCTCGACACACTGCCCCTCAACCTGTACCAGGTCGCCAGCGCGAGTCTGTACCTCAACAACTGGCACCTCATCTTCGCCTACGTGATCCTCATGAGCCTGCCGCTGCTGATCACGTTCATGGTGATGCAGCGGAAGATCATCTCGGGAATCACGAGCGGCGCGGTCAAGTAGGGCAGGATCAGGACGAGAGGGGAGCATCGTGTCGAATGCAACGTCGAGGCCGGTGATCAGCGACGTCGCGCGCGCTGCCGGCGTCTCGATCCCCACCGTGTCGCGCGTCCTCACAGGGGCGGCCAAGGTCAGCGAGGACAAGCGCGAGCGCGTGCTCCGCGCGATCGACGAACTCAAGTACCGCCCGTCCGCCACCGCTCGGGCCCTCGTGGCGGGCCAGCCGACGATGGTCGCGATCATCGCCGGGAACACCTCGCGATTCGGCTACGCCGAGACCATCCGCGGGGTCGAACAGGCCGCGCGGGAGGCGGGGTTCCTCGTCTCCATCACCGTGGTGGAGACGTCCGATCCTGAGACAGTCGACGGTGCCGTCGGCACCGTCCTGAGTCAGCCGATCGCGGGGATCGTCGTCCTGAAGTTCGACCCGTGCGGGGTCCAGGTCGTCCACCGTCTGCCCCCGGGGGTCCCGGCGGTGTCCATCTCGGGCATCCAGGAGGTCGGCCCTCCTCAAGCGGTGCTCGACGAGAGGGCCGCCGCCCGAGAGCTCGTCGACCATCTCCTGGATCTGGGCCACGAGACGGTCCACCACGTCCGCGTCCCGCCCTCGCGGGAGGAGGACGGTCGCACGTCGGGGTGGAGAGACGCACTCGTTGCCCGCGGTCGTCGCGTTCCCGGGATCCTCGACGCGACGTGGGACCCCGAGAGCGGGGAGCCCCTGGGCCGAGCGCTCGCGGACAGTCCCGACGTCACCGCGGTCTTCTGCGGAAACGACGAGATCGCCATGGGTGTCGTGAAGGGCCTCGTCGACGGCGGCAAGTCCGTGCCGGGCGACGTGAGCGTGGCGGGATTCGACGACCACCCGCTCGCGCGACTCTGGAACCCACCGCTGACGACGGTCCGGCAGGATTTCGCGGGCCTCGGAACGCGCGCCTTCGCCCTGCTCCTGACGCAGATCAACGGGGAGAGCGCTCCCGCGTTCTCGTCGACCGTTCCCCGGCTCGTCGTCCGGGACAGCGTCGACCGGCCTCGGCGCGGCTGATCCGGCGAGACGTCGAGCACCCTCCCGCCTCACAACCGAGGGTCGACCGGCTCCGACTCCATCGCGAGCACGCCGAAGACCGCCTGATGCACCCGCCACAGGGGCTCGCCGGCGACGAAGCGCTCGACCGCCTCGACCCCGAGCGCGTACTCGCGGAGCGCCATCGAACGCTTGTGCCCGACGTCGCGGTCGCGGAGGCGCTCCAGCTGGGACGGGTCGAGGTAGTCGGGGCCGTAGATGATCCGGAGGTACTCGGCCCCGCGCACCTTGATGCCGGGCTGCGCGAGCGACCGGGTGCCGCGCAGGAGACCGGCCGACGGCTTGACGACCATCCCCTCGCCTCCGGCGGCCGTCAACTCTTCCCACCACGCCGTCGCTGCGGCTTCCGAGTCGGCCGCGGCGAGGTCCACCTCGATCCGCCGAGTGCGCCGGATGAGAGTCTCGTCGGCATCGGCGAGGCGGTCGGCGATGGCGAGGTGCCACAGGTGCTCCTGGCCGAGGTGGCTGGCCCCCTCGGACGCGAGCAACTGGAACGGCGCGAGCTGCACCCCGTTCAACCCCGACACCGGGGCGCCGTAGCGACGGTAGGCATCGCGGTAGGCCTCCGCGTTCGCAGAGCGGCGCGTCGTGCGGTCAAGCAGGTCGGCGACGTCGACACCGCGGTCGGCGGCGGTCCGCAGGATCCCGGCCGCAGCGGGCAGCGCCGAAGTCGCCGCCGCTGCGACGCTCGCGTACTGCTCGCGGATCAACGGTCCGGCCTTGAGCGACCAGGGCAGCAGCTCGGCGTCGAAGAGGAGCCACGACGTGTCGAGCTCGTCCCAGAGCCCGGCGTCCGCGGCTGCGCGGTCGAGGCGCGCGAGGAACGTGTCGGTGGTGGCGTCGTCGAAGAACGGCCGGCCGGTGCGCGTGTGGATCGTGCCGCGCCAGCCCGTAGGAGCCCCGAACCGCTCCGCGTCGCGGGTGAGCAGCACCACGGCTCGCGAGCCCATGTGCTTCTCCTCGCAGATGAGCCGGTCGACGCCCTCCTTCCGGTAGGCGGCGAACGCCTCGGCCGGGTGCTCGAGGAGACCCGGACGGCTCGCCACGGACGGCGGGCTCATGGTCGGCGGGAGGTAGACGAGGCGGCGCGGGTCGGTGGCGTACCGGCTCATCACCTCGAGGGCTCCGGCGGCGTTGTCCTCCCGGATCCCGACCTTGCCGAACGCCCGCGTCTCGACGACCTGCTTGCCGAGGACGTCGTCGATGCGCAGGAGGCTCGGATCGCGCCGGGAGGTCGAGCCGGGCGCCGTGGACGCGGATCCTGCGCCCCCCAGGGGTGCGGCCGGCTCGTACCAGACGCGCTCGGCAGGGACGTCGACGACCTCCTTCTCCGGATAGCGCAGCGCGCTGAGCTTGCCGCCGAACACGCAGCCGGTGTCGAGGCACATGGTGCCGTTGACCCACTCCGTCTCGAGCGTCGGGACGTGGCCGTAGAGGACTGTCGCGGAGCCGCGGTAGTCCTCCGCCCACGGCAGTCGGACGGGCAGGCCGAACTCGTCGGTCTCGCCCGTCGTGTCCCCGAACAGGGAGAACGCGCGCACGCGACCCGAGGCCCGGCCGTGGTACTTCTCGATCAGGCCGGCGTGGGCGACGACGAGGCGGCCGCCGTCGAGGACGAGGTGGGAGACGAGGTCGCGGCAGAACGCCAGCACCTGCGCCCGGAACTCGTCGCTCTCTCCGGCGAGCTGCGCGAGGGTCTCCGCGAGTCCGTGGCTCGTCTGCACCTTCTTGCCCTCGAGTGCCCGGACGAGCTTCGCCTCGTGGTTGCCCGGTACGGCCAGCGCGTGGCCGGCCGCGACCATCCCCATCGCCAGGCGGAGGACGCCGGGGGCGTCGGGTCCGCGGTCGACGAGGTCGCCGAGGAAGACCGCACGGCGCCCCTCCGGGTGCGCAGCGTCGACGGGACGCCCCAGGTCGTCGCGGGCGATCACGTAGCCGAGCTTCACGAGCAGGGACTCGAGCTCCGAGCGGCAGCCGTGCACGTCGCCGATCGCGTCGAACGGACCGGTCTCCTCGCGGCGGTCGTTGAGAAGCGGCTCTCGGTAGAACTCCACCTCCTCCACGGCCTCGAGCCCGGAGAGAACGTGCACGCGGCGAAACCCCTCCTTGCCGAGGTGGCGGAGCGAGCGTCGGAGCTGGTCGTGCTGACGCTTGACGACGGACGCGCCGAAGGTGCGATCCGAGCGGCCGGCGTTGCGCTCGACGCAGACGCTCATCGGTACGTCGAGGACGACGGCGACCGGCAGGACGTCGTGCTCCCGCGCCAGGGCGACGAATGACCGGCGGGCGTCCGGCTGGACGTTGGTCGCGTCGATCACGGTCAGGAGCCCGGCGTCGAGGCGCTTCGCCGCGACGAAGCGGAGTGCCTCGAACGCCGCCGCGGTAGCCGCCTGATCGTTCTCGTCATTGGAGACGAGACCGCGGAAGAAGTCGCTGGAAAGGGTCTCGAAGCGGGAGAAGTGGCGGGCCGCGAAGGTCGACTTTCCCGACCCGGAGGCGCCGACGAGCACGACGAGGGACATGTCGGGGAGGGCGAGACGGGTCATCGCGCGGTGCCCTTCCGGAACAGGGCAAGCTGCGTCGGCGACCCGAGATCGCGGTCGACGTCGCCGACCGTGCGGTACTCGACCGAGTAGGCATGTCGAGCGGCGACGGCGTCCGCCCACGCGGCGAACTCGGCCCGCGTCCACTCGAATCGGTGATCGGCGTGCCGGAAGACGCCGGCCGGGAGCGTGTCAAACAGGCCGTTGAAGTCGGCGTTCGGTGTGGTCACGACGACGGCACCGGGCGCCGCGGCGTCGAAGATCGACGACTCGAGCGCCGGCAGACGCTCCTCGTCGACGTGCTCGATCACCTCCATGAGCACGATCGCGTCCAACCCGGCGAGCCGGTCGTCCTGATACGTCACGGACGACTGCACCAGCCGGATGCGCTCACGCTTGCGATCGCTCGCCTCGCGCAGATCGAGCGCTCTCTCCGCCCGTGTCAGAACGCTCGCTGAGACATCCGTGCCGACGATGGTCGAGAACGCAGGATCCGCGAGCAGCCTCGTCAGGAGGGCGCCCTCTCCGCAGCCGACGTCCGCCACCGATCGGGCGCCGACGTCGCGCAGCGCGGTCAGAACGGCCTCGGCGCGCTGCGGGGCGAGCGGCGCAGGCCGCGACTGGGCCTCCTCCTGCCCGCCTCGTTCCGCGTCGGCGGCGCCGGGCTCGTCGTCGAGGGCGCGGACATGCGACTCGGCGGAGAGGAGCTCCGTCGCCTCCGCGACCAGGGAGCGCTGGTGGGCGAGGTACCGGCGGGTGATGACGTCACGCTCCGGGTGGTCGGGCAACCAGCCCTCACCGGCGCGGAGGAGCTTCCCGACCTCGTCGTCGGACACCCAGTAGTGCTTGGCGTCGTCGAGCGCGGGCAGGAGGACGTAGAGGTGGCGGAGCGCGTTGCTCAGGCGGACATTCCCGCGGAGGACGAGATCGACGTAGGGGGAGTCGCCCCACTCGGGGAACTGCGGGTCGAGGGGGATCGGGGTCTCTTCCACCTGCCAGCCGAGCGGCTCGAAGAGGCGCGTGGCGAGGCCCTCGGTGTCGCGCCCGCGCGCGGGCACCGCCGCGACGGTGATCTCGAGCGGAAGCGGGGCGGCGGCGAGAACGGGGAAGGATTCGCTCCGCCCGGTCATCGCCGTGCGGAAGACCTGTCCAAGAGCGACCGCGACCATCGACGAGGAGGCGTAGGGCCGATCGTTGACGTACCGGGAGAGGGCGGCGGAGTCGCCCCCGCGGAGGCGCTTGTCGCGCACGAGCCCGACGGGGTCGATCTCCAGCAGGAGCGCAACGGTGCACCGGTCGTCGGAGACCTCGGGGTAGAAGACGTGCGCGGTCCCCACGCTCAGCGAGAACGCCTGCGCGCGGTCGGGGTGCTTGCGGAGGAGGTGGCTCAGGTCGGAGGCGGAGGGCGCTGTCGAGGTGAGGGTGACGAGCACTGAGCTCCTTCGGGCCGGCGGACGGTAGCCGATCAGTCTAAGGCCGCCGCCGTCGACCGGTGCGGCGCTAGCCTCTGACGATGACCGACAGCCGCCCCGTCGATGCCCCGCGGAGGTCGCTGCGCCCACCGACGAAGGACTTCCCGGCGACCCAGCCGTGGCGCTGGCTCTACAGATGGGTGGTCGTCCCCGCTGCCAACCTGGTCGGGTGGGTTCTGCAGTGGTTCTAGGGGTCCGCGAACGCGTCCCGCTCGGCCCGCGCGGAGCCGGTCAGACGCGGCCAGAGCGGCGGCGACGTGAACGGAGTGCCGGGCGAAGCATTATCCATCCCGGGACCGCGCCAATGAGGAATCCGGCGCCTAGCGTACGGACGAGCACCTGGTTCTCAGCGAGACCCCACACGAGCAGGATCGCCCCCACGAGAACGTAGGCACCGGCCCCGATGATGTCTTTCTTGGTAAGGGATTTCACGGCTCTCTCCATCAGCTATTGGCGACGAGTAGGGGTGCCAGCAGGGTGATCCCGATTCCTGCGAGAACCGTGCAGTCGAGGGCATGCGTGCTGCACCATCTGTTGGCGTCACCGTGAAGGGCTCTCACGCTCTTCACGAAACCATTCCAGTCCTTGACGCGTCGCCGGTCAATCTGCACCACGGTGACACCATTTTTCTGGATCCGGTAGATGCCGTTGCACCGCGACGGGCTGGTGGTCGAGGAATAGATCGTCGGGGCGCTGCCGCCGCCGTAGCAGGCGTAGACGACGTCACTTGATGCAGCTTGAGCAGGAGAGGGAGTGGCCACGGCGCTCCCACCCAGAAGTTGTTTTCGAATATCGGATGGCCGATTTCGGAAGTGTTCGCGGATGTCAATGGCCATCGTCCCGGAGGGGTGGTCTGGGCTCGTCGAATCCACGGGAATCCCCGTCGACACTGCCCTCGGGGAGCGACTCCGGGCTTGGAACGGCGAGTAGGAGTCGTGGTCCGTTTCGCTCGTCCACGATGAGCACGACGGCGAGACGGGCACGGGCAATATCGGGATCCCCCACCTCGAGCGGCTCGCCTGGGCCGTCGAGGGGCGCCTCCTGGCGGCCGACCCCCAGGCTGTCTGCGGACCGGAGGTGCTCGCGATCTGCTCGTTCACGACCGAATGACGAGACACCATCACGAGAGAGATTCCGACACCAACGGGGTACGAGACAGGTCGCCGCCCGTGGCGACGACAGACCGGAAGCGAAGGGCCGCCGGGCCCGTTCGGTGACGGGACTCGGCGGGTTTCGGGGAACAGGCCTGCTCGTGCAGCGCTGCACCAGCAGGCCTGCCGCCGGGTGAGTGATCATCCGCAGCCCGTGTTGCAGAGCCGCGGGTCAAGCTCGACCCGATGGAGAAGATCCCCGAGGAAGAACGTACCTGTTCGCTCCTGTGTGGGGGACAGGAACGGCCCCTGAGTTCGCTCGGCCTGAAGACACTCTTGTGGGCGGGGAGGCCTGCCGGTACGGTGACTGTTCCGTGCCGAAACCGGCACGCGCCCCCGGAAGGAGTCATGCCGTGTCCCTCACGACGCATCGCATGCCGCTCTACGAGCTCGAGCTCGTCCAGCGCTCCTTCCGCGAACCCGTTTCGGGCTAGGGCTTTCGATCCGTCGAAGCCCCGGCCCGTGATGAGGCCCGGGGCTTCTCGTCTTTCTCGTCCTCTGCAGGGTCGAGCAGGATGCGCCTCCCCGGGTGCGATCCGCTCCCCACTCAGAATCGAAAGGACAATGAAGAAGATCACCAACCGGCTCCTCAGCTGGGCGACCCTCCTGGAGGACTCCACGGAGTCGCAGGCGCGCACCACCTCGACGATGCCTTTCATCTACCCGCACCTGGCGCTCATGCCCGACGCCCACCTGGGCCTCGGCGCGACCGTCGGGTCGGTGATCCCGACCCTCGGCGCGGTCATGCCGGCGGCCGTCGGGGTCGACATCGGCTGCGGCATGATCGCCGTCAGGACCCAGTTCGCACTGGCCGACCTCCCCGCCGAGCGCCGGCCCGTGCGCGAGGCGATCGAGCGGGCGATCCCCTTGTCGGCGGGCGCTGCCAACCGGACGATCGTCGCCACGGCGGCGCCGCGGATCCTGCAGCTCGAGGAGCTCGCCGACGAAGCGTCGTTCGACCCCTCGTCGTACACCGGCTCGTGGCGCGAGCAGCTCGGCACGCTCGGCTCGGGCAACCACTTCATCGAGATCAGCGTCGACGAGCAGGACGCGGTCTGGCTGTTCCTCCACTCGGGGAGCCGCGGGGTCGGCAACAAGATCGCCCAGAGGCACATCGCGGTGGCCAAGGCCGAGATGAAGCGTTGGTGGATCGACCTCCCCGACCCCGACCTCGCCTACCTCGTGGAGGGCACGCGGGAGTTCGACCGCTACATCGGCGAGCTCCGGTGGGCGCAGCACTTCGCCCTGCTCAACCGCGAGGAGATGATGGACCGCGTGGTCCGTCAGGTCTCGGAGTGGGTGGGCGAGCCCGTCGCCGAGCAGGAGCGGATCAACTGCCACCACAACTTCACGCAGCGGGAGACGCACTTCGGCAAGAGCGTGTGGCTCTCGCGGAAGGGCGCGATCAGCGCGCGGAAGGGTGAGCACGGGTTGATCCCCGGCTCGATGGGCACCGCCTCCTACGTCGTCGAGGGGCTCGGGAACCCCGTGGCGCTGGAGTCGTCGCCGCACGGCGCCGGGCGCCTCTTCTCACGGTCGAAGGCGCGGAAGACGTTCACGCACGACCAGCTCCGAGAGGCGATGGCCGGGATCGAGTTCCGCGACACGGACGCGTTCCTCGACGAGATCCCGCAGGCCTACAAGCCCATCGACCAGGTGATGGCCGACGCGTCGGAGCTCGTGTCGATCCGGCACACTCTCCGGCAGATCGTCAACGTGAAGGGCGACTGACCCGTCCGGCGGCGGAGACGCGCAGGTCCGCCCGCGCGTCGCCGCCGGTGGGCGTGGCGGTCGCGAGGATCGGGAAGTGGTCCGAGAGGCCCTGCGGCAGCGTCGTGATCGGCGAGACGTCGAAGCCGGCCGCGGTCACGAGGTCGAAGGTCCCGCGGTACATCGGGAACTTCCGGTACGTCTTGGCGGTGCCGCGCGTGAGGGCGAAGTCCGTCGCGGCGAGTCGCCTGCGGAGGCTCTCGGTGAAGAACGGGTAGTTGAAGTCGCCGATCATGACGACGGGGGCGTCGCCGGCGAGGGACCGCAGGAGCCCGTGCGCCGCGTGGATCTGCCGGCGGCGGACCAGGTTGAGGGCGCTCAGCGGCGCGGCGTGGAACGACGCCACGACGAGTCGCTCGCCGGTCGTCTCGTCGACGAGGCGCGCGCCCACGAGGCGCTCCGGGGTCGGGGCGAGGACGATGTCGTGCACCGATCGGTCGAGCGTGAACGACCTCGTCTCCTCGACGCGGAACCGGTCGGCCCGGGCGTAGACCGCGAGGCCGAGACGGTCGTTGCCGGTCGACGCGGCGAGGCGCAGATCGCCGAGCGTCTCGGGCAGAGTCTTCGTGTGGGCCTCCTGCAGGCAGAGGAAGTCGATCGGGTGGTCGCTCTCCAGGCGGGAGAGCTCGCTCACGGCGTGGTTCTTCCAGAGGTTGTAGCTCATGACCGTGAAAGCGCCGGGGGCGCTGGGGTGGTTCACGTGGGACTCCGTTTCGGATTCGTTCTGGGAGGTGTTCGGAGCCCCGGGCCGGATCGACGTGGATCGCGTCGCTCAGGGCTCCTTCACGGTCTTCGCTGCAGCCTGCGCCTGGACCTCGGCTTTGACCATCTCGTGGATCTGCTGCGACAGCTCGTGGATGACGCGGGTGAGGTCGGTGTTCTCCTCGAGGAGTTTCTCGGAGGAGGTGTAGTCGCGGTCCGCTTTGGCCTGCTGGAAGGCGGCCTGACGATTCTGCCCGATCATGACGAAGGTGGAGAGGAAAATCGCCTCCAGCGACACGATCAGCGTCAGAGTGGGCCAGGGGGTCCTCTCGAACACGAGCATCCACACGACGAACAGCAGCACGTGAAGGTACACGAATCTCATCGATCCGGCGAATGCGGTGATGGCGTCCGCGACGCGCAGCTGCACGCTCGCGGCCCGGTGCTCCGCCTCGGCCAGGACGACGGGGTGCAGCTCCTCCCGGCGGGCCAGGGCGAGGAGCTTGCGGGGCGTCAGGTGCGGTAGGTGGTGGCGGGAGACGGTGAACGGGTCAGGCACGGCGGTGCTCCTTCGAATGGGGCGGGACCCTCTCGCCCGCTGTCGCGAGCGTAGTGCGGGCGGTCGGGCTCGTTCGGGTCACCGCGCGCACCGGTAGAGCTCGTCGGCCGTGACCACGCCCGGGAGTCGCGGCGCGGTCTCGTGGTCGTACGCCGGCACCAGGGCGCATCGCCCGGTCACCCAGTCGTCCAGCCGGCGCTCGGCGGGGCCGACGGGCTCGACCGCGGCCGTGTTCCGGGTGAGCAGGACGAAGCGGAGCTGCCCCGAATCGACGAGGCGGCGCAGCTCGGCGACGTCGGGGCTGCCGACCCTGCCCGTGAACCCTCCGATGGGCAGGATGCGCCGGGCTCCGTCGGCGAGCAGCGGACCGGCGCTCCGCCACGAGTCGGTCGCCAGGGCGAAGCGGGATCCGGGTGCCTCGCGGAGAGCGAAGGCGTACATCGCGCGCTCGCGGGCGGCCGTCGCGGGTGCCACCGCGTCGGAGTCGAGCCCGATCCCGCGGGTCTGCTCGTGGGCCGTGATGAGCGCCTGCACGCCGGCGACGGGCGGGCCCGCGTAGGCGTCGTCGGCGGAGCCGGCGTAGCCGGGGTCGAGCGTCGACAGCGACCAGAGCGCGGGGCCGGTCAGGCAGGCGACGGCGGCCACCGCGGCGACGGCGATCCGGAGGGAGTCGGCCACGGGCATCCTGCCTGCCGCTCGGAACCACAGGGCGGCGCCGTAGCCCGCGACGGCGACCGGGACGAGGAGCGGGCCGGCGAGGGCGGGGTAGTGGCCGAGGAGCACGAGCGACCAGGTGGTCTGGACGGTGAGGACGATCGGGACGGCCAGGCGCCGCCGGCCGACGGATCCTGCGGCGAGCCTGCCCAGGAGGATCGCCCCGACGGCGCAGAGGATGCTCAGGGGGAGGACGAGCGCCTCGAGGTAGGCCGTGTGCGGCAGCGCCATGAGTCCGAGCACGACTCCGAGGACCAGCAGGAGCCCCGTCCCGAGCGCCGTCGCGCGCGCGAGGCCGGGCAGGGAGCCGCCGCGCAGCACCCACTCGGGGCGACGACGCAGCGCGACCACCCCGAGCACGATCCCCGCGGCGGCCAGGGGATAGAGCCAACCCACCTGCGTCGCGTAGACCGGCAGGAGGAGTTTGACCGGGAGGTGGGCCCAGCCCGGGGGGACGAGGCCGACGTTGCCGTATCCGGGCAGCGACGCCCCGGCGCCGAGGGCCCCGGGGTAGGCGCCGCCGACGAACCGGTCGAGCCCGTTGTAGCCGAGCACCATGGTGAGCGGGCTGTCGTCGGTCGTGCCGTCGATGTACGGCCGGTCGGCGGCGGGGATCAGCTGGATCGTCGCGGCCCACGCCAGCGAGGTCACCGCGATCGTGCCGATGGCCAGGGCGACGTTCGCGACGCCGAGACGAAGCCGCCGACGGTGCTGCCAGAGGAGGAGACCGACGAGGACGGGCACCACGAGCCAGGCCTGCATCATCTTCGCCTGGAACGCGATCCCGACGAACAGCGCGGCCAGGAGGAGGTAGCGGCGCAGGCCGGTGTCGAGGGCCCGGAGCCAGGCCCAGACGGCCAGCGTGACGAAGGCCGTCAGCATGGCGTCCTCCATCGGGTGCGAGAACGTCGTGACGCTGACCGGCAGGACGGCGGTCACGAGAGCGGCGACGAGGCCGCCGAACCGGCCGAGCAGGCGCGTGACGATGGCGTACGTGACGGCGATCGTCACCAGGCCGAAGACGACCTGCGGGAGCGCCAGGCTCCAGGCGTGGAAGCCGAAGACGCGGGCCGCGAGAGCCTGCGGCACGAGGAAGCCCGACAGCTTGTCGAGGGTGATCGTGGAGTTCGGGTCGAAGGCGCCGAAGGCGAAGGCCCGCCAGTTCGACGACATGCTCCTCGCGGCCGTCGCGTAGTAGTCGGAGTAGCCGGTCGTCGCGGCGTTCCAGGAGGCGAGGGCTCCGAAGAGGATGAGGATGCCGGTCAGGACGGACAGCGCGGTCCGGCGTGAGACCCGCTCGAAGTGCGGCGTCGACCCGAGGGGACGGGTGGGCTCGCGGCGTCGATCGGCGTCGACGAGAAGCTCACCCGGGCTGGTCAAACGGCCGACTCCTTTCGCGACGGGATCCTCACGGTCCCGACGGCGCTCCCAGAAACCGCTGAGAATCGCGGCGCGGCACTCAGCCGAGGTGCGCCAGGAGGAGGCCGGCCACCTCGTCGGGGCGGATCTCGCGCGGAGCCGGGGCCGGCGGCTCCTGCGGGCCCGATCGCTGCGCCTCCTGCGCACCGCCGAAGCGGGAGAGCGCCAGGAACGATCGCGTCAGCACCGCGTCTCCACCGCCGTGGCCGCCCTCGTCGAGGTGCCCGTGGTCGGTCGTGATGCCGACGAGCCAGTCCTCGTCGTGGAGCGACGCGCGCGCTCCGACGGCATCGAGCAGGATGCCCAGGTGCGCGTCGACCCGCGCGATGGCCTCCTCGTACTCGCGCGACGCGCCCCCGTGGAGGTGTCCCGCCTCGTCGACCTCGCCCAGGTACACGAACGACGCGTCCGGGCCCGCCTCGCGGAGCGCGAGCCTCGAGAACGCGGCGATCTCGCCGTCCGCCCACCGATAGCCGTAGGTCTCGCCGTCGCGGACGACGAGGCGGTGGCGGCCGGCGCGCTGCTGGTCGAGGCGGGTCGAGACGATCGGTCCGGGGCCCGCGGGATCCGCGATCGGCGGCCACCCGGTCGCGGCGAAGGTCGTGCGCGACTGGTCGGCGTAGAAGGCGCGGCTGAGGATGTCCGCGTTGCAGTGGAGCGTGTGGCCGTGGAAGGAGTTGTCGACGACGGAGTGGTCGGCGTGCGTCGAGCCGGTGAGGATCGACGACCAGCCGGGGCCGGAGATCGTCGGCACCTCCATGGTCATCGGGTGCAGCGTGCCGTTGTGGACGAAGGACGCGAAGCGGGGTGCGACGCCGGGGCGGAGGGCGTCGTCGAGGCGGAGGCCGTCGATGCCGACGAGGAGGAGTTTGCGCGAGGTCACGGCCGCAGGATGCCCGGCGAGGGTTGCCGGAGCGTGAACGGGTCTCTCGGGGTTGTGGACAACCGCAGGAGCCGCCGCGTCGCCTTCCGTATCATGGGGCCCGTGACCGACCAGCGCGCGACCGAGGAGCGAGCGGCTTCCGGCGAGCGTGCCGGAGCCGTCATCGACGACCTCGCGTTCGAGACCCGGTCGTTGACCGTCCCGACGGGCTCCCTCCGACTTCCCCGCGGCGTTCCGCTGGTGCTGGGTCTCTGCATCCCCCTCGGGCTCGCGCTGGCGCTCGGCGCCATGTACTTCACCGGCGCGATCGGGGGCACGCTCCTCGTCGACCCGGGCCAGTTCGTCCTCAACGGCCTCCCCCTCGCGACGGGCGTCTTCGACGGCGCCTCGGCCGTAACCATCGGCCTCCTCGTCGTGGCGACGCTCGCGCTTCCGGGGCAGCGCAAAGACCCGCTGTCGGCGAGCTACAGCGTCTGGTTCGCGACGAAGTGGGCGGCCTGGGCCGGTCTCGTCTGGCTCCTGTCGGCCGTCGCGACCCTCCTGTTCACGGTGGCGAACGTGCTGCAGGTGCCGTTCACCTCACCGACCTTCCGGTCGCAATTCGCCTTCGTCGCATTCCAGCTCCCGATCGGTCAGACCTGGCTGGTGACGATCGGCGCGATCCTCGTCTCGCTCGTCATCCTCGTCACGACGAAGAACGTCTCCTGGATCGCCACGGCCACGGTCCTGGCCCTCTTCGCCCTGATGCCCCTCGCTCTCTCGGGGCACGCGTCCGGCTCGAACGAGCACGTCAACGCCGTCAACAGCCTGGCCCTGCACCTCATCGGCGTGACGGTCTGGATGGGCGGCCTGATCGCGGTCGTCCTGCTCCGTTCCAAGGTCGGCAAGCATCTCCCCACCGTCGTGGCGCGCTACTCGACGCTGGCCCTCTGGGCCTTCGCGTTCGTCGCCTTCTCGGGCGTCATCAACGCGAGCCTCCGGCTCGGCTCCCCGGCCGACCTCGTCACGACGCCCTACGGCCTCCTCATCACCGCGAAGTCGCTCATCCTCATCGGGCTGGGCGTCGCGGGGTTCCTGCACCGGCGTCACGTGATCCCGCGCCTCGTGCGCGAGCCGACACGGACGCGCGCCTTCGTCCGTCTCGCCGTCGCCGAGGTCGTCTTCATGGCCGTGGCCATGGGACTGTCCGTCGCCCTCTCCAAGAGCGCCCCGCCGGTTCCGCAGGTGGCCCCGGGCGACACCCGCTCCGGGCTGATCGGCTTCCCGTACCCGGCGCCCATCACGCTCCCGCGCTTCCTCTTCGGCTTCCACCCCGACTGGGCCTTCCTGGCCGTGGCCGCGATCATGGCCGCGCTCTACCTCGTCGGCGTCGCCAAGCTCCGTCGTCGCGGAGATGCCTGGTCGTGGGGTCGCACCATCCCGTGGCTGGTCGGCTGCTTCGGCGTCGCGTTCGCCACGAGCGGCGGGCCGAGCGTCTACGGAGCCGTCAACTTCTCGACGCACATGATCCAGCACATGGTGCTGATGATGTACGTGCCGCCGCTCCTCGTGCTGGGCGCCCCCATCCTGCTCGCCCTGCGCACCCTGCCGAAGCGTCACGACAACAGCCGCGGCGCTCGCGAGTGGATCATGATCATCACGCACTCGCGGTACGCGACCGTCATCACGAAGCCGGCCGTCGCGGCCGTCATCTTCTCGGGCAGCCTCGTGGCCTTCTACTACACGGGCTGGTTCGAGGCCTCGCTCCAGACCCACCCGGGCCACCTGATCATGGAGATCCACTTCCTGCTCTCGGGCTACGTGTTCTTCTTCGTCCTCATCGGGGTCGACCCGGGGCCCAAGCGGCCTGCCTACCCGCTGCGGATCATCCTCCTGCTCGCGACCCTGGCCTTCCACGCCTTCTTCGGCCTCGCGATCATGTCGGGCACCGACATCCTCGCCGCCGACTGGTGGCACGCGCTCGGCAAGACGAACTACCAGCAGCTCCTCGACGACCAGCACACCGGCGGGGCGATCGCCTGGGGCGCGGGGGAGTTCCCGACGGTGCTCGTCGCGCTCATGGTGGTCCGGCAGTGGGTGCGCTCGGAGGAGCGCATCGCCAAGCGCTACGACCGCAAGGCCCAGAACGACGACGACGCGGAGCTGCGCGCCTACAACGAGCAGCTCACGGCGATGGCGTCGCACGAGAAGCGCGGTCCGCAGGAGTGAGTCGCTGATGGGGGCCGACGAGGCGATCCGGTCGCGCGGGGTCCGCGTGGTCCGGGGCCTCGCCGTCGCCGTCCTCTCCGTCGTGGTCGCGGCCTTCTCGCACGTGGCGGGCGGCGGCATGGCGCCCGGTCTGCTCGGCACGACGCTCGCCCTGACCTTCGCCGTCCTGGTCAGCGTCGCCCTCGCGGGTCGCACGCTGTCGACCCCTCGGCTCGTCGTCTCGGTCGTCCTGAGCCAGGTGGTCTTCCACGTGCTCTTCAGCCTCGGCGCGACGCCCTCGGCGGCCGCGAGCGGTTCCGAACCCGTGGGCATGCTCGGCATGGTCATGTCCGGGGGTGCGCACTCCGTGCTGCCCGACGTGGCGACCGTTTCCGGCGGGCACTCCATGGGCATGGACGACTCGCGGATGTGGCTCGGGCACGCGGTGGCGGCCCTGGTGACCATCCTGATCCTGCGTCATGGCGAGCGGTCGTTCTGGAGCCTCGTTCGCCTGGCGTCCGCCCGGCTCGTGCGCCTCGCCGTCGTCGTGCTCGCCCTCCCGAGCGCCCTTCGTCCCGGGCGTCGCCTCCTGCGGCTGGCCCTGGCCGATCGCCGCGGCCTCCGAGCCCCCACCGACGTCCTCCTCGCCTCTCGCCCCCGTCGCGGGCCGCCCCGAGTCGCCTGACTCCGAGCCAACCCCTTTCCGGCCGCACCCACGCGCGCACCGACGACAGCGTCGGGCGCCCTTCGTGCGTGCCACGACGAGATGAGAATCCCCATGAAGAAGAGCACCATCGTCCGCGCCGCGGCGACCCTCCCGGTCGCCGTCGGCCTCGCCCTCGCCGCGCCGTTGGCGGCATCCGCCCACGTCCACGTCGTCCCCGAGAGCGCCCCCGCCGGCGACTACGCCACGCTGCAGTTCAAGGCGCCGACCGAGTCGGCGACGGCGTCGACCGTGAAGCTGGAGGTCGACTTCCCGACCGATCACCCCTTCACGTCGGTCTCCTACCAGCCGCTCGTCGGCTGGACGGCCGAGGTCGTCACCTCGACCCTCCCGAAGCCCGTCACCACGAGCGACGGCACGATCACCAAGGGCGTGACCAAGGTCGTCTGGACTGCCTCGGAGGGCGCCGGCATCAAGCCCGGAGCGTTCCAGCTGTTCACGGTCTCGGCCGGAGCCGTGCCCGACGTCGACAAGGTCGAGCTGCCCGTGATCCAGACCTACAGCGACGGCAGCGTCGTGAAGTGGAACGAGGCCACGCCCGCCTCGGTGGAGGAGCCCGAGCATCCTGCGCCCGTCCTCTACGTCAACGAGGCGCCTCCGGCGGACGCCGACCAGGGCATCTCCGCGACGACCGCGGCGGCCGCGACGGATGCGAGCGCAGGAGCCTCGGGCACCTCGTCCGCTCTCGGACTCGGCTTCGGGATCGGGGGGCTCGGGCTCGGCGCGATCGCCCTCGTCGTCGCCCTCCTCGCCTACACTCGGGGTCGTCGATCGGCGGCCGTCCCGGCCGTGAAGGAGTAGAGCGTGGCGAGAACGATCCGAGCGGGGCGTCTGCGATCCGTCGCCGTCGGCACGGGGCTCCTGGTCCTGGCCGGTGCTCTCGCGCTGCTGCCCGCGACCGGCGCGAGCGCTCACGACTACCTCGTGTCGTCGACTCCGGCCGCCGACTCGACGCAGACGACGGCCCTGTCGAAGGTCGTCCTGACCTTCGACGACCGGGTGCTCGACCTGTCGGGCGACGGTTCGTCGAACGTCGTCATCGTGACGGACGCGGCCGGAAAGCACTTCGAGACGGCCTGCTCGACGATCGCCGACACCGACGTCTCCGTGCCGGTGGCGCTCGGCGACTCCGGGCGGTACACGGTCCAGTGGCAGATCGTGTCGGCGGACGGCCACACCGTGGCGAACTCGATCCGGTTCCGGTACGACCGGCCGCAGAGCGCTCCCGTGGCGACGGGGGCGGCGACGCGCCCCACCTGCGGCGACCAGGCTCCTGCGGCGTCGTCGGCCCCGGTGGCGGTGCCGTCCGCGTCCGCGTCGGCGGGTGCGGCGTCCGAGGCTCCTGCCGTGACGTCGACGCTCGAGGCGACCGGGTCGGCGTCGGCGCCGTCGTCCGGCAGCGGTCTCGGCATCGCGCTCGGCGTCGGCGGCGGCATCGTCGGCCTCGCCCTGGTCGCGGTCGTCGTCGTGCTGGTCCGCAGTCGCCCGAAGGGCGCTGCTCCCGCTCGCGAGGAGTAGCCCCCACCCCACCCCCGCTAAACCCTCGCGCTCGGTCGCGGCGGTGGTCCTAGGACCACCGCGGCAGCCGAGCGCGAGGGTTTAGCCGGCCCGGACGGGCCGAGCTGGCGCGGGGCTGGACGGGCTAGGGGCGGGAGACCGAGCCGAGTGCCTGCGCCTCGCGGTAGCGAGAGCGGATCTCGGGGCGCACGTCGACGGCGAGGATCGCCTCGAGCGACAGCTCCCAAGCGGGCCGAGCCCCCGTGAGCACCCACGCCGCCTGCCGGGCGGCGCCGTCGGCGACGTACTCGCCCGGCACGGGGACGGCCACGGGCACGTCGAAGACCTGAGCCGCGACCGCCTGGACGGCGGGGTTGAGGGCGGCGCCGCCGACCAGCAGGATGCGCGTGGCCGTGACCCCGAGGGCGCGCACGGCGTCGACCCCGTCGGCCAGCGAGCAGGCGAGCCCCTCGACCGCGGCGCGCGCGAGGTTCTCCCGGGTGCTGGCCGCGAGGGTCAGACCCGCGAAGGTCGCCGTGGCGTCGGGGAGGTTGGGAGTCCGTTCGCCCTCGAAGTAGGGCACGAGCGCCACCCCGCCGGAGCCGGGCTCCGCGGCGAGCGCGAGGCGGGCGAACTCGTCGTGGTCGACCCCGAGCAGTGTCTCGACGGCCGTCAGGATGCGGGCGGCGTTGAGCGTCGCGACGAGCGGGAGGAAGGCTCCCGTGGCGTCCGCGAAGCCCGCGACCGTTCCCGAGGGATCGGTGGTCGGGTGATCGGTCACGGCGAAGGCCGTGCCGCTCGTGCCGATGGAGATGACGACGTCGCCGACGGTGGCGTCGAGGCCGAGGCCCGCCCCGGCGTTGTCGCCCATCCCGGCGCCGACGACGAGGCCCGCGGGGATCGACTCGACGGCGACGGTGGTCCCCGCCGTGTCGGCCGGCCCGAGCACCCGCGGCAGGACCACGCGCGAGTCGCCGGCGGATGCCGCTCCCGCGCCCGCCCCGGTCGCCTCGCGGGCGGCCCGGCCGAACGCGGTCTCGAACAGGTCGAGGTCGTATTCGCCCCGAGCGGGCGTCCAGTAGGAGGTGCCGCTGGCATCCGAGCGATCGGTGACGAGGGCGTCGAGATCGGCACCGCGAGGCGCCGAGGGGCCGTACCCCAGGAGCCGCCAGGTCAGCCAGTCGTGCGGCAGCGCGACCGCCGCCACCCGCTCGGCGTTCTCGGGCTCGGCGTGGCGCAGCCAGCGCACCTTCGTCGCCGTGAAGGAGGCCACGGGCAGGGAGCCCGTCCGCTCCGCCATGGCCTCCGGGCCGAGCTCGGCGAGGAGGTCCGCGGCGGCCTGCGCGCTGCGGGTGTCGTTCCAGAGGAGCGCGTCGCGGACGACGCGCCCCGCTGGATCGAGTGCCACCATGCCGTGCTGCTGGCCGGCGACCGAGATCGCGGCGCAGTCGTCGAGTCCGCCCGCCGCCTCGATCGCCTCGAGGAGGGCGGACCACCAGGCGTTGGGATCGACCGAGGTCCCGTCCGGGTGCCTGGCGCTGCCCGATCGGATCAGCTCGCCCGTCGAGGCGTCTCGGATCACGACCTTGCAGCTCTGAGTGGAGGAGTCGACTCCTGCGACCAGCGTCATCGATGGCTTCCTTCGCGGCCGGGGATCAGCCCCGGGCGCCCATCAGGTGCTCGACGGCGAGCTGCTGCAGGCGGACGAACCCGAACGACTTGCCACCGAAGTAGGGCTCCGGGTCGAAGTCCTCGTAGGCCGAGCGGTCGGCGAGCAGGTCGTCGTAGGTCTCGCCCGGGTTGAGGGTCGGCTGCGCGAGCTCGGCGACCTTCGACGCCGCGAGAGCCTCCTGGACCTCGGGGTCGGCGCGGAAGGCCGCGGCGCGCTCCTTGAGGAGGAGGTACATGCGCATGTTGGCGGCGGCCGACGACCACACGCCGTCGATCCCGTCGGTGCGCGAGGGCTTGTAGTCGAAGTGGCGCGGGCCGTCGTACGAGGGGCCGCCCTGCGGGCCGCCGTTCTCGAGCAGGTCGACGAGGGCGAAGGCGTTCTGGAGGTCGCCGTGGCCGAAGACGAGGTCCTGGTCGTACTTGATGCCCCGCTGGCCGTTGAGATCGATGTGGTAGAGCTTCCCGTGGTAGAGCGCCTGGGCGATGCCGGCGGCGAAGTTCAGGCCGGCCATCTGCTCGTGCCCGACCTCGGGGTTGACGCCGACGAGCTCGGGGCGCTCGAGCGAGTTGATGAAGGCCAGCGCGTGGCCGAGGGTCGGCAGCAGGATGTCGCCGCGGGGCTCGTTCGGCTTCGGCTCGATGGCGAAGCGGATGTCGTAGCCCTTGTCGGTGACGTAGTCGCCGAGCAGGTTCACGGCCTCGCGGTAGCGGTGGAGCGCCTGCTGGATGTCCTTCGCGGAGTCGTACTCGGCGCCCTCGCGGCCACCCCACATGACGAACGTCTTCGCACCGAGCTCGGCGGCGAGGTCGAGGTTGCGGAGGACCTTGCGGAGCGCGAAGCGGCGGACGTCGCGGTCGTTGGAGGTGAAGCCGCCGTCCTTGAAGACGGGGGCGGAGAAGAGGTTCGTCGTGATCATCGGCACGATGACGCCGGTGTCGGACAGGGCGCCCTTGAGGCGGTCGATCTGGTTCTGACGCTCGGCGTCGGTCGAGCCGAACGCGAAGAGGTCGTCGTCGTGGAAGGTGAGGCCGTAGGCGCCCAGCTCCTTGAGCTTGGTGACGGCCTCGACCACGTCTAGCTGAGGCCGCGTCGGGCCGCCGAACGGGTCGTTGCCGTTGTATCCGATGGTCCAGAGACCGAACGAGAACTTGTCTTCGGGGGTGGGCGTCGTTGCCATGGCTCTTCCTCAGCGTCTATGGTTATTTGTTGTTGCGAAGAACATATTAGGTCCCTCGCTAGAGTGCAAGGGCACACGCGCCCAGCACGACCGCGCAGACCACGACCGCGCAGACCACGACGAAGGAGTCGCCGATGTCCGAAGCCCGTCCCACCCTCCGTGTCGCCATGGTCGGCCACGGTTTCATGGGGGCCGCGCACTCGCAGGCCTTCCGCGTGGCTCCGAGGTTCTTCGACCTGCCGTTCGAGCCGGTCATGTCGACCATCGTCGGGCGGAACGTCGAGGCCACGACGGCCGCCGCCGAGAAGTGGGGCTGGGCCTCCACGGCGAGCGACTGGCGCGACGTGATCGCCGATCCCGACATCGACCTCGTCGACATCTGCTCGCCCGGATCGACGCACGTCGAGATCGCGGTCGCCGCCCTCGAGGCGGGCAAGCACGTCCTCTGCGAGAAGCCGCTCGGCAACACCGTCGAGGAGGCCGAGACCATGGCGAGAGCCGCGGCGGCCGCCGCTGAACGCGGCGTCTTCGCGATGGTCGGGTTCACCTACCGCCGCGTCCCCGCCATCACCTTCGCCCGCGACCTCGTCGCGAGCGGCCGCCTCGGCGAGATCCGCCAGGTCCGGGCCCAGTACCTCCAGGACTGGCTCGTCGACGAGGAGGGCCCGATGACGTGGCGCCTCGACAAGGCGAAGGCAGGATCGGGCGCCCTCGGCGACATCGGCGCGCACGCCATCGACGCGGTGCAGTTCATCACCGGGCAGACGCTCGACGCCGTGTCGGGCATCCTGCACACCTTCGTCACGGAGCGGCCCCTGCTCGACGAGTCGGTCGCGCAGACCAGCCTCGGCGGTGCCGCGAGCTCCGAGCGCGGGCAGGTGACGGTCGACGACGCCGCACTCTTCACCGCGAAGCTCTCCGGCGGCGCTCTCGGTTCGTTCGAGGCGACGCGGTTCGCCACGGGGCGGAAGAACGCCTTCCGGATCGAGATCTCGGGCTCCGAGGGCGCCCTCGCCTTCGACCTGGAGCGCGAGAACGAGCTGGAGTTCTACGACGCGACGGCGCCGGCCACCGAGCTCGGCTTCAAGCGGATCCTCGTGACCGAGCCCGAGCACCCCTACTTCGCCGCCTGGTGGCCCACCGGCCACACCATCGGTTACGAGCACGGCTTCTCGCACCAGCTCGTCGACCTCGTCGGGGCGATCGCCGCCGGAACCCAGCCGACCCCGTCGTTCGCCGAAGGTCTCCAGGTGCAGCGCGTCCTCGACGCCGTGGAGCGGTCGAGCAACGCCGGCAGCGCCTGGATCACCACCGCAGCCACCACCGCAGCCACCACCACCTCAGCCACCCACGAAGGAGCGACCGCATGACCAGCATCCAGCGCCCAGTCACCCTGTTCACCGGCCAGTGGGCCGACCTGCCCTTCGAGGAGGTCTGCCGTCTCGCGGGCGAGTGGGGCTACGACGGCCTCGAGATCGCGTGCTGGGGCGACCACCTCGACGCGAACCGCGGCGCCACGGACGACGCCTACATCGCCGACCGCAGGGCGATCCTCGAGAAGAACGGCCTGAAGGTCTTCGCGATCTCCAACCACCTCAAGGGCCAGGCCGTCTGCGACGACCCGATCGACCAGCGCCACCGCGACATGCTCCCCGACAGCGTCTGGGGCGACGGCGACCCCGAGGGTGTCCGTCGGCGCGCCGCCGAGGAGCTCAAGAACACCGCGCGCACGGCCGCGCGCCTCGGCGCCGCGACGGTGACCGGATTCACCGGCTCGTCGATCTGGAAGTACGTGGCGATGTTCCCGCCCGTCCGCGACGAGCTCGTCGAGGCCGGCTACCAGGACTTCGCCGACCGCTGGAACCCGATCCTCGACGTCTTCGAGGAGGTCGGCGTGCGCTTCGCGCTCGAGCCGCACCCCTCCGAGATCGCCTACGACTACTGGACCACCAAGAAGACCCTCGAGGCCATCGGCCACCGGAAGTCCTTCGGCATCAACTGGGACCCGAGCCACTTCGTCTGGCAGGATCTCGACGCGGTCGGCTTCCTCTGGGACTTCCAGGACGTCATCTTCAACGTCCACTGCAAGGACACCAAGCTCCGGCTCAACGGCCGCAACGGACGCCTGTCGTCGCACCTGCCCTGGGCGGACCCGCGCCGCGGCTGGGACTTCATCTCGACGGGCCACGGCGACGTGCCGTGGGAGAACGCGATCCGCATGCTGAACGCGATCGGCTACACGGGCCCGCTCTCGGTCGAGTGGGAGGACGCCGGCATGGACCGTCTCGTCGGGGCGCCCGAGGCGCTCCAGTTCGTCAAGGGGCTGTCGTTCCCGCAGCCGACGGCCGCGTTCGACGCCGCCTTCGCGCAGGAGCGCTAGCGCCGAGGGTCTAGGGGTGTGCGTGCGGCGCGGGGCCGGTCGATCCGGCCTCGTGCAGCACGCACGGCAGCAGCACGTGCGGGAGGTCTCCGACGGGGCCGTCGAGCTGGTTGATCAGCTCCTCCGCCGCGAGACGGCCCAGTTCGCGACCGGGGGAGTTCATGGTCGTGAGGGGCGGATCGTGCTGCGCCCCCGCGGCCGTCGACGAGGCGACCGACAGGACGGAGACGTCCTCCGGCACGCGTCGCCCGGCGGAGGTCAGGCCCGACACGAGGCCGAAGGTCGAGTCGTCCTTCATGATCATGACCGCGGTCACGTCGGGATCCGCGGCCAGGAGGTCGCTCGCGGCCTTGCGACCACCCGGAGCCGAGGAGCCGCAGTTGACGACCGTCCCGACGAGGCCGCGGGCCGCGCACTCGGACCGGAAGGTCTCCTCCGTGCGCGGAAGGGGTGCGTAGCCCTCCATCGGGGTGCCGGTGAGATCCTCGATGACGAGCCCGAAGCGGCGGTGGCCGAGCGACTCGAGGTAGTCGAGGCTCCTGCGCACCGTCGTCTCGAAGTCGATGTCGACGAACGGGAGGCCGGAGGGATCGCGCGTGCGTCCGATCGACGTGAACGGCACCCGGAGCTCGGTCAGCCTCTCGATGCGGGGGTCCTCCATCCGGACCTCCATGAGGATGACGCCGTCGACGAGGCCGCTCGAGAGCAGCTCGGTCAGCTCGTCGCCCGTCGGCTCGTCGGGCCAGAGGACGAGGTGGTAGCCGAGCTCGGAGGCTCGCGCCGCCGCGCTCGTGAAGAACTCGAGCGTGGTCGCGCCCATCCGGTGCTCGAGCGCCGGGATGAGGAGCGCGATGATCCGGGTGCGCTTCGAGGCGAGGGCCCTCGCGATGGCGTTGTTGCGGAAGCCGAGGGCGGTCATCGACGCCTGCACGCGCTCCCGGGTCGCGGGGGAGACCTTCTTCGTGCCGTTGACGACGAACGAGACGGTCGCGATGGAGACGCCGGCGTGGGTGGCGACCTCCTGCATGGTCGCCATGCGCGCCTCCTGCCGACTAGGGATTCCTCTGGATCAGAGTAACGGGAAGTCGTCCGGAAAAATTCGCTTAAAGCGCTTTACCGGATAAGCGCTTTACTGCTACGTTTTCCGAACTCGGGAACACAGAGACGATGACGTCCGTGAAGTCGTCGATGCGTGCCCACCCCCTGCACCCATCGAGAGAAGAGCTAAGCAATGAAGCCTAGATCCCCCATCCAGCGCCGCACGCGGTTCGGCGGCCTCCTCGGTGCCGTCGCGATGATGGCCACCGTCCCGCTGATCCTCACCGGCTGCTCCGGCGGCGGCGGGTCGTCGTCGTCCGGCTCCGCGAAGAACCTCACCATCGAGGACTACTACCAGGCGAGCTACGACCCCATCTACAAGACCTGCGCCACCCAGGTCGGCGCCACGGTCACCATCAACCACGTCGCGGGAGCCGGCCTCATCGCGAAGGTGCTGCAGCAGGCCTCCTCGCGCACCCTCCCCGACGTCCTGATGCTCGACAACCCCGACGTCCAGCAGATCGCCGCCTCGGGCGCGCTCTCGCCGCTGTCCGACTACGGCCTCAGCGCCAAGGGCCTCGTCCCCGCGGTCGAGGCGGCCAACACCTACAAGGGCGACCTCTACGGCCTCCAGCCGGTCACCAACTCCATCGCCCTCTACTACAACAAGAAGCTCCTCTCCGCGGCGGGCGTGACGCCGCCGAAGACCTGGGACGAGCTCCGCGCGGCGGCGAAGAAGCTGACCACGGGCAAGACCTACGGCTTCGCCATGAGCAACATCAACACCTACGAGGGCACCTGGCAGTTCCTGCCCTACTTCTGGTCGAACGGCGGCGACGAGAAGAACATCGCCACCACCGGTGCCACGCAGGCGCTCCAGTTCGACCTCGACCTGCAGAACGACGGCTCGATGTCGAAGAGCTCGATCAACTGGGCCCAGGCCGACGTGAACAACCAGTTCATCGCCGGCAAGGCCGCCATGATGATCAACGGTCCGTGGCAGCTGCCGCTGCTCAACGCCGCGAAGGGTCTCGAGTTCGACAGCGTGCCGATCCCGACCCGCGCCGGCGAAGCGACCGTCGCCCCGCTCGGCGGCGAGGCCTTCACGGTCCCGGTGACGAAGGACACGGCGAAGATGAAGCTCGCCGGCAAGTTCGTCGGCTGCCTGAACGCCGAGAAGATGCAGTCGACGATCGCCGGAGTCACGGGGAACGTCCCGACGAACATCACGGCTGCCGACGCCTGGGCCACGACCCACCCGCAGGTCGCCTCGTTCGTCACGACCGTCAAGACGGCCCGCGCTCGCACCGGTGAGCTCGGACCCGACTGGCCCAAGGCGGCGACCAAGATCTACACCGCCGTCCAGCTCGCCCTCACCGGCAAGGCCAGCCCCGAAGCCGCTCTCCAGCAGGCTCAGTCGCAGAACCAGTAAGCGAGCGGGGAGCCGGCCCCGCGGGCCGGCTCCCCTGCTCCTGCCAGGGAAGGAAGAGATATGAGCGTGTCAGCACAAGCAAGGATCCGGACCGGCGTGCCCGTGAGGCCCGTCCGCCCCGGACAGCGGAGAGCGAGGATGCTGGCCGGGACCAGCCGGTGGCTCTTCGTGACCCCGGCCGTGGTCTTCGTGGCGATCTTCTTCGGCTATCCGATCGTCAAGAACGTCATCATGTCGTTCCAGGACTACTCGACGAAGACCTTCTTCACGGGTGAGGCCCCCTGGGTCGGTTTCGCCAACTACGTCAACGTCTTCGGCAGCTCGATCTTCGCGACGAGCCTCATCAACACCGGACTCTTCACGGTCGGCTCGATCGTGATGCAGTTCGCCATCGGCCTGGGTCTCGCGCTGTTCTTCAAGCGCAACTTCCCCCTCTCCGGCTTCCTGCGCGGGTTGCTGCTGCTGCCCTGGCTCCTCCCGATCATCGCCTCGAGCGCGGTCTGGAAATGGATGCTCGACCAGGAGAGCGGTGCGCTCAACCAGTTCCTCGGTCTCTTCGGAATCCCCGCGGTGCCGTGGCTGGTGAGCCCGAGCCTCGCGCTGGTGGCCGTGATCGGCGTCAACATCTGGCTGGGCATCCCCTTCAACACCACCATCCTCTACAGCGGGATCCAGGCCGTGCCGGAGGAGCTCTACGAGGCGGCGTCGCTCGACGGCGCCACCGGGTGGAAGGCGTTCTGGAACATCACGTGGCCGAGCATCCGCTCCGTGGTGAGCGTGGTCATCGTGCTCGGGGTGGTCTACACCCTTAAGGTCGTCGACCTCATCCTCGGCCTGACCGGCGGCGGGCCGGCGAACTCCACCCAGACGCTCGCCACCAACGCCTATCACCAGTCGTTCGTCAACTTCCAGTTCGGCGTCGGAGCCGCCGTCAGCAACGTCCTCATCGTCGTGTCGTTCGTCTTCGCGATGGTCTACCTCGCAATCACCAGGAAGGCGGTCGACGAATGAGCGTCGGAGTCGTCGGCCGCGCCGAGGATCGCCGTCGCGCGACCTCCGGCGTCGTGGCCAAGCAAGCCCGTTCGCCGAAGAACAATCGGCGTCGCACCATCCCGATGACGATCCTGGGGTGCATCTTCCTCGCGATCATGATCTTCCCCGTGTACTGGATGATCAACACGAGCCTTCAGAACACGTCGGGGGCGGCGACCGCCACCTGGTTCCCCCTCGCGCCGACGTTGGACGCCTACCGGGCGGCGCTCGCCGACCAGAGTCAGAACTTCCTGACGAGCCTCGTGATCGGTCTCGGCACCGTCCTCGTGACGCTGCTCGTGTCGACTCCGGCGGCCTACGGACTCGCCCGGTTCCGGATGAAGGGCACTCGCGTGCTCCTGCTCGTCCTGCTCGTCACCCAGATGGTTCCGACCATCGTCGTCGCGAACGCGCTGTACACGCTCTTCAACGACAGCGGCCTGCTCAACTCCTACGTGGGCCTGATCCTCGCCGACAGCGCCGTTCAGATCCCGTTCGCCATCCTCTTGATGCGGGCGTTCATGGAGTCGCTGCCGCCGAGCCTGGTCGAAGCGGCTCTGGTGGATGGCGCCGGCGACTTCCGGGCGTTCATCTCCATCGTGATCCCGATCAGCCGCAACGCGATCGTGACGGCAGCCCTGTTCACCTTCCTCGGGGCGTGGGGCGACTTCCTGATCGCCCTGACCCTCACCTCGACAGATGCCGTCCGGCCGATCACGCTGGGAATCTACAACTACATCGGATCGAACGTGACCAACTGGGGCCCGGTGATGGCGACCTCGGTCCTGGCCTCGCTTCCCGCCGCCCTCCTGTTGATCTTCGCCCAGAAATACATCGCGGCCGGCGCCCTCGGCGGGGCCGTCAAGTGACGCCGGGCGCCTGAAGCCCGACTCCGGTCATGACCGGAGCCACCGACTCGAACACGCAAAGAAGAAGGAACGACATGACAGACACCCCCAACACCCCGCTCCGCGTCACCGTCTGGGGTGAGAACGTCCACGAGAAGGTCGAGGCGCACGTCGCCGAGCGCTACCCCGACGGAATGCACGGCGCGATCGCGGCAGGGATCCGCGAGAACCTGCCCGGCGCCGAGGTGCGCATCGCGACGATGGACCAGCCCGAGCACGGCCTCACCGAGGAGGTCCTCGCCGCGACCGACGTCCTCACCTGGTGGGGTCACGCCGCGCACGGCGACGTCGACGACCTCGTGGTCGACCGCGTGCACCGCCACGTCCTCTCCGGCATGGGGCTGCTCGTGCTCCACTCCGGCCACTGGTCGAAGATCTTCGGCAAGCTCATGGGCACCACGTGCACCCTGCGCTGGCGGAGCGAGCACGACCAGGAACTGGTCTGGACGGTGAACCCGCAGCACCCCATCACCCGCGGCGTGCCGAACCCGATCGTCATCCCCGAGCAGGAGATGTACGGCGAGTACTTCGACGTGCCGACCCCCGACGAGCTGATCTTCATCTCCGGCTTCACCGGCGGCGAGGTCTTCCGCTCGGGCATGACCTACCGCCGCGGCTTCGGCAAGATCTTCTTCTTCAGCCCCGGCGACCAGGACTTCCCCGTCTACCACCACCCCGACATCCGCCGCGTCCTCGCGAACGGCGTCGAGTGGGCCCGCCCGGAGCGGCCCCGCGAGATGCCGACGCTCCGTCGCTACGACCTGGGGGAGTACGTCGACGGCCAGCACTACGCCGGACCGTTCGACCACCCGCTCGAGGCTCCCGCGGCGGTCGGGTCATGACCTTCCGACGGGTGGCGAACCCCGACCGGCCGCTGCGCGTGGTCCAGGTGGGGGCCGGCGGCATGGGCCAGGCCTGGCTCCGGAACGTCGCCGAGAACCCGGACGTCGAGCTGGTCGGCATCGTCGACCTCAGCCCGGCGGCGGCCGAGGCCGGGGCCGCGGTGGCCGGGGATCCTGCGATCCCCACGTCGACCGACCTGGGCGAGCTGCTCTCCCGGGTCGAGGCCGACGCGATCCTCGACATCACCGTGCCGGTCGCCCACCACCCGGTGACGACGGACGCGCTCTTCCGCGGCCTGCCCGTGCTCGGTGAGAAGCCGGCCGCGCAGACGGTGGCCGAGGCGCTCTCCCTCGCCGCGGCCGCGGAGGTCACCGGCGAGCTGTTCATGGTGTCGCAGTCGCGGCGCTACAACGACCAGCTCGTCGCCCTCAAGCAGCAGGCCGGGCAGCTCGGCGACGTCGGGCTCGTCACGACCGAGTTCGCGAAGGCGCCGCACTTCGGCGGATTCCGGGAGCAGATGGACAACGTGCTCCTGCTCGACATGGCGATCCACCCGTTCGACTCCGTGCGCTACCTCCTCGACCGGGAGCCCCTCTCCGTCTACTGCGAGTCGTTCAACCCGAGCTGGTCGTGGTACCGCGGCGACGCGGCGGCGACGGCCGTGTTCGAGTTCACCGGGGGAGCCCGCTACGTCTACACGGGCAGCTGGTGCGCCCCCGGGCACGAGACCTCGTGGAACGGCTCCTGGCGCGTGTCCGGTGCCGCGGGCACGGCGCTCTGGAGCGGCGACGACGCCCCCACGATCGACGTGCCGGACGGTCCCGCCGCGGAGGCCGGCGCGTTCGAGTCGGTCGGCTCCGACATCACGGGCTCGCTCGCGTCGTTCGTCCGCGCTCTCCGCACGGGCGAGACGCCCGACGGCGAGGTGCACGGGAACGTCATGAGCCTGGCCATGGTCGAGGCGGCCATCGAGTCGAAGGACGCGGGGCGCAGGATCCTGCTCGACGACGTCCTGGAGCGCGCGCTCGCCGAGGCGCTCGCCGCCGAGGCCCGCGACGACGTGCGGGACCGGCTCGCCAACTGGGGCAGCGTGCGCCGCGCCCTCGGCGAGGTGCGGCAGGCCGTCTGACCCGGGTCGAGACTCCACGATGTGCGCCGTTTCACAAACGTGAGTGGCGAGTCGTGGAGTCTCGCCCGTGTCGGGCCGGGGCGGGACACCGCTAGTCTCGAGAGAGAGGGAGTCGCGCCGTGAAACCAGCCCGTCCCGCCGACGCCCCGCCGGGCGAGCAGGCGGCCGAGAACGCAGCGAGCGCGCGCGGCACCAATCCCGATCGTGTCCGGCAGCGCAATCTCGCGACCGTCCTTCGCCTCGTGCACCGGGCCCAGGGCTCCTCGCGCTCCGAGCTCACGCAGTCGACGGGCCTCAACCGCTCGACGATCGCCGCCCTCGTCGGCGAGCTCGCCGAGATCGGCGTCGTCCGCGAGGCCGTCCCCGCGGCGAGCAACCGCGTCGGCCGCCCGAGTCCGGTCGTCACCGCCGACCCGCGGGTCGTGGCGATCGCCGTCAACCCCGAGATCGACGCGGTGACGGTCGGGATCGTGGGCCTCGACGGAACCGTGCACCGCAGGATCCGGCGGGAGACCGACTCGGTCCCCAGCGCCTCCGAGGCGGCCCACCTGGCGGCCGCGACCATCCGCGACGTGCTCGACGAGCTCCCCGGCGACGTCCGCGCCACGGGGATCGGCGTCGCCGTGCCCGGCCTCGTGCGCCGGAGCGACGGCGTCGTGCGCCTCGCCCCCCACCTGGGCTGGATCGACGAGCCGTTCTCCGAGATGCTGCGCGCCGAGACGGGACTCGTCACGAGGGCGGCCAACGACGCACGGCTCGGAGCGGTGGCGGAGAGCATCTTCGGCTCGGGGCGCGGGGTCGGGACGATGGTCTTCCTCAACGGCGGCGCCTCCGGCGTGGGCGGCGGCGTGATCGTCGACGGGCGACCGCTCGGCGGAGTGGAGGGCTACGCGGGCGAGCTCGGCCACACCCTCGTCAACTCGAGCGGCGTCGTCTGCCACTGCGGCGCCGTCGGCTGCCTGGAGACGGAGGTCGGGCAGGCGGAGCTCCTGCACGCCCTCGGGCGCGAGCGCGGGAGCGACGACGACCTCGACGCGCTGCTCGCCGGGAGCGACGACCCGCGCGTGCTGGCGGAGGTCGAACGGCAGGTCGGCTGGCTGTCGGTGACCCTCCGCACCACCGTGAACGTCTTCAATCCGCAGGTGATCGTGCTGGGCGGCTTCCTCGGGGCGCTGCACGGCGTCGCCGGCGACCGGATCCGGGCGCTCACGACCGAGAGCGCCCTCCGCGGTCCGGGCCAGGACGTCTCGATCGTGCGAGCGGCCCTCGGGCCGCGCCGGCTCATGATCGGCGCGGCGGAGCTCGCGTTCGAGGAGCTCCTCGCCGACCCGTCGTCGCTCGCGGCCCGCTGATCGGCGCCTCCGGTACAATCGGGTGGACCATCGGCGTCGACGCCCCCAGGGTCCATTCCTCCCGCTGCCCCGCGGCGCTCGCGAGGGACAGCACTCGAAAAGGAGACGACCCATGCCCGCAGTAGTCATCATCGGAGCCCAGTGGGGCGACGAGGGCAAAGGCAAGGCCACCGACCTCCTCGGAAGTCGCATCGACTACGTCGTGAAGTTCAACGGCGGCAACAACGCCGGCCACACGGTCGTGATCGGCAACCAGAAGTACGCGCTCCACCTGCTCCCGTCGGGAATCCTCACGGAGGGCGTGACGCCGGTCATCGGCAACGGCGTCGTCATCGACATCGAGGTGCTGTTCGACGAGCTCGACGCGCTCATCGCCCGCGGCGTGGACGTCTCGAAGCTCAAGGTGTCCGCCAACGCGCACCTGATCACGCATTACCACCGCACCCTCGACAAGGTCACCGAGCGCTTCCTCGGCAGCCGCTCCATCGGCACCACCGGCCGGGGGATCGGCCCGACCTACGCCGACAAGATCAACCGCGTGGGCATCCGCGTGCAGGACCTCTTCGACGAGAACATCCTGCGCCAGAAGGTCGAGGCGGCCCTCGACCAGAAGAACCACCTCCTGGTCAAGATCTACAACCGCCGCGCCATCAGCGTCGACGAGGTCGTCGAGACGCTGCTGTCGTACTCCGAGCGGCTGCGCCCCATGGTCACCGACACCGCCCTCGAGCTGCACCGCGCGCTCGAGGACGGCAAGACCGTCCTCTTCGAGGCGGGTCAGGCGACCATGCTCGACGTCGACCACGGCACCTACCCCTTCGTCACCTCGTCGTCGTCGACCGCAGGAGGCGCGGCCACCGGGTCCGGTATCGCCCCGGCGCGCCTCGAGCGCGTCATCGGCATCGTCAAGGCGTACACGACTCGCGTGGGCGCGGGGCCGTTCCCGACGGAGCTCTTCGACCAGTGGGGCGAATTCCTGCGGGCGAACGGCTTCGAGTTCGGCACCACGACGGGGCGTCCCCGTCGCTGCGGCTGGTACGACGCGCCCATCGCCCGCTACTCGGCCCGCATCAACGGCGTGACCGACTTCGTCCTCACGAAGCTCGACGTCCTCACGGGCCTCCAGAAGATCCCCGCCTGCGTCGCCTACGACGTCGACGGCGTCCGCGTCGACGAGGTGCCGGTGTCGCAGAGCGACTTCCACCACGCCGTGCCGATCTACGAGGAATTCCCCGGCTGGACCGAGGACATCACCGGCGCCCGCACCTTCGACGACCTGCCCGTCAACGCCCAGAACTACGTCCTCGCGATCGAGGCGATGAGCGGCGCGCGCATCTCGGCCATCGGCGTCGGCCCGGGCCGCGAGGAGATCGTCACGCGGCACGACCTGCTCGGCTGAGCCGCCCGGGCCCGCCGGCGCGAGGTCGCGATCCAGGTCGGGTGCGAGGCGCGGAGGCGACGCCCGGTGCGATCTCGAGCGACAGCCGCGGGACGGCGCGCGTCAGACGATCGTGAACGCCTCGGGGAGGGGCGCGCGTCCCGTCATCGCCAGCAGCAGCTCCTCGCCGTGCCCCCGCGCCACCGCGGTGCTGGCCGCGAGCCTCGCGGCGCCCGTCAGCACGGCGGGCGACAACCCGTGCGGGATCCCGGTGGCCCGGGCGAGGTCCATCGTGTGGACCGTGAGCTCGAACGTGCGGGTGCGCAGGTACTCCGCCAGGGGGATGCCCATGCCGCCGATCGAGACGAGGCGGTTGCGGGGCTGCGCCGCCAGGAGCTCGCGCGCTCGGGCGAGGGACTCCTTGATCCGGCCGACCGGATCCTGCCCTAGCCAGACTCCGGCTTCGACGCCGCGCTTGGCGACGGAGGCATCGTCGCCGAACTGCGTCAGCGCGACCGTGTAGTAGTGCTCGGCCGTGGGGATGGTGACGTCGCCGGGCTCGTCCTGCCCCAGATACGTGACGACGGTGAGGATCGCGCGCGTCGTGTGACCGGTGAGATCGCGCACCGTCCAGGAGCCGAGCGCCTCATCGTCCCACTGCTCGGGACGGATCGCCTGCACGAGCGTGACGAACGTCTCGGCGGCTTGGCTGAACATCGCGCTGGGCATGGGGACATCGTGGCACGGGCGGACGTGCGGCGGGGATCCTGCCCTACCAGACGCGTCCGCCCGGTGTTCACGAATGCATCAGGATTCATTCAGACCGAGGGTGTCTGCTTGCCAGCATGACTCTGGAAATCGCTTACACCGCCATCGCCCACGCCACCGGTGGAGGGCGCGACGGTCACGTCCGCAGCGAGGACGACCGCCTCGACTTCGACACGCGTCCGCCGAAGGAGATGGGCGGCTCCGGCGAGGGCACGAACCCGGAGCAGCTCTTCGCGGCGGGCTACGCGGCGTGCTTCCTCAGCGCCATGCACGGCGTCGGCAAGCGCCTCGGCGTCGACACGAAAGACGCCTCCGTCTCGGCCAGCGTCTCGATCGGCGGCAACGGCGAGGGCGGCTTCGGTCTCGCGGTCGAGCTCGACGTCTACACGCCCAACGTCCCGGCCGACCGCCGGCAGGAGCTCGCCGACACCGCGCACACCGTCTGCCCGTACTCCAACGCCACGCGGGGCAACGTCGAGGTGACCATCACCATCGTCGACTGACGATCCCGCCCGGTTCTCCACCGGATCGCGGACGGCCCCGAGCGCAGGCTCGGGGCCGTCCGTCGTCCGGATGCGGTCACTTCCGGAGGACGCAGTGGGCCTGGTAGACGTCGGCGTACTGCTCCGACGAGTTCGTGGCGGGGACGGCGACGTCGGCTTTCCCGTCGACCAGGGTCACCGAGAAGTCCTTCGAGCGCTCGGGGTCCTGCGCGGCCTCCGTGGTGAAGAAGTCGACCATCAGCGCGGCGTTGGTGCACGACGGATCGGCCCTAAGGCGCACCACCCAGCAGTCGTCGCCGGTGCTGCACGTGGCCGTCGTCGCGGCGCCGTCGTGGACGAAGCTCCACGCGACGTCGTACTTCGACGAGGTCGAGGTGCCGGAGGTCCCGGTCGAGCCCGTCGAGCTTCCGGCGCCGACGAGGCCCTGGGCGCCGCTTCCGCTCGGAGCGCTGAGGCTGCTGGCCACCACGGCGATGAGCGCGACGGCCGCGAGGCCCGCGAAGACGAGGGTGCCGATCCGACGCCCGCGGACCCCCGCCGGAGCCGGGATGCGGAACTGCTCGGTGACTCCGAGGTGGTTCTGCGTGACCGGCCAGAGCCCCGTGGACGACCAGGCCTCGTCGGCCCGTCGGGCGAGGAAGCGGTCGAAGGGGGCAGGATCCGCGGGAGACGTCGCGAGGTAGTCGCTGTAGCTCGACGTGTCGAGCGTCTGCCGGATCTCGGCCGCCTTCGCGCGGATGAACGTCACGAACGCGGCGTTCGACTTACGCAGTGCGCCGATGTTGCGCGCGACGTTGATGGGCCCGAACACGATGGCGCCCCAGAAGATGAAGCCGAAGCTCGTGTGCAGCGTCAGCGGCAGGACCGTGAGCGCCAGGCCGACGATGAAGAAGACGGCGCCGAGCACGATGCCGTTGCGGAACGAGTCGGTGACCGGACCGGCCATGGCCTTCCAGCCCACCGGATCCCGCGACCACCAGACCCAGCCGGCGGGAGCGGGAGCCACGCCCGGCGCCGGAGTCCAGCCGAACGGCGGGTCCCAGCCCTGGTTGGCGGCCAACCAGTCGACGCTCGGCGCGGGCCAGCCCTGCGGCAGGTTGAAGCGGAGGGGGAGGGGAGTCGCCGGCGCGCTCGTGGGAACGGGCGGCGTGACGGGGAGGGAGTGATCCATGGGACTCGTGACTTCGTGAAGGCGTCGGCGCGCGGTGAAGGGCTGGTGGTCCAGCCGGTGATCGACGGCGGCGTCGGCCCTGATGCCTCTTCCCCCGTCTTCGAAGGCTAGGCGCGCCCGGCACCGTCGGCCACTCCCCGTTCGCGGGGCTGCCGATACAGTCGTGTCATGGCAGATTCCTCGACCCCCGCCGACGCCGCGACCTCCGCGGACGCGCAGAAGGCCTACGACCGGCTGACGCGCCTCCGTCAGAGCATCGACAACATTGACGCGGCGCTCGTCCACCTCCTGGCCGAGCGGTTCAAGTTCACGCAGACGGTGGGGTATCTGAAGGCCGAGTCGGGCATGCCCGCGAGCGACCCCGATCGGGAGCAGGTGCAGATCCAGCGCCTGCGTGCTCTCGCGGCCGAGTCGCACCTCGATCCTGCGTTCGCCGAGAAGTTCTTGAACTTCATCGTCGCCGAGGTCATCCACCACCACGAGCGCATCGCCTCGGGCGACGCCGACGACCTGTGAGCGGCTCGGCGACGCGCCTCTACATCGGCGGCTACACCGCGTCCAGCGGCGGAACAGGCCCCGGCATCACCGTGTTCGACCGCGACACGGTCGAGACGCCGTGGCGAGCCGTCCAGATCGTCGAGGTCGACGATCCGTCGTTCCTCGCCGTGACCGACGGCGCGCTCCACGCCGTCTCCGAGACGAACGAGGGTCGGCTGCTGTCGTTCACGGTGTCCGCGGGAACCCTCGTCGCCGCCTCGCAGGCGGCATCGGGCGGCGCGGCTCCGTGCCACGTGGTCGTCGATCCGGCGTCCGGCGCCCTCGTGGTGGCGAACTACACGGCCGGAACGATCGCCGTCCTCTCCGCCGACGCCTCCGACCCAGGGCGAGTCGCCCGCGTCGTGGCGCTGCCCGTCGGGCGCGGCCCCGTGGTCGACCGGCAGGAGCGCCCGCACGCGCACCAGGTCACGCCGACCCCGTGGGGAACCGTGCTGATCAGCGACCTCGGGACGGACCGCCTCCTCGAATACCGGATCGACCCGGTCACCCTCGACCCGGAGCTCCTGGGCGCCCACCCGATGCCGTCCGGCTCCGGGCCGCGCCACGTCGCCTGGCTCGGCGACCGCCTCCTCGTCACCGGCGAGCTCGACGGGCGGCTGCACGTGATGACGCACGGGGAGCGTGGGTTCCGGGTCGACCACTCCGTCGCGGCGTACGACACGACCACCCCCGGGGCCGACGCGCTGCTGTCGCACGTGGAGGTCCAGGGGTCGCGGGTCTACGTCGCGGTCCGCGGGCGCGACACGATCTCGGTGCTGGAGGAGTCGGCCGCCGCTCCCGGGCGTCTGTCGCTCGTGGCGGAGGTCCCCTCGGGTGGGCGTTGGCCGCGGCACTTCGCGTTGACGCCGGGCGCGATCTACGTCGCGAACCAGGAGTCCGGCACCGTGTCGGTGCTGCCGCTCGAGCCCGAGACGGGCGTGCCCGGAGCCGCGACGCTGCAGATCGAGTCGGGGAGCCCCGCCTGCGTGGTGCTGGTGTAGCGGCGCTGCCGCTCCCCTCCCGCTTCCGCTCCCTCCGCTGCCGCGAGACTCCACGACTCGCCGCTCACCTTCGTGGAACGTGGCAAATCGGGGAGTGTCGCCGGCCGGGGAGCGTCGCCCGCGCGGCGAGACTCCACGACTCGCCGCTCACCTTCGTGGAACGTGGCAATTCATGGAGTCTCGCCGGCCGGGGAGCGTCGCCCGCGCGGCGAGACTCCACGACTCGCCGCTCACCTTCGTGGAACGTGGCAATTCATGGAGTCTCGCCGGGCCAGCCGAGACACGTCACGACGACAGCCGCAGCAGGTGCCGACGCACCCGCGCGACGAGCGCATCCGGCTGCCGGAGATGCTCGGACGTCACCCGGATCGTCCGCCACCCGGCCTCGGCGAACCGTTCCCGGCGCTCGATGTCGGCGTGGAACGTGGCGATGTCGCTGAAGTGGTGCTCGCCCTCGTACTCGAGGCCGAGCCGCTGGTCGGGGAAGGCGAAGTCGACGATGCCGAGCCACGTCCCGCTCGGGGTCCGCGCCTCGAAGTTCAACTCCGGCTCGGGGATGCCGCCCCGGGCCAGCAGGAGCCGCAGCCGAGTCTCCGCCGGAGATCGCGACCCGACGCGGACGAGTGCCAGCGACTCCTGCAGCCGTCGCGTGCCCTTCCCGAGGCAGGCGGCGGAGGCGGCCTCGAGGTCTCGCAAAGGGAGGCCCGAGGCTCCTGCGGTCTCCGACCATCGGCCGACTAGGGCATCGCCCACGATGACGAGATCGTCGAGGTCGAGGAGGGTCCGGCACTCGGTCCACGCGCGAACGGGTGTGCTCACGGGGATCGAGCCGAGGCGCGCAGGATCCGGGGCCCGGGGATCGCGGTGCCCCGTCACTCCCGAGCGACGTGGCTCGCGCCGCCGGATCGACGTGACGTGGAGCGGCACGTCGGTGCTCGCGTAGCGAGGGGGGAGCGGGAGGCCCCAGAGCGCGGCGCTGGTGATGTGGCTGACGAACTGGTCGGTCTCGAGCAGAGGAGCGAGAGCCCGGCACCGGTCGTGGAGCGTCGCGGGCGTCGCCGCCACGCGCGCCCCGTGGAACGGTGCGCGCAGGTCGGACCGCCGCAGCCGCTGGCGGGTGACGCCCGCGTCGAGCGCCTCGGCGACGGTGAACGGCCGGCAGGAGAGACGGGTCGGCAGGATTTCGCGCATACGGCATCGTCCCCGGGCATCCTGCGCCGCGGGGGCGACGTTCGGGCGACCTGTGGAGAGCCCTCGCGATCGTTCCGCTGTGGGGGAGTGGTGGGCGAGCGAGGCTCCACGATTTACGTCGCTGGGCGAAAGTGAGTGGCGTGTTGTGGAGTCTCGCGGCGCGCGAGCGCGCCGCCGCTACGCGCCGATCGTCGCGCCGAAGCGCGCCGGCAGCGTCGCGCGGTGCGTCGCCCGGAGCTCCTCGACCGGCACGGTGAAGAGGTCTTGGACCTCGAGCGCCGACGACGTCTTGTCGGTGACGCCGATCCGGGCCACGGGGTAGCGGCGCCCCTCGCAGAGGCCGCGGAACTTCACGTCGTCCTCGCGCGGGACCGACACGATCACGCGGCCGGTCGACTCGGAGAAGAGCGCCGTGGCGGCGTCGACGCCGTCGCGCTCCACGATCTCGTCGAGCCAGACGCGCGCACCGACGCCGAAGCGCAGCACGCACTCGGCCAGCGCCTGGCCGAGGCCGCCGTCGGAGAGGTCGTGCGCGGATCCGATGAGCGACTGGTCGCCACCGGCGCGCAGCAGCGCGGCGAGCTGACGCTCGCCCTGGAGCGACACCCCGGGAGGGCGACCGCCGAGGTGGTCGTGCACGACGCCGGCCCAGGCCGAGCCGTCGAGCTCCAGGCGGGTCGTGCCGAGGAGGTAGATGTTGTCGCCGTCGTCCTGCCAGCCGGAGGGGATCCGCTTCGCGACGTCGTCGATCACGCCGAGCACGCCGATGACGGGCGTCGGGTGGATCGGCGCGGTGCCGGTCTGGTTGTAGAACGACACGTTGCCGCCCGTGACGGGGATCTCCATCTCGAGGCACGCGTCGGACAGCGCCGAGACGGTCTGCGAGAACTGCCACATGACCTCGGGATTCTCCGGGCTGCCGAAGTTGAGGCAGTCGGTGATCGCGACCGGGGTCGCGCCCGTGACGGCGACGTTGCGGTAGGCCTCGGCGAGGGCGAGGCGGGCGCCCTGGGCGGGATCGAGCTGGCAGTAGCGCCCGTTGGCGTCGGTCGCGATCGCGAAGCCGAGGCCGCTCTCCTCGTCGACGCGGATCATGCCGCCGTCGTCGGGGAAGGAGAGCGCCGTGTTGCCGAGGACGTAGGTGTCGTACTGGTTGGTGATCCAGCTCGGGTCGGCCAGGTTCGCCGAGCCGAGCAGCTGGAGGAACTGCGCCCGGATCTCGTCGGGTGTCGCCGGACGGTCGAGACCCGCGGCCGTGTCGGCCTGGAGGTCGTCGATCCAGGCGGGGTAGGCGACGGGGCGCTCGTAGACGGGGCCGTCGACGGCGACCGTGCGCGGCTCGACGTTGACGATCTCCTCGCCGTGCCAGTTGATGACGAGGCGACCGGTGTCGGTGACCTCCCCGAGGACGCTCGTCTCGACGTCCCACTTCGCGACGACCGCGAGGAACGCGTCGAGCTTCGACGGCTGGACGACCGCCATCATCCGCTCCTGGCTCTCGCTCATCAGGATCTCCTCGGCGGTGAGCGAGGGGTCGCGCAGCAGCACCTTGTCGAGCTCGATGAACATGCCGCCGTCGCCGTTCGAGGCGAGCTCCGACGTCGCGCAGCTGATACCGGCCGCCCCCAGGTCTTGGATGCCCTCGACGAGCTCCTCGCGGAAGAGCTCCAGGCAGCACTCGATGAGGACCTTCTCGGCGAACGGGTCGCCGACCTGCACGGCGGGGCGCTTGGTCGGGCCGCCGGCCGAGAAGGTGTCGGACGCCAGGATCGAGGCCCCGCCGATTCCGTCGCCGCCGGTGCGGGCACCGAAGAGGACGACCTTGTTGCCGGCGCCCTTGGCGTTCGCCAGGTGGAGGTCTTCGTGGCGCAGGACGCCGACGCTCAGCACGTTGACGAGGGGGTTGCCCTGGTAGACCTTGTCGAACACGGTCTCGCCGCCGATGTTGGGCAGGCCGAGGCAGTTCGCGTAGAAGCTGATGCCGCCCACGACGCCGTCGACGACGCGACGGGTGTCGGGGGCGTCGATGTCGCCGAAGCGCAGCTGGTCCATGACGGCGACGGGGCGTGCACCCATCGAGATGATGTCGCGGACGATGCCGCCGACTCCGGTCGCCGCGCCCTGGAAGGGCTCGATGTAGCTCGGGTGGTTGTGGCTCTCGCCCTTGAAGGTGACGGCCCAGCCGCCGCCGATGTCGACGACTCCGGCGTTCTCGCCCATGCCGACCATGAGGTTCTTCTTCATGGTGGGCGAGACCTTCTCGCCGAACTGGCGGAGGTAGATCTTGCTCGACTTGTAGGAGCAGTGCTCGCTCCACATGACGGAGTACATGGCGAGCTCGCCGCTCGTGGGGCGACGGCCGAGGATCTCGCGGATCTTCAGGTACTCGTCCTCCTTGAGGCCGAGGGCGGCGAAGGGCTGCTCGCGATCGGGGGTGGCGGCGGCGTTCGTGACCGTGTCGGGGCGGTGGCCGTCGGCGGCGTCGGGCCCCGGGGCCTTCGTGAGCTCGATCGGGTTGTCGGCGGGTGCGGTGCTCACTTGACCAGAGCCCTTTCGATGACGGAGGTGAAGAAGGTGAGGCCGTCGGTGCCGCTCGACATGGCGAGCGGGGTGTCGGGGCCGAAGCCCTCTTCGACGGCGTGCTCCGGGTGCGGCATGAGGCCGACGACGTTGCCCTGCACGTTGCTGACCCCGGCGATGTCGTCGACGGAGCCGTTCGGGTTGACGTCGACGTAGCGGAAGGCGACCTGCCCCTCGCCCTCGATGCGCTTGATGGTCTCGGCGTCGGCGATGAAGCGGCCGTCGGCGTTCTTCAGCGGGATCGTGATCTCCTGGCCGGCGGTGTAGCCGCTCGTCCACGCCGTCCCGGCGTTCTCGACCCGGAGCCGCTGGTCGCGCCGGATGAACTGCTGGTGCGCGTTGCGCGTGTGAGCGCCGGGGATGAGCCGTGCCTCGGCGAGCATCTGGAAGCCGTTGCAGATGCCGAGCACGGGCATCCCGCGGTTCGCCGCGTCGACGACCTCGCGCATGATCGGCGAGAGGCTGGCGATGGCGCCGGCGCGCAGGTAGTCGCCGTAGCTGAATCCGCCCGGCAGGATGATCGCCTCGACACCGTCGAGATCGTGCGTGCCGTGCCACAGGGCGACGGGCTCGGCTCCTGCGAGACGGACCGCGCGCTGGGCGTCGCGGTCGTCGAGCGAGCCGGGGAAGGTGACGACGCCGATGCGCATCAGGCGGAGACCGGAGCGGCGTCGACGACCGTGATCGACACGACGTCTTCGATGACCGAGTTGGAGAACACGTCGTCGGCGAGCTGCCGGACGTCGTCGAGGAGGGCGTCGGTGACCTCGCCCTCGACGGTGAGCTCGAAGCGCTTGCCGATGCGCACCTCGGAATAGGCGACCTTGCCGAGACGGGCGAGGGCGCCCGTGACGGCCTTGCCCTGCGGGTCGAGTAGTTCGGCCTTGGGCATGACCTCGACGACGATGGTCTTGCGCGGGGAGTTCGGCACCGGTGAGCTCCAAAAGAGTGGGGGGCGAGCAGACGCGGCAAGTCTACAAGTTCCGCGTTTACCGGCTCCCGCCAAGCAAGCTCTCAGCCCGTTCTTCGGAAGGCGCTTCAGAGTAGACCGTGTTGAAGCGCACGGATCTTGTGATCGGATCCCGGGTCTGGCCCACGCTTCGGCCCGCGCCCCGGGGTATCTGATCCTCCCTGGGGCTCGCAGACGCCCGGCCGTTTCCCCCGACGGCCGGGCGTCTCCTCATTCCGCGGCAGGATGCCCGACTCAGTCCCGCGCCCCGCGCAGGTGCTCCCGCGTCAGACGCTCCATCTCGTCGTCGCTCAGTTCGTCGAGCTCGTTCGCCTCGCGACGATCGGTCCGCGACCAGCGGACGAACAGGAAGATCAGCACGGGGATGTCCGCCACCTCGGCGATGAACCAGAGCAGGTCGCCGGAGAGCTGCTGGTCGCGGAGCTGCGACGGGAACCAGCCCGGTGCGACGGTCGCCAGCGCGTGGCCGCCGTCGAGCACGTGCCCCGTGATCCGCAGCACGATGCCGGGGATCGCGTCGAGGATGAGCTCGACGAACGCGAGCAGGAACTCCGCGGTGATGAAGAGGCTCGTCCGCATCTCCGAGCCCTCGAACACCGGCAGGATCATGAGGAGGCCGGCGAGCGGGACGGCCAGCGTCAGGAGCGACTCCGCCCACCCGCTCTCCCGGAGCGCGAACGCGAGCGGCGTGAGGAAGATCGCGAACGCGGCCAGGGCGAATAGCGGCGAGAAGATGGCGCTGCCGACGACCCTCATGAACCGCGACGCGAGGAAGTTCTCGAGGGACCGGAGCGGCCCGGCCGGCAGGGCCGCACGGGCGAGCCGGACCGGGCGACCGAGCGCCAGGAGCGCCGGCACCGCGAAGAGGAGGAGCGCGATCCGCGTCGTGAAGGCGAATCGGAGATCGTGGCTGTACGCGCCGAGGAATCCGAACGAGATCACGGAGTAGGAGCCAAGGCCGAGCAGGACGAACGCCGCGGTCCGGCGACGGGGCCACGTGCCTCCCGCCCTCGTCACGAGGAGGACGCCGGCGAGGTAGAGGCCGAGGGCGACGACGATGGCGCCGAACGCGACGGGGTCGAACCGGAAGGTCGTCAGGAGGGTGGAGACGGGAGGCGTGGCCGTGTCCTCTCACAGGATCGGGGGCTGCGCGGACGATTTTCGCCCGCCTCGCCATTATCCGCTTTCCGCCCGATCCTCCCGTCAATTATGAATCATTCAAAACAACTGCTTGACTGGTGGGCATGGACCTCCACGCCACGACCGACCCGGCGGAGACCCTCCGCGCCGCGGGTCTCCGTGTCACGGCCCAGCGGATCGCGGTCATCGAGGCGCTCCGCCAGCGGTCCCACGCCACCGCCGACGAGGTCTTCGCGCGGGTCTCACCGTCGCTCCCCGACACGTCGCTGCAGGCGATGTACGTCGTCCTCTCGGCGCTGACCGGGGCGGGCATCCTGCGCAGGATCGAGCCGGCCCGCTCGGCCGCACGCTACGAGCTCCGCATCGGCGACAACCACCACCACGTCGTGTGCACCCTCTGCGGCGCCGTTGACGACGTCGACTGCGTGGTCGGCGAGGCGCCGTGCCTCGTGCCGTCCCCCGGGTCCGGCTTCCTCGTGCAGAGCGCCGAGGTCACCTTCTGGGGCCTGTGCCCCGACTGCCGCGCCGCCGAGGTCGACGCGGCCCCCTAGACAACCCGAGCCACATCCGAGGTGGACGCCCGACAGGCGGTGCGGCCACGTAATCGAAGGAGACAACAAGTGACAGACCAGAAATTCACCACCACCACGTCGGGGGCACCCGTCGCCAGCGACGAGCACTCGCAGACCGTGGGGGCCGACGGTCCCGTCGTGCTCCACGATCACTACCTGGTCGAGAAGCTCGCGCAGTTCAACCGCGAGCGGATCCCGGAGCGCGTCGTCCACGCGAAGGGCGGCGGAGCGTTCGGCACCTTCGTCACGACCGGCGACGTCTCGCAGTACACCCGCGCGGCGCTGTTCCAGCCGGGCGTCGAGACCGAGCTGCTCGCGCGGTTCTCCACCGTCGCCGGTGAGCAGGGCAGCCCCGACACGTGGCGCGACCCCCGCGGGTTCTCGCTGAAGTTCTACACATCCGAGGGCAACTACGACCTCGTGGGCAACAACACCCCGGTGTTCTTCATCCGCGACGGCATCAAGTTCCCCGACTTCATCCGCTCGCAGAAGCGCCTCCCCGGCTCGCACCTCCGCGACCACAACATGCAGTGGGACTTCTGGACCCTCTCGCCCGAGTCGGCCCACCAGGTCACCTGGCTGATGGGCGACCGCGGTCTCCCCGCCAGCTGGCGCCACATGGACGGCTTCGGATCGCACACCTACCAGTGGATCAACGCCGCCGGCGAGCGCTTCTGGGTCAAGTACCACTTCAAGACCGACCAGGGCATCGACATCCTCAAGCAGGAGGACGCCGACCGCATCGCGGGCGAGGACGCCGACTATCACCTCCGCGACCTCTCCTCGGCCATCGACCGGGGCGACTTCCCGTCGTGGAGCCTGTCGGTCCAGATCATGCCCTACGCCGACGCGGAGTCGTACCGCTTCAACCCGTTCGACCTCACGAAGGTGTGGCCGCACAGCGACTACCCGCTCATCGAGGTCGGCACCATGACGCTGAACCGCAACCCGGAGAACTACTTCGCGCAGATCGAGCAGGCCTCGTTCGCCCCGTCGAACTTCGTTCCCGGCATCGCGACGAGCCCGGACAGGATGCTCCTCGCGCGCATCTTCAGCTACGCGGACGCCGCGCGCTACCGGGTGGGCACGAACCACGACCAGCTGCCCGTCAACGCGCCCAAGTCGCCGACGCACAGCTACTCGAAGGACGGCGCCTCGCGCTACTCGTTCCACGCGCCCGACGTGCCGGTCTACGCGCCCAACTCGTTCGGCGGCGCGCACGCCGACCCCGAGCGCGCGGGCGACACTTCCGGGTGGGAGAGCGACGGCTCGCTCGTCCGCTCCGCCGCGACCCTCCACCCGGAGGACGACGACTTCGGGCAGGCCGGCACGCTCTACCGCGAGACGATGGACCAGGAGCAGCGTGACCGCCTCGTCCAGAACATCGTGGGCCACGTGTCCAAGGTGACGGTGCCGGAGCTCCTGCCCCGGATCTACCGGTACTGGTCGAACGTCGACGCCGAGCTCGGCCGCCTCGTCGAGCAGGGTGTCACCACCTCGGCCCCGGGTGCGAACGAGAAGCCGGAGTCGGTGGGCGTCGAGTCCTGACCCGACACGCCTGACGCACGAGCGCGCCGTCCGCCCTCCGGGGTGGGCGGCGCGCTCGTCCGTCGTGCGGCGCGTCAGACCATCTGGCCGTTCCAGCGGATGTCGCCGACCGGCCACTCGTCAAGGGCGGCGCGGATCGGGCGGATCAGCCACGCGCCGTCGGAGGAGACCAGGGTCGACGCGCCGTCGGCGGTGAAGTCGTTGTAGTGGCCCGTGACGGAGTCGAGCGGGATCCAGCCGTGCCTGCTGTAGAAGGGCTTCGTCTCCTCGCCCGTCTCGAGCACGCCGAAGCCGACGTCGAGGTCGCGGAGGGCCTCGTCCACGAGGCCCAGGAGGCGGCCGCCGAGACCGGTGCCCTGCAGGATCGGCGACACGGCGACCATGCCGACCGCCGCCACGGGCAGGTCGGTCTCGCCGACGGTCACGAACATCCTGCGGATGCCGGCGTGCGCCACGACGACGTCGCCCGAGCGGGCGACGACCCGTCGCTCCGGCTGCATGCCCGCCCAGCTGCGGGCGCCCTGATACCAGTGCGAGTAGCTCGGGAAGGCGCGGGCGAGCATGGCGGCGATGCCCTCGTGGTCGTCGAGGGAGAGGTCGCCCTCGGCCACGGTGGTGAAGAGCGGCTCGTAGGGCGCGGCTTGCTGGTCGGTCATCATCTCACCGTACCCGCCGGTTCGGCGGGGAACCCGGGCGTCCGACCGACGTCGGGGGCTAGTGCGCGGCAGCCTAGGCCGCGACGAGCGTGCGGCCGAAGCACCAGGAGAGCTTGTGGCCGCGGTAGCTGCCGTAGTTGGGGATGCGCGCGTAGCCCTCGCGCTCGTAGAAGCGGATGGCGTCGGGCTGCTGGGGACCCGTCTCGAGGACGAGCCTGGTCCAGCCGTTCTCGAGGGCCTTCGCCTCGAGGGCCCGCAGGATCGCCGTCGCCGCACCGCTGCCGCGCTTCGAGGAGCGCACGAACATCCGCTTGATCTCGGCGTCGCCCGCCGGAGCCTCGGCGTCGTCGGGGTCGACCTGCAACTGCCGGAGCGCACCGCAGCCGATCGGCTTCCCGTCGGCGTAGGCCACGACGAAGACGGCGACGTCGTTCGCCGACGGCTTCACGCCCGGCTCGGAGTCGTCGGTGCCGTAGCGGATGGCGATCTCCGCCTGCTGTTCGCAGCGCAGCTGGGCACCGTCGGTGTCCGCCCACTGCTTCTCGAGAACCTGCACGTCAGTCACCACGACATTGTGCACGATTCCCGGGCGATCCGAGAATCGTCCGTCGGGGTGATTCCCGGCGGGGAGCGAGGGCTCCCGCGCGCCTCCTAGGCGGTCAGTCGGCCGAGGAGCTCCCGGTAGCGCGCCGCCGTCTGCTCGACGACCTCGGGCGGCAGGACGGGGGGAGCGCCGGTCCTGTCCCAGTGCGCGGCCAGCCAGTTGCGGACGATCTGCTTGTCGAAGCTGTCGGTGCGGTTGCCGGAGGCGTAGACCTCGGCGTCCCAGTACCGGCTGGAGTCGCTCGTCAGGACCTCGTCGGCGAGGGTGATCTCCCCGGTCGCGCGGTCCGCGCCGAACTCGAACTTCGTGTCGGCGAGGATGACGCCGCGCTCCGCGGCGACGGCGGCCGCGCGGGAGTAGATCTCGAGGGAGAGGTCGCGCAGCGCGGTCGCCGTCTCGGTGCCCACCAGTTCGACGGTGCGCTCGAACGTGATGTTCTCGTCGTGCTCGCCGAGCTCGGCCTTGAACGCCGGGGTGTAGATCGGCTCGGGCAGGCGGTCGCCCGACGACAGGCCCGAGGGGAGGGCCAGGCCGCACACCGTCTGCGACTCCTGGTATTCGAGCCAGCCGCTTCCGACGAGGTAGCCGCGGACCACGCACTCGATCGGGAACATGTCGAGCGGCTTCACGAGCATCGCGCGGTCGGCGACCGAGGCCGGGACGGCGGGCAGATCGGCGGGAGCCGCGGCGGGGTCGAGGAGGTGGTTGGGCACGCCGTCGAGGCGGGCGAACCACCACAGGCTGAGGCTCGTGAGGAGGGAGCCCTTGTCGGTGATGCCGGGTTCGAGGACGTGGTCGAAGGCGCTGACGCGGTCGCTGGCCACGACGAGGACGGCGGGGGCGTCGTCGAGACCCTCCGACGAGCTCGGGACGTAGAGGTCGCGGACCTTGCCGGAGTAGAGGTGCGTCCAGCCGTCGAGGACGGGCGACCCGCTCATCGGGCGACCTTCTCGGCGATGTCGTGGCGGTACCGGGCGCCCTCGAGCTCGATGGCCCCGAGAGCCTCGTAGGCGCGGCTCCGGGCCTCGGCGAAGGAGTCGCCCGTGGCGACGACGCTGAGGACGCGGCCGCCCGTCGCGACCAATCGGCCGTCGAGGCGGGCGGTGGCGGCGTGGGCGATGGTGACGCCGGGCACGCTCAGCGCCTCGTCGAGGCCGGTGATCTCGCGGCCGGTGAGCGGCGCCTCCGGGTAGCCCTCGCTCGCCAGCACGACGGTGACGGCGACCTCGGGGGAGAACTCCGGGGCGGCGTGACTCGAGAGCGACCCGTTCGCGCTCGCGAGCAGCAGCTCGCTGAGGGGGGTGCGGAGGCGGGGGAGGACGACCTGCGTCTCGGGATCGCCGAAGCGGGCGTTGAACTCGATGACCCGGATGCCCTGCTCGGTCAGGATGAGGCCGGCGTAGAGCAGCCCGATGAACGGGGTGTCCTCCTTGGCGAGCTGCCGCACGGTCGGCAGCGCGATGGTCTCGATGACCTCTTCGACGAAGTCCGCCTCGCTGCCGAAGCGATCGGCCAGCCACGGGAGCGGCGAGTAGGCGCCCATGCCTCCGGTGTTGGGCCCCGTGTCGCCGTCGCCGAGGCGCTTGAAGTCCTGGGCCGGGCTGAGCGGCATCACCGTGTGCCCGTCGGAGAGGAGGAAGAGCGAGACCTCCTGGCCCTCGAGGAACTCCTCGATGAGGACCGAGCCGTGCTGGAGCCAGTAGGTCGCGTGCTCGAGGGCGGCGTCGCGGGAGTCGGTGACGAGGACGCCCTTGCCGGCGGCGAGACCGTCGGCCTTGACGACGTAGGGGGCTCCGAACTCGTCGAGGGAGGCCGTCGCCTCCTGCAGCGTGCCCGCGCGCACGGCGCGGCCCGTGGGGACGCGCGCCTCGTCCATGATGCGCTTTGCGAAGGTCTTGCTGCCCTCGAGCGCGGCGGCGCGCTTGCCAGGGCCGAACACCGGGATGCTGTGGCTGCGCAGCACGTCGGCGACGCCGGCCACGAGGGGCGCCTCGGGTCCGACGACGACGAGCTCGATGTCGTTCTCGAGCGCGTACTCCGTGACGACCTTGCCGTTCGTGGCGTCGAGGCTCACCACCTCGACGTCGTGGGCGAGGCCCGCGTTGCCGGGAGCGGCGATGATGTGGTGGCCCGCGTCTTCGCGGAGGAGGGCCGTGACGATGGCGTGCTCGCGAGCACCGGAGCCGAGGACGAGAATGCGCACGGGCCTCAGCCTATCGAGAGACGCCTCCCGGGCCCGGGTAGCGTGTGCTCATGGCCAAGGTGAGGATCGACCCCGTCGTGGGAGCCGCCGCCGTGCGCGGCGCCGTCGAGCTCGGTGCCGAGGCCCCGCGGACGACGACGGCGACCGCCGTGCGCTACCTGCTGCAGCTCCTGGGCGACCGCGAGCCCGGCGCCACGGTCGAGGTGCGCGTCCCCCCGTTCGGCGCCGTGCAGTTCCGCGAGGGTCTGAGTCACACCCGCGGCACGCCGCCGAACGTCGTCGAGACCGACCCGCAGACCTTCGTGCAGCTCGCGACCGGCACCCTGACGTTCGCCGAGGCGCACGACGCCGCACGGCTGTCGGCGTCCGGCAGCCGCGCCGACATCAGCGACTACCTGCCCATCCGGTGGGAGCCGCGAGCCGGAGCCTGACGGCCCACCGACGGTCGGACGCCGGCGCCGGACGGCCCCGGAAACGAGCCTCTCTCGGTGTCGAGGCGGTGCGGCGGGGCGATCCCGGCGTTCCTGCGACAATGGAGTCGTGAGTTCCGCACCCCAGAGTCCCCAGCAGCCCGAGCCGCAGGTGGCGACGACGCGCGACGAGGTGCGGGTGCGGCGGGCGCCCAAGTACCCGGTCTTCATCCTGGGCGGTGTCGTCGTCGGCGTCGTGGTCACGCTGATCGCCGTCCTCGTGGCCCCGGGGCGCGACGCGACGCCCTTCGCGCAGGCGTTCGGCTACTTCGTGCTCTACGGCATCGCGATCGGCGCGGCCGTCGGTTCGGTGGTCGCGGTCGTCCTCGACGCCGTGTCGTCGCGGCGCGCTCGCAGCGTCGAGACCGAGAAGACGACCTATGAGACCCCCGAGGCCGACGACGTCCTCGACGGCGAGGTCGAGTAGCCGCTCCGCCCCACCGGGTCAGCGTCCGGCGCGCAGGCGCGTGAGCAGCTCGGGCGCGCGCTGCTCCAGTTCCCGGCCGCCCGTCCGGATCCCGATCCTCAGAAGGAACGAACCGAGGCCCACGCCGACGACGAGCGTCGCCCAGGCGAGCGGAGTGCTCCGCGTGGCCGACGCGACGATCGCGAGGACCGCCTCCGGCAGCGTCGCCAGCGCGAGGACGCCCCAGGTGGCGAACGTCGTGAGCGCCGTCGTGAACGAGGCGCCCGACTTGGCGGCGAACGGGCTGTCGCCGGGCGCGGGCACCGGCAGGATGATGCGCGCCGACGTCACGCTCGACAGCCCGAATCCGGTGAGCAGGATGCCCAGGCCGAGCCCCAGCAGCGCGGGTAGCTCCTGCCAGGCCCCCGCGAAGGCCGCCGACGCCACCGTGATCGCGACGACGATCGGCACCGCGAAGAGGGCCACGGCGAGGACGCGACCCGCGCGGTCGGCGCGACCCGCGACTCCTGCGGAGACGTGCGCGGCGAACGCCGTCGACTCGTACGACAGGTCGGTGAAGATCGTCAGCGACAGCAGCACGGCGACGATCGGCCCGGAGGCCGAGACCAGCCACGGGCTGTCGAGCGTGCGGCTGTTGACGAAGAGCAGGATCGGGAAGATCGGGATCAGGATGAGCTGCCGGCTGTAGCGGGGGTCGCGCAGCCAGTAGGTGAGCGCGCGGGCGGCCACGGCTCCGGTCGGTGTCGCGGGGAAGCGCGCGAACAGGCCGACGTCGCCGCGCCCGGCGGCCTTCGTCACGGGCTGGGACGTCGTCACGAGGGCCACGGCGAGGCTCCGGCGCCAGACCAGGACGACGACCGCGAGGGTCGCGAGCGCGATGAGGGCCTTGAGCGCTGCCTGGACCGGTCGCCCCGTGGCGAGGTCGGCCGGGACGGCCCACGCGGCCCCGAGCGGCGACCACGAGAGACCGTCGGCGAGAGCCGGGAGGGAGTCGGCGGCGTTCGCCAGGCCGTCGCTGAGGATGGTGATGATCGGGCCGAGCAGGAGCAGCGGCACCAGCAGGATCACCCCCGAGATCTCCCGGTAGCGGCGCCTCGAGCTGAGCCCCGAGTTGAGCGACTCGATCATCCGCGATCCGCAGACGCAGGTCAGGGCGGCGATCACGGCGGTGACGAGGGCGACCGCGGCGACGAGCGGCTGCCGGATGAAGGGCAGGGCGGTGAACAGTCCGGCGATCAGGGTCACGCCCCCGGGAACCCCGGCCAGGCCGCAGGCGGCGAGGGCGACGACGAGCCGCCCCGGGGGCAGGGGGAAGATCTTGAGGCGGGCGACGCTCAGCGTCTGGTCGATGCCGGCGGCGAGGAGGGGGACGACGATCCAGCCGAGCACGGTCGCGGATCCGGCGAGGACGAGGATGGTCCGCGTGAGGTCGGCGGGCGCGAACGAGAGCGCGAACAGGCCCGCGAAGAGCAGCCCGAGGACGCCGAGGCCGTAGAGGGCGCCGAAGATGACGGCGACGAGCTGCCAGGGGTTCCGCGCGAGCGTGTTGCGGAGGACCAGGAAGCGGAGTTTCAGGAGGTTCGCAACCACTCCGGCCCCCTCGAGTGGTGGCGGCCTCCGACGAGGTCGACGAAGCGGTCCTCGAGGTCCTGCCCGGCCCGCACCTCGTCGATCGTGCCCGCCGCGAGGACGCGGCCCCCCGCGATCACGGCGACGTGGTCGCACATGCGCTGCACGAGGTCCATCGCGTGGCTGGAGACGATGACGGTGCCGCCGGAGTCGACGTAGCCGTGCAGGATGTCCCGGATGTTCGCCGCCGAGACGGGGTCGACCGACTCGAACGGCTCGTCGAGCACGAGCAGGCGCGGGGCGTGGATCAGCGCCGTGGCCAGCGCGATCTTCTTCGTCATGCCCGCCGAGTAGTCGACGACGAGCTTGCCCGCGGCGTCGGTCATGTCGAGCAGTTCGAGCAGGTCGCGGGTGCGGTCGGCGACCGTCGCGCGGTCCATGCCGTGGAGGAGCCCGTGGTACGTGACCAGCTGCTCTCCGCTCAGGCGGTCGAAGAGCGCCACGCCGTCGCTGAGCACGCCGACGAGGCGCTTGGCCGCGCTCGGGTCGGCCCAGACGTCGGTGCCCAGGATGCGCAGCGTCCCGGCATCCGGCCGCAGGAGCCCCGTGGCCATCGACAGCGTCGTCGTCTTGCCCGCGCCGTTCGGCCCGACCAGCCCGTAGAACGAGCCCGCGGGCACGGCGAGGTCGATGCCCTGCACGGCGACCTTGTCGCCGAAGTGCTTCCAGAGGCCGTGAATGTCGAGCGCCGGCTCGCGGTCCGTGAGCCCACGGCTCTTCGGCGCGCGCGACGTCGGATCGGGCTCGACGAGGCGGCTGGCAGGGTCGGGTGGCCTGTCGTCGAACATGGCGTCGAGCATACGTGCTCGGCTAGCGGAGCCGCCCGGTCACGTTCTCCACGGCACGGAGGACCGCGCCGCTCCGCACGGCCTCCGTCGCGGCCTCGATCTCCGGAGCGAGGAAGCGGTCCGGCCCCGGGCCCTCGACGCTCTCGCGCAGGAGTGAGACGACGGCGCCCGTCGCCTCCGCCGGCGTGAGCGGCGCCCGGAGGTCGAGGGCGCGCGCGGCCGTCATCACCTCGACGGCCACGACGCGGGTGAGCCCGTCGATCGCCCGCCGCAGCTTCCGCGCCGAGGCCCAGCCCATCGAGACGTGGTCCTCCTGCATGGCCGACGACGGGATCGAGTCGACGCTCGCGGGGGCGGCGAGGCGCTTCAGCTCGCTCACGATGCCGGCGGCGGTGTACTGCGCGATCATGAGTCCGGAGTCGACGCCGACCTCGTGCGCCAGGAACGGCGGGAGCCCGTGGTTGCGCGACGGGTCGAGCATCCGGTCGATCCTCCGCTCCGACATGCTGGCGACGTCGGCCACGACGATGGCGAGGAAGTCGAGGACGTAGGCGACGGGGGCCCCGTGGAAGTTCCCGTTCGACTCGACGCGGCCGTCGAGGGTGACGACGGGGTTGTCGACGGCGGAGGCGAGCTCGCGCGAGGCGACGAGCAGCGCGTGGTCGAGGGTGTCGCGGGCGCCTCCGTGCACCTGCGGGGCGCACCGGAGCGAGTAGGCGTCCTGCACGCGGGTGCAGTCGGCCGTGCGGTGGCTGGCCATGATCGGCGAGCCGTCGAGGATCGCTCGGAGGTTCGCCGCCGACACCGCCTGGCCGGCCTGCGGGCGGAGCGCCTGCAGGTCGGCGGCGAAGACGGCGTCGGTGCCGAGGAGCGCCTCGACGCTCATCGCGGCCGAGATGTCGACCGTCGAGAGCAGGAGTCGCAGGTCGTCGACGGCGAGGGCCAGCTGCCCGAGCATCCCGTCGGTTCCGTTGATGAGGGCGAGGCCCTCCTTCTCCTGGAGGCGGACCGGTTCGATGCCGGCGTCGGCCAGCGCCGTCGCCGCGTCGACGAGGGAGCCGTCGCGGAGTCGCACCGGCCCTTCACCCATGACGGCCAGCGCGCAGTGAGCCAGCGGCGCGAGGTCGCCGGAGCAGCCGAGCGAGCCGTACTCGTGCACGATCGGCGTGATCCCCGCGTTCAGGACGTCGGCGTAGGTCTCGACGACGACCGGCCGGATGCCCGTCCGCCCCGTCATCAGCGTCGACAGCCGCAGTGTCATAAGCGCCCGCACCACCTCCCGCTCGACCTCGGGGCCGGACCCGGCCGCGTGCGATCGCACCAGGCTCCGCTGGAGCTGCGCCCGCCGCTCCGGGTCGATGAAGGTCGTCGCGAGCGCGCCGAAGCCGGTGCTGATGCCGTAGTGCGGCTCGCTGTCGTCGGCGAGGTCCGTGATGATCGCGCGGCTCGCGGCGACCCGGCGCAGCGAGGCGGGGTCGAGCAGGATCCGGGCCTCGCGTCGGGCGATCGCCACGACCTCGTCCGGGGTCGGCGCCGCCGCGGACAGCGTCACGGGTGCGGCGGCGGCCTCGGCGTTCGCGGCGTCGGTGCTCGGGGACGGGGCGGTGGTGGCTCCTGCGGTGGTCATGCTCCCAGGAGACCGCACTCCGGGCCCGCGACGAGGGCCGGGGAGGCGAGTGGTGTCCCACCCGTGAGACAGTGGGTCCGTGGCCGCCCGGACGGGCGGCGGAGGGGAGTGCCGTGCCCGACGAGGCGTCGCCCGCCGCGCACCAGACGCTGCGCATCCTGACCCACCTGTCGACGCAGCGCGGGCCGGTCGCCGCCGCGACCGTCGCCGCGGCGCTCGGGCTGCCCCGGTCGACGGTCTACCGCCTCCTCGGCGTTCTCGTCGAGCACGGCTTCGTCATCCACTACCCCGAGGCACGCCGCTACGGGATCGGGCTCGCCGCCTTCGAGATGAGCTCGGGATTCTCCCGGCAGGAGCCGCTGACCCGGCTCGGGGCGCCCGTCCTCGCCTCGCTCGTCGACCGCGTCGGCGAGAGCGCGCACCTGGCCGTGCTGCACGGGCGCGACGTGATCTACCTCGTCGACGAGCGCGCCCCGAGGCGGCCCGCCCTCGTGACCGACGTCGGCGTGCGGCTGCCGAGCCACGTGACGGCGAGCGGGCGCGCGCTCCTGGCGACGCTGCCCGACAGCCAGGTCAGGGCGCTGTTCCCCGACCGGTCGGCCTTCGTGCACGGACTCGCCCGCGGTCCGAGGTCGCTCCGGGAGCTCCGGACGCTCCTCGCCGAGGTGCGCGCGCGGGGCTACGCGGCGGAGGACGGCGACGTGTCGACCGGGCTCGCCTCCGTGGCGGTCGCGGTGCGCGACGCCTCCGGGTGGCCGGCGGCGGGCGTCGCGGTCACCTTCCCGAGCGACGGCCCGACGCAGGATGCCCTGACCGGCCTCGTCGCGGAGGTGCAGCTGCACGCCGCCGAGCTGTCGCGCCGCATCCGCGGCGCGCCCCTCCGCTGACGTCGATCGCCCTCGGACGGTGCACCGGCCGCACTGGGACGGGTCAGCTCAGCTGGTTGGCCTCGACCCAGGCGAGGTACTCGGGCGTGACGCTGCCGGTGACGTAGTCGCCGGTGAAGCAACTCATCTCGAGGTCGGTGACGTTCGACCCCTCGGTGATGGCCGAGCGCATGTCCTCGACCTCCTGGTAGATGAGGTGATCGGCGCCGAGGACCTGGGCGATCTCGGGGATCTTCCGGTTGTGGGCGATGAGCTCCTGCCGCGTCGGCATGTTGATGCCGTAGACGTGGGGGAAGCGCACGGGCGGGGCCGCGGAGGTGAAGGTGACCTTGTTGGCGCCGGCCGCCCTCGCCATCTCGACGATCTCGCGCGAGGTGGTGCCGCGCACGATGGAGTCGTCGACGATGAGGATGTTCTTGCCCTTGAACTCCGACCCCATGGCGTTGAGCTTCTGGCGCACGGAGCGCTTGCGCTCGGCCTGGCCGGGCATGATGAAGGTCCGGCCGATGTAGCGGTTCTTGTAGAACCCCTCGCGGTACTCGATCCCGAGCTTCTGGGCCACCTGAGACGCGGCGGGGCGCGAGGAGTCGGGGATCGGCATGACGACGTCGATGTCGCCGGCGGGCGCGTACTTCGCGATGGTGTCGGCGAGGCGGTCGCCGAGGCGGAGGCGCGCGTCGTAGACCGAGATGCCGTTCATGACGGAGTCGGGGCGGGCGAGGTAGACGTACTCGAAGGAGCACGGCACGAGGCGCGGATTCGGGTGGCACTGCTTCGACACCATCTCGCCGTCGAGCGCGATGAAGACCGCCTCGCCGGGGGCGACGTCGCGGATGATCTCGTAGCCGCCCGACTCGAGCACGAGGCTCTCCGAGGCGACGATCCACTCGTGCTTGCCGCTGCCGTTCTCGGCGAGCCGGCGGCCGAGGACGAGCGGCCGGATGCCGAACGGGTCGCGGAAAGCGAGGAGCCCGTGCCCGGCGATCATGGCGATCGCGGCGTAGGAGCCCTGGACGCGGTCGTGGACGCGCGACACGGCGGCGAAGATCTGCTCGGGATCGAGGTCGTGACCGTTGACCTGTTCCTGCAGCTCGTGCGCGAGCACGTTGACGAGCAGCTCGGTGTCGCTGTTCGTGTTGAGGTGACGGCGGTCGATGTGGAAGAGCTCGCTGGTCAGCTCGCGCGTGTTGGTCAGGTTGCCGTTGTGGATGAGCACGATGCCGTACGGCGCGTTGACGTAGAAGGGTTGCGCCTCCTGCTCGTTCGACGCGGCGCCCTTGGTGGCGTAGCGCACGTGGCCGAGGCCCATGTTGCCGAGCAGGGCACGCATGTCGCGCGTGCGGAACGCCTCGCGGACCTGACCGCGGGTCTTGTGGATGTGGAAGACACTGCCCTCGGCGGTGGCGATTCCGGTCGAGTCCTGGCCCCGGTGCTGCAGGAGGAGGAGCGAGTCGTAGACGAGTTGATTGGCTGGCTCGTGCGCGACGAGACCGACGATGCCGCACATGCGCAGCTGGCTCCAGACCGTAGAGTTGGGCTTACCCACACAGTCTGCCACGCCTGCGATTGGATGAAGAATTGACGAACCCCTCGAGCGCCGCGACCGACGCCTCCCGCTCCTACGCGGAGGCCGGCGTCGACACGGCGGCGGGCGATCTCGCCGTCGAGCTGATGAATTCGGCCGTCTCGGCGACGCACACGGCGAACGTCCTCGGTGGGGTCGGCGGTTTCGCGGGGCTGTTCGACGTGTCGTTCCTCAAGTCGTTCGACCGGCCGCTCCTGGCGACCTCGACCGACGGCGTCGGCACGAAGGTCGCCATCGCCCAGGCCCTCGACAAGCACGACACCATCGGTCAGGACCTCGTGGGCATGGTCGTCGACGACATCGTCGTGGTCGGAGCGCGCCCGCTGTTCATGACCGACTACATCGCCTGCGGCCGGGTCGTCCCCAGCCGGATCGCCGACATCGTCAAGGGCATCGCCCTGGCCTGCTCCGCCACGGGCACGGCGCTCGTCGGCGGCGAGACCGCGGAGCACCCGGGCCTCCTCGGGCCCGACGACTACGACGTCGCCGGAGCCGCGGTGGGCGCGGTCGAGGCCGGCTCGCAGCTCGGCCCGCACCTGGTGCGCGACGGCGACGTGGTGCTCGCGCTCGCGTCCTCCGGGCTGCACTCGAACGGGTTCTCGCTGGTGCGCCACATCCTGCGCTCCGCCGACCTGGGCTACACCGACGTCAACGGCGACCTCGGGCCCCTCGGCGAGGCGCTGCTGGAGCCCACCCGCCTCTACACGAGCCCCCTCCTCACGGTGCTCGACGACCCGGCCGTCGCGGGCGGCGTGCACGCCCTCAGTCACGTCACGGGCGGCGGCATCGCGGCCAACCTCGCCCGCGTCCTGCCCGTCGGGTCCTGGACCGAGGTCGACCGGTCGTCGTGGTCGCCGCAGCCGGTCTTCCGAGTTCTGAGCGACATCGCCGGATCCACGCTCGAGTCGAGCGAGGGTACCTGGAACCTCGGCATCGGCATGATCGCCGTCGTCGACGAGGGTGTGGCGGAGCGGGTCGAGGCCCTCCTCGAGGCGGCCGGGATCGACACCTGGCAGGTCGGCACCGTGTCGAGCGCCTTGCGCGACCTCACCGGCTTCGAGCAGGGCGCCAAGGGCGTCGACGGCGGGGCCGTCCGCCTCGTCGGCTCGTACCGCGACTAGCGTCGCAGCCCCGCGGGGCATCCGCCGCCGGGAGGGGGACACCCGGGGCACACGGCGGTGACAGCCGTGTCCGCACATGCGCGGACAATTTTGCCGGAAAGACGAGACTTCCGAGGTCTCCCGGTCGTAGGATCGAGCCGCTGCTCAACGAGGAGCGGCCACCGGCGACGACGCCGGCCTACCGGGAGAACGCCCGCATGACGACGACCCGAACCATCACCGTCCACGACCACGAGGTCTCCGTCCGCACCGTCGTGGTGCCGGACGAGCCGAAGGCCGCCCCCTACACCGCCATCACCGGCGGGCGACGCACCGCGGCCTGGACCGTCGCCGTCGGTGCTCTCGTCGTGGCCGTCGCACTCATGCCAGCGCTGACCGCGCTGTTCCACTGAGCCGGACCCGGCGGCCCCGCACACGCAGACGCTGAGAAGGGCGCAGGAGTCGCGACTCCTGCGCCCTTCTCGTGCACCCGCGGCCTCACGCTGTCAGCGTGTGCCGGCCGGTCGGCCTAGGCCGACTTGTTCTGCTCGTGCTCGTGCTCGACATAGTCGTCGGCGTACGTGTCGACGTACTCGTCGTCGGTCTCGTCGTCGTCGTCAGCCCACTTGTCGACGTACTGGTCGCCATCGTGAGGAGTGGACAGCTCTTTTTCGAGCGCTCCGTAATTGGTGTCCGGGCTGAAGTACTTCAGCTCGCGGGCAACCTTGGTGTGCTTCGCTTTTTGACGGCCGCGCCCCATGCGAGACCCCCTCGTGATTCTGGCCCGACTCGTCGCCCGGTGAGCGCCTTCGAGAGGGTGTCTGGAAGACAGCTTCTACGAGGTGGACTCTCCGTCGTGCGATCGGGGACTACCGACAGGTAAGTGGTTCAAAACTACGCGCAACCTTAGCATGTGCCTCCGCGGTCGGACCTGACGCCGCCCACCCGCCAGAATGGATCCATGACGACCGCTCCGGGACCGCAGTCGCCGGCCGAGCAGACCAGGGTCGTCGTCATCGGAGCCGGTCAGGCCGGACTTTCGGTGGCCTACTACCTGCAGCGGCTGGGCCTCGTCCCGGGCGCCGACGTCGTGGTGCTCGACCGCGGACCCTCGACCGGGGGAGCCTGGCAGTTCCGCTGGCGGGCCCTGCGCCTGGGCACGGCGCACCAGGTCAACGACCTGCCCGGGATGAGCGATCTCGGCCTGAGTTTCGCCACCGCCGACAAGACCGCTCCTGCCCGCGACGTCGTCTCCGACTACTACGACCGCTACGAGCGCTACTTCGGGCTGAAGGTGCGCCGTCCCGCGGACGTCCGCGGGGTCGACGACCTCGGCGGCCCGCTGCGGGTGCGCTATGTCGGCGCGTCGGGCGAGGAGCGCTCGCTCGAGACCGAGCTGCTCGTCAACGCCACCGGCACCTGGGGGTCGCCGTTCCGCCCCTGGTACGCCGGCAGCGACACGTTCCGTGGGCGCCAGCTCACCACCGCCGACTACACGGCGGCCGAGGACTTCGCGGGTCAGCGGGTCGTGGTCGTCGGCGGCGGCACGAGCGCCATCGGATTCCTCCTCGAGCTCGATCACGTCGCGGCGAGCACCGTCTGGGTCACCCGCCGACCCGTGGAGTGGTTCGACCAGAAGGAGCTCGGGGTCGAGATGGGTCGCGCCGCGGTCGCCGAACAGGACGAGGCGGCCCGCCTCGGCCGCGCCCTCCCCAGCATCGTGAGCGGGACGGGTGTCCCGCTCACCCGACGCCACCGCGGCGGCATCGAGCGGGGTCTGCTCGTCGAGCGACCGATGTTCTCGTCGATCGAGCCCGACGGCGTGCGCTGGGCCGACGGATCCTTCGAGCCCGCCGACGCCATCGTGTGGGCCACCGGGTTCCGGCCGGAGCTCCGGCACCTCGCCTCGCTGGGGCTCCGCTCCAAGGACGGCGGCGTCGTCGTCGCCCGCGGGGCGTCGCAGACCGACCCGAGGCTCTTCTTCGCCGGCTACGGGCCGCAGGCGTCCACGATCGGAGCGAACCGGGCGGGGCGCGTCATCGCCCGCCAGGTGCTCCTGGCGCCGTCGACCCGGCCGGGAGGAGCGGGCTCCGGGAGCGCCTAGGCGCGGAAGATCGCGGTGTCGCGCTCGTACTCGGCCGCCACCGCCGGCGGCCCGGTGCGCAGGTCGACGAAGGTCGCGTCCATCTCGCGCAGGATCCGGTGCTCGGCCGCGAGAGGCGCGAGGGCGACCAGCTCGGTCGCGTAGCCGTCGGCGCGGAACGTCCGCTCGGCGTACCGCCGACCGGCCTCGGCCCGGGCGGGCAGATTGACCTCGCCGAGGACGATGCTCCGGAGGGTCCGGGTGAGCGCCGCCTGGAAGTCGTCCGGCGGAAGGGAGAACACGACGTCGCCCGGGAGCGACGCGTAGAAGCCCTCGGCGAGCACCACCAGCGGGGTGCCCGACAGAAGCGATTCGACGGCCGTGGCGGAGCCCGACTCGAGCGTCGGCCGACGGACGCAGGCGATGACGTCCGCGAGGCGCAGCTCGTCGGCCAGATCGGCGTCGCTGAGTGCCCCGGTGATGGCCACGGACACGCCGATGTCGTCGGCGAACGACTGGAGCCGCCCGCGGTAGTCGTCGGAGATCTCGCCGCAGATCCGGTAGTCGACCCGGCCGCGCAGGAGCGGGCTGGCCGACACGGCCGCGATGACGTCCTCGCAGAGCTTGTTGGGGATGATGTGGCCGAAGGTGAGGAGCCGGAGGCGGTCGCCCGTCTCGGGCGCCGCGGCCCCTGCCGAGACGGACGCGGGTGCCGTCGCCGATGCCAGGGCGTAGGGCAGCGGCAGGACGCGCACCGGTGCGTCCGTCACCCGCGTGACCGGCGCCAGGCCGAAGTCGGAGTGCGCCACCACCGCGTCGGCGCTCTCGGTCAGCCAGTCGGTCATGGCGAGATCGGGCCAGCCGAGCTCGGCGAAGCGGCCGCTGTGCGCGATCGCGCGGAAGTCGGCGATGGTCGTGCCGCGGAGACGGCGCAGGATCCGGTCGGCCGCGTCCGAGTTCTCCTCGGCCCAGAGGAGGAACAGATCGCCGAGGAAGAAGTCGTGCAGCACGACGGTGCCGCCGATCAGCGGGATCCAGAACACGCTGCCGGAGTGGAACCCGAAGTGGTTTCCGACCTGGTGCACGACGGTGTCGGCGGTCCAGAGAAGATCGCGGACGGCGGTCTGGTCGCGCCAGTCGAGAGCGTCGGCGAGGTCGTCGCGCGCGGCTCCTGCCGCCACGCGCACGTCTTCGGTCGCGACGACGACGACCTCGTGCGACTCCGCCTCGAGAGCGCCGCGGACGAGCGCGGAGACGCGGGCGATGGCGGACGTCGCGGTGACGGGGGTGAAGAGCGCGATCTTCATGCGAGGAGCCGTTCGATCGTGGTGGGCCAGGTGGCGTCCATCGCGCGCCACTGGGCGTGGAGGGCCGCGCCGCGCGCGGCGCTCACGGCGGGGCGCGCGAGAGCGGCCGTCAGGGCCTCGGCGAGGGCGTCGGCGGTGGGCTCGACGACCCAGCCCGTCTCGCCGTCCGTGACCATCCGCTGCACGCCGCCGCTGTCGGTCGTCGTGATGACGGGCTTGCCGGCCTCGGCGGCCTCGAGGGTGACGTAGCCCATGGAGTCCTCGTCGAAGGGGATGTAGGCGCAGGCCGTGGCGTGGTTCACGCGCTCGGCGATCTCCTCGCGGGAGGTCAGGCGCTGGTCGAGCTCGAGGCGGTCCCCGACGCCGAGGGAGGTGGCGAGGGCGCGCATCCGGTCGGCGGCGGCCTCGTCGTCGGGCGGGCCCATCACGACGAGGCGCACCGACGGGGGAGTCTTCGCAAGGGCCTCGATCAGCAGGGACTGTCGCTTCATGGAGTTGATGCGTCCGCCGGCGAAGACGTAGGGCCGGGCCTCCTGCCCTCGGAAGAGCTCGGCGTCGAACATCGGGGGCTGGAGCACCTCGGAGGCGAAGCCGTTCGAGGCGAGGAGTCGATCGGAGACGGTCTGCGCGTTCGTGTAGATGCGGCGCGATCCGGCGAAGGCCCGGTTGTCGGCCTCGATGATGCGGTCGCGGATCGCCAGGTCGTCGGCGCCCGCCGTGACGTGCGAGTGCTCGGTGTCGAGGAGGTCGTAGGCCTGGCGGAACTGGTGCAGGAGCCACAGGGTCTTGTGCTCGTGGGGCACCAGGTACGCCGGGAACTTCAGGGCGATGACCCGGTCGGCGGCGTCGAGGCGCATCTGCTCGGCCCGGGCGATCTGAGCGGGGAGGGTGCTCAGGGGATCCCAGCGGAAGGGGATCCGGACGAGGTCGACCAGGTGCCCGCTCTCCTCGAGGTGACGGGCGAGATGCGCGGTCAGCTCCTCGGCCCCGCCGTGCACGAAGGGCACCATGTTGTTGAGGACGGCGACCTTCATGCGGAGACGATCCTCTCGACGACGTGCTGCCAGGAGATGTCGAGGTCGGCCACGCGCCGCTCGGCGGCCGCTCCGAGCTCGGCCGCGAGCGACCGGTCGGCGAACAGGCGGTCCATCGCCTCGGCGAGGGCCCGGGCGGTGGGCTCCGTGACGAAGCCGTTGCGGGCGTCCTGCACGAATTCGAGCACGCCGCCGGAGTCGCGGGTCGTCAGGATCGCCTTGGCCGAGTGGGCGGCCTCCAGAGTCGGATAGCCGTACGAGTCCTCGTCGACGGGGAGGTAGGCGCAGGCCAGCGACCGGCCGATGTGCTCGCGCTTCTCGTCCTCCTCCATCCACGAGTCGTCGAGGTGGAGGCGGTCGCCGACGCCGAGCTCGCGTGCCAGGGTGCGGAGACCCTCGGCGACGTCGGGCGTGCTGCCGCGCCCGATGAGGCGGAGGCGGACGTCGGTCGTCGTCAGGCCGAGCGCTTCGACCAGGAGCCGCTGCCGCTTGTGGTTCTCGAGGCGCGAGACCGCGACGACCTCGTCGCCGTAGCCGAGGTTCACGAAGCCCTCGGTGTCGCTGAGCGGCGGGTAGAGCACCTCGCTGTCGAGGTCGTTGAAGTGCCGCAGGCGCTCGGACATGACACCGGAGTTCGTGAACAGCCGCGTCGCCTCACCGAGCGCCCGCGCGTCGGCCCGACGGAGGACGTCGCGACGGGCGCGCGTCACCGCGGTGTCGGGGAAGCCCCGCAGCGGGGTGTCCCAGAGGTCGTAGTAGGTACGGAGGTGGTGGATGAACCAGACGACCTTCCGCGGGTGGCGCACGTAGAACGACGGAGGCCGGAAACAGACGACGAGGTCGGCCGTGTCGGTCAGGTCGATCATGCGGAAGAGCGCGGTCTGCGCCAGGAGGTCATCGGGCGCCTCGTCGAACGGCACGGAGACGGTCTCGGTCTCGTGGCCCGCCGCCCGGAGAGCCTCGTCGAGCCACGCGACGATGTTCCGGGCGCCGCCGAGGACGAACGGGGCGCTCGACGTGACCAGCGCGATCCTCATCGCGGTCAGGCCGTGACGCGGGCGAGCGTCTCGCAGACCCGGTCGACGTCGTCGAGCGAGAGCCCGGTGTGGAGCGGCAGGCTGATGCCGCGCGCGCTCCAGTCGTCGGCCACGGGGAACGGCCGCGCGCTCTCGAACGCCGGGAGCACGTGCATGGGGTAGAAGACGGGGCGGCTGTCGACGCCCTCCTCCTTGAGAGCCGCCATGACCGCGTCGCGGCGCTCGCCGTCGGCGCCCCTCAGGTAGACGTTCTGCAGCCACGGCACGGCGACGGTGCCCTCGGGGACCACCGCGAGGTCGACGTCGTCGAAGGTCGCGAGGTGCGAGACGTACCGGTGCGCCAGCTCCTGCCGCTTCGCGAGGAGGGCGTCGAAGCGCTCCAGCTGCGCGACGCCGATGGCCGCCTGGATGTTGGTCATGCGGTAGTTGTAGCCGACCTCGGGGAACCAGTAGCGACGCTCCGGGTCCATGCCCTGGCCGCGCAGGAGCCGCAGGTGCTTCTCAAGCGCCGCGTCGTCGGTGACGACCATCCCGCCCTCGCCCGTGGTGACGATCTTGTTGCCGAAGAAGCTGAAGATCGCGGCGTCGCCGAACGAGCCGACGGGCTTGCCGCCCACGGTGGCGCCGTGCGACTCGGCGGCGTCCTCGAGGTGGAAGAGCCCGTTCGCCTCGCAGAACGCGCCGATGGCGTGGACGTCGGCGGGGATGCCGTAGAGGTGGACCGAGATGACGCCCTTGGTGCGCGGCGTGCGGAGACGCTCGAGCTCGGCCGGGTCGATGTTGAGGGTGCCCGGCAGGGAGTCGGCGAGCACGGGCGTCGCGCCGCAGTACTTCACCGCGTTGGCCGTGGCGACGTAGGTGACGGTCGGCAGGATCACCTCGTCGCCCGGGCCGACGCCCAGGGCGAGGAGGGCGAGGTGCAGGGCGGTCGTGCCGTTGTTGGAGGCGACCGCGTGCTGCGTTCCGGAGATGGCGGTGAACGCCTTCTCGAAGTCGGTGATGAAGTGGCCGATGCTGGAGATCCAGCCTGTCTCGAGGCACTCCTGGACGTAAGCCAGCTCGTTGCCGCCGAGGTCGGGCTGCGCGAGTGCGATCGGGCTGTCGGTCATGGGGTGGATCTCACTCTCGTTCTTCGCGGACGCGTGCCGGGTTGCCCCACGCCCTGACGCCGGCCGGGAGATCGCGGACGACCACGGAGCCGGCTCCGACGACGACGTCGTCGCCGATGGCGATCCCCGGGATCACGATGGTCCCGACCCCGAGCATCGTCCTCGATCCTACGGTGACGGTGCCCGCGAGGTGACATCCGGGAGCGACGTGCGCGCCGTCGCCGACGACGTTGTCGTGGTCGACCGTCGCGCCCGTGTTGACGATCACGTCGTCGCCGAGGCGGCTCGCGGCGTTCACGATGGCCCCGTGCACCAGCAGGATGCCCGAGCCCAGGTCGACGTCGGGCGCCACGATCGCCGTCGGGCTGATGGCGTTCACCAGGGTGAGGCCGTCCGCGCGCGCCCGCACCGCGATCCTGCGTCGGAGGGCGTTGTCGCCGATGGCGACGAACGCCCGGTCGTGACCCTGCTCGCGGAGCCGGGCGAGGCCCTCCTCCTCCGGCAGGACGGGGATGCCGTCGAGGAAGTCGATCCCGGGGTGCGGCTCCAGGCAGGCGACGACGCCGATGCCCTGGCGGCGGAGGACGTCGACGACGACCTTCGCGTGGCCGCCGGCGCCGAAGAGGAAGACGTCGTGCGTCACGAGTCGTCGCGCCGGAGCCGGTCGACCTCGGCGCGGAGCTCCGCGACGGCGGCCGACTGCTCGTCCAGCTGGGTGCGGAGGGCCACGATGAGGCGGCGGTTCTCGGCGGCGGCGCGGTCGGCCTGCTCCCGGGCCTCCCGCAGGAGGCCCACGACGGTGTCGAGGCGGGCGCGCGTCTCCTGCGCCGCCGTCGACTCCCGCTCGGCCGCGCGCTGCTCGCGCTCGGAGGCGCTGCGCTCGAGGTCGTGGACGGGCTGCGACAGGAAGGTCCGGGTTCGCCAGGCGGCTCCGCGCAAGGGGTTCATGGTCTCGACGATAACCGGAACTCCCGCGTCGGCCGTCGAGCGCCGCCGTCCCGCTGCTAGTTTCGGCGGATGACCTGGCACGATCCCAGCGAGTCGCCGGCGCGCAGATCTCCGCGCGGACGGCAGTCGGGCGACCTGCTGCTCTTCGTCGAGCGCGTGGCCGTCCTGCTCCTCTGCGCGCTTCAGCTCGCCCTGTCGGCCGCGGCGTTCCTCGCCTGGGTGATCTCGACGATGGCCTACGAGACCTGCGGTCAGGGCCCCGGTCGGCTCCGCTGCGACTCCTGGAACTTCTCGCTGTCGCAGGGCCTCCTCTACGGCGGCCTCGTGGTGGCGGCCGCCGCCACCGTCTTCGGCCTCGTCGTGCGGAGCCGTCGCGAGAAGCGCATCTGGTGGGTCCCGCTCGCCGGCTGCGCCGCCGTCGTGGTGGTCGGCATCGCGGCCTCGGCCCTGAACCTCGGCTAGCTCGGGGGCGGTGACGCGCCCGCCGGCTCCGCGGACGACCCGCCCGCCCGGGTCGCCTCGAAGCGCTCCTGCGACGCGATCTGCTGGGCGATGCGGCGGAGGGCGAGGATGACCGGCTCCGCGAGGAGCGTCCCCAGGGTGACGTAGCGGATGGCGGCCTCGAGGGAGTCGAGGGGGACCTTCGAGAGCTCGGCCCCGGCCATCCTGCGCGCCGCGTCGCCGTAGGCGTCGAGGACCGTCTCGGGGAAGACGAAGCCCGCCGAGCGCGCCCCGTCGAGAGCGGCCGCCAAGCCTCCGAGGACGCGCGGGTCGCACTGGTCGAGCGGCCAGCCCCAGCGGTCGAGGAGGGCCTCCGCCTCGCCGGTGTCGACGTCGGCGTGGCCGGGCGGCGTGACGACCTCGTGGGCCCGCCCCAGGAGGTCGTGCAGCGACTCCGGTGGCGAGTCGACGGCGTGGAGGACGTTCCGCGCCTGCGCCAGGCTGAGCCCGGCCGTGCCGACGAGGGCTCGGATCAGTCGGAGGCGGGTGGCGTGCGACACGTCGTACTCGGCCTGCGTGGCGCTCGTCAGCGCGCCGTCGTGCAGGAGCCCCTCGCGGAGGTAGTACTTGATCGTCGCGGCGGAGACGCCCGTGGTGCGGGCCAGTTCTGCGAGGCGCATGGGATTCTCCCTCTCGACCCTTGACAAGGATAGTTCCACTCTCCAATATTGGCGAGTGTAGGTATCCAATCTAAGGAGTGATCATGGCCCGCGTCGAATCCGCCCGGATGACGCACCGGTATTCCGGTGAACTCGTCGTCTTCCTCATCGGGATGCGCATCAACAAGCCCTGGCGCGTCGACCAGTGGTTCCCGGTCTTCCTGGCCATGACGCCGATGCTGACGGAGCTCTTCCGCGATCGCGACTCGGGCCTCCTCGGCTACCGGTTCACGCTCACCGGCGGCGGCCCGCTGCTGGTCCAGTACTGGAGTTCGCAGGAGAAGCTCTACCGCTACGCGTCCGAGCCGCAGTCGACCCATCGGCCCGCGTGGTCGGCGTTCAACCGGCGTGCCCGCTCGGCGCCCGGAGCCGTGGGCATCTGGCACGAGACCTACCTCGTCGATCGCGCGGAGACGATGTACGTCGGGGTGCCGGTCTCCGGCCTGGCCAAGGCGACCGAGGCCGTAGCCGTGACCCGTCGCTCCGACCGGGCCAGCGACCGCTCCGACGCGGGCCGCACGCAGGGCGCTGCGCCGAGCGCGCCCCCGAGCGGCGCGCCGAGCGGCTCCTAGACCCTCGCGGTCGGCCGCGGCGGTGGTCCTAGGACCACCGCGACGACCGAGCGCGAGGGTCTAGCGGGGGAGGAGAGGCGCGTGCAGCGCCGACCACACCGCGACCGCCGCCGCCGCCGACCACGCCTGCGGGCGGCAGGCCGCGGGATACGGCACCGGGCGGGGGATCTCGCGGGCGTCGTCGCCGGAGTGGAGCTCGGGCATCCGGTAGTCGAAGCCGGGCGCGGCCGCGAGCAGCCCCTCGGCCAGGACCGCCGCCTCTTGCGCGAAGCCGTCCCGAGCGAGGCCGAGCACCGCGATGGCGGTGTCGTGGGTCCAGACGCTGCCCCCGTGGTAGCTGAGCGGCCAGTACCCGGTCGCGTCGGTCGACATGGTCCGGAGGCCGAAGCCCGAGGACATCTCGGGGGAGACGAGCCGATCGGCGACGAGGCTCGCCTCGGCCGGGGTCAGGAGCCCGGTGCCGAGGAGGTGGCCGATGTTGCTGGTGACGGTGTCGACCGGCCGCTTGCGCGCATCCAGCGCGATCGCCGGGTAGGCGCCCTGCGGGTCGTCGATCCAGAACGACTCCGCCACGCGGGACCGGAGCCGCGCGGCCCAGGCGCGCCAGGCGGCAGGATCCCCCGAGCCGAAGTGCTCGAGCAGGTCGGCGCCGTGCGTGGCGGCCTCGTAGGCGTAGGCCTGCACCTCGACCAGGGCGATGGGCCCCTCGGCGAGCTCGCCGGTCTTCCACTGGACGCTGTCGCCGGAGTCCTTCCAGCCCTGGTTCGAGAGCCCGTGCCCGGTCTCGTCGACGTACTCGAGGAGCCCGTCTCCGTCGCTGTCGCCGAAGTCGCGCATCCAGGCGAGCGCCGCCTCGAGGTGCGGTAGCAGCGCGCGGACCTCGTCGTCGGACAGGCCGTTCCGCCACGCGTCGTGCAGGAGGCAGACCCAGAGCGCCGTCGCGTCGACGGTCCCGAAGTAGAGCGGAGGGAGGCTGACGTTCTCACCCGGGATGGTGAGCGTCTGCGAGCGGAGCTCGTGCATGATCTTGCCGGGCTGCTCCGCGGTCTCGGCGACGCGCTCGGTCCCCTGCAGGCCGGCCAGGACACGGAGGGTGCCGCGCGCGAGCCGGAGGCCGTCGTCGACCGGGAGGAGGAAGCGCGCGGCCCAGACCGAGTCGCGGCCGAAGAGCGTGAAGAACCACGGTGCTCCTGCGGCCAGGAAGACGTCGTCGGGGCTCTCGACGGTCGTCAGGCGCAGGGCCTCGAGGTCGTCGAGGGCGCGGTCGAGCCAGCGCGCGAGGCGGTCGTCGCTCGCCGGCGGGTCGAGGGGTGCCCACCGCGCAGGATCCGCGACCCCGGCCACGACGGCCGTCGCGACGTCCGCGGTCACGTCGAACCCCACGGTGACGCTTCCTCGCGCGGGGATGGTGACCGACCACGCGAGCCGGATCCCGCCCGCGTCGCCGACGACGGCCGCTCCGCGCCCGTCGAGGGTCGCGAGGGCGTTCTCGCCCGACCAGCGGGCGCCGTCCGGGGTGACGACGGTCTCCGGGAGACTGCCGCTCGAGAGGCCGGCCTTGACCGTCTCCATGATCGTGGCGTCCGGATACAGGTCGATCCGCACCTCGGTCGTGACATCGCGATCGAGGCGCGACCGGAGCGTCAGGCGCTCGTGGACACCGGTCGTCGCGACGGTGCGGACGAGGCTCGCGCGCACGTCCGGGTCGGCGCCGGGGGCGTCGAGGCGGCGCAGGAGCGACTCGAAGCGCACCGAGGACGCGCTGAGCGGGACCGTCTGGATGTGCTCGGGTTCGGCCCCGCCGACCGTGAGGCGGAGCGCGGACACGAGGCGGACGTCGCCGAGGTAGATGCCGTGGATGGCGGCTCCGCCCATCTCCCCGTCGTCGGCCGACCAGGCCTGGGCGGGGGCCCGGAGCACGACGGTCTGCTGATCGAGGAACGGCTGGAGGGCGGTGTAGGGGAGGGTGTCGGTCATGGGGCGGCTCCGTCTTCGAGTCGGTGGTGGGGTGTCCCGGTGCTTTCCGGCCGGGTCATTCCTTCACGGCCCCGTCGCTCGTGTTCATGATCTTCTTCTGGAAGACGAAGAACATGATCGCGACGGGAATCGTCATCACGGCCGCGGCCGCGAGCTTGATCGGGAACTGGTTGCCGGCGGAGAGTCCGCCGGCGGCGAGGCCGGCGACGCCCTTGGTCAGGGTCGTCAGTCCGGGGGACTGGGTCGAGATGATGAAGTGGGAGAGCTCGTTCCACGAGCCCTGGAACGACAGGATGACGATCGTGATGAGCGCCGGGCGCGCCATCGGCAGGACGATCGACCAGAACACGCGGAAGGTGCCCGCGCCGTCGATGGAGGCCTGCTCCTCGACGCTCTTCGGGATCGACTCGAAGAAGTTCCGCATGATGAAGACGCCCGCGGCGTCGACGAGTAGCGGCACGATCATGCCCGCGTAGGAGTCGTACATCCCGAGCTGGTTGAGCACCAGGAACTTCGGGATCATCAGCACGACGCCGGGCACGGCCATGACGGCGATGAGCAGGGCGAAGATCACGTTCCGCCCGCGGAACTGCAACCGCGCCAACGCGTAGCCGGCGAGCGAGTCGAAGAAGACGCGCCCCGCCGTGACGAAGAGCGCCACGATGAACGAGTTCTTCAACCAGGTCGGGAAGTCGCTGTTGCCGAACAGGGTCTGGAACGCGGCCGTCGTCCACGTCTGGGGCACGAGCGAGAGCGGGTTCGCCGTCGCCTCCGGGTCGGTCTTGAACGCCGTGGCGACGTTGACGAGGAACGGGAAGATGTAGATCGCGGCGATCACGATCAGCACCGCGTAGAGGACGACGCCGCCCGCGATCAGGCGGCCGCTCCGGCCGGGGCGGGCAGGAGTCGCGGGGCGGGGTGCGGGGCCCTGGGGGGCGCCGGTGCCGAGCTTGTCGGCGACGGGGGCGGTGGCGGTCATCGGGTGGCGCCATTCTCGGGGACGGGACGGAGCGACGGGTCGTAGAGGCGCATCCTGCGCTTCGAGACGGCCCGTTCGCGGAGGATCGCGCGCTGGACGAGCGTCAGCACGACGATGATGACGAACAGGATGAAGGCGATGGCCGCGCCCTGGCCCCACTGCTGGTCCTGGAAGGCCGTCGTGTAGGAGAGGTACGACGGCGTCGTGGTCGTGCTCGCCGGGCCGCCCTTCGTGCCGGTGTAGATCTGGTCGAAGACCTGCCAGCAGCCGATGAGGCCGAGGGTCAGGACGGTGAAGAGGGTGGGCCGGAGCTGGGGCAGGGTGATCCGCCAGAAGCGCTGCCAGCCGTTCGCGCCGTCCATCATCGCCGCCTCCTGGACGTCGCCGCCGAGGTTCTGGAGCGCCGCGATGAAGAGGAGCATGAAGGTGCCGCTGGTGGTGAAGACGGCCATCAGGATGAAGGCGGACATCGCCACGGACGGGCCGGCGAACCAGTCCCACCACGACACCCCGAGGGCGGTGTGCTGCGTGAGGGCGGCGGGCCCGTTCTGCACGCCGACGACGCGCAGGAGCAGGTGGACGATGCCGTCGGGGTCGTTGAACCAGTTCGGGCCGTTCACGCCGATGTAGCCGAGCAGCTTGTTCACCGCGCCGGTCGTGGAGAAGAGGAAGAGCCAGAGGACCGTGATCGCGACCGAGCTCGTCACCGACGGGAAGTAGAACGCAGTGCGGAAGAAGCCGCGTCCGCGGAGGATCGAGCGGTTGACGAGCACTGCGAGGAAGAGCGACACCGCCGTCTGGATCGGCACGACGAAGAGCACGTACCAGGCGTTGTTGCGGAGCGAGGTGCCGAAGTTCGACTCCGCCAGGCCGCCGCCCGTCAGGATCTGCTGGTAGTTCTTCGTGCCGACGAAGGCGACCCCCGCGGAGAACGGCGAGCCGACCCCGGACCAGTCGGAGAAGCTGACCCAGAGGGCCATCAGCACGGGGACGAGAAGGAAGAGCCCGAGGATCACGATCGTCGGCGAGACGAACAGCCAGCCGGCCAGGCCCTGTCGGCGGGGGCTCCCCGAGCGGGGTCGGGGTGCCCCGCCGGGGCGGGACGGCGTGGGCGTCGTCGTTGTCGCTGCGGTCATGTCGCGCTCTCCCTTCTCGTTCCGGCCGGGCTACTTGGTGAGGACGGCCTGGAGGTTCTTCTGCGTCGCCTGCAGGATCGTCTCCGGGTCGGCGGTCTTCAGGCCGGCCATCTTCGAGTCGAAGTCGGCGATCACGGGGGCGGTGCCGTCCTGGTTCGGGACGCCCTTGGCGAAGTCCGCCGAGTCGAGGAACGCGGCGAGGTTCGGGTTGTCGCTCTTCCAGGTGTCGGCCGCCGACTTGACGGACGGCATGACGCCGAACTGCTTCGCGAACGAGAGCTGGTCGGAGGTGCTGGTCAGCTTCTCGACCAGGGCGAGGGCGGCCTTCTGGTTGGGGCTGTCCTTGGCGATGCCCCAGCAGTTGGTGAACTGCAGGGTGCCCTTGCCGGCGGGCATCTCGGCGACCGTGTACTTGATCGAGGGGTAGTCGGTCGTCAGCGCACCGGTGATCCAGTTGCCCTCGATGGTCATGGCCGCCTGGCCCTTGCCGAACGACTCGCCGCCCCAGCCGGTGCCGAGGTCGGTCGAGAACTTCGCGTCGCCGCTCTTCAGGAGCGACTGGAGGTAGGTGAGGCCGGCCGCGTTCTCCTTCGAGTCGACGGTCGCGGTGGTGCCCGCGGCGTTGGTCAGCGAACCGCCGGCCTCCGCCATGAAGGCTCCGACGCGGGCGTACTGCGGGCTGAGGGCGAGGCCCACGTGGCCGTTCGTCGTCAGCTTCTTCGCGACGGTGGCCAGCTGGTCCCAGGTCGTCGGCACGTCGGCGTCCGTGAGACCGGCCTGCTTCCACTGGTCGGTGTTGATGATGAGGCCGAGGGTCGAGAAGTCCTTCGGAGCGCAGTAGAAGGTCTTGTCGACGGTGAAGCTCTGCACGAGGGTCGGGAAGAAGTCGCCCTTGTTCTTGAGACGGTCGCCGTAGGCCAGGATGCTGCCGTTCTTGGCGTAGCCCGCGAGCTGGTCGGTCGACAGGTAGAACACGTCGGCGGGCTTGCCCGAGGCGAAGCCCTGGCTGAGCTGCTGCGGGAGGTCGCTGGCCACGCTGACGGTGGCCTTGGTGCCGCTCGACTTCGACCAGTCGGCGACGGCGCCGTCGACGGCGTTCTTCTCCGCCGAGCTGCTGGATCCGATGAGCACGCTGAGCGCGTCGTTGCTCGAGGTGAGGGGCGCGTCGCTCGAGCCGCTGCCCGAGGGGGAGCTCGAGAAGCCGGAACCGCAGGCGGTCAGGCCGAGGGCGGTCGCGGCGGCGATGGCGCCGAAGGCGAGGAGGCGGGCGGACTTCCGCGCGGGGACTCTGCGTCGTTGCATGGGGGTTCTCCTTGTGAGGTGCTGCTGTCGCGGCTCTGCGAACGATCGTCCGGGATCGGGCTGCGGTCGGGAGGCGCTCTCTCGAGCCGCGACCGGTAATTTGAACGATCAAACTTTCTGGGTGAGACTGTAGGTCGGGGGCCGGGCACCTGTCAAGCGGGGTCGGTTCGCGGCGTCGGTGGCGGGCATCCTGCGCTCCGGTAACGTACGGGGCACGAGTCCGACACACGAGGAGGTGCCATGTCGCGACAACCGACCGTGTACGACGTGGCCGAAGCGGCGGGGGTGTCGCGGCAGACCGTCTCGAACGTCCTCAACGCGCCCGACATCGTGAAGGGGGCGACGCGGGAACGCGTCGAGAAGGCGATCGCCGAGCTCGGATACCGGCCGCACGCCTCCGCGAGGCGCCTCCGCACGCGCAAGAGCTCGACCCTCGGGGTCCGGCTCGACCCGGTGCTCAACGGGATCTCGGGGGCGGTGCTCGACCGGTTCCTCCACGCGCTGACGGAGCGGGCGGATGCGCGGGGGCTGCGGATCCTGCTGTTCACGGCCGCCGATCCCCTCGACGAGATCGCGCAGTTCCAGCGCCTCCTCGACGGGGCCGACGTCGACGCCTTCGTGCTCACCTCCACGATTTACGACGACCCGCGCACCGAGTGGCTCATCGCCCACGAGGCGCCCTTCGTGACCTTTGGGCGCCCGTGGGGGATCGACGACATGCTCGACCCGCGTCACCGCTGGGTCGATGTCGACGGCCGGCACGGCCTGGCCGAGGCCACCCGCACGCTGCTCGAGCTCGGCTCGACGCGGATCGCCTACCTCGGCTGGCCGCCCTCGTCGGGCGCCGGCGACGAGCGCCGCCGCGGCTGGTTCCAGACGATGACCTCCGCCGTCCCCGGGCTCTCGCGGGACGAGATCGCGGCGCTGGAGCTCGTCTGCGAGGACGACGTGGGGCTCGCCTCGGAGGCCGTGCGCGGGCTGCTGGCGAGCGGGACACCGGTCGACGGGATCGTCTGCGCGAGTGACACGCTGGCGCTCGGAGCGCTCATGGTGCTCGGGTCGAGCGTGCCGATCGTCGGCTACGACAACACGCCCGTCTCGGCCGCCGTCGGGCTGTCGAGTGTGGAGCAGCCCCTCGAGGAGGTCGCTGCGGCGGCCCTCGACCTGCTGCTCGGCGACGAGCCCGGGGACGTGGTGCTCGGCGAGCCGGCGTCCTCGCTCGACCCGCGCCACCGGCTCCTGCGCCCCCGTACCGTCTGGCGCTAGCGCCGGTGCGGCTGCGCACGGCGCGGCCGCCCCATCGCCCCGCCGCCGTGTGGCCCGGCGAGACTCCACGACTCGCCGCTCATGTTCGCGGAAGCGCGCACTTCGTGGAGTGTCGGCGGGATGCCGCAGGGTCGCCCCCGTGCGGCCCGGCGAGACTCCACGACACGCCGCTCACGTTCGCCGAAACGCGCACTTCGTGGAGTGTCGGCGGACTGCCGCAGGGTCGATCCCGTGTGACTCGGCGAGACTCCACGACACGCCGCTCACGTTCGCGGAAACGCGCGCTTCGTGGAGTGTCGGCGGGCTGCCGCAGGGTCGACCCCGTGTGACTCGGCGAGACTCCACGACACGCCGCTCACGTTCGCCGAAACGCGCACTTCGTGGAGTGTCGGCGGGCTGCCGCAGGGTCGACCCCGTGTGACTCGGCGAGACTCCACGACACGCCGCTCACGTTCGCCGAAAAGCGCACTTCGCGGAGTGTCAGCGACCCGCGGACCCGCCGTCGTCCGGCTTCCGGGTCGGAGCGCTCGCGCTGTTACGCGCCGTGGACCGCGCCTGAACGGCCTTGCGCCGCGCCTTCGACGCCGACACGCCGCCGCCGCCGGAACCGGGACCGGTACCGCTGCCCGCACCGGCCCCCGAGCCGCGCCCGGCGTCGACCCCGGCCATCGCCTGGTCGCGGGCGCCGACGGCCTGCGCGTTCGCTTCCTCCTGCGCCACCGCGGCGGCGGCGTTCTTGTGCGTCATGCGCGGCAGGGGGCGGATCGGCTCGCCGCGGCGGTCCTGGCCGGGGAGCACCCGCGAGCGCCGCCCGTAGAGGAGCTCGGACGAGTCGAGGAGCCACGGCACCAGGGCGACGGTGACGCCGTGCGCGAGCATGAGGCGCTGGCGGATCCGGCGCGACCGGTGGTTGTGGAGGAGGCCCTCCCACCAGTGCCCGACGATGTAGATCGGCGTGTAGACGGTGACGACCTCGGCACCGAACTCCTCGCGGTGCGCCTTGATGTACTTGATGACGGGCACCGCCACGTCGCGGTACGGCGACGGGATGATGATGAGCGGCACCTGGATGTTCTGCTCGTCCCACTTCTGCTGCAGGAGCGCGGTCGACTCCTGGTCGACCGACACGTGGATCGCCTCGAGGGTGTCGTGCCGCGCCGCGATGGCGTAGTCGAGGGCCTTCAGCACGGGCTTCTGCATCTTGCCGACGAGGACGATCGCGTGGTCGCCGGTGGCCCCGAACGTCGTGGTCGCGTCGACCTCCACCTCGGCGTCGACGTCGCGGTAGTAGCGGTTCACGCCGAGCATCAGCAGGAAGAGGATCGGCATGACCACGAACACGATCCACGCGCCGTGCGTGAACTTCGTGATCGTCACGACGATGAGGACGGTGGCGGTCATGACCGCTCCGACCAGGTTGATGGCGAGCGAGCGCTTCACCTGGCCGCGGTCGGGCGTGCCCTCGCGCAGGAGCCGGATCCAGTGCCGCACCATGCCCGTCTGCCCCAGGGTGAACGAGACGAACACGCCGATGATGTACAGCTGGATCAGCTGCGTCACATTGGCGCGGAACACGAGCAGGATCACGCTGGCGATGACCGCGAGGACGATCACGCCGTTCGAGTAGATGAGGCGGTCGCCCCGGCTGTTGAGGGCCTTGGGCGCGTAGGTGTCGCGGGCGAGGATCGAGCCGAGCAGCGGGAACCCGTTGAAAGCCGTGTTCGCGGCGAGCAGCAGGACGGCCGCCGTCACCGCCTGGATGACGTAGAACGGGATCGTCGCCGCGCCGAACACGCTCGTCGCGACCTGCGAGATCAGGCTCGGCTGCGGGGTGTTCGCGCAGTTGGCGAGGCCGATGAGGTCGCAGGAGTTCTCGGCGTAGTGGACCCGGGCGATGAGCGCCACGGAGACGAGCCCGGCGAACAGCACGATGGCGATGCCGCCCATGAGGACCAGCGTCTTCTGCGCGTTCTTGACCTTCGGGAAGCGGAACGCCGGCACGCCGTTCGCGATCGCCTCGACGCCGGTGAGGGCCGAGCAGCCGCTGGCGAAGGCGCGCAGGAGCAGGAGCACGAACGCCGCGTGAGCCACGTTGTCGCCCTGCACGGTGAAGCTCGCGCTCTCGGCGACGGGCGGGTTGCCGAGCGCGGTGCGGACGAGCGCGGTCACGATCATGATGAACACGCTGGTGATGAAGAGGTACGTGGGCACGGCGAACGCCTTGCCCGACTCCCGCACGCCGCGGAGGTTGACGGCGGCGAGGAGGACGACGAAGAAGATCGCCATCTCGACCCGGATGCCGTTCAGCTCCGGCACGGCCGAGATGATGTTGTCGACGCCCGACGCGACCGACACGGCGACCGTCATGACGTAGTCGACGAGCAGCGCGGAGGCGACGACGAGGCCCGCCTTCTCGCCGAGGTTGGTGCGCGCGACCTCGTAGTCGCCGCCGCCGGACGGGTAGGCCTTGATCAGCTGCCGGTACGACAGCACGACCACGATGAGGAGGACGACGACGGCCGTCGCGACCCACGGCGCGAGGGTGAGGAATCCGAGTCCGCCGATCAGCAGGATCATCAGCAGCTCCTGCGGCGCGTAGGCCACGGAGCTGAGGGGGTCGCTGGCGAAGATGGGGAGGGCGAGGTGCTTCGGGAGGAGCTGACCTTCGAGCTTCTCGGAGGACAGCGGCTCTCCGATCAGCCATCGCTTCGGAGACCGTAGGTCGTTAGTCACGAGCGGCGAGCCTACTCCGTGGGGAGTGCCTGTCAACACTGGACGTCGGCGGTGTATTCCCTGCCCGTGACCCGGGCGTGTCGGGCGTCGTCACGATGCCGTGGTCACCGCATGGTCCGCAGGAGCCGCGGGATCTGACCGGCCCGGACGTCCGGCAGGTACGCCCGCCCGAGCGCGGCCCCGATCCGGGGCAGGTCGAGGGGGTCGGCGTAGGCCATGATCAGCTGCTCGTATTCGGGCTGGAACTTCTTCTTGAAGGCCAGGAGCGAGCGGAAGCCGTAGGCCGGCTCGAGGGTCCGGCCGAGGAAGCCGAGCACGCGGTCGGTCGCAGCCGCCCTGCTCTCCGGGTCGGGAGCCCCGGAGGAGGCGAGCGGCGCGGCCGACAGGCTGAGGAACTCCAGGTCGTCCTCCTGGGCGCGGAGCGCCGTCGACGCGATGACGAACTCCATGACGCCGTTCATGGAGTCGGGGCGGCGTCGCATGAAGTCGAGTGTCCATCCGACGACGGCGCCGTCGCGGTAGGACGGGAGCCAGCTCGTGACGGCGAGCACCCGATCCTGCTCGTCGAGCGCGAGCATGAGCGCGACCTCGCGATCCGTCAGCTCCTCGAGGCCGCCGAGGGTGAAGCCCATCTCGGGCAGGCCCTTGTCGGCGACCCACTGCTCGGAGATGTCCTGGATCTGGCGGGCGAGGTGCGGCGTGAGCGACGCGTGGGTGGTCCACTAGGCGCGGACGCCCTCCTTGGCGGCGCGGTTCATGCTCGAGCGGACGTCCTGCCACTTCTTGCCCTGGAGGGAGAACGTGCGGGGTCGGAGCACCGTCTCCTCGCCGACGGGCAGGTCGTACCACGACAGGGACCGGAAGAGAGGTCGGAGTGCGCTCCGGACGCTGTAGAAGACGGGGACGAGCCCCTGGTCGTCGCACCAGCGGGCGAATCCCGCGACGACCTCGGGGGCGTCCTCGTCGGAGCAGAGCGGATCGCCCGTCGTCAGGACGATCGTGCCGACCTGGCGGTAGGCGACGGCGGCACGCTCGTCGGCGGTGAACCAGAGCGACATGCCCTCCCACGTCGACATGAAGGCGAGATTGCCCGCGACGCCGCGCCGCAGGATCCGGTCGAGTGCCGCCCTCCGCTGACGGCTCCCCGGTGCGGTGCCCCGGTGGGTGCAGGCGAGACCCGTCGCCACCACGACGACGGCCCAGAAGAGCCAGCCGATGTTCTCGAAGAGCACCCGGGAGACGCCGCCCGTCGGCACCGGGCCGAGCCGGTCGAGACCGATGAAGCCGACGGGCACGAGTCGCTCGACGGCGGAGACGACGAGGCCGGCGCCGGAGACCGAGGGGACGAACACGTCGGACTCGAGGGACCCCGCGAGGACGTACGCGGCCCCGAGGCCGACCGCGGTCGCCGCGACGGCGACGAGGAGGCGGCGGACCGTGCGGGCCTCGGCGCGGACGGTGAAGTGCGGCAGGAGCAGCACGAGCACGACCGCGATCGCCCAGGGCACGAGCGCCGAGATGCCGGAGAGGAGGGCGTGAAGGGCGCCGAAGCGCGCTCCCGGACCGCCCGCCGGCACCGGCGTCGCGAGAAACGTCGAGGCCGACACGGCCCCGAGCAGGGTGTTGACGGCGATCGCCACCACGACCGCGAGGCGGCGACCGCGCCGGATGAAGAAGGCCGTGACGAACAGGACGACGAGCGGCAGGAATCCGAGCGCCACGGTGCCCGGCGTGTGGAGACCGTCGAGGGCGAGTGCGCGCGTGCACTCGCCGTAGGGGTTGAGGACGAAGTCGGTGCCCACCGCCTGGCTCGTCACGCGGCAGGCCATCGACAGCGAGGTCGTCGGCAGCGTGTCGCGGAAGAGGGCGCCGAGCGGGGCGAGCGGCCCGACCGGGGTCGGGCTGAGCGCGGCGAGGAGGGGCCCGACCGCGGAGATCGTGACGAGCGACGACAGGAGGACGCGCGCCTCGTGATGCGAGCTCCTGGCCCAGGTGAGGCGTGTCTGCCGCCGGCCCGAGCCCGAGCGGAGGGCGATGCCGACGGCGAAGCCGGCGAGAGCGGCGACGAGGGTCACGACGCCGGAGAAGCTGCCCTCGAAGAGGACGAAGGTGGCGGCCGCCGCGAAGCCGAGCACCCGGATCCTGCGCCGCCAGAGCGGTCCCGTGAAAGCGCTCGCGGCCATCAGGGCGCCGACGGCCGGCGCGTAGAGGGGGATCGTGGCCGCACGGTAGCCCGCGGGAGCCCCCGAGCCGAAGACGTCCATGACGGCGAAGCGGATCAGGGCGGCGGCGCCGAACGAGACCGCGGCCGTGGCGACGTAGGCGACGAGGGCGCGGCGGGTCCCGATCCTGCGCTCCGCGAAGCCCAGGAGGAGGAGGGTCGCCACGATGCCGAGAAGGAGCTCGATCGGCTGGTGGGCGAGCAGGAGCGACGGGGTCGCTCGAGCGCCGGCCCTCCCGTGCCCGTGCCTCAGGGGAGAGCCCGCGGGCACGGCGAGGTCGATGATCACCGTCGTCGCGACGAGGACGGCGGCGATCCCGACGCTCGCGGGCTGCCGGGCGACGACGCCCCGCGCCCACTCGGCGGTTCGCGCGAGCCGGGTCTCGGCCCGCAGGATGCCCGCGGCGGCGTCACTCACCGGTCGCCGCCTTTCCGCCCAGCCCGAGCCTCGGGTAGATCGCCGCGAGCCCGTGGGCGAACCCCTGGGTAGCGGTGGTCCAGTCGTGCCCGGCGTGCGGGACGGCGAATCGCTCCACCGTGATGCCGGCGTCGACGGACAGCCTCGTCATGATCTCGGTGTTGCGCGTGTACTTCGCGTCGTCGGCTCCCACCGCGAAGAAGCCGAAGAGGTCGTCGTAGGGGCCGTGCGCCGCCATGATCGCCGCGGGCTTGGCGCGGTCGAAGGCGGCCGTGCTCCCGCCGAAGCCCTTCTCGATGGCGAGCCGGTCGTTGGCGAGAGTGGGGTAGCGCTCGCCGGAGACGTCGATGAACGAGCCGAACGTCTCCGGGTGCGCCGTCGCGAACTGGAGGGCGCAGGTGCCGCCCTGCGAGAAGCCCCCGATCGCCCAGTCGCGGCGGTCGCGCTCGACGTGGAGGTGCGTGCCGATCCACGTGGTCACGTCGCCGAGGATGTAGGTCGCGCTGTTCCCGAGCGGCCCGTCGACGCACATCGGGTTGGCCGAGTGCGGGCCGAGCTGGTCGGGGACGACGACGATCGGCGCGAGACCGCCGTGCTTCGCCGCCAGGGCGTCCAGGGTCTCCGGCAGGTGGCCCGAGGTCACGACCGTCGTCGGCGACGCCGGCTGGCCCGAGAGCAGGATGACCACCGGCAGGGCGGGCGCGTTCGGCACGAGGGCGGCCGGAGGCAGGTAGACGATGGCGTCCCGCGCGGCGAAGTGGGAGGCCAGCCCGGGGATGTGGACCGTGCCGAGGCGACCGGCGCCGGGGAGGCCGGGCGGTGTGCGCCACGCCGAGGCGAGACCGCCGACGGTTCCGGCGGGGGCGGACCCCGGCGAGGCCGCGGAGGGCGACGCGGCCGGGATCACGAGGCGGGGGATGGTGTCGGTGCCGAGGAGCTGCCCCGGGGTCACGAACTCCCCGGCGTCCTGGTTGATCGCCAGCGCCCCGGCGAGGACGAAGCCGACGACGGCGACCCCGGCGACGACGCGTCGGCCGGCTCGCCCCAGGACGAGGTTGAGCACCACCACGCCGAGCCCGGCCACCACGCCGCCCGCCCAGAGGCGATCGACCCAGGTCGGGGAGACACCGAAGGCGTTCTGGACGTCGCCGACGTACCAGGCGGCGAGGCCTCCGATGGCGGCTCCGATCGAGGCGACGACGGCGACGAGCGGCCACCACCGGCTGGGGACGACGCGACGGGGCCGGAGGAGGAGGGCGAGGGCGAGCACGCTCGCCAGGACGTAGACCGGTGCCACGACGTGGAGCGCCATGAGGGGGAGGTGCTCGAAGGCCGAGGGGAGACCGGAGCCCGCCGTGACCATGTCGTGCTGCTTCCTGTCGATCGTGGAGGATTCAAGAAATCGAACTCGACAAGGCCCCCCGATAGGAGCATCCCCCGTGCACCACCACGGTACGGCAGGAACGGTGCCGAGAAGATCAGCCGAAGGGTTGATCTTCGGGAGGTCCTCGAGGACGACTCCGGCCCGCCGGCTCTCGGCCCGTCCATAGGTCCGTGCCTACCCTGGAGAGCATGTCCTTTTCTCGAACACTCCGGATCCTCGGGGTCGTCGGCGCGTTCCTCGTCGCGTCGGCGATGGCAGGAGCCGTGGCTCACGCGGCGTCGTCGCGGACGGCCGCCTCCCCCCGAGCGACCGTCCCCACGGCGCCCGCCGCGCCCACCGCCCGCATGGCTCCGCTCACCGCGGTCGCGATCGGCGACTCGATCATGGACGGCCACGGTCTCACCGAGGCCCAGAGCTGGCCGAGCGTCCTCGCCGACGAGCAGGGCTGGGACCTCACCGACCTCGCGAGCGACGGGACGGGATACGTCCAGGTCGGGGCCGAGGACGACACCTTCCAGGCGCAGGCCGAGAAAGCGGTCTCCCTCGACCCCGACATCGTCATCGTGGCCGGGAGCAGCAACGACCTCGGCGAGGACACCGCCGCCGTGCAGAAGGCCGAGTCGACGCTCGTCCGGACGATCTCGACGAAGCTGCCGAACGCGCGCATCGTCGCCGTGAACACGTTCTGGGGCGACACGGCCCCACCCGCACAGCTCGCCGACTTCGACGCGGTCGTCGAGCAGGCCGTCTCCGGCTCCTCCGGCACCTACCTCGACGTCGGGCAGCCCCTGGCGGGGCGGCCGGACCTCATGCAGAGCGACGACGTCCATCCGACCGCCGAGGGCCAGCGACTCCTGGCGGCGTCGATCGGCGATCGCCTGCCTGACGACCTCAAGGCCGCCCCGCGAGCCGACTGACCGCCGAGGGACCTCGTCCTCGATCTCGTCTGCCCCTCGCCTCCACCGCACGTCCGCATCGATCAGAGGACCCGCTCATCCGAGCCCAGAAGCTGCTCCGGGTCGGCGCCTACGCGCTCCTCGCCATCCTGGCCGCCTGGGGCGCCTACCAGGCGTTCGCGAACCTCGGCGGCGCCAACTACTCGGCCGACGAGCCGCTGTATCTCCGGGCGGGCCTGGCCTACGCGCACGGCGACTTCACGTCCAACCGCGAGCACCCTCCGCTCGTGAAGCTCCTCGTGGGCCTGGGCGAGACGGTCCTCGGGCCCGGCAAGCTGTCGGGGCGGCTGGCGAACGCCCCGCTCGTCTTCGCCACGGGCTGGATCCTCTTCTTCTGGCTGCGCCGGGAGATCGGCCTGATCTGGGCGGTCGTCGCGGCCGGCATGTGGTGGGTCCTGCCGCGCGCGGTCGAAGGAGCGGGCATCCGGGTCGACCGCTTCGTGTACCTCGAGCCCGGCATGGTCACCTTCGGGGTGGCCGCCGTCGCGCTCGGCTGGTGGTGGTATCGGCGCGGGCACTGGTGGCTCGCGGCCCTCGCCGGCGCCTTCATGGCGCTGTCGGTCACGTCGAAGGTGTCGATCGCGTTCCTCGCGTTCTCGTTCGTCTTCCTGATCGTCCTGCGACGGGAGGTCGCCCGGGGTCTCGTGGCGGCCGCCGCGTACGTCGCCGCCTTCGCCCTGGTGTTCGTCGCCGTCTACCTGCCCGCGGGCATGGTCTCGGGCATCCGGTACATGGTCGCGTTCCAGGCCGCGCAGCGGGCCCAGGGCCATCCGGTCACGATCCTCGGGGCGCGGGTGGCCCATCCGCCGTGGTGGGCCAACCTCTACTTCACGCTGGAGGGATTCGGGCCGTGGCTGCTGGTGCTCCTGCTGGCCGCCGCCGTCTTCGCGTTCGTCCCGCGCACGACGGCGCTCGCCGCCTACGTCGCGGTCTGCACCGCCCTCCTGCTCGTCTTCTACTGCCTCGTCGCGGGAAACGCCCTGCCGCACTACTACTACGCCTGGACCTGGGCCGTCTACGTCCTCGCCGCGATCGGCCTCAGCTCGCTCTGGCGACTCGCGTCGCGAGCTCGCACGCGCTCCCGGCCGGGCGACAGGAGGGGGAGGGGCGTCCTCGCGCGCGGTCTCGTCCTCGTCGCCCTGGTGGCGCTCGCGGTCTCGGGTCTCCAGACGACGCGCGCCATCCGCGACGAGCGGCCCACCGGATTCGCGCTGGTGGCGAGCGTGCTCCGCCAGCACGGCGAGGGGGCCCGGCGCGTGCTGAACGACGGCTATCCGGGCTGGCAGTTCCTGCCCTACCTCGGCGGTCGGGTCATCACCCGGCACACGCCGCTGTATCTCTCCTACGCGGCGGCCGGCGGCGTCTTCGGCGCCATCGCGGTGCTCCCGATGGAGCGAGACGACGTCGCGCGATTCGTCAGGGCAGATGCCGCCCGGCTCGTCCACGTCGACGTCGACGGCGTCGAGCTCTATATCCTCCGGGGCGGACGGACGCTCAGCGCAGCGGGCGGAACGCTTCACATCGACAGGAAGGGGCCTCGCCTCCACACCGCTTCAGCCTGTTGTCAGCCGGCTTAGGGTTCCATGAGAAAACCTGTCCCTCCCTCGTCGTCTCGGAGCATCCGTGCACCTCCTCTCGGTCTTCAGCCTTCGCAACCGGGCTCTCATCGCCCTCGTCACCATCGTCGTGGCGATCTTCGGCGGCTACGCGCTGACGGCACTCAAGCAGGAGCTGATCCCCGACATCACGTTCCCGCAGATCGCCGTCGTCAGCACCTACCCGGGCGCCTCGCCGCAGGTGGTCAACGACTCCGTCTCCGGACCGATCGAGAAGGCGATCCAGGTGATCCCGGGCCTGAAGTCGACGACGGCGACGTCGCAGACCTCCACCAGCAACATCGCCGCCGAGTTCGACTACGGCACCGACCTGGCCTCGACCGAGAACAAGATCCAGCAGGCCATCAACACCGTCTCCCTGCCCGACGGGGTCAACACCCAGGTCATCAGCGGGAGCCTGAACGACCTGCCCGTCATCCAGCTCGCGGTCACGGGCGGCACGGCCAACAAGCAGAAGCTCGTCGACGACCTCACCAACATCACCGTCCCTGCGCTCCAGAAGATCAGCGGGGTCCGCCAGGCGTCGGTCTACGGCGACGCCGGTCAGCGCGTCACCATCGAGCCCGATCAGACGAAACTCGCTCAGGTCGGCCTGTCGTCGTCGGCGATCAAGACGGCCCTCGACGACAACGGCACCCTCGTGCCGGGCGGCCAGATCACCCAGAACGGCAAGACGCTCTCGATCCAGTCCGGGCAGCGGCTCACGAGCGTCGCCCAGATCCAGAACCTCCCGCTCGTCGGCGCGAAGAACGCCCTGACCGGTCAGCCGCAGGCCACCAGGATCGCCGACGTCGCCACGGTGACGCTGACGAGCGCCCCGATCACCTCCATCTCGCGCGTCGACGGTAAGGACGCCCTGACGATCGCGATCACGAAGACGCTCGACTCCAACACGGTCGACGTCTCCACCAGCGTGCGCGACCAGATCCCGTCGCTCGTCGCGAACCTCGGCGACGGCGTCTCCATGACGGTCGTGTTCGACCAGGCCCCCTTCATCCAGCAGTCCATCGAGAGCCTGTCGACCGAGGGCCTCCTCGGCCTCGTGTTCGCGGTGATCGTGATCCTGATCTTCCTGCTGTCGATCCGGTCGACCCTCGTCACCGCGATCAGCATCCCCACCAGCGTCCTGATCACCTTCATCGGTCTGCTGGCGAGCAACTACACGCTGAACATCCTGACCCTGGGCGCGCTGACGATCGCTATCGGACGCGTGGTCGACGACTCCATCGTCGTCACGGAGAACATCAAGCGCCATCTCCTGCCCGGCGCCGATCGCGTGCGCGCCATCACGGCGGCCGTCCGCGAGGTCTCCGGGGCCGTGACGGCGTCGACGATCACCACGGTCGCCGTCTTCCTGCCCCTCGCGTTCGTGCAGGACGTCACGGGCGAGCTGTTCCGCCCCTTCGCCCTCACCGTCGTCATCGCCCTTCTCGCGTCGCTGTTCGTCTCGCTCACGATCGTGCCCGTCCTCGGCTACTGGTTCATGCGCCCCCCGAAGACGCACAAGCACGACGGGCAGGAGGAGGTCAGCCAGGCCGAGCTCGACGGACTCGAGCTGCCGACGCACGCGGTCGCCTACGTCGACGGCGGTCACCACGAGAAGCTGGACCGCCTCCGCCGCGGCTACCTGCCCGTGCTCATGACGACGCTCCGCCACCCCGTCCTCACCATCGTCGCGGCGCTGCTCATCCTGGCGGGCTCGGCCGCGGCCATTCCGCTCCTGCAGACGAACTTCCTCGGCTCCAGCGGGCAGAACACGCTGACGGTGAGCCAGGTGCTGCCGGCGGCGTCGAGCCTCGCGGTGCAGTCCGAGCAGGCCAAGAAGGTGGAGCAGGCGCTCCAGGGCATCCCGGCCGTCAAGACCGTCCAGCTCACCATCGGGTCCAGCGGCAACTCGCTGGCCTCCTTCTTCGGCGGGACGAGCGGCAGCACCGTCACCTACCAGATCACCACCGACGGCAACGCCGACCAGGACGCCCTGACCAAGACCATCCGCACGAAGCTCGACGCGCTGCGAGACGCGGGCGACGTCACCGTCGAGGCCTCCTCCGGGTTCGGAGGCAGCAGCAACATCGAGGTCAACGTCACCTCCAACGACGCGGCCACCCTCCAGACCGCGTCCGACCGCGTGCTCAAGGCCATGACGGGGCTCTCCGGGACCGCAGGAGCCACGACCAACCTCTCCGCCGCGCAACCGCTCATCAGCGTGAGCGTCGACCGCGCGAAGGCGGCCTCCTACGGCCTCTCCGAGATCCAGGTCGGCGGTCTCGTGTCGCAGGCTGTCCAGCCGTTCCAGGTGGGATCCCTCGAGATCTCCGGCTCGACCGTGAACATCTACACCGTGCCGACGAAGGCTCCGACGACCCTCGACGGCCTGAAGGACGTCTCGATCCCGACCAACCAGGGCTCCGTCCCGCTGTCGACGGTCGCCACCGTGACCCAGGCCGACGGGCCGACGACGATCACGACCAGCAACGCCGTCCGCAGCGCGACCATCACCGTCACGCCGGCCTCCGACAACCTCTCGGCCGCCAACGCGTCCGTCACGAGCGCGCTCGCGAAGGTCGACCTCCCGAAGGGGTCCAGTGCGGCCCTGGGCGGTGTCACCGCCCAGCAGGGGACGGCGTTCACCGACCTGTTCATCGCCCTCGTCATCGCCATCCTGATCGTCTACATCGTCATGGTGGCGACGTTCCGGAGCCTCCTGCAGCCGTTCCTCCTGCTGCTCTCGATCCCGTTCGCGGCGACGGGAGCCATCGCGCTCCAGCTCATCGCGAACGTCCCCCTCGGCGTGCCCTCGATCATCGGCCTCGTGATGCTCGTCGGCATCGTTGTGACCAACGCGATCGTGCTCGTCGACCTGGTCAACCAGTACCGGAGGCGCGGGCTCCGCGTGCGGGAGGCACTGATCGAGGGCACCTCCCGGCGGCTCCGGCCCATCCTGATGACGGCTCTCGCGACGATCTTCGCGCTGACGCCCCTCGCCGTCGGCCTGACCGGCCACGGGAGCTTCATCTCGCAGCCGCTGGCCCTCGTCGTGATCGGCGGCCTGGTGTCGTCCACGGTGCTGACGCTCCTCGTCCTCCCGGTCCTCTACTACCTGGTGGAGCGGGCGCGGGAGCGTCGAGCCGACCGCCGCGCCGAGAGGGCGGCCGCCTGAGCGGGGCTGGTGTTCCGGGCGCGCGTCGAGTAGCGTAGGTAGGTCGGCTCGAGACACCGCAGGATGCTGCGGTTGGGTTTGTATGTCTCCGGGGCCGGAGTCGCAGCGAATGGCGCTGTGACGTAATCACGAATGTGAACGGTCCCTGGCCAATGACTGCCCGGGTGAATTCTTCGCGTCATCTGAAAACCCAGGAAGAACCATGTCCCCTTACGACAAGGGCGCCTCTTCGCGCGCCAAAGCCGACCGCCCCAACTACGGAAGCAAGCAGGGCTCCAAGAGCCCGAAGCACCGCGGCTACCGCCCCGACGCCGATGCCGGCCCTGCCAAGAAGCAGCGCTGGGACGCCGCCGAGCGCAGCGCCCGCACCGGCGGACGCCCCGACTCGACCGGTGGTCGCCCGAACTGGGAGCCCCGCAAGACCGCCGGCAGCAACCCGCGCTTCGGCGGCGCTCGCGAGGACCGCGACGCCCGCAACGGCGCGCGCGGGGCCGAGCAGCGCCCCGGCCGCTCCTACGACCGCGACGACCGCTCGTCGCGTCCGTCCGGCGACCGCTCCTACGGGGATCGCCCGCAGCGCGACGACCGCGGCCCCCGCACCTGGGACCGCTCGGATCGTCCGGCTCGCGACGACCGGGCGCCGCGTTCGTACGACCGCAGCGACCGTGCACCTCGCTCCTACGACCGCAGCGACCGTCCGGCTCGCGACGAGCGCGCCCCGCGTTCGTACGACCGCTCGGACCGTCCGGCTCGCGACGACCGCGCGCCGCGCTCGTACGACCGCAGCGACCGCCCGGCTCGTGACGACCGCGCACCCCGCTCGTACGACCGCAGCGACCGTCCGGCTCGTGACGACCGCGCACCTCGCTCCTTCGACCGCAGCGACCGTCCGGCCCGCGACGACCGCGCACCCCGCTCGTTCGACCGCAGCGACCGTCCGGCTCGTGATGACCGCGCCCCGCGTTCGTTCGACCGCAGCGACCGTCCGGCTCGCTCGTTCGACCGCAGCGACCGTCCGGCCCGCTCCTTCGACCGCGACGACCGCGCCCCCCGCCGCGACCGCGACGAACGCGGCAGCGACTTCTACCCCAAGCGCGACCGCGCCGAGGGCCAGCACTTCTCTCCCGAGGACGACGTCAAGCTCGAGAAGCTGAAGGCGGAGGTCGTGACCGCGGCCGAGGTCGTCGGCATGAGCTTCGAGGACCTCGGTCTCGGCTCCAACATCATCCGTCAGCTCGCCGAGCTCGGCGCTCCGAGCCCGTTCCCGATCCAGGCGGCGACGATCCCCGACGTGCTCGCGGGCAAGGACGTCCTCGGTCGCGGCCGCACCGGATCCGGCAAGACGATCGCCTTCGGCGCCCCCCTCGTGGAGAAGCTGATGGAGAACGGCGGCGGCAAGAACCGCAAGATGGGTCGCAAGCCCCGCGCCCTCATCCTGGCCCCGACGCGCGAGCTCGCGATGCAGATCGACAGGACGGTCCAGCCGATCGCCCGCTCCGTCGGCCTCTTCACCACGCAGATCTACGGCGGCGTGCCCCAGCAGCGACAGGTGGGCGCGCTCAACCGCGGCGTCGACATCGTGATCGGCACCCCCGGCCGGATCGAGGACCTCATCGACCAGGGACGCCTCGACCTCAGCGAGGTCGTCATCACCGTCCTCGACGAGGCCGACCACATGTGCGACCTCGGCTTCCTCGAGCCGGTGCAGCGCATCATCCGTGAGACCGCGGACGTCACCCCGACCGGGGCCCGCGCGCAGAAGCTCCTCTTCAGCGCCACGCTGGACAAGGGCGTCGCCAAGCTCGTGGACGAGTTCCTCGTGGATCCTGCGGTCCACGAGGTCGCCGGCGAGGACCAGGCCTCCTCGACGATCGACCACCGCGTGCTCCTCATCGAGCAGCGCGACAAGGGCGCCGTCATCGAGCAGCTCGCGCAGGGCGGCGGCAAGACCCTCGTCTTCGCCCGCACCCGCGCCTTCGCGGAGCAGCTCGCCGACCAGCTCGAGGACGCCGGCATCGCCACCACCAGCCTCCACGGCGACCTCAACCAGGCGCGCCGCACGCGCAACCTGCAGCTCCTGACCTCGGGCCGCGTCAACGTGCTCGTCGCCACGGACGTCGCGGCGCGCGGCATCCACGTCGATGACATCGAGCTCGTCATCCAGGCCGACGCCCCGGACGAGTACAAGACGTACATGCACCGCTCCGGCCGCACCGGTCGCGCCGGCAAGGAGGGCACCGTCGTGACGCTGATCACCCGCGCCCGCCGCCGCCGCATGTCCGAGCTGCTCGAGCGCGCCGAGATCGAGGCCGAGATGATCGACGCCCGCCCCGGCGACGCGCTGATCGACCAGCTCGCGGGCGCCAACCGCTAGTCGGACCGACGCACCGCAGGCGGGCGCTCACTCCTCGGGGTGGGCGCCCGTCCGGCGTCTCCGGGTCAGGCGCGCTCGAGGATGCCCCGGACGTACGAGGCCTGGCCCGCGTGCTGCAGGCAGTCGTTGACGATGCTCACGAGGCGCGCCCCGCGCGTGACGGGCGGGTCCCAGTTCTCGTCGACAACGTCGTCGAGGGAGTCGGAGGAGAGCCCCGCGAGGTAGGCGCGCGACCGCTCGGTGACCTCGTCGAGGTAACCCGTCAGGAGCTCGGCTGTGGCGACGACGCGGGTGACGTCTCCGGCGCTCATGCCGAAGCCCATCTCCCCCGGGCCGAACGGCAGCGCGAACCGGTCGTACCAGCCCGAAGCCGTCCACACCTCCTCGCGGCCCTCGAGGGCGGCGATCTGGACGTCCTGCCCGCGGCCGGTGTGCCAGGCGAGCCAGGCGATCGTGTTCGTGCCCGGGGCCGGACGGAAGGCGAGCTGCTGCGCGCTCAGGTCGTCGACGGCTCGGGCGATGATCGGGGGGACGCGGAGGAAGGAGTCGATGAGCAGCTCGGCCGGGGTCATGGGCCCACGCTACGCCGCCGTTCCACCGCCGCGCCCCCGCTGAACCCTCGCGCTCGGCTGCGGCGGTGGTCCTAGGCGGGGTGCGGCAGCCGAGCGCGAGGGTCTAGCGGGCTGGTGGGGCCGAGCGGAGTGCGGCGCGCGCGGCGGCCACCACGTGCGGGTCGGTCACGGAGTGCGACGACGCGTCCGCCGTTCCGAGGCGCACTTCTTCGCCGGGCAGGGGCTCGACGCGGCGCTTCGCGGAGAGATGCACGGCGGCGACCCCGGCGTCGACGAGCGTCCCGATGTGCTCCGGGGCGACACCGCCGCCGGCCATCACCTCGACGTCGGCGGCCGCGTCGACGAGGCGCGCGAGCGTCTCCACCCCGTCGAGAGCGCAGGATGCCCCGCCCGACGTCAGCACCCGGTCGACGCCCAACGCCCCGAGGCCCGCCACCACCGCCAGGGGATCCTGCGCCCGATCGATCGCCCGGTGGAACGTGACCCGGGTGTCCGACCGCACGGAGCGGGCAGCGGCCACGAGCCGCGCCACCGTCTCGCGGTCGAGCCCGCCCCGGGCGTCGAGGGCGCCGACGACCACTCCGGCGGCCCCCGACGCGACGACCGCGCGCACCTCTCGCTCCATGAGGGCCACCTCGGTCTCGTCGTAGACGAAGTCGCCCGGCCTCGGGCGCACGAGGACGTGCACGGGCAGGGGAAGGGCCGTGCACGCCTCGACGAGGCCCTGCGACGGCGTCACCCCGCCGAGCTCGAGCGCGGTGCACAGCTCGATCCGGTCGGCGCCGCCGCGGGCCGCGACGAGGGCGCCCGCGGGCGAGGTGACGGCGATCTCGAGGGCTGGAGTGGGCGGAGTCATGGTGTCGGAAGCCTAGGGCGACACCCCCTCCGCCCGCAGGATGCCCGGGGCGACGCCACCCGATTCGGGAGCGTCGGCGGCCGTCGGTAGGGTGGCGGAAACCGGCGGGCATCGACAGCGGAGAGGGGGAGGCGTGCGCATCCTGCACACGAGCGACTGGCACCTGGGCCGCACCCTGCACGGTGTCGACCTGCTGGAGCACCAGCGCGCGTTCCTCGACCACCTCGTCGAGACGGTGCGGGAGCGCGAGGTCGACGTGGTCGTCGTCGCGGGCGACGTGTACGACCGCGCCGTGCCGTCGGTGCCGACCGTCACCCTGCTCTCCGAGGCGTTCGAGCGGCTCAGCGACGTCGCCACGGTCATCGTGACGCCGGGCAACCACGACTCCGCGGTCCGCCTCGGGTTCGCGGCCCGGCTCCTGCGGCCCGGGTTGCACGTCCTCGCGTCCGTCGACCGCCTCTCGGAGCCGGTCGTCGTCGACGACGTCGACGGGCCCGTCGCCTTCTACGGCCTGCCCTACCTCGACCCCGACACGGTGCGCTGGTCGCTCGGCGAGGAGGGGGAGCCGCTCGCCCGCTCGCACGAGGCGGTCGTCGGCGCGGCGGTCGCACGTGTCCGGGCCGACCTCGCCGGGCGCCCCGGCACGCGATCCGTCGTCGTCGCGCACGCCTTCGTCGTCGGCGGGGCCGCCAGCGAGAGCGAGCGCGACATCCGGGTGGGAGGCGTCGACGCCGTCCCCTCGGAGGTCTTCGCGGGGTTCGACTACGTCGCTCTGGGGCACCTCCACGGTGCGCAGGCGGTGGGGTCCGGGCATCCTGCGATCCGCTACTCGGGGTCGCCCCTGGCGTTCTCGTTCGGCGAGCAGCGTCAGAGGAAGTCCACGGCGCTCGTCGACCTCGACGCGACGGGCGGGGTCGAGGTCCAGCTGATCGCCGCGCCGGTGCCACGCCGCCTCGGCGAGCTGACCGGCACGCTCGACGAGCTCCTGAGCGGGCGCTTCGACGAGTGGCGCGACGCCTGGCTGCGCGTCTTCGTCACCGACCCCGTGCACCCCGAGCACCTCCACGCGCGCGTGAGCGAGCGGTTCCCGCACGTGCTCTCGCTGCAGCACACGCCGGTCGGCGCCGTGGTCGAGCGGGAGCGACGGGTCATCACCGCCGAGACCGACCCGCTCGAGGTCGTCGCCGACTTCGTGGCGTTCGCGACGGGCGGCCCGGCGTCCGAGGCCGAGCTGCGGGTGCTCGCCGACGCCTACGAGGCCGCGCGTGCGACTCTCGAGACGAGCGCCTGATGGACCTCCACCGCCTCACCCTGCGCGCCATCGGCCCCTATGCGCGCGAGCACACCGTCGATTTCGCGGCGCTCGGCCAGTCCGGACTGTTCCTCCTCGAGGGGCCGACCGGCAGCGGCAAGTCGACCATCATCGACGCGCTCGTCTTCGCGCTCTACGGGTCGCTCGCGTCCGAGTCGTCCAGCGTCGACCGCCTGCACAGCCATCACGCCGACCCGGCCACCGAGCCCTTCGTCGAGCTGGTCTTCGAGACCTCCGCCGGCATCCACCGCGTCCGCCGCACCCCGCAGTGGTGGCGGCCGAAGGCGCGCGGCACCGGCGTCACGCGGGCCAACGCGAGCGCCACGCTGACCCGGCTGGCGACGCCCGACGCGTCCGCCGGCGAGGTCCTCTCGACGAGCGCGCAGGAGGTGGGGGGCGAGATCGCCCGCATCGTCGGCCTCACGCGCCAGCAGTTCGTGCAGACCGTGGTGTTGCCGCAGGGCGAGTTCGCCCGCTTCCTCGCGTCGAGCGGCGAAGACCGGAGGCTCGTGCTCCAGTCGCTCTTCGGCACCGAGGTCTACGAGCGGACGACGGCCCGGCTCGTCGACCTGCGTCGGGAGGCGAACGCGAGCGTCTCGGCGGCCGACCACGCGGTCGACCTGGCCCTGGCCCGGGTGCGCGAGGCCGCGGGCGACGAGGAGGTCGAGGCGGCGGCCGTCCCGGCGCTCGTCGCCGCGTTCGAGCCCGTGGTCGACGAGGCCCGCAGGAGCCGCGACGTCGCCTCCGCAGCGGCCGTCGCGAACCGAGCGCTCGTCACCGCCCAGCGCTCCCTGCGGGACGCTCTCGCGAGTCGATCCGCGCTGCTCCTCCGGCGCGACGCGCTCGCGGCGCGGGCCGACGAGGCGGCGCACGACCGGGCACGGCTCGATCTCGGCCGTCGCGCGGCCGCGGTCGCAGGTCCCCTCGCGGCGCATCGCACCGCCCTGACGGCGCTCCGGGCCGCCGAGGAGGCCTGGGCTGTCGCCGCCGCCGCCCCTTCCGTCAGCGGCGCCGACGCCGACGCCGACGCCGCCGATGCCGCCGACGTCGCGCCCGACGCCCTGCGTTCCGCCCGCGACGGGATCGTCTCCGAACTCGCCTCCCTGGCCGGGGCGGCCGCCGTGGAGGCGGCCCTGCCCGGGCGTCGAGCGGCGCTGGTCCGCGACGCGACCCGCCTCGACGAGGTCGACGAGCGCATCGTGGTCGCGGCGGAGGCGCTCGCCGCGCGTCCCGCGGAGCGCGAGCCGCTCGCCGCGCGCGCGGTCGCCACCGCGGAGGCCGTCCGCGACGTCGCGGACGCCGAGCGGGGCCTCGAGCTCGCCGAGGCCGCGCGCGCGGCCGTGTCCCGAGCCGCCGAGCTGGCCGCGGCGGCCGACGCCGCCGCGCGGGAGCGCGACCGGGCGGCCGCCCGGGCCGCGCAGGCCGTGGACGTCGAGGCGGGGCTGCGTCGCCGACGCATCGCGGGGATGGCCGGGGAGCTGGCGCGCGGGCTCGGGGAGGGAGAGGCGTGTCCGGTGTGCGGTTCGCGCGAGCATCCTGCCCTCGCCGTCCTCACCGCGGAGCACCCCGACGACGAGGCCGTCGAGACCGCCGCTACCCGGCGCGCCGACGCCGAGGCATCGCTCGCCGAGGCGGCGACCGCGGCGGCCACGGCCTCCGCCCGCCACGCTGCCGCTGCCGAAGCGCTCGACGGCCTCGACGCCGCGCAGGCGGAGGCCCGTGTCGCTCAGGCGCGCGACTCCGTGGCGACGTCGACCGCGACGGCTGCCGCGGCGTCGGCCGCCGCCGACGCGCTCGCCGGGTTCGACGCCGACACCGAGCGGTTCCGGCGCGACCTCGAAGCGATGCGCGTCGCCCGGGCCGGGGAAGCGTCGACGCTCGAGGCGTCCCGGGTCGAGATCGAGCGCAACGAGCGGGAGGTCGCCGACGCTCTCGACTCCCGGGCCTCGACCGTGGCCGACCTCGTCGAGCGGCTGCGCGAGAGACGAGGCGCTCTCGAGGGCCTGCTCACCGCCGCCGACGCGCTGGAGGCGGCGCGCACCCGCGAGACGGAGCGTCTGGAGGCCCTGTCGGCCGCGGTCGCCGAGAGCGGATTCCGGACCGCGGACGACGCGGAGGGGGCCGTCCTCGACCGGAAGGCCCTCGACGGACTTGCCGAGTCGGTCGGCCGGGACGAGCGCGACCGCGCCGTCGTCGAGGCGGGCCTGGCCGACGACCGGATCGCGGGGCTGACGGGCGACGAGAGCGTCGACGTCGACGGTGCCGAGGCGGCTGCCTCGGCGGCCGAGGCTCTCCTCGCCGAGGCGCAGGAGGCCTTCGCGCGGGTCGACGACCGTCTGCGCCGTACCCGCTCCGCGGCGTCCGGACTCGCGGACGCGATCGCCGCGGGGGCGTCCGTCGCCGAGGAGGCGCGCGCCGTCGTCCGCATGGCCGACGTCGCCAGCGCGTCGGGCTCGGCGAACACGCGCGGGGTCACCCTCGGCACCTACGTTCTGCTGCGTCGCTTCGAGGACGTCGTCGCGGCCGCGAACGTCCGCCTCGCCGTGATGTCCAGCGGCCGCTACCGGTTGGAGGCGTCGGAGGCACGGGAGACGTCGTCCCGGGCGCGTAAGACCGGGCTCGCCCTCGCGATCCGCGACGACACGACCGACACGACGCGCGATCCGAAGAGCTTCTCGGGTGGCGAGACCTTCTACGCGTCGCTCAGCCTCGCCCTCGGCCTGGCGGACGTCGTGCAGGCGGAGGCCGGCGGGCTCGACCTCGGCACCCTGTTCGTCGACGAGGGCTTCGGCACACTCGACCCGGAGACGCTCGACGCGGTGATGAGCGAACTCGGGAGGCTGTCCGAGCACGGCCGTGTCGTCGGCATCGTCAGCCACGTCGAGGAGCTCAAGCAGCGCATCGCCGACCGGATAGAGGTGCGGCGGCTGCCCGACGGGTCGTCGACGCTGTCCACGACCGTGTAGCGCGGGGCCGGGGCTCCTGCGCCACGATGGACTCATGCCGATCCGCCCTTTCCGCCCTGCCGACACCGAGCCCGTCGTCGCCCTCTGGGAGGCCTGCGGCCTCACGCGCCCCTGGAACGACCCGCGCAAGGACATCGCGCGGAAGCTCGGCGTGCAGCCCGAGCTCTTCCTCGTCGCCGTCGACGAGGGTGACGACGACGCCCCGATCGCCACGGCGATGGCCGGATACGACGGCCACCGCGGCTGGATCTACTACGTCGCGGTGACGCCGTCGCGCCAGGGCGAGCGCCTGGGCAGCCTCCTCGTGGCGCGCGTGGAGGAGCTCCTGCTCGCTCTCGGCTGCCCCAAGGTGAACCTGCAGGTGCGCGAGGGCAACTCCGCCGTCGAAGCGTTCTACGAGCGTCACGGATACTCCCGCGACGGAGCCGTCGGGCTCGGCAAGCGCCTCATCGCGGACTGATCCGCCGCGGCGACGCGAAGGGGGCGCGCGCCCGCGACGGGCGGCCGACCACGGGGTTAACGCCGTGTGACGATTCGAACGAGTCTCTTGCCGGAATCCCAGACGTTTCTTAGGTTAGGAGGGCTGCCCCTCAACCGGGGGTAGAACGGCCGCCACTCAGGGAGACCCGCACGACGATGCGCACACGCCAGCACGATCGCACTCCGATCGACCGACCCGCCCCCTCACGACCCGACCCCGCCGCGACAGGCCTTCACCGTCGCGCGCGGACGGGAGCCCTCGCCTCGCTCGCCATCGCGGCGCTCGGCTTCGGGACCCTCACCGCGACTCCGGCGTTCGCCGCCACCGCGACCCTCACGCCCATCTCCGGCGTTCAGGGCACGACCGACGTCAGCCCGCTCGCGGGCACCACCGTCACCGTCCAGGGGGTCGTCACCGCCGACTACCGCACCGGCGGCTACAACGGCGTCTACGTGCAGCAGCAGGGCGTGGGCGGCACGACCGACCCGACGCCGGGCGAATCCGACGCCGTCTTCGTCTACCTCGGCAGCCAGAAGCCGGCCCTGGCGATCGGCGATCTCGTCACGGCCACGGGGGCCGTCAGCGAGTACAGCGGTCTCACCCAGATCTCCGCGACGACCGCAGGAGCACTGACGGTCACCACCCCGGGCGTCGGCACCCCCGCCCCCGTCCCGCTTCCCGCGACCGTCACCGGGTCCGCCCGCGAGGCGTACGAGGGCATGCTGGTCGCCCCGTCCGGCACCTACCAGGTGGCGTCGAGCCACCAGCTCTCCAACTACGGCTCGCTCTGGCTGACCGCCGGCGCCACCCCTGCCGTCAAGAACACGGAGGCGTTCCGACCGGGCACGCCCGAGTCGACCGCGCGCCAGGCCGACAACGTCGCGCGCCGCATCCTGCTCGACGACGGCTACAACGCCCAGGTCACCGCTGCCGCCCACCCGGGCGATCAGCCGTACTTCACGAAGGACTCCGTCGTCCGGAACGGCGACGTCGTCGACTTCCACGCGTCCTACATCCTCGGCTACGGCTTCGCCGACTGGCGCCTCCAGCCGACGGTGCCCGTCAGCACGACGAACGCCGGCTCCGGCGCCGCGACCACCGTCCCGACGTACGAGCAGACGAATCCGCGCCCCGCGACGGTTCCCGCCGTGGGCGGCGACATCGAGGTCGCGAGCTTCAACGTCTACAACTACTTCACGACCCTGACGAGCGCGAACGCGAACGCGCGCGGCGCCTCGACGGCCGAGCAGTTCGCCGTCCAGCGGAGCAAGATCGTCTCGGCCATCACCGGGCTCCACGCGGACGTCGTGGCCCTGATGGAGATCCAGAACGACGTGAACTTCGGCAAGCCCGCCGACACGTCGCTCGCCGACCTCGTCGCCGGTCTCAACGCGAAGGAGGGCGCGACGGTCTGGGCCGGTGTCCGGACCCCGTCGGCGCTCACCGACGGCTCGACGCCGACCGACGCGATCACGACCGCGCTGATCTACCGCACCGACCGCGTGACGCCGAAGGGCGACAGCCGCACCCAGATCGACGAGACGGTGTGGGGCAACGCCCGCGAGCCCATCGCGCAGACGTTCACCAAGGGCCCCGAGACCCTCACCGTCGTCGCGAACCACCTCAAGTCGAAGAGCGGCACCGGTCCGGCTCCCGCCGACGGCCAGGGCCTCTTCACCGCCGACCGCGTCGCCCAGGCGAAGTCGCTCGTGACCTTCACGAAGCAGCTCCAGCAGGCTTCGGGCAGCGACGACGTCCTGCTCATGGGCGACTTCAACGCCTACTCGCAGGAGGATCCGATCCAGGTGTTCCAGGACGCGGGTTACCGCGACCTCGTCGCCTCCGAGGGCTCCGGATACACCTACTCGTTCGACGGCGAGCTCGGCTCCCTCGACCACTCGATCGCGACGCCGTCGCTCGCCGCCAAGCTGACCAAGGCCGCGGTGTGGAACATCAACTCGCCGGAGTGGAGCGACCGCGGCTACGCGTACCCCGCGACCGACCCGACCAGCCCGTTCCGCTCGAGCGACCACGACCCGGTCGTCGTCGGATTCGACACGACGCCGAAGCCGATCGGCATCGACGTGGTCGGCATCAACGACTTCCACGGCCGCCTCTCCGAGTCGAGCCCCGCTGCCGGCGCCGCCGTGCTCGGCGGGATGGTCGACTCCTACCGGAAGGCGAACCCCGACACGCTGTTCGTGTCGTCCGGCGACAACATCGGCGCCTCGACCTTCACGTCGTTCATCCAGGACGACAAGCCGACGCTCGATGCGCTGAACGCCATGAAGCTCGACGTCTCCGCCCTCGGCAACCACGAGTTCGACAAGGGGCAGTCCGACCTGAACGACCGGGTCATCCCGAGCGCGTCCTTCCCGTACCTGGCCGCCAACGTGTTCCGATCCGGCACGAACGAGCACGCCTACGACGCCTTCTCGGTGAAGACCGTCGACGGCGTCAAGGTGGGCTTCATCGGCGCCGTCACGGAGCACATGCCCGAGCTCGTCAGCCCGTCGGGAATCCAGGGGCTCGACTTCCGCTCGGTCGTCGACTCCGTGAACACCGTGGCCGACGACCTCACCGACGGAGACGCGTCGAACGGCGAGGCCGACGTCCTCGTGCTCCTCGTGCACGAGGGGGCCGCGTCGGGCGACCTGACGGACAGCACCGACGACTCCGACTTCGGCACGATCGCGAAGAACGTCTCGCCCAAGGTCGAGGCCATCCTCTCGGCCCACACGCACCAGAAGTACGCCCACTCGATCGTCCCGACCGGCGGCACGACGCCTCGACCAGTCATCCAGACGGGCTCCTACGGGGAGAACTTCAGCCACCTCTCGCTCCAGATCGACCCGGTCACGCACGAGCTGATCACGGCCACGGGAGAGGTGAAGCCGCTCTACCGGGCGTTCGCGCCCGATCCTGCGGTCGCGACGATCGTCACCGACGCCGAGGCCGTCGCGAAGGTGAAGGGCTCGGTCTCGGTCGGGACCATCACGGGCGACTTCGACCGCGCGCGCCAGGCCGACGGGACCACCGAGAACCGCGGCGGGGAGTCGACGCTCGGCAACTTCGTCGCCGACGTGCAGCTCGACGCGACGAAGGGCATCGGTTCACAGATCGCGTTCATGAACCCGGGCGGCCTGCGCGCCGACCTCAAATACGCCTCCAGCGGGTCGGGCGACGCCGACGGCAACGTGACCTACCAGGAGGCGGCGGCGGTCCAGCCGTTCGCCAACACGCTGGTCCAGGTCGGGCTGACCGGGGCGCAGATCCGCTCCGTGCTCGAGCAGCAGTGGCAGCCCACCGGGTCGTCACGACCGTTCCTCAAGCTCGGCGTCTCGAAGGGTCTGCTCTACGACTACGACCCCTCGAAGGCGGCAGGATCGCGGATCGGGCGGGTGACGCTCGACGGCACGCCGCTCGACGACGCGGCGACCTACAAGGTCACGGTCAACTCGTTCCTCGCCTCGGGCGGCGACAACTTCACCGCCTTCGCCCAGGGGGCCACCCGCGCCGACACCGGGAAGGTCGACCTGCAGAGCCAGGTGGACTACTTCACGGCCCACCCGGAGGCCGCCGCTCCCGACCTCGCGCAGCGCGCCGTGGGCGTCTCGCTTCCGACCGCTCCGCAGGGCGGCTACAGGGCCGGAGACACGGTCTCGCTCGGTCTCTCGTCGCTGATCTTCAGCCGCGGCGGGCCGGCCTCCGGCACCGTCTCGGTCTCGCTCGGAGGGAAGGTCCTCGGCAGCGCGCCGATCGACGCGACCGTCGTCGACGGCACCGACGAGCAGGGCCGCGCCACCGTCCCGGTGACGATCCCGGCCTCCGCTGCGGCGGGCTCGCAGGAGCTGGTGGTCACCGTCTCGGGGACCGCCACGTCGATCCCGGTGCCGATCACGATCGCCGAGACGGCGAAGCCGATCGCGTCCGTGACCGCCCCGACCATCTCGGGTCGGGCGGCCGTCGGCCGCACGATCACCGCGACCGAGGGCACCTGGAGCGTGGCCGGGACGACCCAGTCGTTCCAGTGGCTCCGCGACGGTGTCGCCGTCCCGGGCGCCACGTCGGCCCGGTACACGCTGACGGGCGCCGACGCCGGCACGTCGGTCACCGTGGCGGTCACGGCGACGAAGACCGGCTACACGGCGGCGACGGCCACCTCCGCGGCGGTCACGGTGGCGAAGGTCGCCTCGACCGTCCAGGGCTCGGCCGACCGCTGGGTCGTCCTCGGCAAGCAGGCCGTGACGTACACGGTCCGGGTCACAGGATCCCAGGGCGTCCGGCCGACCGGCACGGTGACCGTCTACGACAACGGCCGCGCCGTCGGCACCGCCACCCTCTCCGAGTCGGGGACGGCGACCCTCGCGCTGCCGCGCCTCTCGCGTGGGCTGCACCTCCTGACGGCCGGCTACTCGGGCGACGCGCACGTCGCCGGGTCGTCGCAGACGTGGCCGGGCATCCTGCTGGTCCTCTGACCTCGCGCAGGAGCCGGTGACACGGAGCCGGGCCGCACGCCCCAGGTGCGGCCCGGCTCTCTGCCGTAACCTCGAGGGCGTGACGTACGCCTACCACCGGATGTTCCGCATCCTGCCGACGTATCGGTGGTGGAAGCCGCTCCTGGCGGCTCTGCTCGGCTTGGTCCTCTACCTCGTCATGTCGGTCTTCATCTGGCAGCTCGGCCTCCTCGAGACGGTTCGCGCGATCGGCGGGAACGCGGCCGCCACCGACCTGGCCAAAGCGGTGTCGAAAGACCAGCAGAACGCCTCCAACCCGCTCGTGATGCTCTACACGCTGGGGTCGCTCGCCACCATGCTGCCCGCCGTCGTGCTGGCCGTGCGCATCACGGGGCTCGGCTCGTTCGGCCGACTGATGAGCGTGCGCGGCCGGGTCCGCTGGCGGTGGCTGGCGCGCTGCATCCTGCCCGGCGTCGTCTACATGGTCCTGCAGATCGGTCTCGGAGCGCTCGTGCCGGCCTCGTGGCAGGGCGCCGCCTCGTCGGAGCAGGCCGCGTCCACGCCGCCGCTGGCGCTCGCGGCGTCGATCGTGATCATCGTGCTGCTCGTGCCGTTCCAGGCCGCGGGCGAGGAGTTCGCGTTCCGCGGGTTCGGGATGCAGGCCCTCGGGTCGTGGGTCCGCTGGCCGGTCGTCGCGATCCTGGTGCCGACCGTCGGTTTCGCGTTCGCGCACGCGTACAACCCCTGGGGCAAGCTCGACGTCGCCGTCCTCGGCGTCGCCTTCGCCTACCTCACCTGGCGCACCGGCGGGCTCGAGGCCGGGGTCGTGGCCCACGTCGTCAACAACGTCGTCGTCTTCGTGCTGGCGGCGCCCTTCGTGACCTCGACGCAGTCGGACGGCTCGCCGATCGGAGCCGCCATCACGCTCGTGGCGTCGGGGGCGTACGTGCTGATGGTCGTGGGGCTGGCACGCCGACACAGGCCCGAGCGGGTGGCTCCCGCCTCGGTCGTCGACGAGCCGCTCGGAGTTGTCCACAGGTCCGGGCCTCCCGCTTCGGGCGTCGGTGGGGCCTCGTAGACTTCCCGGGTGACTTCCGCTCCGCAGGCCTCCGTCCTCCCCGACGATCGTCGCGCCCTCGACGTCCTCCACAGCGTCTTCGGCTACGAGGCGTTCCGCGGTAACCAGGCCGCCATCATCGACCAGATCGTGTCCGGCGGCGACGCGCTCGTGCTCATGCCCACGGGTGGCGGCAAGTCCCTCTGCTACCAGATCCCGGCGCTCGTCCGCGACGGCGTCGGCATCGTCGTCTCCCCGCTCATCGCGCTGATGCAAGACCAGGTCGACGCCCTCGAGGCGGTCGGCGTCCGAGCGGCCTTCCTCAACTCCACGCAGGATCCCGATCAGCGCCGGCAGGTCGAGGCCGCGTTCCGGTCGGGCGAGCTCGACATGCTCTACCTCGCGCCCGAGCGACTCAAGCTCGAGTCGACCAAGCAGCTCCTCGACCAGGGCACGATCTCGCTCTTCGCGATCGACGAGGCGCACTGCGTCGCCCAGTGGGGGCACGACTTCCGGCCCGACTACCTCGAGCTGTCGGTGCTCCACGAGCGCTGGCCCGCCGTCCCCCGGGTGGCGCTGACGGCCACGGCCACCGAGACGACGCACCGCGAGATCTCCTCGCGCCTCGAGCTCGATCAGGCCGCGCACTTCGTCGCCGACTTCGACCGGCCCAACATCCAGTACCGCATCGAGGCCAAGAACGCCCCGCTCCAGCAGGTGCTCCGCCTCATCCAGACCGAGCACCCGGGCGACGCCGGCATCGTCTACTGCCTCTCCCGCGCCTCGGTCGAGAAGACGGCCCAGTCGCTGGTCGACCACGGCATCTCCGCCCTGCCCTACCACGCGGGTCTCGACGCCTCGACGCGCCAGCGCAACCAGTCCCGGTTCCTGCGCGAAGACGGCATCGTCATGGTGGCCACCGTCGCCTTCGGCATGGGAATCGACAAGCCCGACGTCCGCTTCGTCGCCCACCTCGACCTCCCGAAGTCGGTCGAGGGTTATTACCAGGAGACGGGTCGTGCGGGCCGCGACGGCCTCCCGGCGACCGCGTGGTTGGCCTACGGCCTCCAGGACGTCATGCAGCAGCGGCGGATGATCGACCAGTCCGAGGGCGACGCCGCCCACCGCCGCAAGCTGACGGCGCACCTCGACGCGATGCTCGCCCTGTGCGAGACCGTCGAGTGCCGACGTGTTCAGCTCCTCGCCTATTTCGGCCAGACCTCGACGGCGTGCGGCAACTGCGACACCTGCCTCACCCCGCCCGTGTCGATCGACGGCACCGTCGCGGCGCAGAAGCTCCTGTCGACGATCGTGCGCCTCAAGCGCGAGCGCAACCAGCAGTTCGGCGCCGGCCACCTCATCGACATCCTGCTCGGCAAGCAGACCCCGCGGATGACGCAGAACCGCCACGAGGGCCTCTCGACCTTCGGCATCGGCAAGGAGCTCGGCGACGTCGAGTGGCGCGGCGTCGTCCGGCAGCTCCTCGCGCAGGACCTCCTCGCGGTGTCGCCCGACGGCTACGGCACCCTGCTGCTAACCGAGGGCAGCGCGGCCGTCCTCGCCGGTTCGCGACCCGTCCGCCTCCGCAAGGAGCAGGCGCGGCCCGAGCGGGCGGCGCGCTCGTCGCGGCGCTCCGGTGCGGCGCCCGTCGACCTCCCCGCCGAGGCGCAGCCGCTCTTCGAGACCCTGCGGTCGTGGCGGGCGCTCACGGCGCGGGCCGCGGGCGTCCCCGCCTACGTCGTGTTCGGCGACGTCACCCTGCGCGGCGTCGCCGCGTCCCGTCCCGGCTCGTTCGACGAGCTCGCGGGCATCTCGGGCGTCGGCCAGAAGAAGCTCGACACCTACGGTCAGCAGCTCCTCGATCTCGTCGCGGGCGTCTCGCCCGAGGAGGTGGCGGCCTCGGCCGGTGCGGGCGGCGGTGCGGCCTCCGCTGCTCCTGCTGCCTCGTCGAGCAGTCCGCGGTTCACGTCGCGGGGCAGGTCCGACGGCGCTGCCGCGGCATCCTCATCGGGGAGCCCCGTGGGGAGCTTCGTGCCCGAGCCGGGCGACGACGACTTCGCGTGGCCGGATGCGCCGTCCGACGATCCCTTCGACGAGTCGGTGCCGCCCGACGACTGGCGCTGAGAGGTCGCGCCGTGTCCGCCGTTCCGGAGCCGTGGGCCGACCCCGAGTCGGTCTGGACCACTCCCGACTCCGCTCTCGCCCGACCCCTCGTCGACGACCTCGCCCGCGATTACGACGAGCGCTACGAACCCACCGACGGCGTCCCCTCGTCGGCCGAGCTCGGCCGCTACCCCGCCGAGCTGTTCGCGCCCGCGAGCGGAGGGGCCTTCCTCATCCTGCGGGCCTCGGGCCGCGCCGTGGCGGGCGGGGCGTTCCTCCGGCTCGACGCCGACACCGCCGAGATGAAGCGCGTCTGGACCCACCCCGACCACCGCCGTCGCGGCCTCGCGCGCCGCGTCATGGACGAACTCGAGGCCGAGGCCCGGAGCCGCGGCTACCGCACGGCCCGCCTCACCACCGGGGCGCGGCAGCCCGAGGCCCTCGGCCTCTACCTCGCCCTCGGCTACGAGCCCCTCTTCGATCTCGACGGCGACCTGGAGGAGATCAGCTACCTGAGATTCGCCAAGCCGCTGGCCTGAGGGCTGCGGGTGCGCCGGCCAGCGGAGCGTTGCGCCGACCGAGCGGCTCCGAGAGGATGCTGGCATGGTCGATCAACAGCAGCTCTGGGACGACGACGCGGCCGCGCACTACGACACCCCCGGCGTCGGCATGTTCTCTCCCGAGGTCCTCGGGCCGACGGTGGAGGTCCTGGCCGACCTCGCCGCGGGAGGCCAGGCCCTGGAGTTCGCCGTCGGGACGGGACGCGTCGCCGTGCCCCTCCTCGATGCCGGCGTCCCGGTGTCCGGAATCGAGCTCTCGCACGCGATGATCGCCCGCCTCCGCACCAAGGTCGACGCCGACCGGCTGCCGGTGGTCCAGGGCGACATGACGACCGCCGACGCGGGCACCGGCTTCGCCCTCGTCGTCCTCGTCTTCAACACGATCGCGAACCTCCTCGACCAGGATGCCCAGGTCCGCTGCTTCCAGAATGCAGCGCGCCACCTCCGACCCGGCGGGAGCTTCGTGGTCGAGCTCTGGGTGCCTCAGCTGCGTTCGCTCCCACCGGGGCACGGCGGCACCGTCGAGGTCGCCGAGCCCGGTTACCTGCTGGTCGACAGCTACGACACCCTGAATCAGCACGTCGTCTCGCACCACGTCCTATTCGGCCCCGACCTGGCCGACGGCCGCGAGGCCCGGATCGAGCGCACGCCGCACCGCTACGTCTGGCCGAGCGAGCTCGACCTCATGGCTCGTCTCGCCGGCTTCGAGCGGGAGTCGCGCTGGGCGGATTGGGACCGCAGCCCTTTCACGGCGGACTCCAGGAGCCACGTGTCGGTCTACCGTCTCACCTCGCCACCCAGCGGTCGAATGTGAAATGATGGGCCACGCCCGGCCACGACGGCCGCACGGCGCGAGGGAGGAGCCGGACCGTGAACGCAGATATATGGGGCCCCGTGGCGGCCGTCGTCGTCACCGCGATCGTCCTGATCGCCTACGCGCTCTTCGTCGTGATCGCGTTCGTGCGTGCCTATCGAGACCGGGGGATCAGCGAGACGGCCCGGCTCGTGTGGCTCGTCGGGATTGTGCTGATGCCCTTCCTGGGGCCGCTCGCGTGGTACCTCGTCGGCGACAGGACGTCGGCGATCGAGAACCGACTCCGGACGTTCCGCCCGTGATGACGACGCCGCCCGGAGCGGGGAGGCCCTCGTGCTACCGCTGACCAACGCCGGTGCCTTCGCGCTCGCGGCCTTCGCCCTCATCATCCTGCCCGGGCCGAGCGTCCTCTTCGTCATCGGCCGGTCGCTCTCGCTCGGGCGCCGCGGAGGTGTCCTCAGCGTCTTCGGGAACGCGCTCGGCATGGTCCCGGCGATCGCGGCGGTCTCTCTCGGGGTCGGTGCGATCGTGGCGGAGTCGCTCGTCGTCTTCACCGTCGTGAAGATCATCGGGGCCGTGTACCTCGTCTACCTGGGGGTGCAGACCATCCAGCACCGGTCCGATCGCACCGAGGTCGTGACCGAGCGCGGTGCGAGCCCGTCGACCCTGCGGCTCCTGCGCCAGGGGTTCTTCGTGGGCGTCTCGAACCCGAAGACCATCGTGTTCTTCGTGGCCGTCCTGCCGCAGTTCGTCCGGTACGACGCCGGCTCAATCCCGCTCCAGCTCGCGACCCTCGGCGCGATCTTCTTCGTCATCGCCCTCCTCAGCGACGGCACCTGGGCGCTCGTCGCCGGGACGGCCCGCGGGTGGTTCGCCCGCAGCCCGAAGCGCCTCTCGCGGATGTCCGCGGGCGGCGGCGTGGTGATGATCGGGCTCGGCGGGGCGCTCGCTCTCACCGGACACAAGAGCTGACACCGACCGGACGCCGGAGAGCGAGCCGCCCTAGCCCTCGATGACGTTCGGCACGAAGCGGCAGTAGTAGTCGGTGATCGGGCCGTCCGACTCCCGGATACCCACCCCGAACGCCGTCCCGTCGACGACCCAGCTGCCGAGGACGGGGTGGTTGCTCCCCGCGCCGCCCGGGAAGTCGGGAAGCTCGTGGTACCGCTGCCAGACGCGCTCGCCGGAGGTCCCCGCCCGCCGGTACTCGTGCGGGCTCGCGACGACGCTGCCGTCCGCGCGGTGGACGCTGATCCCGTCGCCCTCGCGGCCGAAGACCGGTTTCACCACGTAGTCGGTCATGCCGTTCGGTCCGTCCGCGAACGACGGCAGCAGGTTCTCGTGCCCCGGGTACAGGCGCCACAGGGCGACGAGGAGGAGCTTGTTCGACAGGAACATCTTCCACGCCGGCTCGTACCAGCGCCCGACCCGATCGCGGTCCCGGACGAGGAAGTCGCCGAACTCCTGATCCCCGGACGCGCGGTCGTCACCCCCGACGAGGTCCTCCCACGGATAGAGCTTGAAGATGCTGCGGATGAGCGGGTACTGCGTTTCCGGTTCGTCGCCGGCGACCGCGAAGAGGCTGCGCGACGAGCCGACCGGCTCCGGCATGCCGACGAACGACCTCTCGCCGGCGTGCCAGCCGATGTCCTTCATCTCGATGCCGGTGTGCTCCCAGCCGGCCTCCCCGGCGAGGTCGCGCAGATACGCGACGGTGTCCCAGTCCTCTCCGTGGGTGTCGAGGTCGGAGTGGGCCACGAAGATCCTGCCGCCCTGCCCCTCGGACAGCGAGCGGTGCAGGAGCACCCGCCAGCGCCGCACGAGCGCCTCGTGGATCCCGTTCCACTGGTCGGTCCCCTCGTCGAGGTCGCCCGCGGCCACCCGCTCGCGGAGCCAGTGCCACTGCGTGACGGACGCCTCGATCAGGCCGGTGGGGGTGTCGCCGTTGTACTCGAGCATCTTCGCGGGGGAGCCGTCGCCGGCGTAGGCGAGGTCGAACCGGCCGTAGAGGTCGGGCTCGTCCCGCCGGAGCGACCACGCGGCGAGTTCGAAGGCCTCGCGCCGGAGACCCAGGGTGCCGAGGTCGCCGGACGCCAGGTAGCGAGCCGCCTCGAGGCACATGCCGTGCAGCCGCTCGGTCTGCCGCTCCAGCGACTCGACCTCGGCGAGCGTGAACGTGTAGGCGGCTCCGTCGTTCCAGTAGTCGCTGACCGTGCCATCGTCGCGGGTCGAGCGCGAATAGATCAGGCCGGTCTGCTGGATCTTCCGCTCCCAGTCGACGCGCGGTGCCAGTTCGAGACGTCGCATCAGCCGCCGAATCCGCCCTCGGAGCCGGAGCCGCCGAATCCTCCGCGTGAGACCGCCCCGCCCTTCGAGGACACTCCCGTGGCTCCGGTCTTCCCCGCGGGCAAACTCGTGACGCCTCCGGAGGCCCGCTCGCCGACGGCGGGGACGGCGGTGTTCCCGCGGTTCGCCAGGGGCAGGAAGTACCAGCCGGCGCCACCGGCGTGGTTGTTGCAGTCGTCGTCGGGCAGCCTCTTCGCCGTCGAGTTGTCGCGGCAGATCTGCGCGTAGTCGGAGTTGACGCCGCTGCCCTCCCCGCAGCCGGTGAGGGTCGCGGCCAGGGCGGCGACGACTCCGATGGACACGGCCGTGGAGGCGCGACGTTGACGAGTGCTCACGAAGAGAGAAGCCTAGATGACGGGGGCGGCGACGCTGACGCGGCGCCGCCCCCCGGACGATCAGAAGGCCGGGGTGGCCCCGGCGATGGTGATCGTCGATCCCGAGGTGTAGCTCGACTCGGGGCTGACGAGGTGCACGTAGGCGGCCGCGAGCTCCGCGGGCTGACCCGGGCGCTTGAACGGCGCCTGCTCGCCGAAGGTCGACACCGTCTCCGCGTCGTCGGAGCCCGGCTGGAGCGGCGTCCACACCGGTCCGGGAGCCACCGAGTTCACGCGGATGCCCTTGGGGGCGAGCTGCTGCGCGAGAGCGGCGGTGAAGACGCCGATGGCGCCCTTCGTCAGCGCGTAGTCGATCTTGTCGGGGGAGGGCTGCGCGCCCTGGATCGAGCCCGTCGTCACGATGCTGGAGCCGGGTTCCAGGTGCGGGATCGCGGCCTGGCAGAGCCAGAAGAGCGAGTAGACGTTGGTCTTGATGGTGGAGTCGACCGCCTCGGTGGTCAGGGTGAGGATGTCGTCGTTGCTCTCCATCCTGCCCGCCACCATCACGAGCGTGTCGAGGCCGCCGAGCTCCTCGACGGCCCTCCTGATGAGATCGCGGCAGTACGCCTCGTCGGAGATGTCGCCGGGGACCAGGACCGCTTTGCGGCCCTCTGAGACGAGCAGATCGCGGACCTCCTCGGCGTCGGTCTGCTCGTCGGGGAGGTAGGAGAGGACGAGGTCGGCGCCCTCGCGCGCCAGGGCGATCGCCGCGGCGCGGCCGATCCCGGAGTCGGCGCCGGTCACCACGCCGCGGAAGCCCTCGAGGCGCCCGAGACCGACGTAGCTCGTCTCCCCGTGGTCGGGCTTGGGGTCCATCTTCCAGGCCGCACCGGGGAGCGACTGCTCCTGCTTCGGGAACGGCGGCGCCGGGTAGAGGCTGATCGGATCCTTCTTGTCGTATTGGCTCATCGCTCCACCGTGCGCCACCCTCGGCGACCCCGCGCAGAGTGGCGCGCGGGGTTGACAAAGCGGCACCGCGACGGGGCCCGCAGGATCAGGGACGGAAGCGTCGCTCCTCGGCCACGCTATTGCCGCCGTCGACGACGAGCACCTGTCCGGTGATGTACGACGCGCCGGGGGAGGCCAGCCAGGCGATGGCGGAGGCGATCTCGTCGGCGGTGCCGCTCCGGCCGACCGGGACGAGGAGTCCCTCCTCGGCCTCGCCGGGAGTCTGCGAGCCGGTGGCGATCCAGCCGGGCGCGACGGCGTTCGCCGTGATCCCGTGCGGGGCCTCGTCGACGGCGAGGGCGCGCGTGAGCCCGACCATCCCCGCCTTCGCGGCGGCGTAGGCGACGTCCGAACGGGAGGCCATGGCCGGCCCCGTGACGCTCGAGACGGTGACGATGCGACCCCACGACGCCCGCCGCATGGCGGGCACGACGGCGCGAGACACCAGGAACGCGCTCGTGAGGTTGGAGGCGAGCGAGCGGTTCCACTGATCGGGATCGATGAGGATGTCGCCGCTCTCCATCTCGGGGTCGCCGACGGTGACCATGCCGGCGTTGTTGACGAGCACGGTCGGCATCGGGCGGTCGGCGCTCGGGGTGTCCGTGGACGTCAGGGCTGCGAACAGCCCGTCGACGCCGGTCTCGGTGTCGAGACGAGCGACGTGCCCCTCGGCCGTGATGCCCGCGGCTCGGAGCTCGTCGACGCGGTCCTGGATCCGCGAGGTCGTGGAGGTCAGGATCACGGCCAGTCCCGCCTCGCCCAGTGCTCGGGCCGCGGCGAAGCCGATCCCGGTGGGGCTCCCCGCTCCCGTGACGAGGGCGGTTCGGCGGGTTCCGGACGATGGCGAGAGGGTCACGCGCTCACCCTAGACGGTCGGTCGGACCCTGGCCATGCTCGAATGAACAATGTAAAATATCGACGACTCCTCCACGACCGACAGGCATCCCATGACCGTCTTCCCTCCCGCTCCCACCTCCCATTCGCCGATGAGCGCGGGTCGGCTCCGCGCGATCCTCTCCGCGGCCGCCTGGGCGGTGGCAGGGCTGCTGGTCGGCCTCGACGTGCTCCTCGCCGGGGTGCTCGCGGCGCTGCTCCGGGGGCGGGAGGCCGAGGTGGTGCAGGTTCCGGGCATCCTGCGGGGCGCCTGGTCGCTGGCCGACGGGCTCTCCGTCGAGGTCGGTGTCGGGACACTCCTGGTGCCGCTTCTCGGAGCCGCCGTCGGTCTCGCCCTGGGGCTTCGTCGCGGGGTGCGGCGTCCCGGGCGGCGTCCCGGTCGGCGGGCGTAGCGTCGGGGACGGCCGGCGAGTTCTCCCGGCCCGGACGTGCGGCTCCGGCCGCGGAAGGAGACCGCAGATGAAGGTGGCAGTCCTCGGACTCGGAATCATGGGACAGGGCGTGGCGGGGGTGCTCCTGCGCGAGGGCTTCGAGGTCGCCGTCTGGAACCGCTCCTCGGGCAAGGCCGACGCACTGGCAGCCGAGGGGGCGACCGTCGCCTCGACACCCGGCGAGGCCGTCGACGGTGCCGAGGTCGTGCTGTCGATCCTCTTCGACGCGGACTCCGTGCTCAGTGTGCTGGGCGAAGCCGCAGGCAGCGTCGCGGGCGGTGCCGTCTGGCTGCAGGCCAGCACGATCGGCCTCGACGGGACGGCGCGCGTCGCCCATCTGGCCGAGTCGCAGGGTGTCGGGCTCGTCGACGCCATGATGCTCGGCACGAAGAAGCCCGCCGAGACCGGCGCTCTCGTGATGCTCGTCTCCGGCGACGCGTCGCTCGTCGAGAAGGCCCGGCCGGTCCTCGACGCGATGGGCTCCAAGACGGTCGTCGCCGGCGACCGGGTCGGGAACGCCACGGCGCTGAAGCTCGCCGCCAACGCCTGGGTCGCGAGCGTGACCGCGGCGACCGCGCAGTCCCTCGCCCTCGCGGGCGCGCTCGGGCTCGACGCCTCGCTCTTCCTCGACGCCATCGAGGGCGGTGCGTCCGACACCCCCTACGCCCACGTCAAGGGGGCGGCGATGCTGGCCCGCGAGTACCCGACCTCGTTCGCCCTCGACGGCCTGCGGAAGGACGTCGGGCTGATCGCCGAGGCCGCGCACTCCTCCGGCGTCGACGCGACCGTGCTCGAGGCTCTCCGCACCGTGTACGCGCGGGCGTCGTCGAACGGCTTCGGCGGCGACGACATCGCCGCGGTCTACGAGGGGTTCCGGCCGGCGTCGAGCTGAGTCGTGACGCCTCGGGAGGGCATGGGACTCCCCTCGGTGGGAGGGCCGTGTGCCACGCTGAGGGGATGACCGCAGCGAGCATCCCCGTCCACGTCGTCCGCGTCTTCACCACCGACGACGGCCGTCTCGGCAACGAACTCGGCCTCGTCGAGTCCGAGGGGGCGACGCGCGGGCACGAGCAGGAGATCGCCGCGCGGCTCGGGTTCAGCGAGACGGTGTTCCTCGACGAGGTCGGGACCGGAGCCGCGCGCATCCGCATCTTCACGCCCGCGGCCGAGCTGCCGTTCGCCGGGCATCCGACGGTCGGTACGGCCTGGTGGCTGCGTCAACGCGGGACACCCGTCGAGGTTCTGCGGGTTCCGGCCGGCGACGTCGCGGTGCGGTTCGACGGCGACGTGGCGTGGGTCACGGGACGGGCGTCCTGGACGCCGGAGTTCGAGTGGCACGACCTCGCATCGGCGGTCGACGTCGAAGCGCTCGAGCCCGCCGACTTCACGTCGGGGCACCACTACGCCTGGGCGTGGATGGACGAGGGGCGGGGCATCCTGCGCTCGCGGATGTTCGCGCCCGCGTTCGGCATCGCCGAGGACGAGGCGACCGGAGCCGCGGCCGTCCGCCTGACCGACAGGCTCGGGCGCGACCTCGACATCGAGCAGGGGCGAGGGTCGCGGATCCGCACCCGCGTGCTCGACGGGGGCTTCATCGAGGTCGGTGGGCGCGTCGCGCAGGAGCCCGGGCCGGTGTTCGTCGCGCTCTGACGCGCCCGCGCCCGCGCGAGACTCCACGACACGCCGCTCACTTTCGCGGAACGTGGCCAATCGTGGAGTCTCCCGGCCCCGAGCATCCTGCCGGCCTAATTTGTTGGACAAATCAACAATTACCCTTTCGCGCTGACGGTGGTGCGTGGCACAGTGGAGTCATGACGTTCACCGCTGAGCGCGAGCAGAACTGGGCCGGCACGCACGTGTACGGCGCCACGCGCATCCTGCAGCCCCGATCCGTTTCCGAACTGCAGGAGGCGGTGGCCACCGAGCCGAAGATCCGCGCCCTCGGCACCCGGCACTCCTTCAACGACGTGGCCGACGGCCCCGGGGTGCTCGTGAGCACCACCGAGATCCCCGCCGACATCGTCATCGCGCCCGACCGCAGCTCCGTCACCGTCGGGGCCGGCACGCGCTATGGCATCCTCGCCCTGGCGCTCGAGGAGGAGGGCCTCGCCCTCCACAACATGGGCTCGCTCCCGCACATCTCGGTGGGAGGCGCGACGGCGACGGGCACCCACGGCTCGGGCGCCGCGAACGGCTCGCTCTCGACGGCGATCCGCGCCCTCGAGTTCGTCGGAGCGGACGGCTCCCTGCGCACGGTCTCCCGGGGCGACGCCGAGTTCGCCGGCAGCGTCGTCCACCTCGGTGCCCTCGGCGTCGTGACCCGGGTCACGCTCGACGTGCAGCCCAGCTACCGCGTCCGCCAGGACGTCTACCTCGGCGTCCCGTGGTCGGCCCTCGAGGGCGCCGGCGTCCGCGAGCTGATGAGCCTCGGCTACAGCACCAGCCTCTTCACGGTCTACGGCGACGACATCACGCAGATGTGGGTGAAGTCGCGGATCCCCGAGGGGCAGGCCGACATCGACGTGCCCGACGAGATCCGTGGCGCCAAGCGGCACGCGAACCGCGTCGCCTTCGTCAGCGAAGACGACAACACGACCCCCATGGACGGCTCGGTCGGATCCTGGGCCGAGCGCCTGCCGCACTTCCGGCTCGATCGGACGCCGTCGAACGGCGACGAGATCCAGACGGAGTACTTCGTCTCGCTCGACGAGGGGTCGGAGGCGCTGGCCGCCGTGCGCGCGCTGAGCGACCGCATCCAGCCGCACCTCCTGGTGACGGAGCTGCGCGCCATCGCGGCCGACGACTTCTGGCTCAGCGAGACGCAGGGGCGCGACTCGCTCGCGATCCACTTCACCTGGGCCAAGCACGTCGAGGAGGTGACCGCGCTCCTGCCCGACATCGAGGAGGCGCTCCGTCCCTTCACACCGCGGCCGCACTGGGGCAAGGTCTCCGCGATCTCGGCGGCCGACGTCGAGGCGCGCTACCCGCGACTCGGTGACTTCCGCGCCCTCGTGGCGAAGCACGACCCCGACGGCAAGTTCGGCGGCGGGTTCGTCGACCGCCTCGTCCTGGGGCGCTAGCAGCGCAGGAGCCCCGGGCCGGCGTCGCCGCGCGTTCGCTGCCGCCCGGCTCGGCCCGGGGCCGCCCGGCGCGCGAGACTCCACGTTTTGCCACCTGTGGCGAAGGTGAGCGGCGTGTTGTGGAGTCTCGCCCGGTGGAGCGCGAGGCCTGCGTGCGGCGTGGGCGCGAGACTCCACGTTTGGCGCGTTTCGCGGAAGGTGAGCGGCGTGTTGTGGAGTCTCGCCCGGTGGAGCGCGAGCCGGCGACGCCGGCGGGGCCGAGTGGCACGGAACCGAGCGACCGCCACGACCACGGTCGGCTCCGGGGGGTACCCTTCCCGACGAGTGCCCCGCCCTCCCGGGGTACACGAAAGGGTACACGCGAGACCATGTCAGACCCAGTCGAGAAGCCAGCCGCGTTCGATCGGCCCCGTGTCGAGGCGGCCGTGGCCGAGATCCTGCGAGCCATCGGCGACGATCCGTCGCGGTCGGGTCTGGTCGACACGCCCCGCCGCGTCGCCGACGCCTACGCGGAGTTCTTCGGCGGCCTGGCGACCGACCCCCTCGATCTCCTGCGCGGAGCGGTCGTTCCGGCCGAGCCCGGCGAGCTCGGGGAGCTCGTGATCGTCCGCGACGTCGAGTTCCGCTCCGTCTGCGAGCACCACCTCCTGCCGTTCCTCGGCGTCGCGCACGTGGCCTACGTCCCGGGGGAGAAGATCGTCGGCCTCGGGCGCATCCCGGGCCTCGTCGATGCGCTCGCCTCGCGTCCCCAGCTGCAGGAGCGCCTCGGCGAGGAGATCGCCGACGCCCTCCAGCAGGGCGTCGAACCGCGCGGCGTGCTCGTCGTGCTGGACGCCGCCCACGGCTGCGTGACGTCCCGGGGATCCCGCCAGTCGCACAGCACCACCGTCACGGTCGCCAGCCGCGGATCCCTCGCCGAACCGGCGGGCCGCGCCGAGGCGATCGCCCTCATCGGTGCGGGGCGAGGCGCCGCCTCCCGAGGCGGCGACGCAGCCCGCGCCGAGACCGGAGCCGAGCGTGGCTGACGGCGCCGTCGGGTCGCGGCCCTCGGGCTTCCTCCTGCCGGAGCTCCGCAGCCCCGTGCGCACGATCGGACGCCGGACCTTCGACTTCGACCGTCGGATCGCCGTCATGGCGATCATCAACCGCACCCCCGACTCGTTCTTCGACCAGGGCGCCACCTTCGCGCTCGACCGCGCCGTCGAGGCGGCCGTCCGTGCCGCGGCCGAGGGCGCCGACTGGGTGGACATCGGCGGCGTGAAGTTCGCGCCCGGCCCCGAGGTGCCGGCTGCGGAGGAGGCCGACCGCGTGGTGCCCGTCGTCGCGGCCCTCGCCGCGGAGTCCGACGTCGTGATCTCCGTCGACACGTTCCGCCCGGAGGTGGCCGAGGCCGCCATCGAGGCGGGCGCCTCCGTCATCAACGACACCACCGGAATCCACGATCCCCGGCTCGCCGACGTCGTGGCGGCGAGCGACGCGACCCTCGTGATCACGCACTCCCTCGCCGCCCCCCGCCAGGTCGCGCCGCGGCCGCACTACGACGACGTCGCGGGGGAGATCGCGGCGTTCCTGCGCGAGCGCGTCGACTTCGCCCTGTCGCGCGGCATCCCGGAGGAGCGACTCGTCATCGACCCGGGCCATGACCTCAACAAGAACACGGTGCAGACGCTGGAGCTCACCCGGCGCCTGGACGAGATCACGTCGATCGGCCTGCCGACGCTCGCGGCCGTGTCGAACAAGGACTTCATCGGCGAGTCCCTCCAGCGCGACAAGCCCGAGCGCCTCGCCGGATCCCTCGCGGCGGCCACCGTCAGCGCGATGCTGGGGGCTCGGATCGTCCGCATGCACCAGGTCCGGGAGGCGGTCGACGCGATGCGCATGGTGGAGGCGATCCTCGGCTGGCGGGAGCCCGTCGACCCGGTGCACAACCTGTGAGCGCCCCGGTGCCGATCGCGCAGCTGCATCCTGCGCGCCCGGTCGGCGACGGCGGGGCTTCCGGCCCGCAGGATGCCCTGACCGACGCCGACCTCCTCGACCTGTACGCCCGTCCCGACCGCCGCACCCCGTTCCTGCGCGTCAACTTCGTGGCGAGCGTCGACGGCTCCGCCACGGCCGAGGGGCTGACGGCGGCGCTCGGCGGCCCGGCCGACCTCCGCGTCTTCGATCTGCTGCGCCGACTCGCGGACGTCGTGCTCGTGGCCGCCGGCACCGTCCGCTCCGAGGGCTACGGGGCGATGCGCCTGCCCGACGAGGCCGCCCGGTGGCGGGTCGAGCGGGGTCTCCCGCCGCACCCCGTCTTCGCCGTCGTCTCGGGGAGTCTCGATCTCGATCCTGCGAGCGACGTGTTCGCGAAGGCACCGGTGCGGCCGATCGTGCTGACCCACGACGCGGCCGATCCGGCGCGTCGCGCCGCGCTCTCCGAGGTCGCGGACGTCGTCTCCTGCGGGGCGACGACGATCGATCAGGAGTCGCTGGTCGCCGCCCTGGTCGCGCGCGGCCTGCCGCAGATCCACTGCGAGGGCGGGCCGGGACTCCTCGGGGCGCTCGTGGCCGCCGACCTCGTCGACGCGCTCTGCCTGACGATCAGCCCGGCGCTCGAGGGCGGGGCGGGTCCCCGGATCGACCGTGCCCCCGAGGGGGTGCCCCCGGTCGACCTGCAGGAGCTCCGCCTCGACCACGTGCTCCTCGCGGGCGACATGCTCCTGACGCAGTACTCGCGGCCGCACGCCCGCTAAACCCGCGCGCACGGCCACCGCACCCCGCCTAGGACCACCGCGGCAGCCGAGCGCGAGGGTCTAGCGGGGGCAGCCTAGCGGCGCTACCGTGCCAGCGCGAAGCGCGCCGCGGGCCGCTGACCGGACGTGGCCAGGTCGGCGAGGATCCGCCCGACGGCCGGCGTGAACTTGAACCCGTGCCCCGAGAATCCTGCCCCCACCGTGATCGGCCCGACGCGGTCGAGGACGAAGTCGGTCGTGTCGGTCGACGTGTAGGTGCAGCTGATCTCGTCGAAGCGGTCGGCGTCGACTCCGGGGAGCCACTCCGAGGCGTACCGGCGGAGCGCCGCCAGCTGCACGGGCTCCGAGCGGAAGGTGCGCGAGTCGGGGTCGATCGGCACTCCGGTGCCGTGCCAGCCGACCTTGATGCCGACGCCGGGAGTCAGCATGCCGTAGACGTCGCTGTACCAGTAGTCGTCCGAGGGGAACGGGCGTCGGAGGTGGTTGAACGACGGCCAGACCGCCTCCGACCAGTCGGCCGGTGCGAAGTGGGCGGGCTGCTCCTGCGTGACGACCAGCCGGGGCAGGCTGACTCTCCGGCCGACGAACTTCTCGGTCCAGGCGCCGACGGTGACGACGACGCCCGTCGCCCTGACCGTCTCGATGCGGCCCTCGCTCGTCTCGAGGTCGACCTCGACCAGGTCGTCGTCGCGGGTGCGGAGGCCCAGCGCCCGCGTGGAGTGCCGGACGACGGCTCCGCGCGCGACGGCGGCGCGCTGGAGCGCGGCGACCGAGTCGTCGGCCTTCACGCGACCCGACTCGGGGGAGAACAGGACGGGGGTGTCGAAACGGAACCCGGGCCAGCGGTCCGCGGCGTCCGCGGCCGAGAGGAACTCGCTCCGGATGCCCCGCGACGCCAGCTCCGCGTGGACCGCCCGGAAGCGGCCCTGCGCCGTCGAGGGCAGTCCGTGGTTGACGAGCCCCACCAGCTCGAGGAGCCGCGATCCCGACTCGTCCTCGAGCTCGCCCCAGAGACGCCGGGACTCCACGAGGAGGTCGACGTAGTCGGATTCGGCGTAGGCGACGTTGAAGTTGCGGTACTCGCCGTGCGAGGCGCCCTGCACGTGGCCCGGCTCGAAGCGCTCGACCAGGGTGACGTCGCGCCCGCGGCGGGCGAGCGCCCAGGTCGCGGCCGAGCCCATGGCCCCGCCCCCGACGACGAGGATGCCGACGTTCTCGATGATGCGCCTCCCGGTTCGACCCTCCCACGGTACCGAACCGGTGACCGACACGCTGGCCCCGGTCCGGGGCGGTGGCGCCGGTCGCGCTCCGACACAGGGAGAATGGTCGGGTGAGCATCGTCGAGTGGCTGAGTGACGGCTCCGCGACCCTCCCCGTGGCGCTGGTCGTCGTGATCGGGCTGGTCGTGGCGCTCCTCGAGACGGTGCTGGGTCTGGCGGTGTTCGTGCCCGCGGGGCCGGTCGTGCTCGTCGGGGCGGCGTCGCTCGACACGGTCCCGGGCATCCTGCTGCTCTTCGTCGCGGCCGCGGTCGGGCGGTTCGCGGGCGACGGTCTCGCCTACCGGGCGGGCCGCACTCGCGGCGCCCACCTCCGCTCGTCGGCGGCGGTCGCCCGTCTCGGCACCGGCAACTGGGACGCCGTCGTCGACGTCCTCGCGCGCCGGGGCAGCGGCCCCGTGCTGCTGACCCGCCTCGTCCCGACGGCCCGGCAGCTCTCGCCGTGGGCCGCAGGAGCCTCGGGCGCACCTCTCTCCGCCTTCCTCCGTGGCAGCGCCGTCGCCGCCGTCGCGTGGTCGGCGCTGTGGGTCGCGGTCGGCGTGCTGACGCGCGCCTCGTTCCACGTCGCGCCGCTCTACCTGGGCATCACGGGGGCGGCCGTCGTCGCCCTGCTCGTGGCCCTCGGCATCGTGTACCTCGTCGGTCGCGCGCTCCTCTTCCGGCTCCCCGCGGGAAGCCCGCGCCGCGTGCTGGGCGACACCTCCCGCGCCGGGATGACCCCGCAGCAGGAGGGGGCGTCGACCAGCCTCCGCCACCGGCTGTTCGAGGAGGACGACTGGCGGACGATCCCGAACCTCGTGTCGGCCGTGCGCATCCTCCTGCTGCCGGTGTTCGGGATCCTGCTGGTCGTCGAGCATTACCGGACCGCGATCGTCGTGCTCCTCGTGGTGTTCCTCACCGACTTCGTCGACGGGTTCATCGCCCGCCGCTTCGACCAGATGTCGGCGCTCGGCGCCTGGCTCGACCCGATCGCCGACCGGCTGACCGTGGTCTTCGTCGTGGCCGCGTTCGCCGCCTCGGGGATCGTGCCGTGGCAGCTCGTCGTGATCCTGCTCATCCCCGACTTGCTGTCGGGCGCCTGGGCGGTGGCGGCCTTCCACGGGGCGCCCGACGTCAAGGTCTCGAAGGTGGGCAAGGTCCGCACCGCGCTGACCTTCGTCGGCCTCTTCATGATCCTGTTCGGCGAGGCGGTGCCGCCGTTCCGGGCCGGGCTCGTCGGAGTCGGCTTCGCGCTCTTCGTGCTCGGAGTGGTGGGGCACTACCTCGCCATGACGCGCAACGCCCGTGGCCTGATCACGCTCTGGCAGCGGGCCTGACGCGTCGTGCCGGCTAGGGCTCAGCTTCCGGGCTTGGCCAGCTCGCCGGTGACGTACTGGGCGCGGCCGTAGCCGAACGACCAGTCGTTCGCGGTGTTCTCCACGAAACCGATGACGAGGTCGCTCCCCGCGACGCCGACTGTCTCGAGCCCGTCGGCGAGGGCCTTGAAGAACGCCTGCTTCTCGTCGACGCTGCGACCGGCCTGCGTGAAGATCTGGATGATGACGACGTGCTCGGAGCGCTCGATCCCGAGACCCACGTCGAGGGCGTTGATGCGGTTCGCCGGGTGCTCGGTGATGATCTGGAACCGGTCGCGCTCGGGCAGGCCGTAGACCTCGACGAGCGTCTTCTGGAGGGTGTCGCCGATGGCGGTGATCTGGTCTTCGGAGCGACCCTCGACGAGGTCGATTCGGATGAGAGGCATGGGGTCCTTCGCTGATGGGGGAGGGCGCGCAGGAGTCGCGGCGCACACCATTCCTACTCGGGTCGCCTTGGCACCCGCCTCCCTCCCGAGCACTTCCTGTGCCCCATGGACGTTCTCGAACGAACTGTCATGGGGCGCATAGGAAGGGCACAGGAGGCCGAAAGGGAGCGAACGGAGAGTGAACCCATCGCAATCGAGAGGCGGACCCCATGGACATCAGAGAGACCGGCAAGAAGAGGGCGCGGGCCGTCACCACGGCCATCGGCGCCCTCGGCGTGGCCATCGCCTCGGTGAGCGGCGTCGTCGTCTGGCACGAGTCGGTCGTCGACAAGGCGAACGCGTCCACCACGGGTGGGACGTCGTCCTCGACGGGGACGAGCAGCACCTCGGGAGACGACGGGTCGAGCGGCACCGGTACGAGCGGCGACGACGGGTCGAGCAGCACCGGCAGCACCGGCTCGAGCACGAACTCCGGCACCTCCACGAGCCCCGTCACGGGCGGCTCCTCCTCCGGCGGGTCGCAGGCGACCACCACCGGTTCCTGACCAGCAGCACCGATCCAGCACCCGACCGGAGACCCCATGACCTCCCCCCGCCCCACCCGTGCGACGACCCGAGGCGCCACCCGGGAGTGGTCGCTGTGGAGCACGACGGCCCGACTCGTCGTCACCGACGCGGCCGGCATCGACCGTGCGCGCCGGATCGCCGACCGCATCCTGCGCGACGTCGAACTCGCCGCCAGCCGTTTCCGCGACGACTCCGAGGTCCGGCGCCTCGCCGGCCGTGCCGCGCACGGCGTCGAGGTCGGCGAGATGATGGCGACCCTCGTGGAGCGCTCTCTCGTCGCCGCGCGCGAGACGGACGGCGACGTCGACCCGACGCTCGGGGCGGTCCTCGACGGACTCGGCTACGACCGCGACCTGACGATGCTGCCGCGCGCGCAGCATGGCGACGAGGCGGGCTTCTCGGTGTCGGTCGCGACCCCGCGCGAGCCGGGCTGGACGCGCATCGCCCTCCGCGACCGCATCCTGACCGTCCCCGACGATATCCGGCTCGACCTCGGCGCCACGGCCAAGGCCGTGGCCGCGGACCTCTGCGCGACGGCGATCGCCGACGAGCTGCACTGCGGCGTCCTGATGAGTCTGGGCGGGGACATCGCGACCGCCGGGACCTCGCCCGACGGGGGCTGGTCGATCGCGGTCCAGGACCTCCCGCAGGATCCGCGGACCGACATCACCCTGGCCGATGGTTTCGCCGTCGCGACGTCGAGCACGCAGAAGCGCCGGTGGATCCACGACGGCCGCCAGGTGCACCACATCCTCGACCCTCGCCTCGGCCTCGCGGCCCCGGCGGTCTGGCGGAGCGTCACGGTCGCGGCGTCGAGCTGCTTCCGCGCGAACACCCTCTCGACCGCGGCCGTCGTCCGGGGGCGCCGGGCGGTCGACTGGCTCACCCGCCAGGGCGAGCCCGCCCGGCTCGTCGACGCCCGGGGCAACGTGATCCACCTGAACGGCTGGCCCGATGACGTGCCGGACGAGAGACCGCGCGGTCGACAGCACTCCGACGCGACCGCGTCGTCCCTCCGAGAGGCGAGTTGATGCAGGAGGCGCTCTGGGCCCTCGGCCGCGGCACCGGCATCGCGTCGCTCGTGCTCTTCACGGCGTCGATCGTTCTCGGCATCATCACGCGCTCCGGCCGGCCCCTCCCCGGGCTGCCGCGGTTCTCGGTCACCCTGGTGCACCGGAACGTCACGCTCGTGGCGACGCTGTTCCTCGTCGTCCACATCGTCAGCCTGCTCTTCGATCCCTACGCGCAGCTCACGCTCCTCGACGCGGTCGTGCCCTTCTTCGGCGCGTTCAAGCCGTTCTGGCAGGGGCTCGGGACGCTCGGGTTCGACCTGATCCTCGTAATCGTGGCCACGAGCCTCCTGCGCAACCGGATCGGGACGCGGGTGTTCCGCGCCGTCCACTGGGCGACCTACGCGCTCTGGCCCATCGCCCTGGCCCACGCCATCGGCAACGGCACCAACGGGCGCGAGGGCTGGTTCCTCCTCCTGGCCGCCGCGAGCGTCGTCGCGGTGGTCGCCGCTGTCGGCTGGCGCCTGTCCGCCCGCTTCATCGAGTACCGCACCGTCCGACTCGGAGAGATCACATGACCATGACCCAGTCCGTCCCCCCGGTCGTCGCCGGCCCCGAGGGCGTCCGCCGCCTCTTCGCGGCCGACGGCCCGCACCTCGGCTCCCATCTCGCGGCCTTCGGTCCGGCGCCGCGCTCCGTCGACACGCCCGTGCTCCTCGCCGAGCTCGAGCGCTCCGGCCTCGCCGGACGGGGCGGCGCCGGGTTCCCGACCTGGCGGAAGCTCGCGGCCACCGAGTCGGCGGCGCACGACCCGGCGCGCCGACTCCGCAGGAGAGCGGTCGTCATCGCCAACGGCGCCGAGGGCGAGCCCCTGAGCCGCAAGGACGAGACCCTCCTCCGTGCCGCCCCGCACCTGATCCTCGACGGTCTCCTCCTCGTCGCCGCGTCGATCGGCACGAAGGACGCCGTCCTCTACGCGCCCTCGACCTCGCTGGCCGCCGTGGCCCGTGCCGTCGACGAACGGCAGGATGCCCGGGGCGTCCGCCTCGTCGAGGCCCCCGAGACCTTCCTGTCCGGTGAGGCCACGGCCGTCGTCAACGCCGTCGGAGGCGGTCCGGCCATCCCGCGCGACCACGTGCGCCGGATGGCGGAGAGCGGCCTCGGCGGGCGTCCCACCCTCGTCCAGAACGTCGAGACGCTGGCCCACATCGCCCTCATCGTCCGCTTCGGAGCGGCCTGGTTCCGCTCGCAGGGCACCGACGACGAGGCGGGGACCCGTCTCGTCTCCGTCAGCGGCGACGTCGCCACCCCGCAGGTCTTCGAGGTCCCGGGCGGAGCGAGCGTCGGGTCGGCGCTCGCGGCGGCCGGAGCCCCTCCGCGCAGCCTCCGCGCCGTGCTCGTCGGCGGCTACCACGGCGCCTGGCTCCCGGCCGAGCGCCTCGACACGGCGCTGTCGGTCGAGGGACTCGCCCCGTTCGGTGCGGCGCCCGGTGCGGGCATCCTGATGGCACTGGGCTCGGATCGGTGCGGGCTGGAGGCGTCAGCGGAGATCGCGACGTACCTCGCCTCGCAGTCGGCCCGCCAGTGCGGACCCTGCGCCAACGGCCTCCCGCGGCTCGCGGACGTGCTCACGCGCCTCGCCGCCGGCGACCGATCGACCTGGCTTCCGGGGGAGGTGCGGCGGCTGGCGGCGCTCGTCGCCGGCCGCGGCTCCTGCCACCATCCCGACGGGACGGCGAGACTCGTGCTCAGCTCGCTCACCGTCTTCTCCTCCGACGTGCAGGCGCACCTCGCCGGCCGCTGCGAGGCCCACCCGGGTCGACGGATCGGGTCGGGACGATGAGCGCCCCGAGCGCCGGCCGCCGCGCTGCGGAGACGGGCACCGCGACCCTCCACATCGACTGGACCCTCTGCGACGGGCGAGGGCTCTGCACCGAACTCCTCCCGGAACTCCTCGAGCGGGACGAGTGGGGGTACCCGCTGGCGCGGCGCGGCGACGCGTCCTCGCGGTCCGACGTCGCCGTCCCGGCGCGCCTGACGGAAGCCGCCCGCGACGCCGTGGCGCTCTGCCCCCGGGCGGCGCTCCGCCTCCGGGGCGGCTCCTGACCCCTGACGCCCCGCCGAGGGCTAACCTCGGCTGCATGACACGTCTGACCACGCCCTTCGGGGCGACCACCACCGCCCGAGAGGTTCTCGAGGGCGTCGACCTGACGGGCAAGCGCGCCGTCGTCACGGGCGGCGCCTCCGGCATCGGCCTCGAGACGGCCCGGGCGCTCGCCGGGGCCGGAGCCGAGGTCACGCTGGGCGTCCGCACCCTCGAGCAGGGCGAGCGGGCCGCGGCGGACATCCGCGCGACCACGGGCTCCGACCGGGTCCTCGTCTCCTACCTCGACCTCTCCGACCGGCCGACCCTGAGGGCCTTCGGGGAGCGCTGGTCGGGTCCGCTCGACATGCTGATCAACAACGCCGGGATCATGGCGACGCCGCTCACCAGGACGCCCGGGGGCTACGAGCTCCAGTTCGCCAACAACCACCTCGGCCACCTCGCCCTCGCCATCGCCCTGCACGACGCGCTCGCGGCGGCCGACGGGGCTCGCATCGTGGCGCTCTCGTCGACCGGGCACCTCCGCTCCGACGTCGACTACGACGACCTGATGTTCGAGCGGCGCGAGTACGACCCGTGGGTGGCCTACGGCCAGTCGAAGACCGCCAACGTCCTGTTCGCGGTCGAGGCGGCACGGCTCTGGGCGGCGGACGGCATCACGGCCAACGCCGTCCACCCGGGCGGCATCATGACCAACCTGCAGCGGCACATGCCCGAGCAGGAGATCCGCGACCGGGGCTGGGTCGACGCCGAGGGCAAGCCCAACCCGGCGTTCAAGACGCCGGAGCAGGGCGCGTCGACATCGGTCGTCGTGGCGGCCTCGCCGCTGACCGCAGGAGTCACGGGTCGCTACTTCGAGGACGCGAACGAAGCACTGCCCTTCGACCCCGAGACGCCGATGCGCGGTGTGAAGGAGTACGCGCTCGACCAGGAGTCGGCCGAGCGGCTCTGGCAGGTCTCGCTCGACCTGCTCGTCTGACGGGTTCCACCGGGCTCCGACGGGCGCCCGGCCCGCAGCAGACGGAGAGGCCCCGCACACCGATCGGTGTGCGGGGCCTCTCCGTCGCGCGAGGCGCTGGTGCTACGCGCGGCTCCCGCGGCGCGTGAGGGCGCCGACGATGAGCAGGACGATGATGGCGCCGACGACGCTGAGCAGGAAGTTCGCGATGCTCCACGTGGCGAAGTCCTGCTTGAAGATCAGGCTGCCGATGAAGCCGCCGAGGAAGGCGCCGATGACGCCGAAGATCAGCGTCAGGAACCAGCCGCCGACCTGCTTGCCGGGGAGGATGAGCTTGGCGACGACGCCGGCGATGAGGCCGAAGATGAGGAAGGAGATGATGCCCATGATGAGTTCCGTTCTGAAGTGTTAGTAAGTGGTGATGGAGCGATGGATGGTCAGGAGAAGCGGCGCTTGGCCTGCTTGGCGGCGAGCTTGCGGCCCTTGGCCACGTCCTTCTTGGCCTGCTTGCGGGCCTTCTTGACCTTGGGGTCGTTCCAGACCGACGAGAACGCGCTCGTGATCTCCTTGTAGCGAGAGGTGCCGGCCTTCGCGCCCAGAAGATAGGCGATGAAGGCGATCAGCAGGATGATGAAGAATTTCGGTCGCATTGAGGTCCTCCCAGTCGGACTGCGGCTAATACTCAGGGAACAGTACCCACAGGCGGGCGGGAGTCTCCCAGGGGGACGCCATTCGGGGTACAGAGGCCGGGCATCCTGCGGTCGCGCAGCGCACTCCGTCACATCCCGGCCCACCGCCCGAAACACCGCCGCAACACCGCGGGCCTAGGTTCGTCACATGGGTGACCTCTTCGACGGATACGCGGGCGTCTCGAACAGCAGTGTCCGGCGGCGCGGGCCGGAGGCGTGGGACGAGATGTTCCAGGCCCAGGGCCGACCGCGCGACATGTACCGCGAGATCCACGCCGCACTCGACACGATGACCCAGGACGAGCTCCGGGGCCGGACCGAGGCGCTGGCCAACTCCTACCTGGCGCAGGGGGTGACGTTCGACTTCGCCGGCGAGGAGCGCCCGTTCCCCCTCGACGCCGTGCCGCGCGTGATCGCGCAGGCCGAGTGGGTCGACGTCGAGGCCGGCGTCAAGCAGCGGGTCCGGGCGCTGGAGGCGTTCCTCGCCGACATCTACGGTCCGCAGCGGGCCGTCGCCGACGGGGTGATCCCCGCGTCCCTCATCACCTCGTCGAACCACTTCCACCGTCAGGCCGCGGGCATCGACCCGGCCAACGGGGTCCGGATCCAGGTGTCCGGCATCGACCTCATCCGGGACGAGGTCGGCGCGTGGCGCGTGCTCGAGGACAACGTGCGCGTGCCGAGCGGCGTCAGCTACGTGATCTCGAACCGGCGCGTCATGGCCCAGACGCTACCCGAGCTCTTCGTCTCGATGCGGGTGCGGCCGGTGGGCGACTACCCGAACCGGCTCCTGCACGCGCTCCGCAAGAGCGCACCCGTCGGCGTCGAGGATCCCACCGTCGTCGTCCTCACCCCGGGCGTGTTCAACTCCGCCTACTACGAGCACACGCTGCTGGCGCGCCTGATGGGCGTGGAGCTCGTCGAAGGCCGCGACCTCTACTGCTCGGGCGGCCGCGTCTGGATGCGCACCACGGCGGGACCCCAGCGGGTCGACGTCATCTACCGGCGCGTCGACGACGAGTTCCTCGACCCGCTGCAGTTCCGCGCCGACTCCGTGCTCGGCTCCCCGGGGCTCCTGATGGCCGCCCGGCTCGGCACGGTCACGATCGCGAATGCGGTCGGGAACGGCGTCGCCGACGACAAGCTCGTCTACACGTATCTCCCCGACCTGATCCGCTACTACCTCGGGGAGGAGGCGCTCCTGCCCAACGTCGACACCTGGCGGCTCGAGGATCCGGGCGCGCTCGAGGAGGTGCTCGACCGCCTCGACGAGCTCGTCGTGAAGCCCGTCGACGGCTCCGGGGGCAAGGGGCTGGTCGTCGGACCGGCCGCCTCGAAGCGGGAGCTCGACGACCTGCGCAGCCGCCTCCGGGAGGACCCGCGCGGCTGGATCGCGCAGCCCGTGGTCCAGCTCTCCACGATCCCGACCCTCGTCGACGACGGGCTCCGCCCTCGGCACGCCGATCTCCGCCCCTTCGCCGTGAACGACGGCGACGACATCTGGGTGCTGCCCGGCGGTCTCACCCGCGTGGCGCTTCCCGAGGGGCAGCTCGTCGTCAACTCCAGCCAGGGCGGCGGATCGAAGGACACCTGGGTCGTCGGCGTCGACGCCGGCACCTGGGTCGCGACGCAGGGGGTCGGGATGCTCGTGGGCGAGCAGGCGACTCCGACCGCGTCCATCCCGATCATCGCCGCGGACCACGTGCCCGACCAGTCCCCGCAGGACGACCCCCAGCAGGATCAGCAGTCGCAGCAGCAGCAGGCGCAGCTCCCGGGGCCGCACCAGTGGCGGAGCGAACAGGAACAGCAACAACAGCAGCACCAGCGACGGGGCCCCGAGGGGCCGGAGGAGAGCCCGAGCGCGTCGATCTCGCACGGGGAGAGGGAATCATGCTGAGCCGCATCGCCGAGAGCCTGTTCTGGATCGGCCGCTACATCGAGCGCGCCGACGGGACCGCCCGCATCCTCGACGTCCACCTCCAGCTCCTCCTCGAGGACCCGTGGGTCGAGGAGGACGCCGCCTGTCGGAGCCTCCTCAGCGTCATGGGCTCCGACGCCCCCGAGGGGGTGGAGATCACCCGGAGCGACGTCCTCTCGATGCTCGCCGTCGACCGCCACAACTCGGCCTCCATCGCGTTCTCGCTCGGAGCCGCGCGGGAGAACGCCCGGCGGGCCCGCGAGATCGTCTCGACCGAGCTCTGGGAGTGCCTCAACACCACGCGGGCCCGGATGCCCAGGAAGGTGTCGAGCGACAAGGTCCACGAGTTCTTCGCCTGGGTCCGGGAGCGGAGCGCGCTCGCCGTCGGGATCATCGAGTCGGCGACGAGCCGCGACGAGGTCTGGCAGTTCTTCACCCTGGGCCGCAGCATCGAGCGGGCCGACATGACCGCGAGGCTGCTCGCGACCAGGACGCTGACGGAGGCGTCGGGGCCGTCGTGGACGACGATTCTGCGGTCCGTCGGCGCGTACGAGGCGTACCTCCGCACCTACCGCGGGGTGCCGAGCGCCCGCAACGCCGCCGAGTTCCTCCTGCTCGACCGGCTCTTCCCGCGGAGCGTGCTCTTCGCGATCTCGCGGGCGGAGACCTGCCTCCGCGAGGTCGACCCGAACACGGCGCGGACCGCGTCGAGCGACGCCGGGGTGCGTATCCTCGGCCAGATGCGGAGCGAGCTGGAGTACAAGCCGATCACCGAGATCCTCGACGACCTGCCCGGCCACATGGACGCGGTCCAGTCGGCCACCTCCGCCGCGTCGGAGGCGATCCGCCAGCGCTACTTCCCGACCTCCGCCGCCCCGACCTGGGTGGGGGAACGCTCGTGAGCCGTCTCCGGATCCGGCACGTCACGGGCTTCCAGTACGAGGGCGAGGCGAAGGCGAGCTACAACGAGGCCCGCATGCTGCCCGCCTCGACCGAGAACCAGTTCGTGCTGTCGTCGAACCTCCGAATCGAGCCGAACTCCGGCGCCCACGACTACCTCGACTACTGGGGCACGCGGGTGTCGTCGTTCGAGGTGCTCCAGCCGCATCGGCAGCTCTCGCTGACGGCGACGTCGCTCATCGAGGTGCGGTCGGTCGGGCATCCCGCCCACGATCTGACCTGGGACCAGCTCGCCGACGCGGCGTCGCGCCGAGCCGAGTTCGTCGAGCAGCTCGAGCAGACGCCGCTCACGGAACCCCCGGCCGAGGTCAGGGCGATCGCGCAGGATGCCGTGGCCGCGACCTCCAGGCCGTGCGACGCCGCCCTCGCCATCTGCGAGGTCATCGGCGACCGCGTGCAGTACCTCCGAGGCGTCACCAACGTGAAGTCGACGGCGTCCGAGGCGTGGGAGGCGAAGGCCGGCGTCTGCCAGGACATCGCCCACATCACCCTCGGAGCGCTGCGGTCGGCGGGGATCCCCGCCCGGTACGTCTCCGGCTACCTCCACCCGAAACCCTCCGCGGAACTGCGCGAGACGATCGTCGGAGAGTCGCACGCGTGGGTGGAGTACTTCTGCGGGAACTGGACCGGTTTCGACCCGACGAACCTCATCGACATCGGTGAGCGGCACGTCGTCGTCGGTCACGGTCGCGACTACAACGACGTGCCGCCGCTGCGCGGTGTCTACGGCGGCAGCCGGACGTCGAAGCTGTTCGTGACCGTCGAGATCACGCGCGAGGCGTAGCGCCGCCGGTCACGGCGGCGCCGCCCCTCAGCGGGTGGAGACGATGTACGTGACCGACTGGCCGGGCGTGCTCACGCTGACGGAGTAGTCGGCGTCCTGGAAGGTCGCCTGACGCTCGGTCGCGCCCGGCTGCTCGGTGAAGCCGGCCTTCTTCAGGGCGGCGACGGCTCCGGCGAACCCGTTCGAGGCCTTCGGGGAGACGGTCGCGGTCCAGCCGTCGTTGGCGTCGCCGTTGGCTGCGGCGACGTCGCCGTCGACCAGCGGGACCGACTTCGGGAAGTCGGTGGGGAGGGCGACGGAGGCGCTCGACGCCTCGCTCGAGGCGGAGGCGGTTGCCGACGACGAGGCCGGAGCCGAAGCGCCGCCCGAGCCGGCGGAGCAGCCGGTCAAGACTCCGGCGGAGAGGAGGGCGATGACGCCGAGGGACACGGACGAGGTTTTGCTGAGGTGGAACATGGAACCTTCGCGATGGAGACGGGCAGAAAGGACCAGCCTAATCCTGCACGGGGCGCACCTTTTCAGCAGCGACGGTAGACGTACCCGGACTGCCCGCGCGCGACCAGGTCGCGGTCGCGCAGGATCGTCAGGCGCGGCGTCGCCTTGCGCGCGCAGACCTCGGCGAACGTGCCGCGGAGGTCGTCGGTGTACTCGATGTCCAGGACGTGCGCGCCGTACACGCCCGTGAACGCTCGGCACTCGGAGAACCGGTCGCACTCCTCCGTCACGGCGAAGTCGAACCGCGCCGCGTCGCGCCCGCGGCGTCCGAGTTCCGCGGTGTTCTTCTGGCCGGCGGCGAGGTGGTCGCGGTGGGCCCGGGTCGTGAGGAGGCCGGCGAAGGCGACGGCGTCGTCGAGGGTCAGGGCCCCCTTCGACCGCGAGTAGGAGTCGAGGTTGTCGAACTCCACGCCCCGGAACCCGGCGCGGGCGCAGGAGTCGATGGTCGGAGCGAGCCGGGCCGCGATCGTCGACCGCTTGGCCGCCGTCGAGATGTCGAGGAGGTGCTCGTCGGGCCAGCCGGGGTCGACCAGCGGGGCGCCGGACGGCGTGTGCAGGATGAGGTCGTCCGGCCAGGAGGCACCGGGCTGCGTCTGGAAGCCGTTCACGTAGCAGATCGAGTAGATGCCGCGGGCGGGCTTCTCGGTGCTGTCGCGGGTGACCACGGTGACGCCGGACGGCGGTGCGTAGGCGCCCCCGAGCTGGTAGTCGGCGGCGCCGGTGGTCGGGGGCAGGGTGACGGCGCGGGCGGAGGGCGTGCTGGGCGTCGTCGTCGTGGCGGCGGTGGCCGTGCATCCTGCGGCCGCCAGCGTCAGCGCGACGACCGCGGCGACCGCTGCCGACCAGTGTCTCGTCCCCATCCGGTCAGCCTAGGCGCCCTGCCCGCTCCGCTCGACCGGCCTGCTCCGCTCGCGCTCGGCGGCTTCTAGCGCGACGTCGACTGCGGGGCGGGCAGCCGGATCGACTCCGTCGCCGGGAGCCCGTCGCCGTCGTGCCGCACGGCGAAGTGCAGACCGTCGCGGTGGCGGAGCCGCAGGTGCTGAGCGCGCACGAGCCAGACGATCGCGACGGCGGCGGCCGCGAAGCCGGCTCCTGCGCCCACGCCCATGGCCGCACGCGGGCCGAACGTGTTGGCGATCCAGCCGACGATGGGGGCGCCGATCGGGGTGCCGCCGGTGAAGATCGCCATGTACAGGGCCATCACCCGGCCGCGCATCTGCGGGGCGGCGCCGAGCTGGACGGTGCCGTTGGCGGTCGTCATGAGGGTGATCGACGACAGGCCGACCGCGACGAGCACGAGGGCGAAGGTCCAGTACGTCGGCATCACGGCGGCGATCGCGCAGGTCACCCCGAACGAGATCGAGGCCAGCACGAGCACGCGCATCCGCGGTCGCTCGCGCCGGGCCGAGAGCAGCGCGCCGGAGAGGGAGCCGACCGCCACCGCCGAGGTGAGGAGGCCGAAGCCGCTGGCACCGACGCCGAACTCCTGCGTCGCCATCGTCGACGTGAAGATGGGGAAGTTCATGCCGAACGTGCCGATGATGAAGATCATCACGAACACCACGACGAGGTCGGGGCGCCCGCGCACGTAGCGGAAGCCCTCCTTGATCTGCCCCTTGGCACGCTTCACGGTGGGCTTGAACTGGAGCTGGTCGACCCGGATGAAGCGGAGCGACGCGAGGACGGCGCCGAACGACGCCGCGTTGATGAGGAACACCCAGCCCGAACCGACCGTCGCGATGAGCACGCCGGCCACGGCGGGCCCGATCAGTCGGGCCCCGTTGAACGACGCCGAGTTGAGCGAGACCGCATTGGAGAGGTTCTCGGGGGTGACGAGCTCCGAGACGAAGCTCTGCCGGATGGGGGCGTCGATCGCCTGGACGATCCCGAGAAGGAGCGCGAAGCCCCACACCATCCAGAGCTGCACGAGTCCCGTGACGACCAGGATGCCCAGCGCGAGGCCGAGGGTGCCGAGGGCGCCCTGCGTCAGCATCAGCATCTTCCGCCGGTCGTAGCGATCGGCGATGAGGCCCGTGATTGGGATCATCAGGATCGGCGGCAGGAACTGCAGCGCCATCGTGATGCCGAGGGCGGTGGCGTCGTGGTCGGTCAGCTGGGTCAGCACGACCCAGTCCTGAGCCGTCGACTGCATCCAGGTGCCGGTGTTCGAGACGAGCGCGCCGCCGAACCAGAGCCGGTAGTTGAAGACGCCGAGGCTGCGGAACGTCGCGCTCACGAGCGCGCCAGCTCTCGCAGGATCCGCGTCGCCTCGGCGAGCGTGCGCCTCTCGTCGGCCGTCAGCCGGGCCAGCCGCGGGACGAGCCACTCGTCCCGGCGGCGCCGCGTCTCGAGCACGAAGCTCGCGCCCTCGGTCGTCGTGCGGAGGATCACCTTGCGGCGGTCGTCGGCGTCGGTGCCGCGCTCGACGTAGCCCAGGTCGACGAGGGCGTTGATGGTGCGGTTCATCGACGGGGGCGTGACGCCCTCGTGCTCGCTGAGCACGCCGATCGTGAGCGGTTCGTTCTGGAGGAGGAAGCCGAGCGCCGCCATCTGGGTGTCGCTCACGCCCGTGTCGGCCTTCTGCTGACGGAGCCGCCGCGAGAGACGGAGGACGCCCTGGCGGACGTCGGTGGCGAGCTGGGCGTGGGGGACCGTCCGCACCGGGCCGGTCGTGGTGGTCGAGTCTGTCATCGATCCTTAGCCTAACAAATTAGTCATGCTAACTAAACCACTTCGTCCGGTCGGGCGTAGCATCCGGGGCGACGACAGACGAGAACGACGAGAGGCAGGATCCCCGTGGCGAGGTTCGACGGACGAGTGGCACTGGTGACCGGGGCCGGCAGCGGCATCGGCGAGGCGATCGCGAAGCGGCTGGCCGGCGAGGGGGCGGCGGTCGTCGTCACCGACATCCGACTCGACCAGGCCGAGCGCGTGGCCGCGGCCATCCGGGACGCCTCCGGTCGAGCCGCGGCGTTCGAGCAGAACACCGCGATCGCCGGGCAGTCGGAGGCGGCCGTCGCGTTCGCCACGGAGACGTTCGGTGGGCTGCACCTCGCCGTCAACAACGCCGGCATCGCCGCCGCCCCCGCCCCGATCGGCGAGTACGACATCGAGGCGTGGGATCGCGTCCGAGCGGTCGACCTCGACGGCGTCTTCTACGGCCTCCGCCACCAGATCCCGGCCCTCCTCGCCTCCGGGGGCGGCGCGATCGTGAACGTCAGCAGCATCCTCGGCTCGGTCGGCGCGGCCAACAACGCGGCCTATGTGGCCTCGAAGCACGCGCTCGTCGGCCTCACCAAGGTCGCGGCCCTCGAGTACACGGCCCAGGGGGTGCGGACGAACGCCGTCGGTCCCGGGTACATCGATACGCCGCTCCTGCGATCCCTTCCGGCGGAGCAGCGTGAGGCCCTCGAGAACGAGCACGCGGCGAAGCGGCTCGGCACCGACGTCGAGGTCGCGAGCCTGGTCCTCTACCTCCTGAGCGACGAGGCGTCGTTCATCTCCGGGTCGTACCACCTCGTCGACGGGGGCTACACGGCGCACTGACGTCGTCGCCGTCCGGCCGCCGTGTCCGCGACGCCGCGAGACCATTTTCAGGCGCTTCAGCCCAGCTTCAGCGCGGAGCCGCCAGGATGGGCTCACGACAGCGGAGGAGGGGCGGCGTGCGAGTACTGGTGGTCGAAGACAACGCCGCGTTCGCGGAAGGGCTCCGGCTCGGTCTCGAGGCCGAGGGCATCGCCGTCGACCACGCCGCCACCGGGACCGACGGGCTCTGGCGCACGCAGGAGGTCGCCTACGACGCCGTCATCCTCGACATCATGCTGCCCGAACTCTCGGGCTACAGCGTCTGCCGGTCGATGCGCGAGGCCGGCAACTGGACCCCGGTCGTCATGCTCACGGCCAAGGACGGCGAGTGGGACGAAGTCGAGGGGCTCGACACCGGCGCCGACGACTACCTGACGAAGCCGTTCTCGTTCGCGGTGCTGCTCGCTCGGCTTCGCGCGCTGGTGCGGAGGGGTGCGCGCGAGCGGCCCACGGTGCTGACCGCGGGCGACCTGCGACTCGATCCCGCGTCTCGGAAGGTCTGGCGGGGCGAGTCGCCGATCGAGCTGACCACGCGCGAGTACACGGTCCTCGAGTTCCTGCTGCGCAACGCCGGCGTCGTCGTGACCAAGCGGCAGATGCTCGACGACATCTGGAACGACGATTTCGAGGGTGACCCCAACATCGTGGAGGTCTACGTCCGGCACCTCCGCAACAAGCTCGACCGACCGTTCGGGCGCGATGCCATCGAGACGGTCCGGGGCGCCGGCTACCGGTTGGCGGCAGACGGTGGGTGAGCCCGGCGGCCCGTCGGGGCGGTCCGGCGGGTCCAGGCCGCGCCGCGGTTCCCTGCGGCTGCGGATCACGCTCGCGGCCATCGCGATCGTCGGTGTCACGCTGGTCGGCGCTTCGGCGGTCTTCGCCGTGGTCCAGCGAGCCGTCCTCGAGCAGGGCATCCGTTCGTCGGCGACCGCCGACGCGGAGCGCGTGCTCGCTCGACTCGAGACCGGGGCGACTCCCGACGCCGCGGTGGAGGTCGACTCGTCGGTCGAGAGCGGCTTCGTGGCCGTGGCCTCCGCCTCGTCCGGGGTCGTCCTCGCGACGGGTGGCGATCCCGACTCGATGCGGCTCTACCGGGAGTCGGCGCCCGCCGTCCAGAGCGGCACCCTCGTGCTCGGCGGGCAGCGGTATCTCGTCTCGTCGACCGACGCCACCGATCGGTCGACGCCCGCGCCGACGGTGACGATCACGCCGCCGGCCGACGACCGCGGGGGCAGGTCCGGGTCGGATGGCGCGTCGACGGGCGCCGCGTCGGCGGTGCCGGACGACTCGACCTCGGGATCGAGCGGCGGGTCCGGCCGGTCTTCGGGCGGCTCGGGGAGCTCGGGTGGTTCGAGCGGTTCGACATCCGGGGGCTCCGGTTCGGGCGGGTCCGGGAGCTCGGGCGGCTCCGGGTCCGGAGGCTCCGGGTCCGGCGGCTCCGGGTCGTCCGGTGGCTCGAGCACGGGCGGCGGCGCCGACGACGCGCTCTCGGCGCTGACGCCCGGCTGGCTCTCGTCGTCGGGGACGGCGGCGTCCTCGTCGGCCGCGGGCCCGTCCGCCGCGGGTTCGACGGCCGCGGGCAGCGGCCCTGCGGCGCAGTACCTCGTGCTGGCGGCGCGGTCCACCGCGGCGGCGGAGGCGACCGAGCGCGCGACGGTGTCGACCCTGGCGGTGCTGATCCCGATCCTGCTGCTCGTCATGGCCGCGACCACGTGGTTCGTCGTCGGCCGCGCGCTGCGGCCCGTCGAGAGGATGCGCCGCGAGGTCGCCGGCATCACGGCGTCCCAGCTGTCGAGGCGACTCCCCGATCCCGGCGGTGCCGACGAGATCTCTCGCCTCGCCTCCACCCTGAACGACATGCTCGACCGCCTCGATTCGGCGGCCGCGGCTCAACGTCGTTTCGTGTCCGACGCGTCGCACGAACTGCGTTCGCCGCTCGCGGTCATGCGGCAGCACGCGGAGGTGGCGAAGTCGTACCCCGAATCGCTGCCGCCCGGCCAGCTCGCCGAGACCGTCCTCGCCGAGGGAGACCGCCTCGCCGATCTCGTCAGCGCGATGCTCCTGCTGGCGCGTGCCGACGAGGGGGCGCTGGCGCGAACGGTGCACACCGTCGATCTCGACGACGTCGTCCTGGCCGAAGCGTCCCGTCTGCGAGCCACGGGCCGACTCGTCGTCGACTCGTCGCGCGTGCAGGCCGCCCGATTGCAGGGCGACGCGGGGCTTCTCTCGCAGGTGGTGCGCAACCTCGCCGACAACGCTGCTCGACACGCGGCCGGCACCGTGCGGCTCGAGCTTCTCGACGACGACGGCGGTTCGGTCCGGCTGGCCGTGGAAGACGACGGGTCCGGCATCGAACCCGACGAGCGCGAGCGCGTGTTCGAACGCTTCGTCCGGCTCGATGAGGCGCGGGCTCGCGAATCCGGCGGCAGCGGCCTCGGCCTCGCCATCGTCCGCGGCATCGTCGCAGGGCAAGGAGGGTCGGTGCGCGTCACCTCCGGCGAGCTCGGAGGCGCCCGCTTCGAGGTGGTGCTCCCTCGCGCCGCGGAGCCCGACGCGCCCGTCGACGCCACCTGAACAGATCTTCAGAACGCTTCAGGATCGCTTCAGCGCCACCCTGTGACTCTGACCTCACCCAACCAGGAGGTCACCATGAACAAGCTCCGCAGCTTCACCCGTCCGACCCTCTCCCGTCCTTCGACGTGGATCATCGGTGGCACCGCCGTCGCCGCCCTCGTCCTCGGCGGGACGGGCGTCGCATTCGCCTCGCAGGGCGCTGACGACGTCGTCCCGCACGTCTCGTCCTCGGCGACGCCGTCCGCTTCCGCCGCTCCCCGCGTCGACGACCACGGTGTTCACACGACCGGCACCGACGACCACGGCGGGCGCCGCGGTGGGTCCGGGTCGCGATCGGCCGACGATCGCTCGCACCGCTCCGCAGGCGTGGCCGCCGCGACCGTCGCTCCCTCGGGCGACGACGCGGCCGCCACGGTCGACGACCACGGTGTCGACGCGCCAGGCACCGACGACCACAGTGTCGACGCACCGGGCACCGACGACCACGGTGTTCACACGACCGGCACCGACGACCACGGCGACGACGGCACGGCCGTCGCGGCTCCCGCGCCCGTCGCGGCTCCCTCGGCAGGCCCGACGTCGGCTCCCGCAGCCGACGACAGCGGTCACCACGGCGATTCCGGCGCGTCGACATCGAGCGGTCACGGCAGCGACGACACCGCCGCCCACTCCGGCTCCGGGCGCCACGGCGGCGACGACACCGGTGTCGACGACAACGGTTCCGGCGGCCACGGCTCCGACGACTAGCCGTCGCCCCTCCCCGTGCACCTGCTCCACGAAGACGACGCCGCCGGCTCCCACCGGCGGCGTCGTCGTGCGCGCGTCCGTCGTGCACGCGTTCGATGCGCGTGAACCATCGGGTCCGGCTCGTCGACGCGACCGGCGGCCGGATGGGCGTCGGCGTCGACGCGACCGCTTCGCAGGCGGGCGACGCAGCGGAGCGGAAGTGGAGCGGAGGCCGACGCAGGTGGGAAGATGACGCCGTGCCCACCTTCGAAGCAGCCCGCGGCGACTACGAGTTCGTCGATTCCTTCGGCGTCACGATCGCCTACTACGCCTGGAAGGTCGGCAAGCCCCGCGGCGTCGTCCAGATCGTCCACGGTGTGGGCGAGTGGGCTCTCCGCTACGAACCGCTCGCGCAGGTCCTCGTCAACGCGGGCTACTCCGTGTACGCGAACGACCACCGCGGGCACGGGCGCACCGGTATCGGCCAGTGGGGCGAGGGCAGCGGTCGGCTCGGGCGCCTGGGGGAGGGCGGGTTCGACGCGGCGATGGCGGCGGTGCGGCAGCTGACGGGCATCCTGCGCGACGAGAACCCCGGCGTGCCCGTCATCGGGCTCGGGCACTCGCTCGGCTCGCTGATGATGCAGATCGCCATCAACGACCACGCCGACGACTTCGACGCCGCGGTCCTGACCGGAACCGCGTACCGGACCCCGCGCTCCATGAACGGCGGCGACCTCAACAAGCGCCACGCGCACCTCGGTACGACCGGGTTCGAGTGGCTCAGCCGCGACCCGGCCGTGGCCGAGGCGATGGCCTCCGACCCGCGGGCCGTGGAGGCGACCGTCCTCAAGCTCTTCGGCCTGCAGGATGCCCTGAAGCTCTTCGGCCGCCCCGCGAAGCACCTCGCCCGCGACCTCCCGCTCCTCATCCAGGTGGGCAGCGACGACACCCTGGGTGGCACGGCCAGCGCCGAGAAGCTAGCCCACGCCTATCTCAACCGCAGCCACCTGAGCGACGTCGAGCTGATCGTCTACGACGGCGCCCGTCACGAGGTCTTCAACGAGACCAACCGCGACGAGGTCATGAGCGACCTCGTCGGCTGGCTCGATGCCCGTTTCGGCGCGGCTTAGGCTCGGCGCCGGCGCGGCGTAGGCTCGCCCCATGCACGGTGAATACAAGGTCCCCGGCGGCAAGCTCGTCGTGGTCGACCTCGACGTCCGAGACGGCCGCATCGCGTCGTTCCGCCTGGCGGGCGACTTCTTCCTGGAGCCCGACGACGCCCTGGAGGCCATCGATCGCTCGATCAACGGCCTCGACGCGGCCTCCGACTCCGCCGCCATCGTCGCCGCGATCCGGGCGGGGCTGCCCGAGGGCACCACGATGCTCGGCGTCACGCCGGAGGCCATCGCCGTCGCGATCCGCCGCTCCCTGAGCCGAGCGACCGACTGGCGCGATTACCCGTGGGAGATCATCCACGACGCCCCGGTCTCGCCGAACCTCCACCTCGCCCTCGACCAGGTGCTCACCGAGGAGGTCGGCGCCGGTCGGCGCGGGCCCACCCTCCGCTTCTGGGAGTGGAAGGAGCCCGCCGTCGTCATCGGCAGCTTCCAGTCGCTCAAGAACGAGGTCGACCCGGAGAACGCCGAGAAGTTCGGCTTCCAGGTGGTGCGCCGGATCTCGGGCGGCGGTGCCATGTTCATGGACGCCGAGTCGATCGTCACCTACTCGCTCTACGCACCCGGAGACCTGGTGCAGGGGATGAGCTTCGCCGACTCGTACGCCTACCTGGACGAGTGGGTGATCACCGGGCTCAAGGCCATGGGGATCGACGCGTTCTATCAGCCGCTCAACGACATCACGAGCGCCAAGGGCAAGATCGGCGGGGCGGCGCAGAAGCGCCTCGGCAACGGCGCGCTCCTCCACCACGCGACCATGAGCTACGACATGGACGGCGAGAAGATGGTGCAGGTGCTCCGGATCGGCCGCGAGAAGATGAGCGACAAGGGCACGACGAGCGCCGCCAAGCGCGTCGATCCGCTGCGGTCGCAGACGGGACTCCCGAGGGCCGAGGTGATCGAGCGGCTCAAGCAGACCTTCACCGGGCTCTACGGGGCGACGGTCGGGCACGTGACACCCGAGGAGATGGCCCAGGCCGAAGAGCTCGTCCGCACGAAGTTCGCGACGCCGGAGTGGCTGGCGCGCGTCCCCTGAGCGGGCCGGCGCGTCAGCGTTGCGTGAGCTCCTGGTAGTCGGGGTGCCGCTCGATCCAGGTGGCGACGTACGAGCAGGCCGGGATCACCCTCCGGGTGGACGAGGCGCGGACGTCGTCGAGCGCGTGCTGGACGAGCGTGCCCGCGTACCCCTTGCCCTGTCGCGACGGGTCGACCTCGGTGTGCGTGAAGGCGATGCTGTCGCCTGTGATCTCGTAGGCGGCGAACCCGACGGTGGCCCCGTCGTCGAGGATCGTGTACTGGGCCTGGGCTTCGTCATTGCGGACTTCGACGGTCATCCCAGCACCCTACGCCGGGCCTGGTCGGGAGAAACCTGAACGACCGACAGAATAGGGGGATGCCCCTCGACTGGACCCCCGACTCCGGCGACATCGTCGCCCTGGGGGAGAACCTCGAGGTCGTCGCGACGCTGCCCGACGGCGCGTTCACGGTGGTGTACCTCGATCCGCCGTTCAACACGGGTCGGAGTCAGACCCGCCACGAGACGACCTCCGTCCGAGGCTCCCGCGCGGGTGCGGTCACGGGGTTCAAGGGCGTCCAGTACGAGCGGATCCGCGGTGATCTGATGAAGTACGACGACCGGTTCGACGACTACTGGTCGTTCCTCGAGCCGCGTCTCGCCGAGGCGTGGCGGCTCCTGGCCGACGACGGCACGCTCTACCTCCACCTCGACTACCGCGAGGCGCACTACGCGAAGGTCCTGCTCGACGCGCTCTTCGGGCGGGCGTCGTTCCTGAACGAGATCATCTGGGCCTACGACTACGGGGCGAAGAGCAGGAGCCACTGGCCGACGAAGCACGACACGATCCTGGTCTACGTGAAGAACCCGCAGGGGTACCACTTCGATTCGTCCGCCGTCGACCGCGAGCCGTACATGGCGCCCGGGCTCGTCACGCCCGAGAAAGCGGAGCGCGGCAAGCTGCCGACCGACGTCTGGTGGCACACGATCGTGTCGCCGACCGGGCGGGAGAAGACCGGTTATCCGACGCAGAAGCCGGAGGGCATCCTGCGCCGCATCGTCCAGGCGTCGAGCCGCGAGGGCGACTGGATCCTCGACTTCTTCGCGGGCAGCGGCACCACGGGGGCGGTCGCCTCGGCTCTCGGTCGACGCTTCGTGCTCGTCGACAGCAACCCCGACGCCGTCGCCGTCATGCGCAAGCGCCTCCCCGCGGCCACCTTCGTCTGACGCCCGCGCTCGAGCGCCCCGCGCCCGAGCCCCCCCCGCCTCCGGCGCCGAGTGGACGCTCCTCGACGGTTTCGCGCGGAAACGCGTCGCCAACTGTCCACTCGCGGCCCGGGCTGGGCTGGGAGGGGGGAGGGGGAGGGGAGGCCCGCTAGGCGGACTTGAGCAGCTGCTTGAACGCCGAGCCGTGGAAGACGAGCGGCGCGATCGCGTCGTCGGCGTAGAGCGCCGTCACCTCGAGCAGGATGAGGGTATGGTCTCCGGCCGGGTACTCGGCGTACGCCTTCGTCTCCAGCCACACGGGGGAGCCGTGCACGAAGAGGGCCCCCGACGCGGTCGTCTCGAGATCGAGGTTCTCGAAGCGGGTCGACTTGTCTTTGGCGGCGATCTGCCGCGCCGTCTGGCCGTGCGTCTCGCCGAGCACCGAGATCCCGATGCGCTCAGCCCGTTTGAGCACGGGCCACGTGGTCGACGTGTTCTGCACGGAGAACACGACCAGGGGAGGCTCCAGGGAGACGCCCACGGTGAACGACGACGCGATGAGCCCCTCGGGAGCGCCGTCGACCTCAGCCGCCAGCGCGACGACGCCCGACGGGAAGTACGAGAACGTCGTGCGCAGGAGCTGCGGGTCGGGCGAGTAGGGGGTCAGGGCCATGGGGGGTTCCTTCATCGGGGTGTCACGTCCATCGTTCCACTCCGGGCCCGATGAGGGCTCCCAGGGAGGCGCCAGATGACTCTCTGTTGCGGCCGACCCGCGGCCGCTCGGCGGTGCCCGGTGTCGGGGCTGCCCCGTGCCGGGACGCCGATGGCCCGGCTCCCTCCCGCGGGGGAGAGCCGGGCCATCGGCCGGGGCATCGTCAGTCGGTGACGGGGGAGTCGCCGGCGGCGTGCCGACCGTGCTCCGGTCCGTCGGCGGCGTGGCGGTGGTGCTTCGCGTCGGGAACCGCGTCGACCGGCGCGTCGGCCGCGTGGTGGGTCGGTTCCGGGGTCACGGGCGAGACGGGCGATCCCGTGATCTGCGGGGAGGTCGTCCCGGTCGCTGCCACGGCACCGACCAGGGCGCTGTCGGCCTCGGCGTCGGCCTTCGCCGCTGCCGCCGTGGCGTCCTGGTGCGCGGCCTCGTCCATCGCGGACCGCGTGCGGAGCGGAGCGGGACGGAGGAAGAAGCTCAGGACGAAGGCCACCGCGACGACCGCGAGGGCGATCGTGAAGACGGTGACGCTCGCGTTCGCGAAGCCGGCGAGGAACGGGGCCTTGAGGGCCTCGGTGGCGTTGTTCAGGAACGACGTGTTGCCGTTGAGGGCGTTGCCCAGGGCGCTGAAGTCGCCGCCCGCCGCCTGCTTGAGGTAGCCCAGGAGGGTGGCGTTGTTCGGATCCTGCAGGACGGACTGATCGGCGAGGGCCTTCTGCTGCGCCGCGGCCAGCGTCGGGTCCTTGAAGGCGTTCGGGATGGTGGTGCCGAGGCGCGAGAACAGCACCGAGAAGAGCACCGCGGTGCCCAGCGTGCCACCGATCTGGCGGAAGAACGTCGAGGACGACGTGGCCACACCGATGTCGCGGGGTCCGACGGCATTCTGCGAGGCGAGGGTCAGCGTCTGCATGAGCTGGCCGAGGCCGAGGCCGACGAGGATCATGCCGACGGAGAGGTACCACCACGGCTTGTCGTAGGTGAGGGTCGTGAACCAGGCGAAGCCGGCGATCATGAACGCGGTCCCGATCGGCGGGAACATCTTGTACTTGCCGGTTCGGGAGATGATCTGACCCGAGACGATCGAGGAGATCATCAGGCCGAGGATCATCGGCAGCATCTGGAAGCCCGACTGCGTCGGCGTGGAGCCGTTCACGAGCTGCAGGTAGAGCGGCACGGTGAGGAGCGCGCCGAACATGCCGAAGCCGACGAGGACGCCCAGGACGGTCGCCATCGAGAAGGTGCGCGAGCGGAACAGCTTGAGGGGGATGAGAGCGGCGTCGCCCATCATGCGCTCGGTCACGATGAACGCGACGATGCCGAGTCCGCCGATGACGTAGCAGAGCCACGCGTTGAACGAACCCCAGCCCCAGGTGCGGCCCTGCTCGGCCACGAGGAGCAGCGGAGCGGCGGAGACGATGACGAAGATCGCGCCCCACCAGTCGATGACGACGTTGGCCTTGCGGGTCTGCCCGGGGATGTGGAGGAACGCCGCGACGATGACGAGGGCGATGACGCCGATCGGGACGTTGAGGAGGAACACCCAGCGCCAGCCGGTGATGAAGAGGATCTGGTTCGCACCGGCGAACAGTCCGCCGATCAGCGGGCCGATGACGCTCGAGACGCCGAACACGGCCAGGAAGTAGCCCTGGTACTTCGCGCGCTCGCGGGGGGCGAGGATGTCGCCCATGATCGTCAGCGGCAGGGCCATCAGGCCACCGGCACCGAGGCCCTGGAGGCCGCGGAAGGCCGCCAGCATGTACATCGAGGTCGAGAACGACGCGGCCGCGGAGCCGACGAGGAAGATGACGATCGCGATGAGGAAGAGCGGACGCCGGCCGAAGAGGTCGGAGAGCTTCCCGTAGATCGGCGTCGCGATCGTGGAGCAGATCAGGTAGGCGGTCGTGACCCAGGCCTGCTGGTCGAGGCCCTTCAGGTCGTCGCCGATCGTGCGGATCGCCGTGCCGACGATCGTCTGGTCGAGGGCGGACAGGAACATGCCCGCCATCAGGCCGAAGATGACGAACAGGATCTGCCTGTGCGTCATGAGGCCCTGCCTCTCGGCGGGAGCCGCTGTGGGAGCGGCGGTAGCAACCCGGGACATCTGGTTCTCTCTCGTCTGTGGATGGAAGAGCTCGTGCGGCTGCGGCCGAAAAAGAGCGAGCCACCGTGCTCGGCCGTCGTGGCCTGGGAGCGGTGGCTGGAAAGCGCACACCAAAGTTGCGTGCGGTGCAAATTTACACGACTGCCACGATTTTCGCGACCTCGGATCTCGAAGCGGTGTGGGACCATGATCGGACGTCCGTCCGCAGTGATCAAGGGAGATCCGTGACCGTCCTCGACTCGTTCGTCCTCACCGGCAAGACCGCCGTCGTCACCGGGTCCACCCGAGGCCTCGGGAGGGCCTTCGCCCGTGCCCTCGCCGAGGCGGGCGCCGCCGTCGTGATCGTCGGTCGCGACCGGGAGGCGGCGAGCGAGGTCGAGGCGGAACTCACCGCCCTGGGAGCCCGGGTCGCCGTGGTGCCGGCCGACGTGACGGTGCGAGCGGACGTGGAGCGGCTCCTGCGCGAGTCGGTCGAGGCGTTCGGGCGGGTCGACATCCTCGTGAACAACGCCGGCGCGTGCATCCACAAGCCGACCCTCGAGGTCACCGACGAGGAGTGGCGCAGCGTCATGGGGGTGAACCTCGACGGCCTCTTCATCGCCAGCCAGGTCTTCGGCCGGCACATGATCGACGCCGGCGGCGGGACGATCGTGAACGTCGGATCCATGTCGGGGGCGATCGTCAACCGCCCCCAGTGGCAGCCCGCCTACAACGCGTCGAAGGCAGCCGTCCACCACCTGACCAGGAGCCTCGCCGCCGAGTGGGCGCCGCTGAACGTCCGCGTGAACGCGATCGCGCCGGGCTACATGCACACCGACATGGCACCCATCCACGAGGAGCGCTTCCAGCGCCACTGGATCGAGGACGCCCCGCAGCAGCGCGCCGGCGAACCGCGCGAGCTCGGCCCGGCCATGGTCTTCCTGGCGAGCGACGCGTCGAGCTTCATGACGGGGTCGGTGCTGACGATCGACGGCGGGTACAGCGTCTTCTGACCCGCGTCTCCTGCTCGCTCGGGGGTTCGTGAGAATCGTGTGAAGGCTCGAATGTTAGTCTGACGCCCGCCGGAATCGGCCCGGCCGACTGCCGGGCCGTCGGCGGACGACAGGGGTGTGGCCGGATGCGGCGTGGCGGAAGCAAGCGGGTCGGGGTGGTCGTGGCGACGCTCGCGGCGATGACCCTCGTGGCAGGATGCTCGGCCGGCGGATCGGGGACGGGCTCGCTCGGCGAGACCAGCATCGGGCAGGGCACGCCCCGGCCCTCCGCCGCGACGAGCGGCGTCGTCGCCATCGCCCCGGCGTCGGGCTCCGTCGTCGGGGGGCAGAGCGTCACGCTGACCGGGACCGGGTTGACCGGTGTCGACCGGGTCACGTTCGACGGGGTCGCCGCCTCGCGGGTGACGGTCGCCGGGAGCACGCGGGTCACGGCGGTCGTGCCGCAGGCGGTCGACTTCCAGCCGGCGACGGCGGTCGTCAAGGTGTTCCGGGGCTCGACCGAGGTCCGGGCTGCGTCGGCCGACGGTCTCTCCTACGGGTGGACGGTGACGACCGGGGTCGATCGCGAGATGCAGTACGCCTTCGCGCACTGGAGGACCGCGAGCTACAACCCCGCCTATTACGACTTCAACGCGGTCGGCGGCGACTGCCAGAACTTCGTGAGCCAGTCGCTCGCGGCCGCGGGCCTGCCTCAGACCGACGACTGGTTCTATCGGTCGCAGAGTGCGCACAGCGAGTCGTGGGGTTACGCGCCCACGTTCGACGACCACCTGGAGGACACCCCCTCGCTCGGCTTCACGAAGCGGACCGACGCCCAGCGATCCCAGCTCCGCATCGGCGACCTCGCCTACTTCGACTGGAATCACAACGGCGTCCCCGACCACGTCATGATCGTCTCGGGCGTCTCCACGGTCGACGGGAAGACGACCGTGAAACTCGTCGGGCACAACCTCGACGCCGACTACCGCGATCTCGACGTCGCCATCACGAAGGACCACCCGGGTTCCACCGTGTGGTTCTACACGCTGCCCGCTTCGCTGCGCTAGCGGCCAGCGGCCAGCGGCCAGCGGCTAGCGGCCAGCGGCCAGCGGCCAGCGGCCAGCGGCAGGCGTCAGGCGTCAGGCGTCAGGCGCCGGGCGGCTACCGCGTGGGGCGCAGGAGCGCGGGCACGACGAACGCGAGCGCGACGACGAGCGCCGCTCCCGCGCCCACGATGCCGAGCCAGGCGATCGACACGGCCTCGGGGCGGCGCAGCAGCCCCAGGACCACGAAGGCGGCCGCCTGCGCGACGACCTGGATCGCGACGAAGCGCAGGAGCGGCCGGCGCAGCACCGCCAGCTGCACGCGCGAGCGCCGGGGCAGCCACGCCGACAGCAGCCCCGTGGCGAACACGAGGTGCGTGGCGAGGAGCACGAGCGCCAGCCGCCCGGAGTATCCGGGCAGGCCGGTCAGCGTCTGGGCCACGGCGAGCTGCAGCACGAGGAGCGCCGCGAAGGGCCCGCGCGGCACGGCAGCCGCGGCGACGAGGAGCGCGAGCGCGATCGCCAGCCAGCCGCTGATCCCGACGACGAGCCAGATGGCGAGGCCGCCCGCGACGACGCCGAGCGCCGTCACCGCCTCCGACGGGAGGGTCCGGCCGATGTCGGGGAAGCCGGCTCTGCTCATCGCATCCTCCGGGGGCGGCTCAGCAGGCGGAGCTGGACGGCGGGCACGTTCTCGCCGTCGGCGGCCTGCCAGCGCACCCGCTCGACTCCTGCGGCGGTCATCCCGTCGAGACGCTGGTTGCGCTCGAGCATCAGCAGGCGGAAGGCGGCCTTCTGCTCGCGCGACGTCTTGTCGGTCGCGGGCTCCGGCAGGACGTCGACGGCGACGACGCGGTGCCCCGTCGCGGCCCAGGTGATCGCCATCGTGGCGGCCTGGTCGTCGAGGAAGGTCGAGAGCACGACGACGAGCGAGGACGACGGCAGGATCGGGGTGCGGACCGAGGTCACCGGCTCGCCGCTCGGGGCGGCCGTCGCGATCGTCGACTGCAGCCGCTCCAGGTGCCGTGTCCCCCCGCCCGGCTCCACCGATCGCGCGGTGCCGGCGAGGTCGCGGAGCCCGACCCGGTCGCCCGCCGTGATGTACGCGGCGGCGAGGGAGGTCGCCGCCTCGCGGGCGAGATCGAGGGAGGTCGCGGTGGGGGCGCCGCCGCGCGCGCCGCTCCAGCGCGTGACGTCGGAGCCGAGCTCGTCGCGGTCGTCGACGACGAGCATCACGATGGCGTCGGCCGTGGCGAAGGAACGCCGGACGTAGAGCTCGCCGGGGCGCTGTGCGCGGCGGGCGGTCGCCTTCCAGTCGATCCGGCGGAGCCGGTCGCCGGGGGCGAACAGCGCGACGTCGCGGAACTCGCCGCCCTCGCCCGGGTTCGCGGAGCCGTGCGCCCCGGTGATGCCGACGACCCGGTGCGGCAGCGGCAGGCTCTCCATCCGGAGCCGGGGGGCGGGGATGAGCCTCGAGCTGATCGGGCCGGGGGCGGGGCTGCTGACCGAGGTGCCGCCGTCCGCGAGGAGCGAGTAGTGGAGGCGCACGATCTCCTGCGGACCGGAATGCGTCACGGGGATGCGGCCGGAGAACGAGGCCGCCGTCGCGCAGTCGACGGCGAAGCGGTGCGTGACGTCGTCCCCGCCGACGAGGTGCAGGGAGACCGCCTCGACGCCGTCCGGCAGCTCTGCGCGGACGGTGTAGCGGACACCGCTCGCATCGTCGTCGGGGCGGAGGGCGGTCGTCATGGCGACGCCGTCCGCGCGTCGCGGGCGGCGTTCGAGCCCGACCACGGCGCTCACGATCAGCGGCAGCGCGACGAGCGCGAACACCGGCTGCTTCGTCACGAGGCCGAGGGCGGCGAGCAGGAGGCCGACGGACGCCCCGTAGGCGACCGCGGGGTTCACCGACCAGCGCGGCACGTCGAGGGACGTGTCGACGGGCGCACCGGCCGCGTCGTCGGGGTGGTGGGTCGGGGCGGGATCCGTCACCGCGACTCCTGCGCGCCGCCGCGGGCGCCGACGGCCGGCGGGCCGGCGACCGCACCCACGATCTGGGCGACCACGGAGGCGGCGTCGACGCCGTTCGCCCAGGCCTGCGGGGTGAGGGAGATCCGGTGCGCGAGGACGGGGATCGCCGCCGCCTTGACGTCCTCCGGGGCGACGAAGTCGCGGCCGTCCATGACGGCGCGGGCGCGGCCGACGAGCATCAGGCCCTGAGCGCCGCGGGGCGAGGCTCCGACCTGGACGTCGCGGTGGGTGCGCGTCGCCGTCACGAGGTCGACGCAGTAGAGCGCGATGTCGGGGTCGACGTGGACGCTCTCGACGGTGGCCTGCATCCGCAGCAGCGTCTCGGGGGACACCACCGCCGTGACCGTGGCCACCTCGCGGCGTCGGTCGACCCGGTTGAGGAGCACCCGCTGCTCGCTCTCGCGGCTCGGATAGCCGACGGCCAGGCGCACCATGAAGCGGTCGAGCTGCGCCTCGGGGAGCGCGTAGGTGCCCTCGTACTCGATCGGGTTCGAGGTCGCGATCACGTGGAAGGGGCGAGGCAGGGGGAAGCTCTGGCCCTCGACGGTCACCTGGCCCTCCGCCATCGCCTCCAGCAGGGCCGATTGCGTCTTCGGCGAGGTGCGGTTGATCTCGTCGGCGAGGAAGAGCCCCGTGAACACCGGCCCGGGGCGGAAGACGAACTCCGACGTCGACGGCGCGTAGAGGAACGAGCCCGTGATGTCGGAGGGCAGGAGGTCGGGGGTGCACTGCAGCCGTCGGAAGTCGAGGCCGGACGCCTCCGCGAGGCTCCGAGCGGCGAGGGTCTTGCCGAGCCCGGGGACGTCCTCGAAGAGCACGTGACCACCGGCGAGGATGCTCGCGAGGGCCAGGCCCAGGGGGTCGCGCATGCCGACCACGACGCTCCCGACCTGGTCGAGGATGTCGGCCGCGAGGCGCGAGACCTCCTCGACGGAGAGCGGCTGGGCGTTGTCGATCGACGGTTCGGTGGCGGTGGTCACGAGGGCCTCTCGGTGGATGCGGTGGGTGCGGTGGGTGCGGGTGCCTCGGGGGAGGCGGCAAGCGTCTGCGGGGTCCGCCGCGGCTCCGGCGCCGAGCGGGACCCGAGGCCCTCGAGGGCGCTCAGGATCCGCGTGAACGACGCGAGGTCGAGCGTGCCCTGGCGCGGGGCCGTGAGGATCTTGACGACGCTCGGCGCGAGGACGCTCTCGACGGCGGAGCGGTCGTCGGGCGAGAAGAGGTCGAGTCCGTAGAGGAACCAGAGCCGGTGCCGGGCCGCCTCCCGGGCCCGGGCGAGCGATTTGTCGGCGACGCCGCCGCGGGAGCGCATCGACCAGCCGAGCGTCTCGATGTCGCGGCGCGCCCCGGGCGTGCGGCGCGCCTCCGGTTGCGGCCAGTCGAGGGGAGGCGCCTCCTGGACCGCGACCCAGGTGAAGCCGACGGCCGCGACGGCCGCGGCGACGAGGACGGAGGGCAGGACGTCGAGCCCGAAGAACCAGCAGAGGAACCCCACCACGGCCGCCGCGACGAGCACCAGCACCGAGAGGCGGCGGAGCGGTGGGGCGAACAGCCTCGGGGGCCTCACGGGGTGGCCTCGGCCGTCGACCACTGGGTCGACAGGGTCTCGAGGGCGCGCCTGGCGGCCCTCACGTCGTCGTCCGTCGCCGTGGCGTCGCCGAACCGCACTGCGAGGTAGAGCCTCCGCAGGGTGTCGAGGGGTGCCCTGTCGACGTCGACGAGGCGCAGGATGCGCGTGGTGAACTCCGTCGGCGTCTCGCTGATCTGCCGCGTCCAGCCGGCGTCCTCGGCCGCCTCCTGCAGGCCCAGCCAGGCGGCCACGATGGCGTCCGTCGGCGGACGGTCCCCGTCGAGGACGTCGATGGCGCGCAGGAGCCCGCGTCGCAGGTACGGCGCGCTCGTCTCGACCGTCGGTTCGGCGTCGGGTGCCACCGCGCCGAGGCCGTCGAGCGGGGCGACGACCCCCTCCACCGCGTCGCGCCTCCGAGCTCGGTACCAGCGCACGGCGGCGAACACGATGACGCCGAGGACGAGGGCGAGGAGGACGAAGAGGATCCAGGTCAGATTCGGGGTGGCGCCCGAGTCGGCCGGGGCCGGAGTCCGCGTCGACGGGGCGCTCGGAGGGGGCTGCGCCGCGGACGTCGGCGAGGGCACGACGGCGGAGCTGCCGGGGAAGAGGAAGCGGGGACCGGAGAACGTCAGCGGGCTCGAGAACGCTGCCGCGACGGCGATGAGGACCACGAGGGCTCCCGACCCGACGAGGGCCACCGGCAGCGTGCGCCGGTGCTCCGTCGGGCGCGCGTCGTCAGATCGTCCCGCCATGCCCTGAACGGTACCCGATGCCGCCGACCGTCTCCGGAGACGGTCGGCGGCTCAGGCGGCGACGCCGAGACCGTCGAGCGCCTTCTCGAAGATGGTGAGGCCCTTCATGCCGGGCAGGCTGGCGATGTTGTTGTCGAGCTTGCGCATCTCGCGGCGACCGTCGGGGCCGCTCATGATCTGACCGAAGACGAACTGCACGTCGTCGCGCTCCATGATGCTCGACCCGACCGGAGCCCAGAACTTCGAGAGCAGGAGCCGCGTGAGCTTCTGAGCGCGCGCGCTCTTCTCGAGCCGGGCGCGGGCCTGCGAGACGTAGAACGCCACGTGACGAGCCTCCTGGCGGGCGATGCGGCGCAGGAGCTCGCCGAGGACCGGGTCGGTCTCGAGGTCGGCCATGCGCTTGTATGCGCTCACGGCGGACCACTCGTTGGCGGCGCCCCACGACATGTGGACGGCGACGAAGTCGCTGCCGACGATCTTGCCGAGCATCGACTGCTTGATCGGGTCGAGCCGGTCGCGCCACCCGAGCTTGAGCCGCGAGGCGCGGAGGGCGTCGTAGTCGACCGTGATGCCGTGCACCTCGAGGACGGCGCCGAGGGCCTCGCCGTGCCAGAACTCCTCGCGGTTCCACATCGTCATGAACGTCGAGATGTCGCCGTCCTTGTGCGAGGGCGTCGTGAGCAGGTCGCGGGTGTAGCAGACGGTGTGGTACTCGACGTCGGCCATGTAGCGGAGGGTGCGGAGAGTCCCGGGCGAGAGGGGGTTCTCGCGGAAGTGATCGAGATCGAGGTCGTCCCAGCCCAGGCGCTCGGAGGTGGCGGCGTACTTGTCGATGTCGAATGCCATTACATGTCGGAAGAGGAATATTAAGCCTCTTCCACTCCCTTCGGGGTGCTCTTCTCAGCCGCTCGCGCCGCGTCGGTGACGTGCTTCGAGGTTAGCTCGTATGGTCCGCGCTTCCAATCGCGGATCCTCCACTTTCTTCGGAGCGCCTCCCGCGAGAGATTGGCGTCGGGGTTCACGGCGCTCGGATTGCCCAGGAGTTCGAGCCAGACGAGGTCCGCGTGGCTATCACCGTAACCGTAGGACGCTGAGAGATCGAACCCGTTCGTCTCCGCGTACTGGCGCAGCCAGGCCGCTCTGGCCTCGTCCACCAGAGGGGGCGCTGCCAGGTAACCGGTGAAGATGCCGTCGCGAGCATGCATCGTCCCGGCGACGACCTCGTCGAAGAGGCCGGCGAGCGGCTCGACCAGGGTTCCGATGGATCCGGTCACGAGGACGGTGCGGTGTCCGGCCGCGCGGTGGAGGGCGATCCGCTCCAGGGCCTCGGGCATCGTGTGCCGGAGCATCGTCTGACCGAAGTTCTTCGCCACGACCTCCTCGAGTCGCGCGACCGGCATCCCGGCGTAGCGACGGAGGAAGGCCCGGATGAACTCGCCGCGGTCGCGCTGCTCGGCGCGGAGATAGCCCGGGAGCGACGCCAGGAGACTCGCCACCTCACCCGGCCACGTCGCCTTGCCGAAACCGGACGAGCGCACCCAGAGGTACTGCTCCACGATGTTGGAGTCGACGACGGTGCCCTCGAGGTCGAACACCGCGACGACGTCGCTGCGCTCGGGGAGGGCCGACTCGGGTCGGGCCGAAGACGGCGGCCGCACGACGAACGCGCGCGTCATCGTGGTGACCGCGGGGAAGTGGATCTCCTGGAAGTACTCCTCCCAGTCGATGTCGGTCACGTCGAAGCCGCGGTCTCGGGAGACGGCTTCCGGCTGGGTCGCGACCAGCGCATCCTGCAGGGCCTTCGTCTTGCGGTCGCCGAAGATGATCTCCGACTGGATGTAGTGCCGGTAGAGATCGGTCAGGCTCTGGAGCGACTCGAGGTCGGCCCGGCGTTGGTCGACCTCCGTGAGCGCCTTCCGCGTGCGGTCGGTGGACGGCATCCGGATGAACACGGACTCGCGGGCGTCGTTGATCCGGGAGCGCAGCCGCAGGGCCCGCTCGACCTTGCGGCCACCGGGGAAGCGCCAGGTCGCGGCCTCGATGGAGCCGCTGTCGGGCGTGGGCACCGGATTGGCGGTGAAGAAGGCGCTGAGGTTCGAGAACATCCGGTGGATCGGGAACGGGTTGCTCGCCCCCGAGCTGACGTGGAAGTACTGGGTCTCGTCCGGCTTCGGATTGGCCGCCACGAGCAGGATCACGTTCACGACGAAGTCCACCGGGATCACGTCGAGCACGCTGTCGGGAAGGCCGGGGAACTCCGGGAGCATCCCGCGCCCGTAGGCCATGATCAGCGGGTCGGCGACCTTGAAGCCGTCGATCCAGCCCGGGTAGGGGTGGCGCAGCGCACTCTCGACGATGGCGGGTCGGACGAACGACAGCCGGTGCCCGGCCGCCGCCCACAGCTCCTCGCCGGCGCGCTCCGCGAAGGCTTTCGTCAGCGTGTAGACGTCGGTCCAGCCGAGGCTCTCGGCGCGCATCCTGCCGTGGTCGACGAGCTTGGCCTTGACCCACGCGACGCGCCCGGCCTCGGCCTCGCGCGAGACTGCGAGCGGCCCCTCCTTGCCGTGCTTGGCCCGCGCCTCGGCCACGAAGCGACGGAGCACCTCCGGCTGCCGGGAGGCGAGCTCGACGCGGAACCGTGCGGCGCGCGCCGCCTCGAACTCGGTCCGCCAGTCGACGTCGTGCGTCAGCGAGGCCTCCGGGAAGATCCCCTTGCGGAGCCCGCCCACGTAGGCGGTGGAGACGTGCACGACGTAGGGGTCGGTCCCCGTGGCGAGGAGGGCCTCGTAGAGCCCGACCGCACCGCCGACGTTCGTCTCGAACGCCTGGTCGATGGGCGGGTCGAAGGAGACGCTCGAGGCGCTGTGGATGACCACGTCGAGATCGTGCGGAAGCGGCGGCACCGAGTCGAGGCCGCCCTCGAGGACACGGAGACGAGTCGTCAGGGCCCGCTCGACCCCCTCGTCGCCGACGCGCTCCCGCCAGGAGCGGAACACGGGCTTCCGCAGGAGGTGGCGCAGGCGGTCGACGCCGGACGTGCTGCCCTTCGTACGGATCAGCAGCGACACGGTCGTGTCCGGGTGCGAGGAGAGGAGGCGCTCGAGGATCGCCTGCCCGACGAAGCCCGTCCCTCCGGTGAGGAAGACGTGCTTGCCGCCGAGGTCGACGCCGAGGTCGGGATGCGGGACGGGTGTCGGGGTGCTCACGGGATCAGCTTTCTGGCCGTGGCGCTGCCGATGGCCTCGGTCATGCCGGGGAGCCCGGCCACGCGCTCACCGATGGCGGAGGCGCGACGACCGCCCTCCTCACCGCCGAACACGAACGATTCGAACAGGTCGCGGTCGGTCGCGGCGCGTTCCACGGCGCCGATCGGCCAGACGGCGGCCAGGAGAGCGGCGCGGGTCTGGCGCACGGCGCGGCCGGAGTCGCGGAGACGCCAGTCGGTCTCGTCCGCGAAGAACTCCTCGTGCCGGGCCTTGATGGACTGGATCCGTGCGACCAGGTCGCGGAGCGCGGGGTGGGGCGTCGTCTCGCGCAGACGGTCGTATGCCGCTCGGAGAATCCATTCGTCGACGAGGCCGGTCGCCATGTGCACGGCGACGATCGGAGCGCCCAGCCCGACCGCGATGACCGCGCGTCGGATCGGCCCGCGACGCTCGACGGCCTCGCCGACCCCGTGGCGCTTGGTGCCCTCGGGAACGTTCTTCGTCCGCTCCAGACCGTGCTTCTCCAGGACGGCGTCGAGAGCCTCGGCGATCCAGAACTTCTCGAACGCCCAGGTGACGAGGAAAGCGGTCACCCGGGCGTCCTTGTGCGTGGCCGTGACGAGGAGATTGCGGAGGTGCTCCATCGTCGCCGCCTCGAGGCGCGTGAGATAGCGGACGAGGTCGAGGGTCGCCCCGTCGAGAGGAGTCGCCTCGAACGACGCGAGGTCGAGCTCGGAGCGGAAGTCGCCCTGCGCGGTGCGCGTGAATCCGCGGATGTCGAAGGGTTCGTCGCTCCGCGCGCCACTGGTCGTAGTCATGAAACGTTTGCCTCCGGAGCGGGTCTGAGCAGTGATCGATGCACGAAGTTGCCCTCCAGCACCGTATCGTAAGCGGCATGGCTGTAGCGCTCGTGACGGGGGGCACATCCGGCATCGGAGCCGAATTTGCCCGCCAGCTCGCACATCGTGGATACGACCTCGTTCTCGTCGCTCGAGACGAGGTCCGTTTGGAGACGACGGCGGCGGAACTGCGGGTCCTCGGCCGCACGGTCGAGATCCTTCCGGCCGACCTCGCCGACCGCGCCGCCGTCGACCGCGTGGCCGACCGGCTCGCCGATCCCGACCGCCCGATCGAGCTGCTGGTGAACAATGCCGGATTCGGCATGCATGTCCCGCTGACGTCCGAGGACGTCTCCGCGCATGACCTCGGCTTCGAGGTGATGTGCCGCGCCGTGCTCGTGCTGTCGGGGGCGGCGGCGCGCGGGATGCGGGAGCGCGGCTCCGGCCGGATCGTCAACGTCTCGTCCACGGCGGGCCTCCTCGCGATGGGGACCTACTCGGCCATCAAGGCCTGGGTCACCTCGTTCTCGGAGGGTCTGTCGGTCGAGCTGCGGGGGACGGGCGTGACCGTCACCGCGCTCCTTCCGGGCTGGGTGCGCACCGAGTTCCATCAGCGCGCCGGGATCCGCGCCTCGAGCATCCCAAACTCCCTCTGGCTCGACACCGAACAACTGGTGTCCGCGTGCCTGCGCGACGTCGACAGGGGAAAAGTGATCTCCATACCCACCGTTCGGTACCGAGTGCTCGTCGGACTGCTCCGACACGCTCCCAAGAGCGCTGTGCGCGCCGTCTCGGCGAAGATCTCGTCGAGCCGCCGCACCCCGGTGAACTCGTGATCCGCGACGACGAGGCGAAGCGGGCCTCGACCGACGAGCCCGAGGCCTCTGACGCTCCCGCGCACGACCAGGCGCACCTCTCCGACCGGATCCATGTCGTGGCCGGACGCGTGTCCGACGCCGCCGGCGAGGTGGCCGGCCGCATGTCCGACGCCGCCGGCGACGTCGCGGGCCGCGCCGGCGACGTGGCGGGGCGCGTCGGCGACCGAGCCGTCGACGTCCGCGACCGCTTCAACTCGCGCGTCCACGCGTCGGCGCGCTTCGTGGCCCAGCGCTGGGTGATGAAGCCGACGATCTGGTCCGTCACCGACGTGACCGTCCTCGGTCGCGAACGCCTCAAAGGCCTCGAGGGCGGCTTCATCCTGATCGCCAACCACTCGAGCCACCTCGACGCGCCCCTCATCGTCGGGGCGCTGCCGCGCAAGCTCTCGCGCTACCTGGCGACCGGAGCCGCGGCCGACTACTTCTTCGACGTCTGGTGGCGTCGCGGGCTCACCTCCCTCTTCTTCAACGCCTTCCCCATCCAGCGCGGCAGGTCGCGCGGGAAGGGCCGCGCGGAGAAGTCGGAGCCCGAGGCCAAGCGATCGGAGCGCAGGAGCGGCCGGGCCGATCCCACGGTCAGCGCCGCGTCGCTCCTGCAGCGCGGATTCCCGGTGCTCGTGTTCCCGGAGGGGACCCGCTCCAAAGACGGAGTGATGGGCCCGTTCAAGCCCGGAGCCGCGCGCCTCGCGGCGGCCTGCGACGTCCCGATCGTGCCGCTCGCGCTCATCGGCGCCAACATCGCGCAACCGCGCGGCACGAGCTGGCCGCGGCCCGGACGACTCCCCGTCGGCGTGGCCTTCGGCGACCCGATGCGACCGGAGCAGGGGGAGACCGCGCTGGACTTCTCCGCCCGGCTGCGCACCGAGATCCTGCGACTCAAGACCCAGTATTCGGCGGATATCCTTGGGGCGTCCGCACCATCCGAAGGAGCACGTCCGTGACCGATCTCAAGCCGTCGACGACCTCGGGAGCCACCGACGGGCCCGACGTCAAGCACATGAAGTGGTGGGGCTGGGGCCTCGAGGGGACCGCCTTCCACCACGACGACAAGCCGGCCTTCGCGCCGTTCGTCAAGAAGATGGTCGGCGTCGACCTCAACTCCGAAAGCGTCGCCGTGGCTCCTGCCTTCGACGACCTCGACATCCCGTCGTCGCGCCTCACGGCGGACGTCGCGGGCGCGCTCTCGCTCATCGTCGGCGAGGACCACGTCGTCATCGGCGACATGGAGCGCGTCGTGCACACGTACGGCAAGAGCATCCGCGACCTCATCCGGATCCGCAACGGCGTCTTCCCCCGCACCCCGGACGCCGTCGTCTACCCGGCGACCGAGTCGGAGGTCGCCAAGATCGTCGCCGCCTCGACCGAGCACGACTTCGTGATCATCCCCTTCGGCGGCGGCAGCAACATCGTCGGCAGCCTCGAGCCCATGCCCGGCGAGGACCGCATCGTCATCTCCCTCGACATGGGCCGCCTCGACCGCGTGCTCGACATCGACGAGGACTCCGGGCTCGCCCGCATCCAGGCAGGCACGCAGGGCCCCGACATCGAGGCGCAGCTCAATCCGCGCGGCTGGACCCTCGGTCACTTCCCCGACAGCTTCACGCACTCGACCCTCGGCGGCTGGGTGGCGACGCGTTCGTCGGGCATGCAGTCCGACAAGTTCGGCGACATCGCCGACATCACCCGGGGTCTCCGCATGGTGCGACCCGACGGCGTCGTCGTCATCCGGGCCGTTCCGTCGGCCTCGACCGGACCGAGCCTCCGCGAGATGATCCTCGGCAGCGAGGGCCGTCTCGGCGTGATCACCGAGGTCACCGTGCAGGTGCACCGCATCCCCGAGAAGCGCGAGATCCTCGCCTACCTTTTCCCGACCTGGGAGGCTGGCCTCAAGGCGATGCAGGCCATCGCGGAGTCCGACGCGACGCCGTCGGTGACCCGCGTGTCCAACGAGTTCGAGACGGAGATGTCGTTCGCGACCTCCAAGGAGAGCAAGGGCGTCTCGGCGCTCGTCATGCAGGGGCTCCAGCGCTTCCTCAAGGTCAAGGGCTGGGACACCGCGAAGATGTGCCTGTCCTTCATCGGCTACGAGGGCAGCGACGAGCACGTCGACCGCAACCAGAAGCTCGTCAACAAGATCGTCAAGAAGTACGGCGGGCTCGGGGTCGGCAAGGGGCCGGGCGTGCTCTACGACCAGAAGAAGTTCGACACGCCCTACCTGCGCGACTTCTTCCTCGACCACGGCGGTGCGGCCGACGTCTCCGAGACGTCCGCCCCCTGGTCGAAGCTGCTCCCGCTCTACAACGGCGTCTACGCCGCCGCGAACCGGGCGTTCGAGAAGGTCGGCGTGCAGGGCCTGATCATGGCGCACCTCTCGCACTCGTACCACACGGGCGCCTGCCTCTACTTCACGTTCGCGTTCGAGCACGGCGACCGGCCGCTCGAGCAGTACGACGTGGTCAAGAAGGCCATCCAGGATGCCTTCATCGCCGAGGGCGGAACCGTCTCGCACCACCACGGCGTCGGCCTCGAGCACGCCCCGTGGATGCGCGACGACGTCTCGGCTCCCGGGCTCGCTCTGATGCAGGGGCTGCTCGACTCGGCCGACCCGGCCGGGCGCTTCAACCCCGGCAAGGTGACGGGCAAGTAGGTCGGGGCGGGCTGCGCCCGCCGCTGTCTGCGCGCGCACCGCGCGCCCCCGCCCCGCCCCCCCCGAAACTCCACAACACGCCGCTCACTTTCGCTGGGCGTGGCAAATTGTGGAGTCTCGCGCGGTGGCGCGAGCCGTCTCTCCGCGAGACTCCACAACACGCTGCTCACTTTCGCTGGGCGTGGCAAATTGTGGAGTCTCGCGCCGCGGCGCGAGCCGTCTCTCCGCGAGACTCCACAACACGCCGCTCACTTTCGCTGGGCGTGGCAAATCGTGGAGTCTCGCGCCGACGTGAGGGCTCGAGCGGACAGCGGAAGAAGACGAAGGAGGGGCACCCCGATCGGGGTGCCCCTCCTTCGTCGCGAGGACTCAGCGGTCGCTACCGCTCAGCCCCCCAGTGCCGCGTCGACGATCGTCTTCGCCTCGGCCTGAACACGCTTGAGGTGCTCGGGGCCCTCGAACGACTCGGCGTAGATCTTGTAGACGTCTTCCGTGCCCGAGGGGCGCGCCGCGAACCAGGCCTTCTCCGTCACGACCTTGACCCCGCCGACCGCCGCCCCATTGCCCGGAGCCTCGCTGAGCTTCGCAATGATCGGATCGCCGGCCAGCTCGGTCGCCGTGATCGCGTCGCCGGAGAGCTTCCCGAGTCGGGCCTTCTGCTCCTTGGAGGCCGCCGCGTCGACGCGCTGATAGACCGGGTCGCCGAACTTCGCCGTCAGCTCCGTGTAGAGCTGCGACGGGGTCTTACCGGTCACGGCGAGGATCTCGCTCGCGAGAAGGGCCAGGATGATGCCGTCTTTGTCGGTGGTCCACACCGAACCGTCGCGGCGGAGGAACGAGGCTCCTGCGCTCTCCTCGCCGCCGAAGGCGACGCTTCCGTCGACCAGGCCGGGCACGAACCACTTGAAGCCGACGGGGACCTCCCACAGGCGGCGGCCGAGGGACTCCGCCACGCGGTCGATGATCGACGACGACACGAGCGTCTTGCCGATGGCGGCGTCGTCGCGCCACTCGGGCCGGTGGGCGTAGAGGTAGTCGATCGCGACGGCGAGATAGTGGTTGGGGTTCATCAGGCCGCCGTCGGGCGTCACGATGCCGTGACGGTCGGCGTCGGCGTCGTTGCCCGTGACGATGTCGAACTCGTCTTTCCGCGAGACGACGCTCGCCATCACGGACGCGCTCGAAGGATCCATACGGATCTTCTCGTCCCAGTCGAGGGTCATGAAACGCCACGTCGGGTCGACCCCGGGGTTCATGACGGTCAGGTCGAGGTCGTAGGCGTCGCGGATCGCGGCCCAGTACTCGACGCTCGCGCCGCCGAGGGGGTCGGCGCCGATACGGACGCCGGCCTTCTTGATGGCGTCGAAGTCGATGACGTTGGCGAGGTCGATCACGTAGCCGCGGAGGAAGTCGTGGCGGCCCGGGCTCACCATGCTCTTCTTCACCTCGACGTTGCCGCCCGCGATGATCTCGTTCGCGCGATCGGCGATCCACGAGGTGGCGTCGCTGTCAGCGGGCCCGCCGTGGGGCGGGTTGTACTTGAAACCGCCGTCGCGCGGGGGGTTGTGGCTCGGCGTGACCACGATGCCGTCGGCCTGATCGGTGTGCGACGGGTCGTTGTTGTAGACCAGGATCGCGTGGCTGACGACGGGAGTGGGCACGTAGCCGCCCTCGGCGTCCGCGAGCACGGTGACGCCGTTGCCCGCCAGGACCTCGAGTGCCGTGCGCTCCGCGGGGCCCGAGAGGATGTGGGTGTCCCGGCCGATGAACAGGGGACCGGTGACGCCCTGATTCGCGCGGTACTCCACGATGGCCTGCGTGATCGCGGCGATGTGCGCCTCGTTGAAGGCCGCGTCGAGGGAGGAGCCGCGGTGCCCCGAGGTGCCGAAGACGACCTTCTGAGCAGGATCCGACACGTCGGGGATCAGGTCGTAGTAGGCCGCTGAGACGGCTTCGGGGTCGATGAGGTCGGAGTCTTCGGCGTAGGTGCCTGCGCGATCGGTCATGGCATTCATAGTGGCACTCGTCGAGCCCGAATGCGGAAGTTATCCACAGGTCGGTTCCCCGGCCGATGGAGCCCGTCACCCCTGCCCTAGGCTCTTCCGCATGCCCCAGAACCACGACGACTCCCTCGACGCCTACAGCTATCTCGGCCCCGCCGGCACCTTCACCGAGGCCGCCCTCAAGCAGGTGCCCGAGGCCGTCGGCAAGACGTGGCGCAGTGTGAACAACGTCGGCGAAGCGCTCGGTGACGTCGTGGCGGGCCGGAGCGTCGCGGCGATGATCGCCATCGAGAACAGCGTCGACGGCGGGGTCAGCGCCACGCAGGATGCCCTGGCGAACGTCCCGGGGCTCCGGATCCTGGGTGAATACCTCGTTCCCGTCGACTTCGTCCTCGTCGCACGTCCCGGCACGAGTCTCGACGAGGTCCGGGTCGTGAACGCGCATCCGGTCGCCTACGCGCAGACCAGGCTCTGGCTGGAGCGATCCCTGCCGGAGCACGGGCATCTCCCGGCGACCTCCAACGTCGCCGCCGCGATCGCTCTCCTTCCGCCCGAGGGCGGTTCCGTCGTCGGCGGTCTCGCCGACGCGGCGGTCGCACCGCCCGGCATCACCGAGCACTACCCGCTCGAGATCCTGGCGAGCGGGATCGGCGACAATCCGAACGCGGTGACGCGATTCGTGCTCGTCGGGCGCGTCTCGGCCGTGCCTCCTGCGACCGGCTCCGACAAGACGACTCTCATCGCCGAACTCCCCGACGACCGCGCGGGTGGCCTCCTCGACATGCTCGAGCAGTTCGCGACCCGCGGCATCAACATGAGCCTCCTGCAGTCCCGTCCCATCGGCGACGCCCTGGGCCGCTACCGGTTCGTGATCGATCTCGACGGGCACATCCTCGACGAGCGGGTCGCCGACGCCCTTCTCGGGCTCAAGCGGTTCAGCCCGAGGGTCACCTTCCTCGGCTCCTACCCGCGGGCCGACCGCGAGCAGGTCACGGTCACCACCCGCTACGACAACCAGGCGTTCGTCGAAGCGCGAGACTGGCTCCGTGGCCTGATCGCCGGCGAGCCGGGAGAGCCCGACGCGCGATGAGGAGCGGCACCACCCTTCTCCGGTCCGGCCGGAGCGGAGAGTCCGGCCGGAGCGGACAGTCCGGACGGAGCAGAGGGCGGGGGCCCGACCACACCCGAGGGCGCGTCGTCGACCTCCTAGGCCGGGACCCTCACGGTCAGAGCCAGCGGGTCGACCCACGCGCGGATCGCGACGGCCATGCCGTGCGAGTCGCCGTCGAGTTCGAAGTCCTGCGGCGAGTCGAGCCGAACCACGATCTCGCTACCCTTCATGTAGCGCACGGTCTTGATCTCCCGGGTGTGCTCCATGATCTTCCGGCCGGTACGGCTGCGACGGAGCACCCCGTTCTCCCACACGATCTTGAGCCAGATGCCGATCCAGTCGATCCGTCTCTCGGGGCGGAGCGCGACGATGTCGAAGATCCCGTCGTCGACGGCCGCGTCGGGCAGGAGCATCAGGTTCCCCGGCAGCAGTCCGCAGTTGCCGACGATGATGGTGTTCGTTCGCATCGTCTTCCTGCCGGTGCCGTCGAGGTCGTAGCGGATGGTGATGCGATTCTCGTCGCGCAGCGAGCGGAAGATGGCGTCGACGTAGGCGAGCCAGCCGACGCGGTTCTTCAACCTGTCGTTGGTGTTCGCGAGCATCTTCGCGTCGAGCCCCAACCCCGCCATGACGACGAAGGCGCTCCGGTCGCGGCTCCCGTCGGGGTTCTCGATGTCGACCACGCCGACATCGATCTTCTTGTCGACGCCGGTGAACACGGTGGCGATCGCCTCGTCGAGGCGGTCGAGCGAGATCTTCAGATTCCGGGCGAGGAGGTTTCCCGTGCCCGACGGCACGAGTCCCAGCGCCGCCTCGGTTCCGCGGAGCGTCTCGGCGACGCGTCGCACAGTACCGTCTCCGCCCGCCGCGACGACGACGTCCGCGCCCTGCTCCAGGGCCTGCCGCGTCACTCCGCTCCCCGGGTCCTCGATGCTCGTGGCGAAGAAGAGGGTCTCGTTCCAGCCGGCGGCCTTCTGGTGGCGCTTCACCGACTTCTTGATGTCGCGCAGCGAGACCTTGATCGGGTTGTAGACCACCGCGGCGGTGAGCTTGCTCGAGTCGCGGAGTTCGTGGTCGGCGAGCGTCGGTGCCGACGCGTCCTTCTCGGAAGGCGGGGAGGACGGAGGGGTCATGCTCCCACGGTATTCGACGGCGGGGTGCCCTGCGCCCCGGCTTCCCCGGGGCGAGGCACATCGGCACTCCTTAGGATGGTCTCGTGATCGATCCCCAACTGCTCCGCGACGACCCCGACCTCATCAAGAAGAGCCAGGCGGCCCGCGGGGATTCCGTCGAGGCGGTCGACGTCGCCCTGGCTGCAGACGTTTCACGCCGTGCCGCCATCGTCGCCTTCGAAGATCTCCGAGCCGAGCAGAACGCGTTCGGCAAGGTGGTGGCCAAGGCCCCCAAAGACGAGAAGAAAGAACTCGTGGCCCGAGCGCAGGAGCTGGCGGCTCGCGTCAAGGAGGCGAGCGCGGCTTCCTCGGCGGCCGACGAGACCTTCGACCAGGCCATCCGTGCGATCGCCAACCCGGTCATCGACGGCGTGCCGGCCGGAGGCGAGGACGCCTTCACGACGCTCCGCACCGTCGGCGAGCCGCGCACCTTCGATTTCGAGCCGCAGGATCACGCCGACCTCGGGGAGAAGCTCGGCGCGATCGACATCAAGCGAGGCACCAAGGTGTCGGGCTCGCGCTTCTACTTCCTCCGGGGCGTCGGCGCCCGCCTCGAGCTCGGCCTGATGAACATGGCCCTCGACCAGGCGATCCGCGACGACTTCGTCCCGCTGATCACTCCCACCCTCGTCCGCCCGGAGGTCATGGGCGGCACCGGCTTCCTCGGTTCTCACGCCGACGAGGTCTACTACCTGCCGGCCGACGACCTCTACCTCACCGGCACCAGCGAGGTCGCCCTGGCGGGTTACCACGCGGACGAGATCCTCGATCTGTCCTCGGGTCCGATCCGCTATGCGGGCTGGTCCACGTGCTACCGCCGGGAGGCCGGGGCCGCGGGGAAGGACAATCGGGGCATCCTGCGGGTCCACCAGTTCAACAAGCTCGAGATGTTCAGCTATGTGCACCCCGACGAGGCCGAGGCCGAGCACGACCGGCTCGTCTCGTTCCAGGAGCGCATGCTGCAGGCTTGCGAGCTCAGCTACCGCGTGATCGACGTCGCCGCCGGCGATCTCGGTTCGTCGGCCGCGCGCAAGTACGACATCGAGGCCTGGGTCCCGACGCAGGGCACCTACCGCGAGCTGACCTCGACGTCCAACTGCACGACGTTCCAGGCCAGGCGCCTCGACATCCGCTACCGCACCGAGAGCGGCAAGACGGCTCCGGTCGCCACGCTCAACGGCACGCTCGCCACGACGCGCTGGCTCGTCGCCATCCTGGAGACGCACCAGCAGGCCGACGGTTCGGTCGTCGTTCCCGCGGCGCTGCGCCCGTACCTCGGCGGCCTCGAAATCCTGGAGCCCGTCGCATGAGCGCCGACTCGATGAGCACCGACTCGATGAACGCCGAAGCACTGCAGGCCGAGAGCTCGGGCCGGGGGCCCGACGAGACCCTCTCCGGGGTTCCGGGATCGGCCAAATGGCTCGTCGCCCTCGACGTGGATGGCACGATCATGACGGAGGGCGGCAACATCAGCGATGCCGTGGTCGACCAGATCACGCGCCTCCGCACCGAGGGCCACGAGGTCATGATCGCGACCGGGCGCTCGGTCGCGATGACGCTCCCTGTCCTCGAGCGTCTCGGCCTGACGTCCGACTACGTCGTCTGCTCGAACGGCGCCATCACGCTGGGCCGCGACGAGAAGGCGCCCGAGGGCTACTCGGCGGTCTACGTCGAGGAGTTCGATCCCGCCGAGGTGCTGACCACGATCAACGGTCGACTCGACGGTGCCGGGTACGCGGTCGAAGACGCCCACGGTCTCATGCTCTACAAGGGCGCCTTCCCGGAGGTCGCCCTGGCGCCGAACAGCCGCGAGGTCGACTTCGAGGAGCTCCTCGAAGTGTCCGCCACGCGCGTCGTCGTGATGTCGCCCTCGCACAGCCTCGAGGAGTTCCTCGAGATCGTCGAGGGCATGGGGCTCCACAAGGTCACCTACAACGTCGGCTGGACCGCCTGGCTCGACATCGCCCCGTTCGGCGTCACCAAGGCGACGGCGATGGAGCGCGTCCGCACCTGGCTCGACGTGCCCACAGACCGGGTCATGGCCGTCGGAGACGGTCGCAACGACATCGACATGCTCGCCTGGGCGGCCCAGGGCGGCCGGGGCGTCGCCATGGGGCAGGCTCCCGACGACGTGATCGAGGTCTCCTCCGAGACGACGGGGTCCGACGTCGACGACGGCCTCGCGGCGGTTCTCGCGACGCTCTGACCGCGCGCGGCGGCATCGCTCCCGGTCGTCATTCCGGCTGCGCCGACGCCCGCAGGATGCTCGTGGCCGTCCGATAGACTCGGCTCCGGCGGCGACCCGCGAGGCTCGCCAGCCGGGAGGGCTGTCCGAGCGGCCGATGGAGCTTGTCTTGAAAACAAGTGAGGGTAAAACCTTCGTGGGTTCGAATCCCACGCCCTCCGCGAATGTCCCACGGTGTCCACCTGTCGAAGGCAGTCCACACGGACGCACACCACCACCCGCCTAGGCTGGCGACATGGCCACAGTCATCCTCGTGCGGCACGGACGCACCACCGCGAACGCCACCGGCATCCTGGCGGGACGGACCACCGGTGTGAAGCTCGATCGCGTCGGGCGGGAGCAGGCGGTGCGGGCGGGGGAGCGGCTCGGCGTCGTGCCCCTCGTCGGCGTCGTGTCGAGCCCGCTGGAGCGGTGCCGTCAGACCGCCCGCGCGATCCTGGAGCGGCAGCCGGCCGACGGTCCCGCGGTGTCGATCGAACGAGCGATCACCGAGTGCGACTACGGCGACTGGCAGGGCGGCAAGCTGAGCGATCTCGCCAAGGAACCGCTGTGGTCCGTCGTGCAGACTCAGCCGTCGGCGGCAGTCTTCCCCCGGGGAGAGTCGATGCAGACGATGCAGTCCCGGTCGGTGTCGGCGATCCGGAGGCTCGACGCGGCGTTCGAGACCGAGCACGGTCCGGGAGCCGTCTGGGTGGCGGTCAGCCACGGCGACATCATCAAGTCGATCCTCGCGGACGCGCTCGGCATGCACCTCGACCTGTTCCAGCGGATCAGCGTCGGTCCCGCGTCGCTGTCGATCGTGCGCTACGGCACGAGCCGCCCCGAGGTCGTGTCGACCAACTCCGACTCCGGCGACCTCTCGTGGTTGAAGGCCGCGCCACCGGTCGCCGATGCTCCGGTCGGCGGCGGCGCCGGACCCGCCTGAACCACGTGCGCACCCTGTGACCCGCGCGGCCGACCGCTCGTAGGATGGGCTCATGCCCACTCGAGTTCACGACTTCGACTGGCCCGACCGGGTCGTCGTCGGCACAGTTGGTCGCCCCGGGGCGCGCACCTTTTACCTTCAGGCGCGTGACGGTTCCCGTGTCGTGAGCGTGGCGCTCGAGAAGGAGCAGTCCGCTCTGCTCGCCCAGAAGATCGACGAGATCCTGGACGAGTTGATGGTCGCGGAGGGTAACCCCGTCACGATCCCGGCCTCGACGCCGGTCGAGCTCGTCGACAACGACCCGCTCGACGAGCCGGTCGAGGCGCAGTTCCGCATCGGGGCGATCAGTCTCGGCTGGGATCCCTCGACCGCGCAGGTCGTCATCGAGGCGTTCCCGATCGTGGAGGTCGCGGTGGAGTCGGACGCCGTCGCCCTCGACAGCGATGCCTTCGATCTCGAGGCCTTCTCCCGCGATGCCGATGGATTGAGCGCCGACGGATCGAGCGCCGACGGATCGGTCGGCGACGGTTCCACCGGAGTCGACGACGACGCCGACGTCTTCCTGGTGGCCGAGCCGGAGGAGATCCTCCAGGTGCGCATCCCCGTGGGCACCGCGCGCGCGTTCGCCAAGCGCACGCTGGAGGTCGTCGGAGCGGGGCGGCCGCTGTGCCCGCGCTGCGGCATGCCGATGGACCCCGACGGCCACACCTGCATCCTGCCCGACGACCTCTGATGGCAGCGGCGGCCGGAGCCACGGACGACCAGCTCGAGCGGGGCACCCTCGACCTGACGGCCCGCGTCACGATCGCCTCGAACGCGACGTTCCTCGGCCGGATCGCCGGTGTGGAGGTCGTCTACAAGCCGGTCGCGGGTGAGAAGCCGCTCTGGGATTTCCCCGACGGAACCCTCGCCGACCGGGAGCGGGCCGCCTACCTCGTCTCCGAGTCGTTCGGCTGGGACGTCGTGCCTCGCACCTGGCTCCGCGACGGCCCCCTCGGCCCCGGCATGGTGCAGCTCTGGCAGGATGCCGACCCGGCGCAGCAGACCGTCGATCTCGTCGCCCCCGGTGACGTCCCCGAGTCCGGATGGCGCCACGTCTTCGAGGGCAGCGACGAGGACGACCAGCCGGTGACCCTGATCCACGAGGATTCCGCGGCTCTCCGCCGGATGGCCGTGTTCGACGTCGTCGTCAACAACGCCGACCGCAAGGGCGGGCATATCCTCGCGATTCCGGGCGGACACCGCCACGGGGTCGATCACGGCCTCACGTTCCACGTCGAGCACAAGCTCCGGACCGTCCTCTGGGGCTGGCTCGGCGCCGACCTCGACGCGGACGAACGCGCGGGGGTGGAGCGGGTCCGGGCCGATCTCGCCGGCGACCTCGGGGCCGCACTCGCCGACCTCCTCACCGAGCGCGAGATCGACACGCTCGCCCACCGGTGCGATCGTCTGCTCGACCACGGCACCTTCCCGGCCCCGCGAGGCCACATGCCCGCCGTGCCCTGGCCGCTGTTCTAAGGCCCTGAGCCGCAGCCCGTCGCGTTCGACCTCGCTCAGAACCCCCAGCCGCGCCCGAACATCGACGAGAACCCGCCGTCGCCCCCGCCCGGGCCGCCCCGCCCCTGCCTCGATCCGAGGTACGACTCCACGACGGCCGCCCCGAGGTCGTCCGCCTCGGGCGCGACGACCGAGCCGCCCACGCGACGCGCCATCGAGTCGATGAAGCGCGCCAGCCCGGGGTCCTCGCCCAGCCGGAAGAACGTCGTGTGGGCTCCGAGCCGCAGGGAGTTGTCGAGCTCCCGCACGGCGTAGGCGACGGTGAGCGGGTCGGGCGGGTAGCTGAAGTAGACCTCGCCGTCGGGCTCGAGGTGCGAGGTCGGCTCGCCGTCGGTCACGATGAGCAGGATCGGCTGCGCCGTCGGGTGCTTGCGGAAGTGGCGGTTCGCCAGCAGGAGCGCGTGGTGAAGGTTCGTCCCCTTGTCCCACATCGCGTCGAGGCCGACGAGCTCCTCGATGTCCATGACCTCGGCGGAGCGTCCGAACGCGATCAACTGGAGGTCGTCACCGCGGAAGCGGCTCGTGATGAGCGTGTGGAGGGCCAGCGCGGTGCGTTTCATCGGCACCCAGCGGCCGTCCATCGCCATCGAGAACGACGTGTCGACGAGCAGGGCGACGCAGGCCTGCGTCCGCGCCTCCGTCTCCTGGACCTCGACGTCCCCGATCTCGATCCGGACGCGGGAGCCGCGGTCCGGCGCCGACGCAGCACCCGACGCACCACCCGCCGGCCCCGCCGACGCGCCACCCGCCGGCAAGCCCCCGCCGCTCGCCCGCTCGCTCGCCTCGCGCGTGATCGCGTTCGTGACCGTGCGGGTGACGTCCCACGGCTCGGTGTCGCCGAAGGCCCACTCGCGCGTGGCCCCGGAGCGTTCGCCCGCGGCTCCTGCGCGCCGCAGGTCGCGGGCGCCCTGACGACCCGACATGGTGTCGGCGATGTCGCGGAGGAGGGCCTTGCCGAGCTGCCGCATCGCCTTGGGGGTGAGCTTCAGCTTCCCGTCGGAGGCGCGCTTCATGGCGCCGGAGTCGCGGAGCGCCTTCTCGAGCTGCTGCAGCGTGCGCGCGTCGACGGCGGCCTCGTCGCCGAGCTGCCGAGCGAGCCGGTCGAGGTCGAGGTCGTCGAGCTGCGAGCCCTGGCTCGACTGCGCCAGCTGCTCGGCCAACTGGTCGAGATCGGCGAGATCCTGGAAGACGCCGGTGCCGTCGCCGAGTCCGAGGCCCTGCTCGCCGTCCATCCGCTCGGAGGAGCCCCAGTCCTCGCCGGGTCGGAGGGAGCGGAGGGTGTCGTCGAGCCGGGAGAGGGAATCCATCAGGCCGGGCGAGCCGAACGCCTGCTGAGCGAGGGCGTCGAGCTCGTCGCGCTGCTCCTCGGTCATCGAGTTGCGCATCCGCTGGGCGGCGGCCGCCCGCGAGGCGAGGGCGTCGAGCAGTTCGTCGATGTTCTCCGGTCGCTCGGGGAAGAACTCGCCGTGCTCGGCCATGAAGTCGTCGAACTGCTCCTGGCTGTCGGTTCCGTGAGCGTGGGCGTCGAGGAGCTCGTTGAGGTCGTCGAGCATGGCCGTGATGGCCTCGCGGTCGGCGTCGGTGGCGCTCTCGAGGGCCTGCTTCATCCCGGCGAACCGCTGGTCGAGCATCTCCCGTCCGAGGAGATCCTTGATCTTCGCGTAGTCGGCCCGGGCCTCGGCGCTCTTCCACGCGTAATCGCTCAGTTCGCTGACGGCGGCGGCGGTGGACGGGGGGAGGCTGTCGAGCTGCATCTCGGACAGCGTGCGGTCCGCGTCGTCGAGCGTGACGTCGCGGGCGAGCTGCTTGCGCTCCTCGAGGACGGCTTTGTCGAGCAACTCGCGGATCTCGAGCAGGGTGCCGTCGAGGTTGTTCTTCTGCGTCAGCTCGCGTCGACGCTCGGCGACGCGACGCGCGAGGTCGTCGAGACCCGACTGATCGCGACCGCCGCGGCGGAGGAACTCGCGGAGGGCTCGCTCGGGGGAGGTCCCCGCCATGACGTCCTGACCGATGGCGTCGAGGGCCTCGGCGGTGTCGACCGGCGGCGCCAGCGGATCCGGACCGCCCGCGTACCGGGCGTACTGCGCGTCGCGGCGCAGGCGCCGGTTCGACCTAGCCATAGACGGCCTCGCCTCCGCCGCTCTCCTTGCTCACCTTGCGCGAGAGGTAGAGGCCCTCGAGAGCGAGCTCGATGGCTCCTGCCCGCTCGCCGTCGGAGGTCGCCCCCAGGCGGTCGCCGATCTCGTCGTACAGCTCGGACTCCCCGAGGGAGGGCAGCCCCGCGAGGAAGTCGCGCGCGGACACCTGCTCCCCGGTGGTCACCATGACGCCGCCGTCGAGAGCCTCGATGAGCGGGGCGAAGTCGATGCCGCGGAAGTGCGAGCGCACCGTCTCGGCCGTCGCGGTGCGGAGCAGGTGGTCGAGGATCTCGTCCTCGCGGCCCTCCTCGCCCGACTCGAACTCGATCTTGCCGCTGAGCACGTCGACCGCGGTCTCGAGGTCGATCGGGCGGGCCACCGCTTCCGGCTCGCCCTGGCGTGTGGCGCGGTGGATGGCGGCCGCGGCGATGGTCTCGGCTCCGGCGATGGCGAATCGTGCGCTGACGCCACTGCGTTGGTCGACCGACGGGGAGGAGCGGAGGGCGCGGGTGAACCGGGCGAGGATCTCGACGAGGTGGTCGGGGACCAGCGCGGTGAGCTGGGCCTCCTGCCGGACCACCGCGATCTCGTCCTCGAGCTCGGTGGGGTAGTGGGTGCGGATCTCGGCGCCGAAGCGGTCCTTCAGCGGCGTGATGATGCGCCCGCGGTTCGTGTAGTCCTCCGGATTGGCGCTCGCCACCACGAGGACGTCGAGGGGGAGACGCAGCACGTAGCCGCGGATCTGGATGTCGCGCTCCTCCATCACGTTGAGCATGGCGACCTGGATCCGCTCGGCCAGGTCGGGCAGCTCGTTGATCGCCACGATGCCGCGGTGGCTGCGCGGGATGAGCCCGAAGTGGATCGTCTCGGGATCGCCCAGGCTGCGGCCCTCGGCGACCTTCATCGGGTCGACGTCGCCGATCAGGTCGGCCACGCTCGTGTCGGGGGTCGCCAGCTTCTCGACGTAGCGCTCTTCGCGGCGTCGCCACTCGACGGGGAGGTCGTCGCCCAGCTCGGCGGCGCGGCGACGGCTCTCGACGGTGATCGGCTCGAAGGGGTGCTCGCCCAGCTCCGATCCCGCGATGACGGGCGACCACTCGTCGAGAAGGCCCGAGAGGGTCCGCAGGAGCCGGGTCTTGCCCTGCCCGCGCTCGCCGAGGAGGACGATGTCGTGCCCGGCGATCAGCGCGCGCTCGAGCTGCGGGATCACCGTCGACTCGAATCCGTGGAGGCCCGGCCAGGGATCGCGGCCCTCCCGGAGGAAGGCCAGGAGGTTGTCGCGGATCTCGGCCCGCAGTGTCTTCAGTTCGTGCCCCGAGGCGCGGAGCTCCCCGACGGTTGCCGCAGTTGGTCGATTCACCAGGGCAACGCTACGCCGCACCGGCGACTCCCGACAGGGCCCGCAGGATGCCCGTGGCCGGCGTCTCTCGAGACCGCGCCGTCCCCGCCCCGCTGGCCGGAAACTCCCAGGAGCTTCTGGCACCCTGTCGAACCTTGCCCGATTGCCGACCGGTGCCGTCGCGTCAGTCTCACCCGCTGACAGTCGTCGTCCGCGCGCCGTGTCACCGACCGAGAGGACACCCGTGAGCGACCCGCGTCACGGAACCGACAGCCCCCGACGGGCGGCCAGAGCCGTTCGGGACGCTCGCAGCCCCCGGGCCGCACGGTTCGCACGCGTCGCACGCGTCGCACGGCCCGCACCCTCGCCCGAGGGCATCGCCCGGCACGGGCGACTCGCGACCCCTCGCCCCTTCGGCGCCGTGCTGAGGTCGGTCGGGGTCGCCGTGGCCGTGCTCCTGGTGAGCGGCGTCTCGGTCGGGGCCATCGCGCTCAAGCAGGTCTCCGACGACCTCGGCCAGGGCGTGGCCCTCCAGGGCGAGGAGACGGCGAAGGCCGCGAAGCAGGCCCCGGGGTTGACCGCCTACGAGGGCGGCTTCAACGTCCTCATCGTCGGCACGGACAACGACGTGAAGCAGGGCGACTCGTTCGGCAAGCGCGACGCGACGCTGAACGACGTCAACATCCTGCTTCACGTGTCCGCCGACCACAGCAACGCGACGGCCGTCAGCATCCCGCGCGACCTCGTCGTGCCGATCCCGAGCTGCCCGAAGGAGGACGGCTCCGGCACCACCCCGGCCATGTCGGCGCAGCCGATCAACAGCGCCTACGAGGACGGCGGCCTCAACTGCGTCGTCCAGACCGTGAAGCAGCTCACCGGCGTCGACGTGCCGTTCGCGGGGCTCATCTCGTTCAACGGCGTCATCGAGATGACCAACGCGATCGGCGGCGTGCCGGTCTGCGTGAACGAGCCCGTCACGGACCGCTACACCGGACTCGACCTCCCCGCGGGGTCCTCCACGCTCCAGGGCGCCGACGCCCTCGCCTTCCTCCGCTCGCGCCACGGCATCGGCGACGGCTCCGACCTCGGCCGGATCTCGAGCCAGCAGGTCTACCTGTCGTCGATGCTCCGGACCATCAAGTCCGGCGGGGTCCTCGCAAGCCCGACCAAGCTGTACAAGCTGGCCCGCGCCGCCGCGAGCAACATGACCCTGTCGAACAGCCTCAACGACCTCGACACCATGACGAAGATCGGTCTCGCCCTGAAGGACCTCCCGCTGCAGAACGTGAACTTCGTGCAGTACCCGGGCTCGACCGGGGGCACGGGCGTGTACTCGGGCAAGGTCCAGCCCGACACGGCCACGGCCGGCCGGCTGTTCGACGCCATCCGGGCCGACAGGCCGTTCGGACTGACCCCGGGGAGCACCGGGGTCGGGTCGGAGACCACGCAGAGCGGCGCGGCTGCTCCTGCCCCCTCGTCCGCCGCCCCCGCGCCGGTCGCCACCGGTTCCGCGAGCGGCTCGGCGTCGACGACGCCGGCGCCGGGAGCGTCGGCGGGCACCACCGCCATCGAGGGGCTCACCGGTCAGACGGCCGCCGACCGGACCTGCTCGGTGGCCTACCGGTTCTAGAGAGAAGGCCGCCCCGAGAGTAACCAGCTCTCGGGACGGCCTGGAGGTCGCTCGCCCACCCAGGGGTGGTGGACGAGCGGGACCCTGCGAGGCCGGGATCAGGGGTGTACGACCTCGCAGGGCGCTGCGTGCCGCGCGACGATGCGCGGTGGAATGTCCGTTCGTCGGCGAGACTCGAAGAGATTCGGGTTCTTCGAGGCTTCGGGGCCGCCGCGGGTGGAACGGGCTGTGCAGCAACTCTATGGGTCCGCATTATGGAGGACAAGGGGACACTTTCACCCAAATCGGGGGGCAAAAATGTGGGCCTTAATGCCGACACGAGGGGAGACCGCAGGATGCCCGGCCCGCCGAGTGGGAACCGCGCCGCCGGTCCGCTACAGTTGTGGGCGTGCGTTCGCTCGTCGAGCGCCTGGAGACGTCGCATAGTTCGGCCTAGTGCACCACCCTGCTAAGGTGGAGTGCCCTTTACGGGGCACCGTGGGTTCAAATCCCACCGTCTCCGCTCGTGCCTCCCGGCCGGATCCCTTCGTGATCCGGCCGTTTCTTCTGGCCGGATCCCTTCGTGATCCGGCCGTTTCTTCTGGCCGGATCCCCTCGTGATCCGGCCGTTTCTTCTGGCCGGATCCCCTCGTGGCGCTCTCCCTCAGGCGACGGCCGAGACGCTCTCGGCGGCCGCGCGCGGCAGCCGGTCGAGGGTCGGCCAGATCTCGCCGAACACACGGAGGGCGTGGGTCAGCAGCGCAGGATCCTGCATGATCGGCACCCGCAGGAACGTCTCGAACGCTCCGTCGACGCCGAATCGCGGGCCCGCGGTGATCAGGATGCCGCGCGCCCTCGCCGCGAACGAGAGCTGCGAGCTGACGGGCGCGCCGAGGTTGATCCAGGCGGACAGGCCGCCCTCCAGCGTCTCGGGCATCGTCCAGCCGGGCAGGTGCCGCCGGACCGCCTCGGCCACGGTCGCCCGACCCTCGGCGAGTTGGAGGCGGCGCTCGGCCAGCACCTCCGTGACGTCCTCGAGGAGGCGCGCGACGACGAGCTGCTCGAGGACGGGGCTCGCGAGGTCGCTCGAGGTGCGGGCCGCGGCGAGTCGGTCGACGAGGTGCTCCGACGCGCGGATCCAGCCGATCCGCAGACCTCCCCAGAAGATCTTGCTCGCCGAGCCGATGTGGACGACGGTGGCCCCGGAAGCCGGAGCGAGCGCGGCCAGCGGCGCATGGTCGATGACACGGTCGATGCTGAGCTCGGCGGTCGTGTCGTCGGCGAGGAGGATCGTGCCCGCCGCCGAGGCGGCCTCCAGGAGGCGGTGCCGCCCGGCCGTCGACAGGTTCCGGCCGGTCGGGTTGTGGAAGTCGGGCATGACGTAGCCCAGGGTCGGGCCGCTCCGGCGGAAGGCGGCTTCGAGGGCGTCGAGGTCCCAGCCGTCGGTCGCCGAGACCGGGCTCGTGATCAGCCGCCCGCCCGCCGAGCGGAGAGCGTCGTAGGCGTGCGGATAGGAGGGGCTCTCCGCGTAGACGCGATCGCCCCGGTCGGCGAGGACGCGGGCAGCGATGGCGATGGCGCTCTGCGCCCCAGTCGTCACCAGGATCTCGCCCGGCCCGGTCGGCAGACCGCGCTCGGTGTACCGGTCGGCGATGGCCCGCCGGAGCGACGGCAAGCCGTAGGTGTCGTAGCCGGAGGTGGGCAGGAGGGGCCTCAGGTCGAGAGCGGCCCGCTCGAGAGCGCCCTCGAGGAGGCGCGTCGCGGGGAACGACGCCTTCGTCAGGTCGATCAGTCCGCGCGGGTCGCCGTCGCGCGGCGTCTCGGAGCGCGGGACGGCCGTCGTCGTCCCGGAGCCGACGCGGCTGCGGGCGAATCCGGTCTCCCGGAGCAGGCGGTAGGCGGCCGAGACGGTCGTCCGGCTCACGCGGAGCGCCGCGGCGAGCTCGCGCTCGGCGGGCAGGAGCGAGTCGGCGGAGAGCCGTCCGTCGAGGAGGAGCACCCGGATGCGGGCGGCGAGGGCGGCCTGCATCGGCTCGTCGCTCGTCCACTCGCCGAGCAGCTCCCGGGTGGCGCGGGCGGTCAGGCGATGCGGCATGAGGCCAGTCTAGGTGGATTGGCCTCTGGACAGATCGGCCGGGGGCCGATTGGCTCTTCCTATGTTCGATCGGCTGAGACCAGACCCGCGCCGCCTGATCCGATTGGTCGTCGGGCTCGCTCTCTACGGAGTCGCGATCGGCTTCATCGTCCAGGCGGGCCTCGGCGTCGGCCCGTGGGACGTGTTCGCCCAGGGGGTCGCGCGGCTGACCGGTCTGCCCTTCGGAGTCGCGACGAACGTCATCGGCGCGGCCGTGCTCCTCCTCTGGTGGCCGCTGCGGCAGCGCCCGGGCATTGGGACCGTCGCGAACGTGCTGCTCGTCGGCACCGCCGCGGGCGCCACGCTGGCCGTGCTGCCGGCGGTGGCCGGGATGCCGGTGCGCGTCGCGGAACTCGGGTTCGGCATCCTGCTGCTCGCCGCGGCCACCGGCGTCTACGTGGGGGCGGGCCTCGGAGCCGGACCGCGCGACGGCCTGATGCTGGGCCTGCACCACCGCCTGGGGCTGCCGATCTGGCTCGCGAGGACCCTCGTCGAGGGCTCGGCCCTCCTGGCCGGCTGGCTCCTCGGAGGGAACGTCGGCGTCGGTACGGTCGTGTTCGCCGTGGCCATCGGCCCGCTCTGCAGCGTCGCGATCCCGCTCCTGGCGGTGAGGCCGATGGTCCTTCGACAGCCGGACCAGGCTGTCCCCCGAATGATGGACGGGGTACAGAAAGTCCCACCGAAGTGCTGACTTGCCCCCCCGAACGGGGGTGGCGGAGAGTCTCCGTGAGCGCAGAAGCGCCCATCAGGCACTCGAAAGGTCATCCACAGGTGAAGAAAATTCTCGCAGTGGCCGCCGTCTCGGCGACCCTCGCTCTCAGCACCCTCGGACTCTCGACGACGGCGAACGCCGTCCCCGTCGGCACCGGCTCCACCACGAGCGCGCCGAGGATCGGCGGCGGCACTCAGGCGCCGGCGACCCCCTGGGAGGTGCAGCTCATCTTCCAGCAGGGCAGCGGGAGCTACGGCTGCACGGGCGAGCAGATCAACGCCGACTGGGTCCTCACGGCGAACCACTGCGTCGACGGCACGACCGCCATGAACGTCTACCACAGCAACAGCACCAGCAACCGGGGCCCGGCCGTCGCCGCCGACGCGCTCTACTCGGCTCCCGCGGGCGACATCGCCCTCGTGCACCTCTCGGTCAGCTCGCCCCTGTCGAGCTACCCGACCCTCGACCTCGGTTACACCACGAAGTCCTCCGGCACCGGCGTGGTCTCCGGCTACGGGCTGCGCGCGAATGCGACGCCCTCCACCGGCCTCTACCAGGCGACCGTCCGTCTGACCGGCCGCTCGACCGACGCCTACGGCGGGACGGCCCAGCACCTCACCGGAGTCGACGGCGCCTCCAACCACGGCGACTCCGGCGGCCCGCTCGTCGTCGGCGGAGCCATCGTGGGCGTCTGCTCGACCGGCGACAGCGCCGACCCCGGCGCGAACGTCAACGCGGGCTCGAACTACGCCGTCCTGGCGCAGAGCGCCGGCTGGATCCGGTCCACCGCCGGCGTCTGATCGCCCGCCCCCGCACCACCGAACGGCCCCGTCGAACGATCCGGGGCCGTTCGAGCGTTCTCACGCGGCCCCGACGGTTCCCAGGTCGGGTATCGACCCGTGTGTCAGGATGCGGGCGAGGGGCGCCCGGATTCGGAGCGCCCGCGAGAGCGAGAAGGCAGGGCGCCGCATGTCCGAGGAGACCGGTCAGGGGAGCAGGGCGCCGATCGCGCGCCACGGGCGACTCGGGCGCGGGCATCCTGCGCGGCACGCGCTCGGGCTGATCGGCATCGTGATGGCGGTCGTCCTCGTCAGCGCGACCTCCGTCGCGGCGATCGCGACGTGGCAGGTCTTCCGGCAGGGCAAGCCGGCCGTCGCCTTCCAGGTGATGGGGCCGTCGGGCAAGGCCACCGCCGCCCCGGAGATCAGCGCCTATTCGGGCGAGGTCAACATGCTCGTCGTCGCGACCGACACCCGGACCGGCCAGGGCGCCGGCTTCCAGGACGCCGCCAACCAGGCCGCCTCCTCCGGCGCCGGGAACAACGACACCAACCTGCTAATCCACATCAACAAGGACCACACGAGCATGGCCGTCATCAGCCTGCCGCGCGACCTCGAGGTGGCCTTCCCCGCCTGCAAGAACGACCAGGGCGGAACGACGCCCGCGACCAGCCAGGCGATGCTCAACACGGCCCTCGATCGCGGCGGTGACAAGCTCGGTCTCTCCTGCGCGGCCGCGGCCGTGTCGGAGCTGACCGGGGTCCAGATCAACTACGGTGCGCTCATCACCTTCGACGGCGTCGTGTCGATGTCGACCGCGATCGGCGGCGTCACCGTCTGTCTCGCGACGCCTCTCGTCGACGACAACGTGACCCCGGCGCTCGACCTCCCGGCGGGCAACGTCCCGCTGGTCGGAGCCGAGGCCGGCGCGTTCCTCCGCTCGCGCCACGGCGTCGGGTTCGGCGGCGACACCGCGCGCATCAGCAACCAGCAGGTGTTCATGTCGAGCATGATGCGGCAGATCGTCAACGGCGGCGTCCTCACGAACCCCGTCAAGCTCTACGGGCTGGCATCGACGGCGCTGAAGAACGTCGAGCTGTCCAACACGCTCGACGCGGCGACCCTGGTCAAGATCGGCGTGGCGATCCGGGCGATCGGCCTCTCCAACATCGTCTTCCTCCAGTACCCGAGCGTCGACGATCCCGCGGACCCCAACCGCCTCGTCCCCGACGAGGCCGGCGTCGCGGCGCTCAAGCAGGCCCTGCAGAGCAACCAGCGGATCCAGCTCTCGCCCGACAGCCTCGGCCAGTCCGCCGTCCTGGCGCCGGGGGCGACCGCGACTCCCGCCCCCTCCGCGACGACACCCGCCGCAGGAGCCACGGGCTCGGCGTCCCCCTCCGGCTCGGCGTCCCCCTCCCCGAGTTCCAGTGCCGCGGTCCTGCCGAGCACGGCGACGGGACAGGACGCATCGCAGCAGACCTGCACCGCCAAGAAGTAGGCGGGAGGCGCGACGTCCCGACGTCGCGCGTCGCACGGAACGTCGCGCCTCAGGCCAGGTGCGCGCCGAGGAACGCGAGCTGCGCGGGCGCCATCCGACGCCAGTAGTCGAGGTCGTGGGCTCCGGGCTCGAAACCGCCCGAGGGTGCCGCGGCGAATCCCGCTACGTAGTCGCGGGCGTTGGGGCAGAACCCGTCGCCGGTGCCGCAGTCGACCCGGACGGCGACGCCGGCCAGCGACTCCTGCCGCCCGTAGACGGTGTTGGCGCGGAAGTCCGCCGCCGAGTCGAAGGCCGGCCCGGCGGCCTGCGCGGCCGTGTGCCAGAGTGCGGGGCTCTCGGCCACGACGGCCGCGACGCGCGAGGCACCGAGCACCCCGCCGAGCCGCAGGACCCCGTAGCCGCCCATGGACCAGCCGAAGAGACCGATGCGCCGGGTGTCGAGGCCGCGCTCGGCCAGCAGCGGGAGGAACTCGTCGGTCACCATCGCCGCGGCGTCCTCGCCGCTGGATCGGGCGTGCCAGTAGGTGTTGCCTCCGTCGGCCGCGGCGATCGCGAATCGCGGTCCGCCCCTCTCGACCGACTGCGCGAGGAAGTGGTCGAGTCCGAGACGGCTGCCGAACGCGCTGCCGTGGTTGCCGCCGTAGGCGTGCAGCACGACCACGACGGGGAGGGGGTCGCCGGGCGTCGACCCGGGCGGGTAGGCGATCGACCAGCCGACGGTGCGACCCCCGCGGTGGGTCGACCGGAACGAGCCGGAGACGAGGTGGCCGCCGGACGCCGTGGGCACGACGCCCGCGTCGCCGTCGAGCCCGAGGGCCCGGTAGAGGCGCGACCGCCCCGGCAGGATGCGCTGGTCGACGGCGACGCCCGTCGCGAGGGTGAGGATCCCCAGGCCCGCGGCCGTGCTCCCACCCGCGATGAGCGCTCGCCGCGAGACCCGGCGGCCGTCCTCGCCGGTCACGAGGCGGCTCCCGCCCCGGTCACGAGGCGGCTCCCGCCCAGGTCACGAGGGGGCTCCCGCCACGGCCGGGACGACCCAGACGGCGTCGGCGACGTCCGGCAGCGGGGCTGCGGCGACGGTGACCCCGGCTCCCGGTACGAGACCGAGCTGCGCCGCGCGGTCGAGCCGATCGGGATCGCGGTCGGAGACGCGGACGACGAGGTAGTCGCCGGCGGGAGCGGAGGCCAGGCGGGCGACCCCCGGGCGCATCGTGGTCCGGCCGTCGGCCTCGGGGATGGGGTCGCCGTGCGGGTCGGCGGCCGGATGCCCGAGCAGGGCGTCGATCCGCTCGATCAGGGCGTTCGACGCCGCGTGCTCCAGCCGCTCCGCCTCGTCGTGGACCTCCTCCCAGCCGTAGCCGAGGGTCGTGACGAGGAAGGTCTCCAGGAGCCGGTGGCGCCGCACCATCGCGACGGCGTAGGAGGCGCCGAGCTCGGTCAGGGTCACGGGGCGGTAGGGCTCGTAGTCGACGAGCCCCTGGGAGGCGAGGCGGCGGACGGTGTCGGTCACGCTGGCGGGCGTCGTGCCGAATCGGGCCGCGAGCTCCTTGGTGGTGATCGGCGGGTCGCCCCACTCCGTGGCCGACCAGATCGCCTTGACGAAGTCCTGGGCGACCGGGGTGATCGAATCGATGTCCACGTGCCGAGAGTAGCGGGGGAGCGGCTCAGGCCGCGCCGGTGACGGTGAGCACGAGGAGCACCACGTTCAGCCCCACGATCGCGGCGGTCACCGCCCACGCGACGACGGTGAGGCTCCTGCGATTGGCGAAGTCGCCGAGGAGTCGATGGTCGGAGGTGTACTTCACGAGGGGGATGAGCGCGAACGGGATGCCGACGCTCAGGAGCGCCTGGCTGAGCACGAGGGCGAGGGTCGGGTCGAAGCCCGTGCTGAGGAGCACCACGGCCGGGACGAGGGTGAGGCCGCGTCGGAGCAGGAGCGGGATCCGCACGTGCAGGAGCCCGGCCATGATCGTCGACCCGGCGTAGCAGCCGACCGAGGTCGAGGCGAGGCCCGAGGCCAGGAGCCCGATGCCGAAGACGACGCCGACGGTCGGCCCGAGCGCGTCGACGATGGCCCGGTGCGCGCCCTGGATCGTGTCGGTGCCGTCGACGCCGAAGAGGCTCGAGGCGGCCAGCAGGAGCATCGCGACGTTGACCGTCCCTGCGATCACCAGGGCGAACACGACGTCGACCCGGGTGGCGTGCAGCAGCCGCCGGAGCCGGTCGGGAGCGTGGTCGCTCCCGTGGCGGTCGCGGGAGAGCCCGGAGTGCAGGTAGATGGCGTGGGGCATCACCGTGGCGCCGAGCATGCTGGCCGCGAGGAGGACCGTCGGCGTCCCCTCGAACCGCGGCACGAGCCCGCCGACCGCGGCGCCCCAGTCGGTGTGGCTCACGAAGAGTCCGGCCAGGAAGCCGAGGGCGATCACCGCGAGGAGGCCCATGATGACGAACTCGAACGGGCGCTGACCCCGCCGGGACTGGATCGAGAGCAGCACCATGGAGACGAGCCCGACGAGGAGGCCGCCGAGCGGGAGGGGAAGCCCGAAGAGGATCTGCAGCGCGATCGCGCCGCCGATGACCTCGGCGAGGTCGGTCGCGGCGGCGACGATCTCCGCCTGGGCCCAGTAGACGAGCCGCGCCGGGCGCGGCAGCCGGTCGCCGAGGAGCTCCGGCAGGCTCCGCCCCGTCACGAGGCCGAGTTTCGCGGAGAGGTACTGGACGACGACGGCCATGACGTTGGCGGCGACCAGCACCCAGACCAGGAGGTAGCCGTAGCCGGCGCCGGCGCTGATGTTGGCGGCGACGTTGCCGGGGTCGACGTAGGCGATGGCCGCGACGAAGGCGGGGCCGAGCAGGTGCAGGAGCCGGCGCTCGGGGGCCTTCGTGCGCGTCGCCCCCTCAGCACCCTCGGTCGGCGGTGTCGCGTCGATGCGTACGTCGGTCATGATGAGTTAAGTTACCTTAACTCTCGTCCCGAGGGCCGGAATCGTGCGTCGGGACATCCTGCAGCCGCAGAAAAGCTGCAGATCGCGCAGATTCATCTCCTGTTCACCCGGCGACCGCGTTCGACGACCCTGCGGATTGATAGACCATCCCTATGCAGATCATGGGCAGGGCGAAGACGAAGAGGCGCCGCATCGTCGCGGCGGCCGCAGCGGTGGGCCTCGCGGCCGCTGGCATCGTGGGGGTCTCGACCGCGGCGAACGCGAAGGTCGAGCACGGCGGACAGTCGGGAACGACGATCACCAGCACGGGGCTCCGGCCGGGACAGGTCAAGCACGTGTGGCTGATCATCCTCGAGAACAAGTCGTACGACGCGACCTTCACGGGCCTCAACCAGAACAGCTACCTCTGGAAGACGCTGCCGAGCCAGGGCGTGCTGCTCAAGAACTACTACGGCACCGGGCACTACAGCATGGACAACTACATCTCCATGGTCTCCGGCCAGGGGCCGCAGGCCGACACGCAGTCCGACTGCGACGTCGCCAACACGAACTTCGGCAGCACCGCGAGCACGATCACGAAGCCGGGCGTGAACCGGGGCCAGGTCGCCTCGCTCGCCAACGCCGCCCAGCCGAGCAAGGCCAACGCGCCCGACGGCAGCAACGGCTGCACCTACCCGACCACGACCCCGACGCTCTTCAACCAGTTCGACGCGGCCGGCAAGTCGTGGAAGGGCTACGCGCAGGATCTGGGCAACCAGCCCGGTCGCGAGGACGCGGTCTGCGGCGCCCCCGGCACCGCCGGGAACAACCCGACGACGAACCCCACGTTCATGAGCGCCACCGCGCAGCACCCGCTGCCGGCGGGGGTCACGAGCTTCACCGGCGCCCAGGCCAACGACCAGTACGTGGCGAAGCACTTCCCGATGCCCTGGTTCGCCAGCATGACCGGCGGGATCGACAAGAACGGCACCGCGACTCCTGCCCTCACGACGCCGCGCGGCGGCGGCTCCGACTGCGACGCGAACCACATCGCCAACCTGGACTCCGCGAACCACGGTCTCTTCAAGGACCTCCAGAGCGAGAAGACGACCCCGGCGTTCAGCTGGATCACGCCCAACAACTGCTCCGACGCCCACGACGCCGTCTGCAAGGGCAACAACCTGTCCGGGTCGTTCACGAAGGACGGACAGCCGATCTACCAGAGCGGCACCCCGGCTCCGCAGACGACGACACCGGTCAACTACACCGGCGGCCTCTACGCCTCCGACCTCTTCCTCAAGTACTACATCCCGATGATCGAGCGATCGGCGGCGTTCAAGGACGGCGGCCTGATCGACGTCACCTTCGACGAGGCGAACCCGCCCTTCACCTACTCGGGCAACAGCTTCAACAACGCGAATGCCTACGGCCCCACCCTCGGTGACCAGCCGAACGCCTCCTCCGGCCTCGTCTCCGACCGCGCCGGCGAGAACATCGACGGCAAGAACGTCGCCACCGAGCCGACCGGCCCGAACGCGACCCTCGGGACCGACTCGCTGGGGCACCAGCTCTACCCGGGCCCCGGCAACAACGCCTTCATCGACCGGCCGCCCGTGTGCACGCAGACGACGCCGACGCTCGTGCCGGCCAACTGCGTTCCGAACATCGTCCGCGGCGGCTCGGGCAGCACGCCCGGAGCGCGCACCGACACCGCGCTCGCCTCCACCGCGTCGCCCTTCGTCCTCGACCAGTCGATCGTGGCGAACGACACCGGTCGCCAGGTCGTCGACACCGCTGACGCGACCGGCCCCGGCGGGACGAGCCCGATCCCGGCGGACACCTTCGTCGGAACCGTCAGCGACACCGGCCCCAACGCCGTCGGCTCGCCGACCGGCAAGGCGGTCTCCGGCTCGTTCCAGCTCGTCGACTCGACGGGCGACCCGGTGACCCCGACCGGTGCCGTGTCGAAGGTGACCCTGAGCGCCGAGGGAGCCCCGGGCTTCCCCAGCGCCGGCCAGACCGCCGACCCGCTCTACGACGCCACCGACGCCACCCCCGGCGGCGGCGACACCGGCAGCGTCCTGATCAGCCCGCTCATCAAGCCGGGCACGGTATCGACCGTCAACTACGACCACTACAGCTGGCTCCGCACGATGGAGGACATCTTCCAGGTGTCGGCCGGTCACGACCACGCGGCGATCCCCGGCGGGACCGTGTCGGGCGGCGTGGACGGCAAGGGACACATCGGCTTCGCCGCCGAGTCGGGGCTGATGCCCTTCGGCCGCGACGTCTTCAACAACGCGTCCACCGGTCGGCACGGATGGTGACCACGCGAGGATCCCGGGGGCGGCTCGTGCGTCGAGCCGCCCCTCGGGCGTTCCTCGTCGCCGTCGCGCTCGGAGCCTCCGTGGCCCTCGTCGGCTGCACGCAGGCGGCTCCGCCCGCACCGCCAGACACGTACGGCGGACTCCCGTCGTTCCTCCCGAAGGACTCCATCACGTCCGACAGCGTCCTCACGGGGAGCGTCGGCCGCCCGGCCCTCACCACCGAGGGCGACGCCGTGACGGTGGAGCTCCCCGCAGGAGGTACGGTGTCGGCGACCGTCGTGGGCCCCGTCGTCCCCGGCGAGGGGCTCCCGGTGCAGCACGAGACCACCACCTGCACGTGGACGATCACGCTCTCCGGGGCGACGCGCGACGTCCCGCTCCGGACGACCGAGATGACGACGCTCGACCAGCTCGGCAACGTCTACCGACTCGCCCCCGTCGCGGGGAGGCCGGCACCCCCTGCCGTCCTCCACCGCGGCGCCACCGCGACCTTCGAGCTCCGCACCGTGATGAAGGTCGGCGAGGGCGTGTTCCGCTGGGCTCCCGGCGGCCGTTCGGTCGTCGCGCAGTGGGACTTCGTCGTGGAGAACGACTGACCCGTCCGTCGACTGATCCGACCCGCTCGGCATCGAGGGAGCGGCCCCGGAGGCCTCGGGGTCGACGAGACGCCGCGCACTAGGATTCGGGTGTGGATTCAGGTGGCGCGCGCAGGGTCGGTCGCCCCCGCGACCCCCTGCTCGAGGGCAAGCTGCTGCGGGTGACGCAGGAGCTGATCGCCGAGATCGGCATCGAGGCGCTGACGCTCAACCGGGTCGCCGAGAGGGCGGGCGCGAGCAAGGCCACGCTCTACCGCCGCTGGGACGACAAGCGCTCCCTCGTGCGCGACGCCGTCGCGGCTTTCGACGTCGACACGACGATCCCGGACACCGGGCGCCTCCGCTCCGATCTCTGCGAGCTGGTCCGCATGTGGGTGAGCCCCATCGGCTACCCCGCCGCCGAGTTCCGCCACGTCATCGCCGCGATCTCCCGCGACCCCGACATCTGGCGCGCCTTCGACGCCGCGACGCACGCGGAGCGCACCCGGGCACTGACCGTCGTGGTGCGCCGGGCCGTCTCGAGGGGCGAGGCCGCGCCCGTCCGCTACGACGCGGCGTTCGTGACCCGCGCCGTCCACGCGCTCGCCGTCGAGCACGCCGCCCAGAGGGAGCTCCCCCTCGACGAGGCGTTCGTGACCCGCGCCGTGGAGAGCATCCTGGAGCCGATCCTCGGGGTCGGCCGCGACCCGGAGGCCGACGCCCTCGACGTCGCCGCGGGGATCCCCCTGCACGTCCGCCGCTGAGAACGGGCTAGCGGCGGTCGTCCGCCCCGATCCCGAAGGCCCGCTCCGCCAGCGCCACCGTCTCGTCGATGGCCGCGCGCCGGATCGCCGGGCTGTAGAGGGCGTGATCACCCGTCGGGCGCTCCACCATCGTGAGGGTCCCGGGCAGTCCGCGGAGTCGCTCCACGGCCTTCCGTCCACCGTGCTCCTCGAAGACGGCGACGTCCTCCGGTCCGATCAGCACCAGGACGTCCGTCCCCGCTGCCAGGGCTCGACGGAGATTCGGCTCGGCGAATCGGATGCGACCGCGGGACGCCGCGGCCAGCAGGATCCGATACGGAAGCCGTCGCTTGGCCACTGCGACGAGGCGGTCCGCTCGTCCGACGGGTGCGGCGTCCGTCGGCGCGACGGGAGCGACGACCCCGGTGGGCCGCGGCTCCTGCGGTCGCACGCGGTGGTCGTTCAGCGAGAGGGCGGCGACGAACGCGACACTGTCGGGTGTCCCGACCAGGCCGACCCATCCGCCGACGCACATCCCCGCGATCCCGATCCGTTCTCTCGGCAGCCCGAGGCCGGCGACCACGTCCCGACCGTCCTCCAGCCACTCGCGGGTGAACAGGAGGCTGGGCTCGTCGGGCGTGACGGCGCCGCTCTCGCCCGTGCCCCGGCGATCGACCCGGAGGGCGCGGATGCCTCGGGTGGCGAGCCGTCGAGCGAGCTCCACCTGGTGGCGGGAGGCGCCGACGCGGTGCTCCGCGGAGCCGTTGTGCAGGACGACCACGGGCAGGTCCTCCGGCCCCGCTGCGGGGCGCGTCTCCACGGCGAACAGGCGGTGCGGTCCGACGCGGACCAGTCTCTCCTCCAGGGGCAGGCCGTCGTGGACGAACGTGACGCGGTCCTCGGGATCAGGGGCGGTGAATTCCACGCCCGAGGGCCCGTCGCCCTCCCCGGCTCCGAATCGTGCGGCGAACCACTCCGCGACGGAGGCGACGCTCTGCGCCGGAATGGACGCCGTGATGCTCGACATGTCGAGGGAGTCCTCGTGGCCGGGCACCTCGACGAGATCGAGTCGGTCCGCCACGGTGCGGAGGGCCTTCGGGACCGTGCCCGACGGGCCCTGGCGAACAGCGAGGAGCGTGGGGAGCCGCTCCGCCACGGTCGGGTCGTAGTCGAGAGCGGCGATCCGGGCCGCGACGGCATCGGGGAGCTCGGCTCCTGCGATCATGACGACGCCGTCGGGAGCCTGTTCGGCGTCGGGGCCGACCTCGATCGCGTAGAGGGAGCGCTGCCGGCGGAGCCACTGGCGTCCGGACGCCGCCGGGTCCCACAGGGCGAGACCGCGGCTCTCCGGATCCCGGGCGGCCGCGGCGGCGGCGACCAGGGCGCCGCTTCCGAGCCCGAGGTAGACGACCCCCGCGCATCCTGCTCTGCGCAGCGCCTCCGCCGCGAGGCGGGGACCGGCCTCGAACGACTCGAGCGTCAGCTCGGCGGTCGAGTCGCCCAGCCCGGGGTAGTCGAAGCGCACTACGGGGAGGGCCGCCGTCTCGGCGATCCGGTCGGCGAGGTGCCTCAGGGTGCGATAGGCCACGGCGTACTCGTAGCCGAGAGGCGGGCAGATGACGACGCCGGTGGTGGCCGCCGAACCGGGGTCGTGCACGGTCGCGAGGACGGCGCCGCCACCGAGCCAGGTGTCGACGGTCCGCGGGCCGCCGGACGATCCGCCGTCGGATTCGGGGGTGCGCCCCTCCGTTCCCGGGACGGCTCCGAAGGTCGTCGTCACGGGGCCGGCGCCAGGAGGCGCGTCACGTCGGCCGGCCAGGCTGCCACATCGACGCCGTGCGTCCGGATCAGCGCGAGGGCGATCCGCTCCAGGCCCCAGCCGAGGCAGGTGCTGTGCGCGGCGCTGCCGTCGGGGAGCAGGATGCCGAACGTGTCGCCGAAGTGTTCTCCGTGGCGGTTGCCGGACGCCACGGCGGTCCCCTCGTCGAGGTCCCCGTAGATGGGCACGATGACCTCGAGCTTCGCCTCGTCAGCCAGCTGGTTCCGCGCGAGGAACCGACCCGTCCTGCCGAAGAACGGGTCGTTCGCCGGCTGGAGTCGCGCGTCGAGGCCCAGCTCGACGAGGCCCCGGAGCTGTCGCTCGCACTGGACGGTGCGGAACTCGTGGGCGGCGTCCGGGTCGCCCACGAAGACGAGCTCCTGCATCCGGAACGCCTGCAGTCGCATCGGGTCGTTCGACGGCTCGTGGCGGAAACAGAATCCGCGGAGGTCGTAGACACGGTCTCCCGGGATGGTGCCGCTGAGGCGCTCGTAGAGGGGGTGGCAGACCGCGGGCACGAGAGCCGTCTCCGCCGGGCTCAACCAGGAATCCCAGGCTTCGCCGGCGGCGCGCGCGGTGACGAGGCTCTTGTGGTCGGCCTCGGAGCCGACGAACCCGTTGATCGTGCCGGTCAGGTGCGGGAACGAGACGATGTAGTCGGTGCGCTCGAACTCGCGGCGAGGAAACACGGGCGCGAATCGGAGTCGCTCGGCTCCGAGCTCCGCGAAGCCGGTGGAGGCGAAGGCGGCGATCCGGTCGACGAGGTCGTCGAACACGCCGGAGCGCCCGTAGAGACCGGGTTCTCCCGCGTCGACGAGGAGGCCGGCGTCGAGCACCTCGGCGCGGAAGTCGTCTCGGGCCCGGTCGAGGGCCGTCCGGTCGTCGGACATGTCGGTCATCGGAGTCCTTTACGGCGCTGCAGGAGCGAGAGCTGGGCGTTGTTGGCGAGGATGCGGTCGTTGTTGACCATGACGGCGGTGCCGTAGGAGTCGCGGAGCAGGCGGCCGAGGCTGACGTCCGTGTCCTGGCGGTAGCCCTGGATACCGCACACCAGCATCGCCTTCCCGACGATGTCGATGACCGACTGCGAGGCCGTCAGCTTGAGGGCGTTGTAGCCGATCGCGCGCGGGATCGAGGTGATCGCCTTCCGGTCGTCGGCCAGGCGGTCGAAGGTGCTCGCGGCGTCCGCGACGACGCCCTCGAAGGCACCGAGCATGCCGAGCAGCTCGGCCAGGCGCGTCGCCGACGGGGGGAGGGTGCCGATGGACCGTCTGGCCGCCCGCTGGGTGACGGACGTCGCGCGGTCCGTCGCGGCCCGGGCGATTCCGAGCCAGACGGCCGCCCACAGCGTGTGCGACACGGGCAGCATGGTCTCGCCGGAGATGGTCGCGTAGTCGACGGGCAGGACGTCGTCCGCTCCGACGGTCGCGTCGAGTTCGAAGCCCGGGCTGCAGGTTCCCCGGAAGCCGAGGGTGTCCCAGTCCCCGGTGGGCACGAGCGTGGTCTGGTCCCGCGAGCAGATGACCAGCACCTGATCGGAGGGGGCGCTGTCGACGTTCCGCCGGGCGGTGGTGAGGATCACGTCGGCCTGGGCGCCATAGGAGATGACGGGGGCCGTCTTCGCCAGGTGCATCCTGCCGTCCGACCGGGGCTCCACGGCGCAACCGCTCGTGCGGGTGTTCCCGCCGATCCCGATCTCCGTCGTGGCGGAGGCGACGAGATCGCCCCGGGACGCGACTCCGCGGAGGGTGGACTCCGCAGCGGTCGACCCGGCGCCGTGCCTCGTGAGGCAGAGCACCTGGATCTGGTGCATGACGAAGATCATTCCCGTGGCGGAGCAGCCCTCGGCGATCGTCGTCGCGATCTCGGCCAGCTCGGTCAGGGAGGCGCCCTCACCGCCGAGGTGCGTCGGCACGGCCGCACCCAGAAGACCGGCGTCCCGGAGCGACGTGATCGCCTCGAGGGGGAACCGTGCCCGCGAGTCGACGTCGTCGGCGTGGGCGGCTGCGACGAGGGCGGACTCGCGGGCACGCGAGGCGAAGCGGGCCGCCGTGCCGACGCTCCCGACCAGGGTGTCGGTCACGAAGACGCCCCGAGGGAGCGCGCCGCCTCGTCGAGAGCCGCGATGGTGGCGAAGGTGTCGCGCGAGAGCAGCTCGTCGGGGAACTCGAGGTCGAGCTCGTCCTCGAGGGCGAGCATCACGTTGACCGTCGCGTGCGAGGTCAATCCGGCCTGGTAGAGGTCGTCGGAGTCGGCGAGCCGGTTCGCCGGGGTCGTCAGGTGGCCGTACTGGTCGAGGACCTGTCTGATGGTGTCTTTCACGGGGTGTCGATCCTTTCGGGGAAGCAGGGTGACGGCGGTCGCGAAGGCCAGGCCGTGGTCATGGGTCAGGGAGACGGAGATGGTGTCGAGACGAAGCAGGGCCGCCCGGTCGCGGGCCGCTCCGCGAAGGCGCACGCGCGGTGCCCCGGTGGGCATCGAGGCGATCTCGATGTCCCGGTACGGGAAGCCGGAGCCGGGGTCGGGCCGCAGGATCTTCGCCACGGCCTCCTTGCCGGCGAACCGTGCGGCGAGGCGCTCGGACGCGCCGCCGCTCTGGGCGATCTCGAGCGGTGTGTAGATGCGCTGCAGATAGCGGTAGCCGAAGGCTCGAACGGAGTCGGCGACGTCGGCGACCGACACGAGATCGGTGCCGACGACGGGCCGGGAGGCGTCGGAGGGCGCGCTCGGCGACATGGTGGATCCCCTCGGGTAGGGACGGAGTCGCCCGTTCGGGTGCGCGCGACCCGCTCATCGTAGGGCCCGCCGGGGTCCTCCTTCTAGGGGACAGGCGACCCCCGTCCGGGGGCGCCCGGAAGGGATGGCACCATGGAGGCATGACCGCAACGCTCGTGGCCAAGGGCCTCGCCGGGGGCTACGCGGCCCGCACCCTCTTCGACGACCTCGACCTGACCGTCGCCCCGGGAGACGTCGTCGGCGTCGTCGGAGTGAACGGAGCGGGCAAGTCGACGCTCCTGCGCCTCCTCGCCGGGATCGACGCGCCGCTCGCCGGCACCGTGTCGCTCGCTCCCGCCGACGCCTTCGTGGGCTTCCTCCCGCAGGAGCACGAGCGCGTCCCGGGCGAGACCGTCGCCGCCTACATCGGTCGTCGCACCGGCTGCGCCGAGGCCACGAGCGAGATGGACGCGGCGGCCGCGGCGCTCGCCGACCCCGATGCTCCTGCCGACAGCGCCGACGTCTACTCGGCGGCCCTCGACCGCTGGCTGGCGTCGGGCGCGGCCGACCTCGACGACCGCGTGCCCGCCGTCCTCGCCGACCTCGGGTTGACCCTCGGGGCGGGCGAGGGGAGCGTCACGGTCGACTCCCTCATGACCTCGCTGTCGGGCGGCCAGGCGGCCCGCGTCGGTCTCGCCGCGCTGCTGCTCTCGCGCTTCGACGTCGTCCTGCTCGACGAGCCGACCAACGACCTCGACCTCGACGGGTTGGAGCGGCTCGAGGGGTTCGTCGCCGGGCTCCGCGGCGGCGTCGTCCTCGTGAGCCACGACCGCGAGTTCCTCGCCCGGTCGGTCACCCGCGTGCTGGAGCTCGACCTGGCGCAGTCGACCAACCGCGTCTTCGGCGGCGGCTACGACTCCTACCTGGAGGAGCGCGAGGTCGCGAGGCGCCAGAAGCGGGAGGCGTACGACGAGTTCGCCGAGAAGAAGGCCGACCTCGTCGGCCGGGCCCGGACGCAGCGCGAGTGGTCGAGCCAGGGGGTGCGCAATGCGATGCGCAAGAGCCCGGACAACGACAAGATCCGCCGCCGGGCCGCCGCCGAGTCGAGCGAGAAGCAGGCTCAGAAGGTCCGGCAGATGGAGAGCCGGATCGCCCGGCTCGACGAGGTCGACGAGCCGCGCAAGGAGTGGCAGCTCGAGTTCACGATCGGGCAGGCGCCGCGGTCGTCGGCCGTCGTCTCGACCCTCTCCGACGCCCGCTTCACCCAGGGCTCCTTCACCCTCGGGCCGGTGACGCTGCAGGTCGAGGGCGGCGACCGTATCGGTATCACGGGGCCGAACGGCGCCGGCAAGTCGACGCTCCTCCGCGCCCTCCTCGGTCGGCAGGAGCCCACGTCCGGGAACGCGTCCCTCGGCGCGAGCACCGCGATCGGCGAGATCGACCAGGCGCGGGCACAGCTCGCCGGGCCGAGCGTCCTCGCCGACGCGTTCGAGTCGCAGGTGCCGGAGCTGACGCAGGCGGAGGTCCGCACCCTCCTGGCGAAGTTCGGCCTGAAGGCCGACCACGTGTCCCGCCGCGTCGACGACCTCTCACCCGGCGAGCGGACCCGGGCCGGTCTCGCGCTCCTCCAGGCGCGGGGCGTCAACGTCCTCGTGCTCGACGAGCCCACCAACCACCTCGACCTCGTGGCCATCGAGCAGCTCGAACAGGCGCTCGAGGCGTACGAGGGCACGCTGCTCCTGGTGACCCACGATCGCCGGATGCTCGACACCGTCCGCACGAACCGTCACTGGCACGTCGAGGCGGGCCGCGTCACCGAGCTCTGACGCCGTCCCGGCCGCGTCGCGTCAGGACGCCGGCTTCGCGCTCACGAGGAACTCCACCTTGCCCTGGTCCTGGACCTTCACGAAGCCGAGGCTCGGCGCCTGGACACCGTAGTCGGCGAACGTCACCGGGATCGACCCGCTGACCTGGATCGTCGACCCCGAGAGCACCGCCTTGAGCGGCACCGTCACCGACTTCGTCACGCCGTGCATGGTCAGGGTGCCCGTGGCCTCCGAGGTCGTGACCGCGCCGGAGGTGGGAACGGCGTTCTCGAGCGGCTTCGTCAGGGCGAAGGTCGCCTTCGGGAACGAGCCGACCTGGAGGGCCGTGTCGCGGAAGTAGCTGTCGCGGTTCGCGCTGTCGGTCGCGATGCTCGCCACGTCGACGTCGACGGTGGCCTTCGTCACCGACTCCCCGTCGACCTCCAGGCTGCCGGTGACCTTCTCCGTCTTGCCGACGACCGTCACGTCGGTGCCGTTGAGCACCTCGTCGACCCGGTAGCCGGCCGTGCTCCCGCCGCCGATGGACCAGTCGCCGCTCAGCTTCGTGGGGTCGAGCGTGCTGCCCCCGGCGGCCGCGGAGACCGTGGGAGCCGCAGCGGGCGCGCCCACGATCACGTCGCGGTAGAAAGCGGGCCCGGCCACGGCGGCGGTGACCCCGAGCCCGACGACCACGATCGCGCTGACTCCGATGATGACTCCGGTCTTCTTCTGCATGGGGGGATCTCTTTCTTCCGGTCGCGGCGGACGACGGCGACCTGCCGTCACCTGGTACGACGGCGCCGAGCGGCCGCGGGTTCAGACGCTCAGGTCACTCCCAGGTGAGTCTTCGACTGTCGTGACCGCGGAGGGACGTCTCCGACGGATCCCGACCGCGGGTGAACGTTTCGGCGTCCTGTCTCGTCTTAAGCCTGAGGAGGTGCGATGGTCGACGTCGGTTCGGCACGGCTCCGGGCGCTGAGCGACGCGCACGGGGAGGTCCTGCGACGCTACGTGCACCGTATGACGAGCGATCACGCCCTCGCCGAGGACGTCGCGCAGGAGGCGCTCCTGCGCGCGTGGCGCTCGCCCGCGATCCTCGCCGAGGAGGACGCCGCCGCGCGGAGGTGGCTCTTCACCGTCGCCCGCAACCTCGTCATCGACGACTCCCGGAGCGCTCGCCGCACGCACGAGTTCGCCACCGACGACCTGCCCGAGCGCGGGTCGCCCGTCGACGAGTCCGACCGGGTGCTGGACCGGCTCCTCATCGAGGACGCCCTGGTCTCGCTCTCGCCCGAGCACCGCCGCGTCGTCGTGAGCTGCTACTGGCTCGGCCGGACCGTGGCCGAGACCGCCGAGATCGAGGGCGTCCCCGCGGGCACCGTCAAATCGCGGCTCCACTACGCCGCCAAGGCTCTGCGCCTGGCCCTGCAGGAGAGAGGGGTGACCCGATGATCGACGACGATCGGGACGGCGTCCACGAGAACGATGCGGCCTACGTGCTCGGCGGCCTGAGCGCCGACGAGCGCGTGGAGTTCGAGAGGCACCTGGAGACCTGCGCGACGTGCCGTGCCTCCGTGGCCGAGCTGGCGGGTCTTCCCGCGATCCTGCGCCTCCTGCCGGCCGACGACGCGGAGAGGGCCGCGGAGACGAGCACCGAGCAGGAGCCCCGGGTGCCCGCGCCGCACGGAGCGCGATCGTGGCGCCCCCGCCGACGCCTCCTGCCCGGAAGGCGGCCCGTCTCGGGCCGACGCTCCCTCTCCGGGCGTCGGCTGCTCGCCGCGGGCCTCGTCGCCCTGGCCGTCGTCCTCGCCGGCGGCGGGTACGCCCTGGGGGCGCAGCTCACCCGGTCGGGGGCGCCGGTCGCGGCCCGACCGTTCGCCTCCGGCGCGTCCGCCCCGCACTTCACCCCGATGACGTCGATGGTCGGCGGCGCCGTGACCGCCGATCTCGCCGTCACGGCGACGTCGTGGGGCACCCGCTTCGACTGGAACTGCTCCTACGCCCGCGACGCAGGGGCCACCGGGGTCTACGACCTCGTCGTCGAGCAGATCGACGGCAGCCGCACCGTGGTGGCCACGTGGGAGAACGCGCCCGGCGGCGCCGACGGCCTCGCGGCCTCGTCGCGACTGCCTCTCGACCGGCTGCGCAGCGTCGAGATCACGACCGCCGACTCCCGGACCGTTCTCACGCGCATCGAGCTCTGACGGCTAGGCGGCCGGCCGGTACCGGAGGATCGGGACGCCGGTGGAGGTGACCTCCGACGACACCAGCTCCAGCGAGAGGGGTGCCGCCCCGTCGGCCCAGAGCCGTTTGCCGCGGCCGACGACGACCGGGTAGACCATGAAGCGGTACTCGTCGATGAGGGCGGCCGCGCTGAGGGCGTTGACGAGGTCGGCGCTGCCGTTGATCAGCAGCGACCCGGTCGCCTGGTCGGCCTTGAGCGCGCGGACGGCCTCGACCACGTCGCCGCGGAGCGCCGAGGCGTTCCACTCCAGCTCGTCGGGGGTCGACGTCGCGACCCACTTCGGCATCGCGTTCATCTTCACGCCGAACGCGCCCGTCTCGGCTTCCATCTGCGGCCACGCGCGGGAGAACCCCTCGTAGGTGACCCGGCCGAGCAGGAGGGCGTCGGCCTCGTCGAGGTTCGCCGCCTGGAAGGCGCCGAGCTCGTCGCCGAAGTAGGGACCGCTCCAGCCGGGCTCCTCGAAGATCCCGTCGAGGGTCAGGTATTCCACCGCCACGATGCGTCCCATGGCGACACGCTAGCGCGAGGTCGACTGCGAACGGTAGATCGAGATGAGGGCTTCCGCCGAGTGCTCCCAGCTCAGGCCGACCGCCCGGACGCGAGCCGTGGTCGAGAGCGACCTCGCCAGGTCGGGGTCGAGCAGGATGCGCGAGAGGGCGTCCGCCCACGCCCGCGGCTCCCGCGACCCCAGCACCAGCCCGGTGACCCCGTCGACGACGGCCTCGCGCAGCCCGCCCGCCGCGGCGGCGACCACGGGTGTGCCGCTGGCGGCCGCCTCGAGGGCGACGAGGCCGTACGTCTCGGAGTGCGAGGGGATCAGCACGACGGCCGCGCCGCGGAGCAGGGCGGCCAGGTCGCCGCGCGACTGCGGTCCGACGAAGCGCACCCGATCGCCGAGACCGCGCTCGTCGGCCAGGGCCCGCAGGCGCTCCGGATAGTCGGCGTAGTCGACCGACTCCTCGCCCGCGATCAGAAGCTCGGGGCGGGCGCCCTCGGGCAGCAGGGCGACGGCCTCGATGGCGAGGTCGAAGCCCTTCAGCGGATCGAGCCGACCGGCCACGACGAGCGACGGATCGTCGGAGCGCGCCCCAGGACGGAACAGCTCGGAGTCGACCCCGGGGGAGACGACCCGCAGGTCGTCGGCCCGGCCGCCGAGCCGGTGCACGACCGTCTCGGCCTCCGCGGCGCTGATCGCGACGACGAGGTCGGACTCGCGGGCCAGGTAGGCCTCGCCCGCAAGGCGACCCGGCGACTCCGGCCGTTCGCCCTCCGAGAGCGGGGTCGACTCCTCCGCGGCGATCGAGTGGAAGCTCTGGAGGTGCGGCACGCCGCGCTCGCGGGCGACGGGCAGGGCGGCCATCCCCGAGAACCAGTGGTGCGAGTGGAACACGTCGAACGGCCCGAGATCGCGCAGCGCGTCGCGGAAGTCGGCCACGAACTCCTCGTGGCGCCCCTTGGCGACCGGGTGCGCGGGGCCGGCGTCGACGTATCGGAGGACGACGTTCTCGGCGAACTCCGACACCGCGGGCTGATCGGGCGACGAGCGGCGGGTGATCAGCTCGACTCGGTGCCCGAGGGCCCCCAGGGCGGTCGCCTGGTTGCGCACGACGACGTTCATGCCGCCCGCATCGCCCACTCCCGGGTCGGAGGCGGGCGAGGTGTGCAGGCAGACGAGGGCGATCCGGAGGGGATCGGAGGAGGCAGGAGGCACTCCCCGAGGGTAGCGGTCGCGACCGACGTCGTTCGGCGACCGCCACCCCGGCGAGCGGTGAGCGAGGCGGCTAGAGGGCCGCCGCGCCTCCCTCGTCGAGAAGCTGGCGCAGCTCGGCGAGATCGATGGGCACGGTGTCCGCGAGGGTGGTTTCGGCCTCGGGTGCGGAACGCTGGATGTTCATGACTGCAATCTGCCAGGCTCCGGGTCGCGGGATGCTGCGAGAGACCGCGTGTCGGGGGACAAATCCGCGGGCGTGCGCACTCCCAGCCCGCACCCCGTACAACTGAGGCATGACGACCTCCTACCCGTATCCGCTCGGTGTCTCACCCGTCGACGGCGGCGTGCGCGTCGCCGTGTACTCGGAGACCGCCGAGACCGTGTTCTTCTGCGCCTTCGACGACGCAGGAGCCGAGACCCGCACCGCCCTCGACCACCGCACCGGCTACGTCTTCCACGGCTTCGTGCCGGACGTGCCCGTCGGCACCCGCTACGGCCTCCGGGTCGACGGACCGTGGGACCCCGCGAACGGTCTCCGCCACGACGTCGCCAAGCTGCTGCTCGACCCGCACGCCCGCGCCATCGAGGGCGCCTTCGAGTGGGGCCAGGCGCTCTTCTCGCACGAGTTCGAGGCGCAGGAGACCCGCAACGACGACGACTCCGCCGCGTCCATGCCGAAGTGCATCGTCACCGACAACTCCTTCGACTGGGGCGACGACCGCTCCCCGGAGATCCCCCTCGACGAGACGGTCGTCTACGAGGTCCACGTCAAGGGCTTCACGAAGCAGCACCCGGACGTGCCCGAGGAGATCCGCGGGACCTACGCGGGCCTCGCGCATCCTGCGGCCATCAAGCACCTGACCGACCTCGGCGTGACGAGCGTCGAGCTCCTGCCGGTCCACCAGTTCGCGCAGGACGACACCCTCGCGGGCAAGGGCCTCCGCAACTACTGGGGGTACAACTCCATCGGCTTCTTCGCCCCGCACAGCGAGTACTCGTCGTCGGGCGACGCCGGTCAGCAGGTGACCGAGTTCAAGGAGATGATCAAGGCCCTCCACGACGCCGGGCTCGAGGTGATCCTCGACGTCGTCTTCAACCACACCGCCGAGGGCAACGACCAGGGCCCGACGCTGTCGTTCAAGGGCATCGACAACGCCTCCTACTACCGGCTCGTCGACGACGACCGCGGACACTACTTCGACACCACCGGCACCGGCAACAGCCTCAACGTCGGCCACCCGGCGGCCCTCCGCCTCATCATGGACAGCCTGCGCTACTGGGTCACCGACATGCACGTCGACGGGTTCCGCTTCGACCTCGCCACGACGCTGACCCGACAGGACGGCGACGCCGAGAAGCACTCCGCCTTCCTCGACCTGTGCCACCAGGATCCCGTGCTCGCCCCGGTCAAGCTCATCGCCGAGCCGTGGGACACCGCCGGCTACCAGGTGGGCGGCTTCCCGGCCGATTGGTCGGAGTGGAACGGGAAGTTCCGCGACGACACCCGCGAGTACTGGGGTCACGGCGACGTGCTCGGCACCTTCTCGCAGCGGATCATGGGCAGCCCCGACGTCTACCAGGCCGACCGGCGCTCGCCGCTCGCCAGCGTCAACTTCGTCACCGCGCACGACGGCTTCACCCTGCGCGACCTCGTCTCCTACGCCGAGAAGCACAACGAGGCCAACGGCGAGGACAACAAGGACGGCGAGAGCAACAACGCCTCCTTCAACGGCGGAGTCGAGGGCGAGACCGACGACGCGGGCGTGCTCGAGTGGCGCGGCCGTCAGCAGCGCAACCTGCTCGCGACGCTGCTGCTCTCCGCCGGAGTCCCGATGATCCTCGGCGGCGACGAGGTCGGCCGCACGCAGGGCGGCAACAACAACGCCTACTGCCAGGACAACGAGATCTCGTGGTTCGACTGGAACGACGTCGACGCCGACCTCCTCGCGTTCACGACGTCGCTCATCGCGCTGCGCCGCGAGAACCCGGCGCTGCGACCGGAGTGGTTCCGCACCGCGCCGGACGTCTCCGCGGCCGACTCCGTCGAAGTGCTCCGCGCCGACGCGAACGGCTTCGAGGAGGCCGACTGGCAGGATCCGGAGAACCGCGCCGTCATGTTCGTGCTCGGCCACGAGGGGGCCGACACGTTCGCCCTGCTGATGAACGCGGCATCGAACGTCGTCGAGTTCACGCTGCCCGAGGCGCCGTTCGCCGACTGGGAGCTCGCTCTGTCGAGCGACCCCGAGCAGCAGGTCGCCGCCCCGGTGACGACGCTCATCGTGCGCGACGCGTCCTTCACGCTGGTGCGTTCGCGGGCGTAGCCTGCGCCCGCTAAACCCTCGTGCTCGGCTGCGGCGGTGGTCCTAGGGCCACCGCGGCGGCCGTCCGCGAGGGTTTAGCGCGCTCGGAGGTGCCCCTGCCTAGGCTGGGTCGATGAGCGTCACCATCCGACCGACGACCGAAGAGGACTGGCGCGAGTACCGGCTCCTGCGCCTCGAGATGCTCGGGGACACGCCGATCGCCTACGGGGAGACCCTCGAGCGGGCGCTCCGCCATGCCGAGCCGGAGTGGCGTCAGCGGGCGCGCCGCGGCGAGGGGCCGCGTCAGGCGCTGTTCGCCGCGATCGACGAGGACTTGTCGCGGTGGGTCGGCGCGATGGGCGGCTACCTGCCGACAGGGCCGGGGGCGGGGCCGCTTCTCGTGGGCGTCTACGTGGCTCCGGCCTTCCGAGGGCAGGATGCGGGTGTCGCCGACGCGCTGCTCGCGCGCGTCGAGGAGTGGGCTCGCGACTTCGGCACCGACCTCACGCTCTTCGTGCACGAGGAGAACGGCCGTGCCATCCGCTTCTACGAGCGACGTGGCTTCGCGGACACGGGTCGAAGGCTGCCCTACGAGCTGGCGCCGCACGGCCTCGAGTGGGAGATGCGGAAGCCGCTGACCGCCTGACCGCTCGGCTGCGCCCGCGCGAGCGGCCGCGGTGCCCGTCCCGGGTGACGCTGTCCGGGAGGGTCCGACCCGGCGTCGAGAATCACCAGACGGTTCGTCCCCTTGCGAGCTCGATCCGGTCATCGCACCACTCGGTCACGACGTCGTCATGGGTCGCGACGACGATCGCGCTGCCCCCGTGGCGGAGCTCTGCGAGGACGGAGAGAACGACGGCGGCGTTGTCGTGGTCGAGCGCCGCCGAGGGCTCGTCGGCCAGGACCACGGTGGGGTTCTTGAGGAGCAGGCGCGCAAGGGCTATTCGCTGCTGCTCGCCACCGCTGAGGGAGTAGACGCGCCTCGTGCCGAGACCGGTCAGCCCCACCCGCTCGAGGGCGGCGCGTCGTCGATCTCTTCGCAGACGACGGTCGAGGCCTCGGCCGACGAAGGCGACGTCGAGATTGCCGTCGACCGTCCAGCTCTCCACGAGACCGTAGTTCTGGAAGAGGTGACCGATGGTGGACCGGAACAACCGTCGTCGAGTCGAGCGGGAGATCCGACGTGTCGAGACGCCGTCGAGGTCGATCGTGCCGGCGTCGGGTTTTTCGAGGAGACCGACGCAGTTCAGGAGCGTCGACTTGCCGGCACCGCTCGGACCGGTGACGGCCAGGGCCGAACCGGCTTCGACGGTGAAGGTCACGTCGGCCCAGAGCGTCTCTTTTCCGCGCGTTTTGGAGAGTCCTTCTACCGAGATCGCTGTGGACGGCGAGGTGGTGCTCACGAGTTCCTTTCGGTCGAGCTGTGTCACGAGTTCGTGATGGTGTCGGTGCGGAAGCGTCGCCTCTGGAAGGCCAGGAGGACGCCCACGACGACGAGATCCGCCGCGACGACGGCGTTCGCGAGTGCCTGAGCGAGCGGGCTCTCGAAGAGCTGAGCGGTAGTGGCCAGTGCCAGGACGGCGGTGTTCGACGCCGCGACCACTGCGATCGGCGCCAGTGCGGTCGTGGCGAAGCCGTACCCGTGGACGTGGCGCAGGAAGTCCCGGCGCCGATTCCGCTCGGCGATCGAGGTGGCGAGAAGAGCGGCGGCGAGGAGCGCGACGAGGGCGGCGAGAGCTCCTGAGAACGCACTCGCACGAAGCGTGCGTTCCTGATCCGCCAGGCGAAGGGCTGCCAGGTCACCGACACGATTCAGGAGGACCGAAGACCCGAGCTCCGCGTCGCTGAGGCCCGTTCGGAGCCAGCTGGAGTTGCCGAAGAGAACACCGCCGCGAGTCATGTTGGAGGTGATCCAGTCGTCGGAGAGGAGCGGATTCGACGTCGGGAGGATCGCGACGACCGGTGAGAGCTGCCGACTCGTCGGCTCGCTGGTCGCGTAGGTGAACAGCGACTGGCCGGCCGGAACGACCTGGTAGTCGATCGGAATCCGTTCGGGATGGACCTCTCTCCCGGGGAGCTCGGCTTGGAAGAGGATCCACCTCTGATACTGACGGACGAGAGTGTCGACCTCCACCGGAATGCCTTCGGATATCAGGAGCGTCAGGGCCTGTGGTCGGAGGTCCGACGGGAGCACCCGGCGTCCCCCTCGGCCGAGGACCTCCTGTTCGTCGAGGTAGCGGGTGTTGACGATCAGGGAGTTGCCGACCTCGGGACCGTAGCCTTCCGGTTCTCCTTCCGAGCCCGCCACGATCAGTCCGTCGCGGGGCTGCGCGATGACGTGCCGGCCGATGTCGGCGAAGGCCGCGGTGTCCCTGTCGAGTTCGGTGTTCGAGATCCGAAACGTGAGTGAGGTGAAATCTTCCGCCGACGACCACGACGAGTCGTCCGCCCTGTTCTGCAGGGCGGGCAGGCCGGACGCGGTTGCTGACGCGAGAACGATGAGGACGAGCCCCAGGGCCACGGCATGGGTCGCTCCGGCGAAGACGGCGAGCCGGCGCAGCGGTCGTCGCCCGGCGATGGCCTCGGCGTTCTGGACGCGTGATCGACGGGCTGCCGTGAGCAGGACCACCATCGCGGCCGTGACGGCCACCGCGCCGACGGCGACGCCCGCTGTCACGGCGAAGCGGCCGAATTGGGCGAGGCCGTTGTAGGCGGCGAGAGCGGGAACGGAGGCCACGAGCCCGATGGCTCCGAAGAGGAAGGTCGTAGCCAGGCATCGCGCGGCGTGGCCGACGACGATCCGACCGCGAGTCATCCCGTGCACCTCGCGGATGGTGTCGCGTCGGCGAAAGCCGACAGTCGAGTGGACGCAGCCGAGAACCAGGCTCAGAACGGCAGCGAGGGCCAGAGGGGCGAGCGGAACGACCTCGGCCGTGAAGAGCGCGAGGGCCGCCGGGCTGACTCGTCTCGTCGAGACGGTCACCCCTCGGTCGCGCAGCGTCGTCGCGAGCTCGTCGGCGGCCTGGGCGCTGCCGCTGGACACGTAGGTGCCCGTCGGGGACGACCCCGCGGCGAGAGGGCCGAAGCGGGTCTCCAAGGACCTGCCGAAGGAGGGGTAGGGCTCGGCGAGCCCGGGAAGGCCCTGGTCGGTACCGGGGTTGATGACCGTCAGAGTTCGCGTGGCGCGTCCTGACGGGGTGACCGAATCGATGCTGCGGTAGAGGCTCAGGCCCTCTCGGGCCGCTGTTCCGGCGATCTCCTCTTGAACCTGCTCCCGCGAGAGTTCGTCACCGATGTCCCACACGATCATGGCGACGGTCGCGCCACGGACCATCGCCTCGTCGCTCGTGCGAACCACGAGGAACGCACCCAGAAGTGCGGTGAGCACTGCTGCCGCCAGGCTGAGTTTCAGGACCATTGCTGCGCTTCCCAATCGATGAGAGGGCGAATTGCCCTCACGCGTCGGTGACCCGGCCGGTCGGGTGACGCGGCCGGGCCGTGGTGGTGCGCGGTGCTACCCGAATCGGTAGAACGCCTGGTTTCCGACGAAGGTGTGGTGAACCTTCGACCGCGACCAGATCTTGGCCTCGACGATGTCGCTTCGGTTCCCGGTGCCATTGCCGTTGTAGACCGAGGAGCCGTGCTTCCTCGAGGGGTGGTAGAAGTCGGAATACAGGTTCTAGACCAGGACGCCCGTGACCCCGTAGTGCCACTCGCCACCCTCGGGGTGGACGATCGTGCCGAACGTGGACGGGCCGTCACCGTCGACGACGGCGGAGCGGTCGACGCCATCGGCGCTTCCCTCGTCCGAGAACGTCGTCGACGTCGCGGCGCCATCGCGTGCCGGTGGAGCGGAAGCCGCCTGCGCCGCGAGAGGTGTCAGGGAGAGGCCCACGGCGGTACAGAGGACGGTGGACGCGATGACGAGTGGTTTCTTCACTGAATTCCTTTTCGAGAGTGGGGGCAAGGATACGATTCCTCGACTGCCCGGCTTGCGTATTCGAATAGTAAATCAGAATTTCACAGTCGTGAATGACGAAAGTTATGCCCACCGACGTCGCCGGTTCGCTCGACGCCGATCCGACCGGCGAGAGCGCGCGGGGTCAGCGGGGCGGCAGCGGCAGGCGCTGGGACGGGCGACACGGGGCGACGATCGTGGCGGGTCGGCCCCGGGCATCCTGCGGTTCGGTCTCGGGCGCGATCCCGCCGAGGATCTGCGTGCGTCTCAGACCGTGCCGGTGCCACAGCGAGGCGGTCCAGGCGCAGAGGGCCGCGTCGAGGAGGTCCTCCCGGTGCTTGTGAGCGGGCCCCGGCAGCGGATCGGGCGTCTCGACGAGGACCCGGGTCGCCGGATGCGAGAGGAGGTCGAGGGGCGGATCGGCGCTCCGGAGCTCCGACATCCGCCGCACGAGATCGTCGGTGGCGACCGCCCGGGCCGCGCGGGCCTCCGCCGGGGACAGCGCCGGGTCGAGCCGCTTGTAGCGCGGGCGCTCGACGTCGTAGCCGAGCTCCTCGGCGCCGACGAGGGTCGTGAACGGATAGCACTCGAACATCACCCGGTCGTCGGGGGCGGGAGCCGCCACCCCGGACACGACCGCGACGCCCGCCGCCTCGAGACGGTCGCGCAGCGTGACTCCGGCGAGCCAGCCGAGACCCTGGTTGGAGGCGTTCGCGCTGACCTTCCAACGCCCGTAGGCGCGGCCGACCTGCTTCTCGGCCTCGCGCATACCGGTCGCGTTCGGGACGACCAGCGGGGCGTCGACCGCGAGGACGGCGCCCCCGCCGCCGGTCCCCCCGCCGACGACACCGAGGATCCGCTCGGCGACCGCTGCGACCCCCCGCTCCCAGCCCGCGTCGACCACGCGCCCCGTCTCGTCGAGCACGCAGATCCCCGTCTCGTTGGCGGGCCTCGTCGGGGTGCCCTCGCCCCAGGCCAGGTCGACACCCACGAACAGCATGCGACCAGTCTGCTCCGCCCGCCCTGCGCGGCCCCGCTGGGAGTTCCGTCAGCGAGCCGTTAGGAAAAGTCGGCGCTCCGTAGGGGAACCGTTAGGGCCGGTCCGCGCAGGAGCCCCGAGCCCTACCGTCGTGTCGTGACCTCCACCACCGACCGATCCGCGTCCCACCGTCCGAGCACCGCCGTGCGGCGGGCCGTGACCCGCCTGACCGAGGGCGAGCACCGGTGGGGGAGCGTCGACGTGAACCCCGGCGGACGCTCGGGCTGGTGCCGGACGCGCCTGACCGTCTACCCGCCCGGCACGAACGCGGGCGAGCGGCGCCTCCTGAACGCCTTCCACGCCTGGCCGGTGGCCGGCGCGGCGGCGGCGCTCGTCACCCTCGTGGTGCTCGACGCGCTGCCGCAGTGGGCGTCGTTCGCCGCCGCCGTGGCGATCTACGCCCTCGGCTTCGTCGTCGGCGCGGCGCTGACGCGGCGGCTCCGGCCGCGCCTGCGGCACCTCACCGTGAGCATCGTGGCCGTGGCGGGCGGCGCGCGCTGCTACGGCGACGGGCGGCTCCTGCAGGAGGTCCGGCGCGGGTTCGACAGGATCGACCGTCTCGAGGCACAGGGTCGCATCACGCCGGTCGCGTACGAGCTCCGCTGGGCGGCGCTCTACGATCGCCTCGAGGCGTAGTCGGCGAGCGAGCCGGCCGATCACGCCCGGAGGACGCGCTCCAGTTCGACGGCGATCGCCGACATGCCGGCCTCGGTGGGATGGAACGATCCGGCCGTCGCTGCCGGGTCCCGGTGGAAGGGTTGCACCCAGGGGTCGCTCGACCCGAGCGCGTGACCGGCGCTCAGGGTCGAGGCGAGGACCAGGTCGGCACCCGTCTGCGAGGCCGCCTCGCGGAAGACCCTCCCGATGGCGCTCTGGATCACCAGGAGGACCTCGAACTCGTCCGCGGTGAAGGGGAGGTGCGGGAGGGAGTCCCGGTCGAGCACGGTCAGGTAGTCGACCAGCAGGACGCGCGCGTTCGGAGCTTTCCGGCGCACCGCCTCGACGACTCGCACGAGTCCGGTCGTCGCCGACTCGACGACGTCGTCGGTCGCCGGGGGGATGCCGTCCGCAAACGGTTCCCCGAGCATCGGCACGAGGGGGGAGTCCGGTTCGACCCGAAGCCAGGAGAGGTGGAGCAGGGCTCCGGCGAACCGAAGGTCGTTCCCGCCCGCGGTCATCGTGACGACGTCCGTGTCCGCGGGGAGGCCGTCCAGCTGCGGCGGGAAGGTGGCGCCGTTCGGACTCTGCTGGGGCGTGTCGAGGATGTTCGACGTCGTGGCCCCCGACACCGTCAGATCGACGAGGTCGGCGCCGAGGCGCGCGGCGAGCTGGTGCGCGTAGTTCCGCTCCGAGCGCAGGGCGGCGGCATCGGCCACGGGCTCGATTCCGGGCCCCGCGGCGAAGGAGCTTCCGAGGGCTGCGACGAGGAGGGGGGAGGGCACGTCAGCCGACCGCCCCGCCGTCTGGCACGAAGCGGTAACCCATGCCCTGCACGGTGACGAGGTAGCGCGGCTGCCCCGGCTCCGGCTCGAGCTTCTTGCGGAGCTGCGCGAGGTAGAGGCGGAGGTAGCCGGTGTCGCGCGCGTGGTTGGGGCCCCAGATCTGCGTCAGCATCGACTCGCGCGTGATCAGTTTGCCGGGGTTCTGCACGAGGAGCTCGAGGATCCGCCACTCGGTGGGCGTGAGGCGCACCGACGTCGGCCGACCGTCGACCAGGCGCGACACGGTCTTGCCGGCGAAGTCGACCGAGACGTCGCCGAAGGCCGAGGAGGGCTCCTCGGTGGCGGCCGGCACACGGCGGGTGAGAGCCCGGATGCGGGCGAGCAGCTCGTCCATCGCGAAAGGCTTGGTGACGTAGTCGTCGGCCCCGGCGTCGAGGGCGTCGACCTTGTCGGCCGCCCCGGTGCGTCCGGAGACGACGAGGATGGGCACCTGCGACCACCCGCGGAGCCCCTCGATCACCTCGATGCCGTTGAGGTGGGGCATGCCGAGGTCGAGCATGACGACGTCGGGGTGGTGGTTGATGGCCTGATTGAGGGCCTCCGCCCCGTTCGCCGCCGTGATCACGTCGTAGCCGCTCGCCCCGAGCGTGACGCGGAGGGCGCGGATGATCTGGGGGTCGTCGTCCGCGACGAGGATCTTCACGCGGTGCCTCCGTAGGGGATCGCAACGGGCAGCGAGACGACCATGGTGAGGCCGCCTCCGGGGGTGTCGTCGGCCTGCAGGGTCCCGCCCATGCCCTCGGTGAAGCCCTTGGAGAGCGCGAGGCCGAGGCCGAGACCGGTCGTGTTGTCGGTGTCGCCGAGCCTCTGGAACGGCTGGAACACCTCGTCGCGCCGCTCGCGCGCGATGCCCGGGCCGTGGTCGGCCACGCGGATCTCGACGTGCGAGGCGAAACGGCTGGCGCTGATGCGCACCCGCGTTCCGAGCGGGCTGTGCCGGTTGCCGTTGTCGAGCAGGTTGACGATGACGCGCTGGAGCAGGACGGCGTCGGCCAGCACCGGCGGCACGTCGTCGCCGAGGCCGAGCTCGACCTCGTCGGGCCCGAGGCCCAATTCGTCGAGGGAGCCGAGGATGACGTCGTCGACGTCGACGTTCGCGATCGAGACGGCCAGGACACCGGCCTGAACCCGGCTCACGTCGAGCAGGTTCGTGACGAGCGTGGCGAGCGAGTCGAGGCTCTCCTGCGCGGTGTCGAGGAGCTCCGTCCGGTCGGCGTCCGACCAGACGACGCCCTGGGAGCGGAGCCCGCTGACGGCGGCCGTCGCGGCGGCGAGCGGCCGACGGAGATCGTGCCCGACGGCGGCGAGGAGGGCCGTCCGCATCTGGTCGGCCTGCGCCAGTGGCGCGACCTCCCGCGCCGTCTTGCTCAGAGCGTTGTGCTCGAGGGCGGCGTCCACCTGGGCGGCGATGACGTTGAGGAGGCGCCGCTCGGACACGGCGAGCTCGGGGCCGTAGAGCTCGATCGTGCCGTGCTCCCCGGCGGGCACCCTCGTGAGGTGGTCGCGGTCATCGGCCTGTCCCGTCTCGGTGACGACCTCGCCGTCGTTCAGGACGCGGACGCTGCGGAGCTGGAACACCTCGCGCGTCCGCGAGATGAGGGCCTGGAGGGCGTCCTGCCCGCGGAGGACGCTGCCGGCGATCGTCGCGAGGAGCTCCGACTCCGCCAGGGCGCGGGCGGCCGAGCGTGAGCGACGGGCCGCCTGGTCGACGACGTAGCTGACCAGGAGGCCGTTGACGACGTAGAGGGTGAGGGCCAGGAAGTGGAGCGGGCGGGCGATCGTGATGCTCTGGAACGGTTCGACGAAGAAGAAGTCGAGGGTGACCCCGGACAGGACGGCGGCGATGAGCGCCGGCCAGATCCCGCCCACGAGGGCGACGACGACCACGAGGAGCTGGTAGACGAGGACGTCGCTCGTGAGCGTGTCGTTGCTCCGGAAGGTGACCAGGAGCCAGGTCACGAGGGGGCCGAGCGCCACGGTCAGGGCGAGCCCGACGATCCTGCGCTTGAGGGTCAGCGCGCCGCTCGCGCGCGGCAGGGTGAAGTGGCCGCCGGCGTTCGAGTGCGTGACGATGTGCACGTCGATGACGCCGGACTCCCGGATGACCGTCGCGCCGATGCCGGGGCCGGTGAGGGCGGCGGCGATGCGGCTCCGGCGGCTCACGCCGATGACGAGCTGCGTGGCGTTCATGGACTTGGCGAAGTCGACCAGGGTGCGCGGGATGTCGTCGCCGATCACCTGGTGGTAGGAGCCGCCGAGCTTCTCGGCGAGGGCCCGCTGCGCCGCGAGGGCGCCGGGGAACGACTCGGCCAGGCCGTCCTGGCGGCTGACGTGGACGACGACGAGGTCGCCTCCGGCCGCCCGCGCCGCGATCCGGGCCCCGCGCTTGATGAGCGTCTCGCCCTCGGGGCCGCCGGTCAGGGCGACGACGACGCGCTCGCGTGCCTCCCACTTGCTGTCGATGCCCTGCTCGGCCCGGTAGGCCTTGAGCGCGGACTCGACCTCGTCGGCGAGCCAGAGCAGCGCCAGCTCGCGGAGGGCCGTCAGGTTCCCGAGGCGGAAGTAGTTGGAGAGGGCGGCGTCGATGCGGGCCGCCGGGTAGACGTTCCCCTCGGCGAGCCGATCGCGGAGCGCCTGCGGTGCCAGGTCGACGACCTCGATCTGGTCGGCCGCGCGGAGCACGCCGTCGGGGATGGTCTCCCGCTGCGGTGCGCCCGTGATCTGCTCGACGACGTCGCTGAGCGACTCGATGTGCTGGACGTTGACGGTGGAGATCACGTCGATCCCGCTGTCGAGGATCGCCTGGACGTCCTGCCAGCGCTTCTCGTTCGCGCTGCCGGGGGCGTTCGTGTGGGCCAGCTCGTCGACGAGGGCGATGTCGGGGTGCCGCGCGATCACGCCGTCGAGATCCATCTCGGTGAGCTCGACGCCGCGGTGCACGCTGGTGAGCCGGGGGACGAGCTCGAGGCCCTGGAGCATCGACGCCGTCGCCGCCCGGCCGTGCGTCTCGACCACGGCGACGACGACGTCCTTGCCCTCGGCGCCCAGTCGGGCGCCCTCCTCCAGCATCGTGTAGGTCTTGCCCACGCCGGGGGCGGCGCCGAGAAGAACGCGGAGCCGCCCTCGTTTCATGGCTTTCAGCCCTTCAGTGTGGCCAGAGCGATATTGAGCTCGAGCACGTTGACCGTCTTCTCACCAAGGTAACCGGCATCGCGGCCCTGGATCGTCGACTCGACGAGCTTCTTCACGCTCGCAGCGGGGAGCCCGCGGACCGTGGCGACCCGGTCGACCTGCAGCAGCGCGTACTCGGGGCTGATGTGCGGGTCGAGGCCGGAGGCGGAGGCGGTGACGGCGTCGGCCGGGACGCTCGAGGGCGAGACGCCGTCGAGCTTCGCGATGGCCGCCTTGCGGTCCTCGACGGCCTTGATGAGGTCGGCGTTCTCGGGGCCGTAGTTGCTGGCGCTCGACGCCGTGGCGTCGTAGCCGTCGCCGGCCGCGGAGGGCCGCGACTGGAACCACTCCGGCAGCGCGTTCCCCTTCTTGTCGGTGAACGACTGCCCGATGAGCGAGCTGCCGACGGTCTTCCCGTCGACCCGCACCGGCGACCCGTTCGCCTGCGCGGGGGCGGCGAGCTGGCCGATCCCCGTGATCAGCGCCGTGTAGGCGATGCCGAGCACGACCGTGAAGACGAGCATGGCGCGGATGGCGACCCAGTACTGACGGGCCAGGGTTCGTGTGTTCATGAGGTTCTTCCTTTGCCGTCGTGGGCTAGAAGCCGGGGAGGAGACTGACGACGAGGTCGACGATCTTGATGCCGATGAAGGGCGCGATGATGCCGCCCAGGCCGTAGACGAGCAGGTTGCGGTTCAGGATGCTCGACGCCGACGCCGCCCGGTACTTGACGCCGCGGAGCGCCAGCGGGATCAGCACGACGATGATGATCGCGTTGAAGATGATCGCCGACAGGATCGCGGAGGCCGGGGAGTGGAGCTGCATGATGTTGAGCAGCCCGAGCCCCGGGAAGATGCCCGCGAACATGGCCGGGATGATGGCGAAGTACTTCGCGACGTCGTTGGCGATGGAGAACGTCGTCAACGCGCCGCGCGTGATGAGCAGCTGCTTGCCGATCCGGACGACGTCGATGAGCTTCGTCGGGTCGGAGTCGAGGTCGACCATGTTGCCGGCCTCCTTCGCGGCCGAGGTGCCCGTGTTCATCGCCACGCCGACGTCTGCCTGCGCGAGCGCCGGGGCGTCGTTCGTGCCGTCACCGGTCATCGCGACGAGGTTGCCGCCCTCCTGCTCCTTGCGGATCAGGGCCAGCTTGTCCTCGGGGGTGGCCTCGGCCAGGAAGTCGTCGACTCCGGCCTCGGCGGCGATGGCGCGGGCGGTCAGCGGGTTGTCGCCCGTGATCATGACCGTGCGGATGCCCATCATGCGCAGCTCCGCGAAGCGCTCCGAGAGGCCCGCCTTGACGATGTCCTTGAGGTAGACGACTCCCAGGATGCGGGCGGTCCCGTCGGCCGTCTTCGTCGCGACGACGAGAGGCGTGCCTCCGGCGTTCGAGATCTCCGTGACGCGGTCGTCGAGTTCGTCGCGCTCGCGGCCGTCGACGGGCCGGCTCTCCTCGATCCAACCGATGACGCTGGATCCTGCACCCTTGCGGATCTGCGATCCGTCGGGGAGGTCGAGGCCGCTCATGCGGGTCTGAGCGGTGAACGGCACGATCTCGCCGGTCGACTCGGTGCGGACCCAGCCGCGCTGCTCGGCGAGGTCGACGATCGACTTGCCCTCGGGCGTGGGGTCGCTGAGCGACGACGTCGCCGCGGCGCCCATGAGCTCGGTGACGGTGATGCCGCCGAGAGGGGTGAACTCCGCCGCCTGCCGGTTCCCGTAGGTGATGGTGCCGGTCTTGTCGAGCAGGAGCGTCGTGACGTCGCCGGCCGCCTCGACCGCGCGACCCGACATGGCGAGCACGTTGCGCTGCACCAGTCGGTCCATGCCGGCGATGCCGATCGCGGAGAGGAGCGCGCCGATCGTGGTCGGGATGAGGCAGACCAGCAGGGCGACGAGCACCGCGATGCTGACGGCGGCGTTGGAGTACGACGCGACCGGGTTGAGCGTGAGCGCGACGACCACGAAGACGATCGTGAGGCTGGCCAGCAGGATGTTCAGGGCGATCTCGTTCGGCGTCTTCTGCCGCGACGCCCCCTCGACCAGGCGGATCATGCGGTCGACGAAGGTCTCGCCGGGCTTCGACGTGATGGTGACGACGATGCGGTCGGAGAGGACGCGCGTGCCGCCCGTGACCGCCGACCGGTCGCCGCCGGACTCGCGGATCACGGGGGCGGACTCGCCGGTGATGGCCGACTCGTCGACCGAGGCGATGCCCCAGACGATGTCGCCGTCACCGGGGATCAGGTCGCCCGCGGTCACGACGACGGTGTCGCCGAGCGTGAGGTCGGCGGACGACACGGTGACCGTCTCCGCCCGATCGGCGGAGGGGTCGCCGGTGGCGTCGTAGCGCGCGACCTTCGTGGCCGACGTCGACGTGCGGGTGGCGCGGAGGGTCTCGGCCTGCGCCTTGCCCCGGCCCTCGGCGACCGACTCCGCGAGGTTCGCGAAGACGACCGTCAGCCAGAGCCAGATGGCGATGCCCCAGGTGAACGAACCGGGCACGGTGGAGCCGCCCGATGTGCCGGCCCCGCCGAGGAACGGCTCCGCGATCGCGATCGCGGTGGTCAGCGCGGCGCCGATCTCGACGATGAACATGACCGGGTTGTGCCACATGTCCCGGGGGTCGAGCTTCCGGAGTGCGCCGGGGAGGGCCTCGAGAAGCTGGGCGCCGGAGAAGGCGCTCTTCTTCTTCTGCGACGTGGGGCGAGGCTCCTGCGTCGGCGTTTCGGTGAGAGTGGACATGGCTTACTTGAGCCCTTCAGCGAGCGGTCCCAGTGCGAGCACGGGGAAGTAGGTGAGCGCGGTCACGATGACGGACACGCCGATGAGGAGGCCGACGAACTGCGGTCGGTGGGTGGGCAGCGTTCCCGCGGTGGCGGGCACCCTGTCCTGAGCCGCCAGCGAGCCGGCGAGGGCGAGGACGAACACGATCGGCAGGAACCGGCCGAGGATCATGACGACGCCGAGCGCCGTGTTCATCCAGGGCGTG